>QXWX01000218.1 GCA_009911175.1 Lachnospiraceae bacterium | reverse complement strand
AACTTTGAAAAATTGGCTGACAATGAATATATACGCAATTAGACAAAACTAACTCAAAATCACCTTTTAAAGCTGATTGCGGCGTTTTCTTCTTTATATTTCAAAATGAATATGCTATAATATATTTTATTCAATAAAACATATTCAAGGAGGAATCATGGAGCAGGTTTCATTGAAGATAGGAGAGCGGCTGAAAGAAATCCGGAACACAAGGCAGCTTACGCTGGATGATGTTGCGGAGCTGACTGGCGTGAGCAAGCCCATGTTGGGACAGATCGAGCGTGGGCAGTCCTCACCCACCATCAACATTTTATGGAAGATTTCAACAGGGCTGAAAATTCCATTGTCCTTTTTCTGCAAACAGGAGGAAGCGGAATATACGGTCGCCGAGTTTGGTGGGGAAAATGTGATCACGGAGGAAAATGGAGGGATGCGGGCATACCCGTTGTTTCCCTTTGACCCGATAAGGAATGTGGAGGTGTTCTATATTGAGTTTGACGCAGGTGTGCAGCACGAATCGCTTTCCCATGTGGCGGGCGTGGAGGAATATGTTTTTATGGTGCAGGGGACGCTGAAAATGGTAATAGGCGGGGAAGAAGTGACATTGCAAGAAAAACAGTCCATACGGTTTGGGGCTGATATTTCCCATGCATACCACAATGTTTCAGATAAAGACTGTGCTGCCTATAATGTGATATTTTATCCGAATAATTAAAGGAGGAAACGAAAAATGTATGAATTGGTACAGGTCAGTGAGAAATGCTATTACATAAACTGCCCGGCGAAGATAGGCGTCTATGTGGCAGACAATGATCATGTCTATCTGGTTGACAGCGGGAATGATAAGGATGCGGGGAGGAAAGTCAGGCAGATACTGGATAAGAACGGATGGCATCTGGCGGCAATCCTGAATACCCATTCCAACGCAGACCATATCGGCGGGAACAAATACCTGCAGGGGCAGACGGGCTGTAAGGTGTATTCCGGCGGCATAGAGGCGGCTTTTACAAAATACCCGGTCTTGGAGCCGTCCTTCCTTTACGGCGGTTATCCGTGTAAGGATTTGCGGCATAAGTTTCTGATGGCGCAGGAGAGTGATGTGACGTATTTTTCAGATGAAAGTTTCCCGAAGGAGATTGAGGTGATTCCCCTGCCGGGGCATTTCTTTGATATGGTCGGGTTCCGTATGCCTGACAATGTAGTGTTCCTTGCGGACTGCATCAGCAGCAGGGAAACGCTGGATAAGTATGCGGTTTCCTTCATCTATGACGTGGGCGCATATCTGGAAACGCTGGATAAGGTGGAACAGATGGAAGCGGCCATGTTCGTTCCCGCCCATGCGCAAGCTCAGGCTGATGTGAAAGAGCTTGTCTGCTATAACAGGGATAAGGTGCATGAGGTGGCGGACAGGATTCTGTCCATCTGTGGGAAGCCAATGTGCTTTGAGAGGATTCTGCAGGAAGTGTTCAAAGGCTATGGGCTTTCCATGAACTTTGAGCAGTATGTGCTGGTGGGAAGCACGGTGCGCTCTTACCTTTCGTGGCTGAAAGATACCGGGAAAATGACGGCTGAATTTCAGGACAGTATGCTGCTGTGGCAGAAAGCATAATTTTATGACAAACAGTCCGGGAGGCATACAGGCAAAGCACGGAAAGGCTGAAATCTTATATGCAGCGCCAGTGGAGCCTTGTCGGGGG
This sequence comes from Lachnospiraceae bacterium, assembly GCA_009911175.1. The sequence goes on along the minus strand of QXWX01000218.1, from coordinate 1,460 downwards.
AATGGCTGGCACGTTCAGGGAGATGGAATGATGGTTTGATACCAAAAGTTCTGCCAGAAAACGGAATTAGAGCATAAAAACAGAGAATGACACGCTGAATTGACAGGATGACACGCCAAGCTGTAAGTAAATGGGAAAGTGACAGGGGGATACCAGAGATTGATAAATTATTGCAGATTAGCAATATGTTTGGCGTGACACTGGATTATCTGCTAAAAAGTGAAGGGCCGGATGAGAATAATAAAGAAAATGGGTATTATGTAAGCCGGGAGACGATTGATGGGTTCCTTTCCCATAAGAGGCATTTGGCGAAAAACATTGCTATTGGGGTTGGTCTGGTCATCAGCTCAGATATTTTTGGATGCTTTTCCGGATACATGCAGTTGCTGCGCCCGTTATATTGGGGGACAATGGCAATTGGCATAGCTGTTTTGGTATGGACTTTTTTTCAACCGAGGCGTTACAAAGAAATCAGTTCAAATACCTTGCTGTTTGACGAAGCAGTGATAAAATCCTTTCGTGAGGAAAGTAACCGAAACAGGAAAAGATATGTTGGCATGATTGTTTTGGGGGTGATAATGTTCCTTTTTGGATCAGAGTTTCTGTATATGGTAAAAGATGCTGTCGGCAGTGAAGTATGCAACGCATTGGACTGGCTGATAGATGCGGCATCGGTCATGCTCCTGATTATAGCGGGAATAGCAATCCATGCCGAAAATATAATTATCCGGAATGCGGATTATATCGCAAAGAAAAATTTGCGTGGGAAATTTACATGGGTATATATTGCCCTGCCTGCAACGGTACTGGCGGTATTGATAGGTATTGCCACAAATGCCTGGAGCCCGGTTTTCCCGGTCCTTTTCCTGTTTTGTGTGTTGCTTGTGACAGTCTGTAAATTGCTGATAGAAAGGAAGGAATCTAAATGAAGACGGTATTGAGTTGTTTACTGGCAGTTATTCTGTCCGCCATAAGCATGGCGGGATGCGGTGCAGGCAGGAATGCGGGAAGGGAAGATGTACAGCGGCTTTCGCAGGTGGAAGTTTACTCAGCAGATGGAAATCTGCTGGGTACTGTTACGGACGAGGATACACTGCTCCGGTTTAGCGGCTTAGACTATACTGATATTTCGTCTGATACAGATGCGGAGATGGACATACTGGAGAGTAAAACCGGAGATCTTAAGGTATTACATACGATTATTTCATACAAGGCACCAGTGGCAGCCTATAATGACGGAAACCCGGAAAAATTGATGGAGCTGACGGTATATGAAGATTCAAATATTATTATAGAACAGATTGCCCCGGAAATAATAAAAGGGGGATATGTAGCCGAGGAATTTTTGACATTTTATACTACTGTATCAGATGAAGATAAAGAATTTATTGTCTGTATAATGGGGTTAAAACCCTCGCCTTAAGGCGAAACCTTTAGGTCAACCCCATAACCTCAAGTTT
>QXWX01000217.1 GCA_009911175.1 Lachnospiraceae bacterium | reverse complement strand
CAAACTTTTTTGTCAGAAAACGCCTTAAATAAAGGATTTACAGAAGAAAGTTTGGATTTCTCAAAAGTTGGGATTTTAGGAAAGCTTAATAATATAAGGGCTAATGTTAGGGAAATTGTGAACAAGGAAATTATTTACATATAAAGAATTAAAATCAGAGGGTAGGGATGAAATGTCTTATCCTCTTGTTTTTATAAAATATGGTATGACAAACAGCACGCAACTTTTGTAAAATGTCTGCCTAAAACTATTGAAATTTGTTTTACATTTCTATATAATAAAAGCATACAATCAAAGTGTTTTGCGTGCAGAAAGTTGGTGTTTATTTGAATAAAAGGGAACTTGCAAAAAAAGTAATTTTAAATAAAGGCGGCATAGCAAAAACATCGGACTTTGTTTTAGACGGAATTAAAAATTATGAAGTAGCCGCACTTTGTAAAGAAGGCGTAATAGAAAGAATCCGCCGTGGCTTTTATCAACTTCCTCAAAATGCCATCGTGACAGATGAACAAATATTAAAAGAAATGCTTCCAAGAGGAATCATCTGCGTAGAATCTGCTCTATTTCATTATGGATATAGCGATTTTTCTCCTCGTAAATGGTCGGTTGCAGTGCCACGGACAGCCTCAAGAACAGTAAAACGGGTGCAGGAAATACCCTTGAAACCATACTTTATCCAAAAGAATTTTTTGAATTTGGGTAAGACAATAGATAATTTTAATGGCATTTCTCTGGCAGTTTATGACCGTGAGCGGACGCTTTGTGATTGTTTCAAGTATCGCACGAAATTGGACAATGAAATTTTCAATAAAGCGGTCAATGCCTATGCCATTGATAATAACAAAAACCTTGTAAATCTTTCCAGATATGCAAAAGAAATGAAACTTTATACAAAGGTCATGAATGTAATGGAGGTGCTTTTGAATGGCTGATATAGCTGCATCTGTGCTCGCAAGATTGAAAAACAAAGCCGCTGAAAGCGGCAGAACTTATCAGCTCTGTCTGCAACTTTTCTGCCAGGAAGAGTTCTTACGTCGTTTGGAGAAATCCAAATACGTTGATAATCTCATTCTCAAAGGCGGTCTGTTTATTTATTCTGTTACCAATTTCGACAGCCGTGTCACAGTGGATGTTGATTTCCTTCTTCGGAAGGTACCAAATACGCCCGAAGAATTAAAACCTGTATTAGAAGAAATCATCGGAATATCTACAGGAAATAATTTTATTAGCTTTGAAATCAAAGAAATTGCGCCGATTGCTGTTGCAAAAAAGTATGCTGGTATCGGGGTTTCTCTTGTGGCGAGAATTAAGAATACCAGAACACCATTCAGTATTGATTTTGGTGTTGGCGATGTCATTGTACCAAAACATGAAAAACGAAAAATCCCCACGCAGCTTGATGATTTTCCTTCCCCTACAGTGAACACTTATTCACTTGAAACAACCATTGCAGAAAAGATAGACGCAATACTCAGCCTAATGGAGTTCTCCAGTAGAATGAAAGACTACTATGACATTTACTACCTTGCAAATAGATTTGATTTTGACGGTGCGACACTTACCAAGGCTCTAAAAAAGACCTTTAAAAACCGGGGGCATGCCTTTACTGTTGGACAATTTGAACAGGTAATAGAGTTTGTAAATGATGAAGCAATGCAGAAGAAGTGGAACGCATTTTGCCGAAAAATTGATACAGATACAGAGGATTATGGGATTGTTTTGAGAAAGATAAACAATTTCCTCGCCAAGCCATTTATGGCGGCTGTTACCGATAATGATCTAACCGAACACTGGATTTCCTCGGTAAATGAATGGCGAAAAAAAGGAGTTTCATATGGCTAAAATAATGGAAATTATTGAAAAAGAAACAAGGGGAAAAAGCTATCACACATATAAGTATAGCTATGACTCTATCGGTCTGCCTTCCATAGATTATGATGATGACCCTAATAAAATAATAAAGTGGAAAGATTCTGGGGAAACTGGTTCTCCAAAAAATTCCATAAATTTAAAACAGTTGGCAGACCAACTTCAAGAGGTTGGGGAACCTTCTCTTTTTAAATATTTCCTTGACGGCTCCCGTCACGTTTTTAAGGTTGATGATATTGCATATAACAAGCAGGTTTTTCCAGTTGTAGCTGGACAAATTGGTATTGGATGCTGTAAGCGTGATAATAAGCGTATGCAGAAAGAACGATTTTACCGTGAATTAGTATTGGCGCTTCCCGACAAAGCAAATGCGGACGGGTGGGACGATGCAGCTTACTTCGCTTCAAAAGTCGTAAAACTTAATCAAAGCGATGAGCTAAAGCGATTAAATCTTCATTTTTCTGCAATTTTACCGTATTCAACCTCTAAGGCTGGAGCGGCAGATGCTAAACTTGATAATCTGGCAGTTGCAAAAATTCAAGATTATATGATTGAAGCAGAAAAACGGATGGTGGCTGAACTTGTTAAGGACGAACGGTTAGGGCAGGATGCCTATTTGCTGAAAGATGGTTCTCTTGAATATAAAATTATGAAAACTGGACGAGAGGACTTGCGAACTCTGCAAAAAATCAAACATAATTACAGTTGGGTTGTTGGTGTTTCAAAATCTTTTAATCCAGAAAGTTGCCTTGACCATACTGGAAAACCAAATTCAAATTATATTGCAGATTTACCAGTTTTCCATAGAACACCTGTTGCAAGGTATGAAAACATAGAATATTTAGGCGATGTTCCATTTGGGGTATGGTATATCCGCTTACGGGATAAAAAAAGAACACAAACACCATTCGATGGTGTCGTAAAAGTAGAAAAAATAATGATGGATAAAGAAATTGATAATGGTATTGATAGCGATGTGATAGATTTAATTTCGGCAAATATCATTAATGAACGAAATCCTACTTGTTATGGAACAGACCGCCGATGGGCAAATCATTTATATCCAGTATTTTTAACTGAGTCCTATGTTAAAAGCAGATACATAAGTACAGAGATGTTCCTGCATCTATTTTAAGGAGGATAGAGATTATGGCTAATAATATTATAGGTCGTGTATTAGCGACAGAAAAGAAACCAACCACCATTGATGATTTTACTTTTTGGACAGCTCCCGAACTTATCTTGAACCCATTTGATATTGTGAAAGCAATGTTAACAACTTAAATATTATTCTTCCTACTAACCACAATATCTTGTATTTTTGATTTTTAATCGCAGAT
>QXWX01000216.1 GCA_009911175.1 Lachnospiraceae bacterium | reverse complement strand
GACAGGGAGATTGGGGGAATCCTCGGTCTGGCAAAAAGCACTGTCTGCAAATGGAGGAATGATACGGTAAAAACACTGCGGCGGCTGGTGGAGGGAATGGGTCATGGAGAATAAATTTAAAGACAGGAACATTTCCTTTGAAACACTGGAAAAGGCAGTAAATGGCGATTATTTTGCCATGCAGGAGGTGATACGTCTGTTCAAGCCGTACATGGCAAGGCTTAGCATTGAGGAAGGCAGATTCAACAGGGAACTGTATGAAAGGCTCGTGCGGAAAGTCATGCTTATAACGGTACGGTTTAAGATGGACTATGATGAAAAATAAACAGGCGTGATGAAACAGGGGGCATTCTGGATACGGGTGTCCTCTTTTTGTGTGCCTGTTATTGATATGCAATATTAACAGCGTTACAGGCAGGGAGGAAGTGAGAAAATGAGCGAAAATAAATTAAGAAACAGAGCGGTAATTGATGCGGAATTACAGAAAACGAAAGCCGAGCTTGCCATTGCACAACACAGGCAGGCGAAACTCCGTAACCAGATAAAAGGTATGACAGAAAAGGAACGCCGACACCGCAACATCGTATGGGGAAGCCACTTTGAATACCTTATCAGAGAAAGGCTGAATATTGCCAAAGAACAGCTTGCCGCCCTGAATGATGATTCAGTAAAAGATATTCTGAATACTCTCTTTTCTGATTCGTATTTCCGCCGGACGATGCAGAATATTTTGACAGAAAAAGTAAACCCACAATCCCCGACGGAAATGAATAAAGAGCATTTATAGAAATTATCTGCCGAAACGTGGCGGGCGGCACTATAAAACTTTGTGGGCAGATAAAGGCTGCTTTTTAGCCTTTATCTGAACGCAAAGTCCACTAAAGGGTAGGGCGCAAGCCCGTAGGGGAATTGTCGTTTCCCCTGTTGACTGCCGAAGGCAGGCAAAGCCCCGCAGGGCGCACACACGCGAAGCGTGTATAAGTGCGCCCTTGTCAAATGTAGCACAGCCACATTTTTCCGTCGGGGATAGAAAATGCAGAAAAGGAGGGAGATACCGATAAGCACCAAAATGATACATCTTAACGCAAAGATAATCAGCCGTGGCGGGGAAAAGCCGCAGTCGGCTGTGGCTTCCGCAGCATACCGGAGCGCAACAAAAATTTACTGCGAATATGACGGGGAGATGAAGGATTTTTCAAGAAAAGGTCATGTGATATATTCCGAAATCCTCTTGCCGAAATATGCACCGAAAGAATTTGCAGACCGTTCCGTTTTGTGGAACGCTGTTGAAAATTTTGAAAAAGGAAGCAGGGCGCAGCTTTCAAGGGAGGTTGAATTTTCATTGCCCTGTGAGCTGGATGCGAAGGAACGGTTAAAGGCGGCAAGAACACTAGCGGATTTTTTTAGGGATAAAGGAATGGTTGTCGATATGAATCTGCACAATCCAGACCATGAGAATCCGAATCCGCATTGTCATCTCATGCTTACCATGCGCCCGTTCCAAAAAGACGGGACTTTTTTAGAAAAGAAATGCTGGCGGGAATATGACCTTGATAAAAACGGGCAGAAAATCCCCACAAAGAAGGGCAACGATTATAAGTCGCATAAGGTTTATGCTACTGATTGGGATGACAGAGGGAACGTAGAAAAATGGCGGGCATTGTGGGCGGACATTGAAACGGAATTTTATAAAAAGAACGGCTATGAGATTACAGCGGAACACCGCTCTTTTGAAAGACAGGGGATAGACCTTCTGCCGACAATCCATATGGGTGCGGCAGTGACTGCAATGGAGCGCAGGGGTATTCAAACCGAAGTCGGCAACATGAACAGGGAGATTAAAAAAATCAATGCCCTTATTTTATCCAGCATGGAGAACATAGAACGTCTGACGGATAAGATAGCGATTCTTGAAAAAGAGAAAAAAGCCATTGAACAGGAAAAGCAGCCAGACACTTTAATTTCAATCCTGATGGAATGGCAGAAAAACCGCAGCGCCTTTATTCAGGATAACAATATCCGCCAGCGCACAGAAACGAAAGCAGGTAATGTAAAAGATTTTTCTGTAATGGTGGCGTTTCTCCAATCACATAAGATTGAAACGCTTGAAGATTTGCGGAAACTGGCAGAGGATACTAAAAAGCGGCGGAGCGACAACATTCACAACCAGCGTGAATTAAATGCAAAGCTGAAAAAAATGTCCAATATTGTAGACATCTATCAAGCCTACAAGCCATTTGCGGAGTATCTGAAAAAGTACGAAAGTCTTTCCGGCAGGCAGAAACAGTCTTATTATGACCAAAATGCGGATAAGATTGATACTGCCCTCTCCTACCGCACAGGGCTGAAAAATATGAGCGGTACGGATAAGCTGCTTCCAAAAACATGGAAGAAGGAACTTGACGAACTGAAAGCGGAAAGTGCAAAGATAAGGCACGATTTAGCGAAGAATGACATCATTCTTGGGGAACTTGCGGAGATTGCAGACAAGGCGGCAATGGTACAGAGGGCAGAGAAAAACAAAAAGAAATACTTCCCAATCTTGGGGAGAAAAAAAGCGCAAAAAAGGAAAGGGGCAATTATGGCAGAGAATAAGAAATATTATTTCCTCAAGCTCAAGGAGGATTTTTTTGACCAGCGTGAGATTGTGGTTTTGGAAGGCTCAAAGGACGGTATTTTATATGTGAATATCCTTCTCAAACTGTATTTAAAATCCTTGCAGCATAACGGGAAACTGCTCTTAAACGAGATGACACCGCTTTCGGCAGAGATGATCGCACTGCTTACAAGGCACGAGGTAGGCACTGTTGAGAGGGCGATGCGGGCATTCATGCAGCTTGGTCTTGTAGTAATGCAGGAAGATGACACCTACTATATGCCGGAAATCGAGCAGATGACCGGAAAAGGCTCATCTGAGGGGGAACGCAAGGCAAGATACCGCAGGCAGAAAGCGGAAGGCAGCACGCCGCTTTTGACGGATACAAATATGGGAATTGGACAGAGTTGGGACAATGTCCCGCCTGTGTCCCAATTTTGTCCGCCAGAGATTAGAGATAAGAGTATAGAGAACAGAGATTATATAAAAGAGAGTGCGAGAGAAAAAGACGCACACACACTTATGAGGGAGGAAAAACGAATATGTGTTTATGGCAGATATGAAAATGTCATTCTTACAGATAAGGAGATGGAAACGCTCAAAAGCGACTTCCCGGCAGATTACCAATCAATGATAGAGCATTTGTCGGAATACATGGCTTATACCCTAAAACTCGGATAATACGGACTCAAATAAAAGTGCTTATAAAAGGTTAAAATATCGAGTTTTTAGATGTTTGGAT
>QXWX01000215.1 GCA_009911175.1 Lachnospiraceae bacterium | reverse complement strand
ATTATCACCTGATAAGAATTATCACCAGTTACCAACGGCAAGCCTTGATGGTAACTGGTATGTAGTTCCTATTACTGGTGATAACGTTATTTTGCCAGCTTTTTGAGCCTGTTCATGATATCCGGATCTTTCCAGTTCGTTGTGATCGGCTCATTTCCTATCCCGTGTGCCTTCAGGCTTTTTTCTGCTTCCGCAACCGCATGGATCATCGCTTCGCTGCCAAGGTCCAGGTATTCTTCGGTCGTCTGGATGTTTTCATGACCAAGGAATCTCTGGATTGTGGCAATGCTTGAACCGTTAAGAAGCATATGGGTTGCCTTTGACCTGCGCATGGTATGTGGTGAAACTGCTTTGTTTCCTAATGTTGGTTCCTTTTCGGCTGCAAGGGCGGCATATTTTTTCAAAATATAATCTATGCCGGAATCTGTGATCCGCCCACCTGATTTATTCAGGAATACAGGCCCTGTTTTTCAGCCATAGCGTTCCATTGCCTTACGGATAAGCGTTGCGCTTTGGCTGGTAAGATAAACGGTACGGTATTTTGATCCTTTCCCCAAAATAGTTACCGTGGCATCAGCGGACAGGTTAAAATGTTCGAAGTCCATGTTCACTGCCTCATCCACACGCGCAGCAGAATCATAAAGGATGCTGACCAGGATATAGTGACTGAAACCATTCCGCCTTGTTATGTCAATGCATTCGAGCATGGCTTTGTACTCTCCAATGGTAAGGAAACTCTTTTCAGGCTTAGGCGCTTTTTTTGCCTTTATGGAACGCACGTCCAAATAAGCCTGTGTATATACAGGACTGACCTGCCTTGCGAATTCAAGGAATGACACAATCCCCGCACGGCGCAGGTTGCGGGTGCTGGCAGACACCCTGTTGTCATCTTCCAGATGGTTCAGGAATGCGCGCGCGTCGTCTTTTGCAAATGACGACGCGTCCATTGCCTCAGGTTTGGTTTTGTGTGTCCTTGTATACCATTCTGTGTATTGGTCAATGGCTGTGTAGTATGACCGCAGCGTTGCGCCTGACTGTCCGGCCTCGCCTTTGACATGTATCAGCACATAGTCTGAAAGAATTCCTGTGAATGATTTATTCATAATCCGGGTCACGCTCCTTTTCCTCGAAAATCGTCTGGATGAAGGGAGCGCAGTTTTCCATCCGTTCCAAAATGGGCCGGAATGATTCGCCCGTAAGCCAGAGGTAATCCTGTGTCTCACGTAGCGAGGCATGCCCCATATATGTCTGGAGATAGTAAAGGTATGCGTTTACATCTATGGCGTTTTCCGTAAGGCGCTGGAGGGAATGGACGGCGAAAGTCACGCGCAGGTCATGGAGCCTTGGGCCGCAGCCCCGGCCTTTATGCTCAATACCGGCTATTTTGAGGTACCGCCGGAAATACTTGTAGATTGTTTTTGTCAGCACCCGTCCGTCATTCAGTTCCGCCCCTGTGTCGAAATAATACAGGCCGGATGAACGGTGCCCGCTAGAGAGCCTGGTATAATCCCTGCAGACATCCACAAGAGAAGGGGACATTGTAACAATCCGACGGTTATCATTCTTTGCATGGTTGATATGGATGATCCCGTTATCAGTGTCAACCTCAGATGCCAGAAGATAGGAAACTTCGCCCGCCCGCATCCCGGTACAATACAGCATCGCCATGATACAGCGCATACAGTTCGGAAGGTTCGTCGTGGGCTGGCCGCGCTTTGCGGGTTCATACTGTTCTGCCGCCCGGAGCAGTGACGCCACCTCATTTTTTGTGAACACATAGGGACGGAATGTCCTGCCTGTGCGCCTGACAACCCTGGCAGGGACATACACCTCAGCCGGATCAATGCCTTCGACAAGGATGAGATACTCGCTGAATGCCCTGATAGCAGACAGGTATCTCCTTGCCGTAGCGTTGTTTACATGGAGGCTGTCCACATATCCAAGAACCACTTCTGGCTCCAGGGAGATATGACCCTGCGGACAGCCACAGCAGTAGGCATCAAAAAGCTTTAAAGGCTGGAGATATGAGTCAGGGATATATCCACAAGCATTTACCTTATATTCAACAAATCTGGAAAACGCTTCGGCCAGATAACTTGAAAACTGACTGGAGTCGCAGGAATAGGATTTATTCATAGTCCGGCACCTCCAGTCCTACAAGGCGCAGATGGGGGATGTCAACTTTGGCGTAAGCCTTGGTTGTAGTGACAGACGAATGGCCGAGCACTTTTGATATCGTCAAAATATCAACATCGGCGGCAAGCATGTTTGACGCAAGTGAATGGCGGATGCTGTGGCTGCCATGCTTTCTTCCCTTAAGCTCAATACCGCTGCTGATAAATGCATACGCCACCATAGGTGACACGGATCTGTCGGCAAGCTTTGTCCCATCCTGTTTCAGGAATACATGGATGTCTTCTGATTCAGGCCTTTCATCCAGCAGGTAGTGCGCCAGCGCATTGGCCGTAAGATCCGTAAGCTTATGTTCCAGGGCTTTCTGGTTCTTGGACTGGACGATCCGTAAGGTTCCCTTTTCCCAGTCGATGGAGCTTAATGTAAGGTCGGAAATATCTTTTGCCCGGAGCCCAAAGACAGCGATAAGGAGAACTAAGGCATAGTTTCGGGCAGGGGTTTTTCCGTGTGAACTGACATATTTAAGCAGCAGGGAGAGTTCCTCGGGTGTATATACGGTTGCAATCTCAGCTCCCTGACGTTTTTTATATGGTAAAAAGCATTCCTGGATATCCATAGGAAGGCCTTCGTTTTCGCTGCGGCATGCAAAAAAACGCTGCAGGACATTCCTGTATGTTGCTGCCGTCAGCCTGCGGTATTTGCCGAACCCGTTGACATACCCCAGGACGTTTTCCCTGGTAATGTCTTCGGCCGGACACTCCGCCAGAAAGCGGCGGATGACCTGCAGGTTGTTTCTGATGGTTGCTTCTGTAAGCCCACACCCAAGGAGATGGCCCTCATATCCATTGAGGATACGGCTGCTTTCGGCGGTCAGAGGTTTTTCTATGGATCCCCCGCTCCGTGGTCGTCTGGATACACGGCCGCTGCTGTTAAATTCCCTGAGTGCACAAAACGCCTTCCTTGCATTGGATTCCGTCTTTGATAATCTATAGGGATCCGTGGAAAATATGTCTTTTCCATAAATGGATTTGACAGATTGGGATAGATTGCGTTTTGAAAAATCTGTCCCCTCTCCAACCAGTCTCCTGAACTTGTTCCAATGCGGCCGGTATCCGAGAGTGATTGTTGATCTACTGAACCCCTGGCGATACATCCAGCCTTCAGTGTCCTGGATTAATTGTAATACTTGCATAAATACCTCCTTCATATGATTTGATAAACAAATA
>QXWX01000214.1 GCA_009911175.1 Lachnospiraceae bacterium | reverse complement strand
GTGTTATTCGTTAGTTTATCTGAACCAAAACCCCCAGTTTTTCTTCAAATAAAATAAGGTATGGGATATTTTAATCTGATGTATTTTCCGTCAGATTATTTCATCTCCATACCTTTTGTGTTATTCTTCTATCTGGTACACATGAAAAAGGACAGGAACCCTCACCGACCAAAGTTTGTGCCCCTGCCCTCACACATCATGGCGGACGGATCCGCCATAGACAAAAGATATGATAACAGTAATCACACAGGAATGCAACGAAATTTCACAGAAGCTTTATGATACCGCCATGGATTCCATCCAGACCTGCCAGTTGGAATGCTCCTGCGGACACTGCGGCTGTCTTGTGGGGCATGGGGGCTATACCCGTTATGTAAAGACATCCATGGGGAAGATTCCCCTTGCCATACGCAGGGTACAGTGCAGCCTTTGCAATGCCACCCATGCTCTCCTCCTTTCCGGTATCGTCCCCTACTCCCAGGTCCCCCTCTCAGACCATGCCGCCATAGCTTCTTCCTATGAAAATGGGATGGACGGCATGGAGGTTATGGACACAAATCCGGAACTCTCCCCAAGCCAGGTCTTTTATATCCTGTCCTTATATATCCGTTTCTGGCGGCAGCGCCTCTTAAGCGAAAGACTCCCGCTGTCCCCTGTCCATGCCCTCACTCAGCCCTGCATCCGCCTCTTCGGGCGCCAGTTCATGCAGATAAAAAATACCAGGAATCTCCTTTTTGCGCCGCCTACATAACTTTGGGTGACTTCCATGCCCAATTCCCTTATGATGGCCTAAAAACATAAGGAGGTTTCAGATCAATGGAACAAGAATACAGACACGCCATCGCGCTGATGCGTTATTCGGCCATCGCGCCGCTGATCCCCGGCCTACCGGAAGGGTACAGGAACATGGTGGACTATCTGGAGAAAACATCACAGAAAGGGGTGCTGCATCCAGACGGGGAGATCAGGAACTATGCGCCCAAGACCCTGTACAAATGGTATTTCAGCTATCAGAAAGGAGGATTTGATGCCCTCCTGCCTGCCGGGAGGAACGACTGCGGCAAGCCAAGGAAGCTCGACGATGACCTGAAAGAAAAAATCGCATACTTGAAAAGACACTATCCCCGCATGGGCGCAGCTGCCATCTTCCGGCAGTTAAAAGCGGACGGCAGTATCAAAGGCGGCGAAGTCTCCGAGTCCACCGTGAACCGGTATGTGAACCGGCTTGCCCTGGAAGCGGGGAACGTGCCTGCCCAAGACATGCGGCGCTATGAACGTCCCCATATCAACGAGGTCTGGTGCGGGGATTCCAGCGTTGGGCCATACCTTAAGACAGCGGACGGCAGGAAGCGCCGGGTGTACGTGATCGCCCTGATCGATGACGCCAGCCGCCTTGTCACCGGGGCAGGCGTGTTCTTCGAAGACACCTTCGTGAACCTCATGTCAGTGATGAAAAGCGCCGTGGCAAAGTACGGCGTGCCAAGGGTATTCAATTTCGATAACGGAAGCGCCTATAAGAACAAACAGATGGAGCTGCTGGCTGCCCGTATCGGTACCACAATTCATTACTGTAAACCCTATACCCCGACAGCCAAGGCCAAAGTGGAGCGGTGGTTCCGCACCATGAAGGACCAGTGGATGGCCTCCCTGGACATGCGGGATTTCTCTTCCCTGGAGGCCCTTTCCGGGAGCCTGTGCTCCTATGTCCGGGACTACAACCTTTCCGTCCATTCCTCCCTTAAGGAGAAATCCCCGCAGGAACGTTTCTTTTCCGAGCAGGACAAGGTACGCCGCCTTCCGGAAGAAAAGCTTAAGACGGATTTCCTCCTGGAGCTGGAACGCAGGGTCTCCGCCGACAGCGTGGTCACGATCGGGAACGTGGAGTATGAAGTCGATATGCGCTTTGCCAGGCAGAGGATCAGGCTGCGCTGCTCGCCGGACATGGAAGAGGTCTATGTGGCAGAGGCGGACGGCACGCTGGCCCCGGTAAGGCTCTTAAACAAGCGGGAGAACGCCTGCGTAAAGCGGGAGAAACTCCTCCTTTCCGAAGGGGGTGAGGGATGATGGATGTTTCACGTTTCGGGCTGGAATTCAACCCGTTCCTGAAGAATTCGAAAGAAATCCTGGTGGAGACAGCCCAGTACCGGGAAGCCCTCTTCCGCCTTTCCTACCTGGCTAAGACAAGGGGCTTCGGCCTGCTTACGGGCGGTCCAGGGCGAGGCAAGACTACCGCCGTCAGGAACTGGGCCGCATCCCTTAACCCTTCCCTTTACAAGGTGGCCTATTCCTGCCTCTCCACACTCACGGTGTCGGATTTCTACCGCAGCCTCGTAGAGGCCCTGGGCGGGCAGCCTTCCTTCCGCAAGCCCGACAACTTCCGCGCCATACAGGATGAGGTCAGCCGCCTGTGCCTGGAAAAGAAAAAGACTCCCGTCATCATCATTGATGAGGCGAACTATGTGGGCAACGCCATCCTGAACGACTTAAAGCTCCTGTTCAATTTTGAGATGGACTCCAGGGACCGGGCCGTGGTCCTTTTGTGCGGCCTGGGCCAGTTGAACAACACCCTGCGTCTGTCCGTCCACGAGCCCCTGCGCCAGAGGCTGGTGATGAACTTCCATATGGAGGGCATGACCAAAGAAGAGGGGCGGGCCTTCATCCAGGCAAAACTCCAAGGGGCGGGATGCAGCCACGCCGTCTTTGACGAGGCTGCCACTGAGGCCCTCCTGAACGCTTCGGACGGCACGCCCCGTGTGATGAACCGCCTCTGTAGCCAGAGCCTGCTGTGCGCGCAGGCAAGGAAACGGAATCTGGTAGATGCCGATACGGTCATGCAGGCCATAAACGATTGTGAACTGGGATAGGGGGTGCGTGTTATGGACAGCAAAAAAAGGAAGTCCCTGCAGCGAGAACTTCAGGCTGTAGAGGATATTTACGCCGGAACCCTTGACTGGCTGGAACTTGGGGAACTGCGTTCCTGGGTGGAGGCCGGGAACAGTCCCTATGAAAATCCCGAGCGGGTGGTCCATGAAGACGGTACACTCTTTGACTTCATTGAATGGCACCGGGCGGCACAGTGGACCACCGTCATAGAACCTCTGGACGTACAGGGGCCTTCGGGCAGGGAGCTGTTCGATTTTTATACGGACAGACGCTCTGACCACGGCTCCTTTGATGAGACAAAAGAATTTCTCCGGGAGGCGCAGACCTTTCTGGGCTGCGAGATCCTCACCCTGGTAGATTTCTTGAAAGAGAGAGGCTTGCTGTATGCGTACCTGCAATATAAATATCCTGAACCACTGACAGAAGAAGATGAGCTTCCATTCTGACCTCTCTGGGAAGAGATACCCCTGCGCAATTAATTTGCATAGGGGTATTTTCAGTTTCGGATAATGTGCAGAACCATGTTCAAATAATGTGATGAAAAGTCTATACGGAGCTCCTTTTAGAAAAAAATAATCTGCAAATCGAATGCTCTTTTAATCTGAAAAACAACA
>QXWX01000213.1 GCA_009911175.1 Lachnospiraceae bacterium | reverse complement strand
ATCCATTATGACAAGCTGATTATTATGGGAAGAAATTGAATCAACCCTTCTATTTCAGCTATATCCAGCTTTGTTCTCTTTACATAATTAACGCCCAAGACTGTTTAACCAATCCATGAGATTTTTATCGTTTGTCCAATCTTTTTGCGGCTTTCTGGGAATAACATTGGATCCTTTTAGTTTTTCAAGTGCCCTCCGCTTCATTTCCACACTTGTTTTTGAATAAATCTGTGTCACCTTCAGATCTGTATGACCCAGAAAATCTCTGATATAGATTGGATTGATGTCAGCCTCTGTCATATGCATTGCCTTACTATGGCGGAGAATATGGGGCGTGGCACCTTCAAGCCCCAACGGTTCCGTATATTTTTTCAATATGTAAGTGATTCCCTGCCGTGTCAGTTTATTCCCATGGCAGTTATAAAACAAGGGAGTATCCTGCTTTGATGGATGCATGAGTAGATTTTCTTTTATGTAGAAAGTCAAAATCTCTTTTGTCTCATCAGTCAGCGGTATTGTGCGTGTCTTTCTTCCTTTCCCCGTTACCGTAACCTGTGCGGGTGCAGTCAGCCGGATATCACAGACTTTGATATCCGCCAGTTCCTGGACCCTGCACCCGCTATCATACAGCAGGCATAACAAAGCCTGGTCCCTCCTGCCATGACTTGTATGTGTATCTGGTGATGCCAATAATTCTCTGACCTGGTCTGTTTCAAAATGTTTCACGGGCTTCTGTTCCTTCTTCTTTTCTGGTATGGCCAAAATCTGCTGCGAAACAAATAGATATTCCGGATCTTGTGTACTTATATACCGAAAAAAGGAATGGATTGCGACAAGCCGCTGGTTTTGGGTCGCAATGCTATTTCCATGCTCTGTTTCCAGATAGTCCATGAACTCTTTGATCCTCTCCGGTGAAAAATCCTGTATTCCCAGTTTTTCAGGCCTGATAGAATATTTTTCATTCATAAATGTAATAAGAATAACAAACGCATCCCTGTACGATACGATGGTATTGGCACTGAGATTTCTAGTTCCGGCAAGATAGCCTGTCAAAAAAGATGATACATACTGCGCAAAATCATTCTTCTTCATATGGCATCCTCACTTTCTCCAATGGGGCTGGTATTGGAAAAATATCTTTTGTAGCCTCCTCGATCTTTTCCATAAGATCAGGAAATGCTTCTGCTGTTAACTGCAGATATCTTCCTGTTGCAGATAAAGACTGATGCCCCATATAGGAACACAGCAGCTGCAGCGCGACACCATGCGGGATCCCTTCCCTTATCATTTTTTCAAGACTATGTACACAAAAAGTATGCCTGAGGCAATGAAGATGCGGTCCGCCACCCTTAAAACCACGTGTGGGAATGTTGGCATTTGCTATCATCCGGCTAAAGAAAACCTGTATATTGTTCCTATAATAACATCCTGTCCCACGATTACTTTTAAAAAACAGATCATCTTTATGATAGAACGGATGTATTTTTCCCTGGTACCATCTACAGTATTCCGTAACAGAATCGCTGATTGGAAGAATTCTATCTTTATGATTTTTTGGATTTATAACGCGCAGAACCTGTTCTTTCAGGTCTACATCATCCATGGTTAAAGAAAGCGCTTCCGAAATCCTTATGCCCGTTCCATAAAGCATTCTGAAGAGAACCGGATAGAAAATATGCGAGTTGC
Organism: Lachnospiraceae bacterium; assembly: GCA_009911175.1. The sequence continues at coordinate 1,835 of QXWX01000213.1, read as the reverse complement.
GGCAGTTGGGCCGGATGTTATCGGCCATGGCAAAGAACTGATCCATTTCCGTATGCGAAAAAATATAAGGCTTAAACTCCGGCTGCATATTTCTCATAACGGCATATCCGGCTCTAAAGGCCTGGATATCATGTCTCAGCAGATACGCACCAAAATTTTGTATAAAACTGATACGCCTTTTCTGTGTTGTCGCCTGCCAGTTCGGCTGGTATCCGGTAAACGCGTCTGCCAGTTCGGCAGTCAGTCCGTCAGAACAGTCGTAGTTAAGGCTGAGCTGGTCAAAAATAAATGAAAGTCTTTCCTCTTCCTTATACCGGCATCCAAGAGAGCGCTTTTCTTCGATAAATGCCCGCAATAACTCCGCAAACCTTCCCTGGTATATCTTATTCCCTGACATAATCCATTACCTCCAGATCCAGCATACATTTTTTGAGGGACTGTATATCCAGTTGAATGTAATACCTTCCTGCTATATCAGGATCGCTGTGGCCCAGTATTTCAGATATGGTCGGCATATCCACATCACTTTGCAGAAGCATCGTTGCAAGAGAACGTCTGAATGTATGCCATCCAATGTTTTCTTTCTTTTCAGGCGGGATATCGGATTTATTCAATACAGACGACAAGATATAGTTTAATGTGCTGTTCACCGGAAACGCATCATATGGCGGACGGTGTTTCACAAATACATTCGGGCTGTCAGTAACAGGACGTCCATTTTTTATGTAATCAATCAGCGCCCAGCCGGCTTCTTCTGTTAATGGAAGAACCAGAGCCTTTTTCGTTTTGCCCTGGATGATTGATATTTTCTTTTGAACCCAGTCAATATCTGTGAGTTTCAGATTACGGATATCACCTATACGCAACCCTGATTCAGCGGCAAGGACTATCATCGCGTAAGAACGTTTCCCAGCCGGACTTACTCTTTCCGCGCCCGCCTTAATCTTTTCGATTGTTTCCTGATCCCAGACGGTTGGAAATTTCATCCTTCCATTGATGTTTGCCTGTGGCAGTTTTTCCGCCAAAGGAACCCTGATGTACTGATTTAGATATAAGAATCTATAATACCTCCGAAGTACGCAGAGTTTTGTTGCGATTCCTTTGGGGCTGAGTTTGTAATAGCTTTTAATGAATGCGTCATTATGCTGGGCGGTAATCAATACAGGATCGGATATATTCTTTTCATCCAGATACAGAATCAGGTCTTTAATGACTTTTTTTGAGCTATTAATATATCCATATGACAGCCCGTCATTCACAAGACCCTCAAAATACCTCTCCGTACACGAACGAAATCCTTCAGGCCAAATGAGCTCACCGTGAAAATCAGTTCCGGTATGAATGATTCCAAAGTTATAATACTCAGCCAGAATACGGATACATTTAAAGTAGTAAGTTTCACTTCTTGAATGTTCATCTGTTATGGAGATTCCGCCATCAGCTTTAAATTTTTCAATAAGAAACTTAGTTCCTAATGACTGATGATATATTTTTTCACCTCCAAACACAGAAAATTCATTAAGTACTTTTCGATACCGCTTAAGAGTATCTTCAGATAGTTGTTGCCTTATGAGTTCCTGCTCTAATTCCGAGCATAATTCAAAAACAAGCACTTTTCCTGGCATTTTTGTTCCCTCCTTTTTATGAAAAGGATACCGAAAAAGAGAAAAAAATACGAGTCTGTAAATATATTTTTTTTCATCTTAATCTAAAGGGTTAAAATACTTTTGTTTTTGAATTGCAATCAGAATTATGTAAAGGATAATCGTAAATAACCCGCATTACTGCTACAGTTTTATCACTTTCGTGTCATAATTACTTGCTTGTCATAATGG
>QXWX01000212.1 GCA_009911175.1 Lachnospiraceae bacterium | reverse complement strand
ATCTAAAAACTCGATATTTTAACCTTTTATAAGCACTTTTATTTGAGTCCGTATTATCCGAGTTTTAGGTTATATAACAAATTGCTTGATATAGTTTATACGCCTGATATTAGCAAGGCTGTTCCTATACGAATGAGTGATGACTGGAAAGAGGGACAATATATTGCCAATGCAAATGGACACGTTAATGTTTGCCATTTTAGTGATACATTTATAATTTATGTTCATTACCTTTGCCGCAGAGAGGCTTATTGGCTGGCAACTTCCAAATATGAGCCTTACCCTTTATTGTTGGGAGAAAAAGATACTCCCTATTGTCCCATTTTTTATCAAGAACATCAAATCTATTTATCGTTCTTACAGACTTGTATGGACTTTTTTTGCCAGTCAATTATTGCGGGGATTCCTTTGTGTGGTTGCGTTTCTTCTGGCTTCGCGTTGATGGATTCCAACAAATCAATATATTTTGGCGCTCCCTTAGTAGAGGCTGCAAGAGGTGAGCCTGCACGTAAAGCGTTAGGAATTTCTTTCAGTAAAAGTTTCAATAACCATCACCCAGTATATAATGACTACTTTATTCCGTTTTGGGATTTTATCAAAACCGATGACCCTAAATCAAAATTTATTAGTCCGATGGTTTTGGATTGGCCAAGGTATTGGAGAATCTCACCAGATTATAAAGATTTTTCATTTGCTGACTGTATAAAAAAATGAATACTAATCCTGACTTTTCTGAATATTATGATAATGCAATTAGCTTTTTTGATTTTTCCAACGGACATGAACACTGGTATGAAGAAATAAATAGAGATGGCATTAGCGATATTATTGATTATTATAAAAAGACAGAAGAATGGTTTAAATCTGTTACATAACTTTGCACATTATAAAATGAGCCGGAAATCAATAGAATATTTCCGGCTCATAAATTGTAATCTCTTTACATCTGCTGTATCTCATTTTTCAGCATACGCTTGATTTTGTCGCTTATGGTTTCCTTACTCGTCTTGCTGAAATGAACCCGCACAATGTAGGTAGTCCGGCCAATCTTCTTCACCAGTGCGGGAGCGTCTTTAGCCAGTGTTGTGGTGGCAGTGTCCTCTGTGATTTTCTCGCTGCTCATAAATTCTCCTTTTCATGCAATCAGTTTATGCTATCCCTTACTCACAATCTCCTTCGCCGCCACTTTGGTCGCCCTGGCTCCTTCCTCCCGGAAATTTTTACCGGAAAAGAGAACTGGCGCACACCGTTCCAGTATGCGGTCATAAATCCTTGCGTGAGCAAGGTCTGGCGGGTTCTTGATTTCTTCCAGTTTCAGGTTTGTCGTGACAATCAGCGGCTTCTTACTCCGATACCGGCTGTCAATGACGGTAAACATCTGCTCCATGGCATACTCGGTATTCATTTCCACCCCTAAATCGTCAATGACAAGCAGGCTGTAATCGTCCAGGCTAGTACAGCATTGCGTAATTAACGGTGAATACTGCACCTACTATTTCTGCCAGCACTGCGTTGTCGTCAATCAACGATGCCACCGCGTCGCCTCTTTCCTCCGCCTTGTCCTGACAAAAATATCAGGCACATTATTCACCATTATATACGCAATGCTGTACTAGTGATAAAGGCCGTCCTGTCCTCGGCAAACACACCGGTCAGCCGGTTTAGGCGACCATGAAGCCATTGTAGACGAGCATACATGGAATACCGTGCAGGAAATCCTTGACAGGCATACGAAAGTGGAGCCATGCACTTCTGGTTATGACAATAAGTTCCGGGGGATTTTAAAATGCGCTGACTGTGGCAGTAATCTGACGATCCATACGGATGACCGGAACCCGGACAGGCCTTTGCTAGAAAAGACGTATTATTTATGCCGAATTTACCGTGTAAGAGGGGCGAAGTTCTGCAGCAAGCACTGTATCAGCGCCGGGGATTTGGAAGAACTGGTACTTTCCGATATCCAATTCCATGCAGGGAAGTTCATAAAGGATCGAGAGAAATTTATGCGGAAAATGCTTGGCCAGATGAACATGTCATCTGCAAACAGCAAGGCAAATATTGACAAGAAAGTGGCTGTCTTAGAGAAAAAGTTAAAAGAGTCTGATAAACAATTCATCAAGCTGTATGGGGACTGGTCAAAGCAAATGATATCGGAGCAGCAATTCCGGCTACTGTCTGCCCACTTTGAGCAGGAAAAGAAAGACTATACAGAGCAAATCGAAAAGCTAAAAGCGATGGCTGAAAATCTGGAGGACAGCGCAGGTAAAGCGGAATGCCTTGCCGATGAAATGGCAGAGTGTGCCGAGATTAAGGAGCTGACTACAGAGATTGTCAATCGCCTGATCGAAAAGATTGAGGTATCAGAACCTCAGACCATCAACTTGTAGAAAGTCCAAAATATCAGGATTTTCTACAAGTTTGTTGGGGAAATCAATTAAAAATCCATTTATGTATCTATAATACTGGGGGCAGTGAATATTGCTGCCAGGATACTTGCTGTCAGAAAAAAAGAGTAAAAAGTCTATTTCAGACAGGATACCCAAGTGCGTTCCATGTCTATTTTTCTGGTTGCAAAGGTCAAAATAGAACATGCGAAAATGACCTTCCCTTAGATTAAATTCAGATTTTTTGCGGGAAGGTCATTTTTACTCCAGCAAAAAAAGCAGAATTTGGAAAGTCAAAAGTTCGGCATTCTTGTATAATAGGTATTGTGCTGATGCGCAAGCAGGCCATCAATTTTCTGTGAAAATTGGTGACAAATTATAATGATATCAGAACGAAGGAACTGAAAGGATGGAAAATCATATGAGAGTTTTAGGTTTATCATTTGGCAAGAAAAATGCGAACAGCGACATTCTGACAAAGGAAGCATTGTTCGGGGCGAAGGAAGCGTATCCGGACGCGGAGATCAAGTTTATCAATACCCAGAGGCTGACCATTGACCGGTGTATTGGCTGCGGCGCCTGCTCCATGGCACTGGAAAGAGGAAAGGACAACAACTGTGTGATCAAGGATGACTTCCAGATGGTAGAGGAAGAGATCCGGAAGGCGGACGCGGTCATTGTAGCGGCTCCGGTATACGTACTGCAGCCGGTAGGCCAGTTCAAGAACCTGGTGGACCGCTTCTCCTGCCGTCATGACGTGTCCGCCATCAACTGGGTACTGGACAAGAGAAGAAGCGGCGAGATGCCCGGCGACCCGGACGCGTTTCCGCAGGAACGCTTCAAACGCCGTACCGTATCCTACATATCCGTAGGCGGCGCCAGCACGGAAAACTGGACCTCCATGGGAACCGCGACACTGCATCTCTTCGGCTTCCCAGTGATGATGCAGGTGATCGCGAATTACAATGCCAACAGCATGGGAACGATCGGCAATCCCTATCTGGACGAAGAGCTGATCGGACATATGCATGAGATCGGAAAACGGACTGCGGCAGCCCTGGAAATGGATCCGAAGGATGTGGAATTCTACGGGCCGAAAGGTAACGGCACCTGTCCAGTTTGCCACCAGAACCTGCTGACAGTCAACGGAACGACGACCGTAGAATGTCCGATCTGCGGAATCGAAGGCAAGAT
>QXWX01000211.1 GCA_009911175.1 Lachnospiraceae bacterium | reverse complement strand
GGGAAACTGGAAGCCGCCCTACTCCACCGGGCAGACAGGAAACGCTGTACCGAGTGCGGCGGGTATTTTCTCCCCAAATCCAACCGGGGGAAATACTGCCCGGATTGCGCCGGACGCATGAAAAGAATCAAGGCTACACAGCGCAAGCGGAAACAGAGGGATAAATGTCACGCTTTAGGATATTCCAAACCCCCGTAAATCAAGGCTTTTTTGACTGCCTTCAAAGGGTAGACGATATTTATATCCTTTACCCCCGAAAAAGCCGCTTTCATTGCGTAACAGAAGCCACAGACAGGAGGTGAGAACCATAACCGAATACATCACATCCGACACCATAATGCCCCGTTTTCTGCCCTATCCCTATTTTCTGCTGAAAATGGACTTGTCATATACTGCAAGGCTGCTCTATGCGGTGCTTCTTGACCGTTCCACCCTCTCACAGAAGAACGGCTGGCAGGACAGCGAGGGCAGGACGTACATTGTCTACCCCGTTTCGGAGATAACGGAAACACTGGATAAAGGCAGCACCGCCATAAAAAGCGCACTGAACGAGCTGGACGCTGCCGGGCTTCTGGTGAGGGAACGCCGGGGCTTCTCCGCACCGAACCGCCTTTATGTGAAAATACCGCAAATGCCAGTGGTACAGTTTTCCGACCATATGACCCCCATACAGCCGGAAAACCGACCCTCTGATAGCCGGAAAAGCGACCCTCATAAGGGCGGAAAACCGACCATTGCGTTGGACGGAAAACCGACCCCTAACCAACTTACTATAAACAAACTAAAAGAGAACCAACTAAAGGGAGTGAGTGGGGAGCAGCCCGCACCGTTTGGCAGATATAAAAATATTTTCCTCTCTGAAAGCGAATATGCGGAACTGAAAGAGGAATACCCGGACAGGCTGGAACGGTTCATTGAGGAAATGAGCGAGTACATGGCTGCTATCGGGAAAGAGTACGCCAACCATGCCGCCGCTGTCCGTATGTGGGCGGGGCGTGACAGGAAAGGTACGGGGAAGAAAGGAATCCCCGATTATACCTACAAGGAGGGCGAGAGCCTTTGAACGCATAGACACAACGCCCCGTAAACAGGGCGTAAAAGACCATGGACAAGGAGGAATGATTTTATGAGTGATTATGATAACGCTATTTTCCGGCTTGCCACGGCACAGGAAGCAGAGCCGGAGGACTACACCGGGGAGGACGGGCTTTTATATTGCGGGAGCTGCCATAAACCCAAAGAAGCCTACTTCCCGGAGGGCAAGACCATTTTCGGACGTGACCGACACCCAAAAGAATGTGACTGCCAGCGGAAACGACGGGAAACGCTGGAAGCCGCAGACCGGGAACACAAGCACCGGGAGGAAGTGGAACGGCTGAAAAGAAAGGGCTTCACAGACCCGGCTATGAGGGAATGGACTTTTGAGAACGACAACGGCAAATGCCCCCAAATGGAGAAAGCCCGCCGCTATGTGGAACAATGGGAGCAGATAAAGGACGGGAATCATGGAATGATTTTGTGGGGAGAAGTCGGCACGGGCAAGAGCTACCTTGCCGGGTGTATCGCCAACGCCCTCATGGAGAAAGAGGTTTCCGTGTGCATGACGAACTTTGCTCTTATCCTCAATGACCTTGCCGCCAGCTACAAGGACAGGAACGAATACATAGCCCGCCTTTGCAGCTTCCCTCTGCTTATCCTTGATGATTTTGGCATGGAGCGTGGCACGGAATACGGGCTTGAACAGGTTTACAACGTGATAGACAGCCGATACCGCAGCCAAAAGCCGCTGATAGTCACCACGAATTTGACGCTGGAGGAATTGCAGAACCCGGAGGACACCGCCCACGCCCGCATTTATGACCGCCTTATTGAAATGTGCAGCCCTGTCTGCATTACCGGGAAGAATTTCAGGAAAGCGAAAGCAAGGGAGAAAATGGAACAGCTTAAAATGCTGCTGAATGGAAAGGAGATTTGCCTATGACCGACACCAAAAAGAAAGACCGCCGCCCGGATTGTGTGACCGAGGTACGCAGAGGGAACACCGTCCTTGTGGTTTCCGGCTATTTCAAACAGGACACTACCGCCACCGCCGCCGACAAGATGATGAAAGTGCTGGAAGCCGAAAGCGCAGCCGGGGAACGAGCCGCCCACGCCATATAAAGTGACATTCCCTGTTGAAAAATAATCGACATTATGTGCCATAAAGTAGCAAAAAGGACTATACAGCCAGCCCCAACCTATGGTATAATAGACCTACGGAATAGTGGGCTGGCTGTCGGAAACGGAGGATATTATGTCAAGACAGACCACCCAAACACTCATTACCGCCCTTTATCCGAGATTATCCCATGAGGACGAGCTGCAAGGCGAGAGCAATTCCATTTCCAACCAGAAGCAAATCCTTGAAAACTACGCAAAACAGAACGGCTTCGGGAATCTGAAATGGTACACGGACGACGGTTATTCCGGGGCAAATTTCCAAAGACCCGGCTTCCAGTCCATGCTTGCCGACATTGAAGCGGGGCTTGTAGGTACAGTCATAGTCAAGGATATGTCAAGGTTAGGGCGAAACTATCTTCAAGTGGGAATGTATACAGAAATGATTTTCCCACAGAAAAACGTCCGTTTCATTGCAATCAATGACGGCGTTGACAGCGCACAGGGCGACAACGATTTTGCCCCCTTGCGTAATATTTTTAACGAATGGCTGGTGAGAGATACGAGCAAGAAAATCAGAGCCGTGAAGCGGTCAAAAGGCATGAGCGGGAAGCCCGTCACAAGCAAGCCCGTGTACGGCTACCTCATGGACGAGGACGAAAATTTCATCATTGACGGGGAAGCCGCCCCCGTGGTGAAGCAGATATACAGCCTTTGCCTTGCCGGGAACGGTCCGACCAAGATAGCCCGTATGCTTACGGAGCAGCAGACACCCACGCCGGGAACGCTGGAATACCGCCGGACAGGAAGCACACGCCGCTACCACCCCGGCTATGAGTGCAAATGGGCGACAAACACCGTGGCGCATATCCTTGAAAACCGGGAGTACACGGGCTGCCTTGTGAACTTCAAGACCGAGAAAGTGTCCTACAAGGTAAAGCAGAGCAAGGAGAACCCCGAAGAAAAACAGGCAATCTTTGAGAACCACCACGAGCCTATCATAGACCGTGACACATGGGAACGTGTGCAGGAGCTACGCAAGCAGCGCAAACGCCCCAACCGCTATGACGAAGTGGGCTTGTTCTCCGGCATACTCTTTTGTGCCGATTGCGGCAGCGTCATGTACCAGCAGAGGTATCAGACAGACAAGCGGCGGCAGGACTGCTACATATGCGGCAGCTACAAGAAGCGCACGGCAGACTGTACGGCGCACTTTATCCGCACCGACCTTTTGACCGAGGGAGTGACGGAGAATTTGCGGAAAGTCACCAGCTATGCCGCCAAGCACGAAGCCCGGTTTATGAAGCTCTTGACCGAGCAGACCGAGGACGGGAGCAAACGCCGGAACGCCGCCAAGAAGAAAGAGCTGGAAGCGGCAGAAAAACGGATTGCGGAACTCTCCGCTATCTTCAAGCGGCTGTATGAGGACAGCGTGACCGGGCGCATATCGGACGAGCGTTTC
>QXWX01000210.1 GCA_009911175.1 Lachnospiraceae bacterium | reverse complement strand
ATGTTCCAACCACTCATTCTTTCACACGTTTCGATGGCATTTATTCCAAGCACATACTAAGTTGTTAACATTGGTTTACTAATACTTATATCATGTTATTTGAGCTCTCGGTGCTGGGGATTCCTGATACAAATGAAGGAAAACAAGGAAATATGGAACCTAAGCGGTATTTAGCAGCAACAATTTCTCCATCGTTCATAAGGAAAAACGCTCATTCCTTATTGTATAAAATCAAAGCCATGTTAAAATAAATATAAATTCCTTATATCTGTAATTGGCGCAGAACATTTTATCATTGGAACATTCGTAACCATTCGTTTACTTCACTCTGCTCATATAAGCCGGAGAAAAAATTGATTTTGAAATATCGTCCCGAAAGAAGGCAGAAAGGAGACATCATGAAATGGAAGCTGTTCTTATCGGAGGAAAAGAACTGAAAAAGTATAAGATATCTTTTGCCTTGACCTGCTTTGCAATCATAATAGGTATAATTTTCTTACAAAAATACCATTAACAGAACATGTATCTGCCATGGGACATTGGGGAATTATCGGATATTAGAGAAACTGTGGGAATATGCAGGACGCGGTATTATGGATGGGACGGAAGCTGCGGTTTATGAGAAAATCGCGGGTCTGGAGAAGGAAGAACCGGATCTTCCTGCTCAGGAATATCATACGCCGGGATTTATGAACGGGGCGGCAGGGATCGGGTATGAGTTGCTGAGGGAGATTTATGGTGAATTGCCGGAGATTTTGGGGCTATAAAAAAATAAATGCGGTCTGCGGAGTGCACAATTGCAGTCAAACACACGTAAGTGAAAAGAATCTTGGTACAATCTTTGTAAATACCAGATATGTTTTTGAAAACAGGAAGTATAGAAATAAAGGGAAGGAGGTAAGTATGCGAAAATGGCAGAATAAATTATTTGCTATACCAGTCATTGCTTTACTATCTGTATCCTGCGGAAAAAGTGAGCCATCCGATTATAATGCAGAGGAAATCATTGATGCGTTTAGTCATGGGGATTACGAGTACACACGAATCAGCTATCATAAAATCGGTGAAAATCCCAAAATAGTTGATGAAGAAGTGGAAGGAAAATTGATATCTAATCCGTATCAGCAGTATGAGCAAACCAAGGACGCTTCGGACACCCAGGGGATTTCTGAGCAATATTGGTATATGCGGGATGGAAATGTGGTGCACAAAATAAAAATGTCTATAACAGACATACCGGACAATTGGATGACTGTGCAGTCTGATGTAAAAGGAAGTGATGTGTATTTAAAGGAGGATTTGACGTTTGCTTTTGATAGAGAAGAATTGGTTTCGGGCAGGAAAGTACATGTGTATCGTGCGCAATATGAGGATAAACTGACCACAGACTACTCGCAATTACCAGAAGAACAGCGGAATGGTTTTACAGAGATTACTGTTCCTTATATGGCAGTCATTGAGTATTACATTGATTTTTTGGAAAAAGAAGTCGTTCAGATAAGAATTGACGGTACGGATTCAGCCAAAGCTGCTGAGATTACAAATCTTATATTTTCAGGGATGGATCAGGAAGAAGCAGAAAAGGAAATCAATGATAATAAGGAAATACAGGAATCATATGAGTCTATAATGGATATTAAAAATTTTAATACTAAAATAGAAATAAATATCCCGGAAGACTAAAAGGTTATGAATAAAATACAAAAATACTTTGAATATTTATAAAATATTGAAGAAAGGAATTATCATAAGTATGAAAAAAGAATATGTGTTTTGATGATGTTTGTAATATTATTTAGTTTTAGCTTTAACGCTTATGCAGCAGATATTTCTAAAAGTGATATAGAAGATACGAATGTAATATCATTTGAAGAAATACAAAACTTATTCCCTGATATTCCATTAAGAGAAGATGGTTTCGTAGCGGATTATGAGAGTGAATGTATGTCGGCATATTCTGCAGATGAAAAGGCACTTAGTGAAATACTTTCTCAACCAGTAGAGTCATATGATGCAGAATATAATGGAGGAATTTGCACTTTAAATATTTATGACAATGGAATATATGGTGTGGCCGGATATGAAAAATTGGACAGTAAAGTGGACAGGAATCCCGGGGCAGAAGTATATGGATCAAAATACCGTTCATATTATAAGTACGGCCTTATCGGTTTTTATTACACTTATACTATTTATTCATCAGGAAATTTTAGTCAATTCCATAATCTTTCTAATCCAACACAGCCTATGGTGAGTTATGACCCTAATTGGACTTTTGTTGCAGGCTCAACAGGTTATATCCGCCAAACACAAACAGCTTCTCTGCCAGCAGAAGTGTATGGCTTGGGATATTTCTCCTATATGCATGGCACAAATAATGGCTGCAAGTTAATTACTGATGTGAGTTATGGAAATATCAGCGTTTCAGTACAGGTGATTTAGTATTATATAAATCGTCTGAGGAATTGAAGGGCTTGAAAAAACGATTGGATATACTTAGAAAATAAAGTATTTGTTATAGCAACTATGGCGGTGATATTAAGGCCACCATAGTTGCTGTGATCTTAAAAGGAAGTATGAAACCTAAGTGGTATTTTTGCAGCAACATTTTTCGTTACAGTTCACACGGCGTCGTGCACCCTGCTGCACGGCGTCCGGCCAATAAAGTAACATTTGTCATAATATCCAGCCCCTCGCCGAAGGCGACTTAAAATGGGCTGAATACTGTTACTGGAGCACCCAAAGGGTGTGAACAGTAACCATTACTTGTTACAGGTCACACCTTGACCAGGCGTGCCCTGTAACTCAGGCCGTCATTTTAAATTGCCTTCGGCAATGGGCGGCCTGAATAGCAGCTTTTATGTGCATCCTCCCGACCAATCAGCGTGGTGATTGGTCGGGGTGTGACATGTAACCATTACTTTCCTAACGGTTTGCAATAACGGAATTTATTCTTGAATTTATCCGGGGATTATGCTATATTATAGATACAAAAGAGGAAACAACCGCCCACAAAGTGGTTGACCTCCGACTAGGTTATAAGCCTACCTTCACCGGCCAAGTGACAAGGTAGGCTTATTTATTTTCGCTTGTTCCTCTTATCGAGAAAGGCAAGCAACGCTATAACAAAACTACCAAAGGCAATCAGCAGAGCTAATATACCTATGAAAATCGAAATGATTTCAAAAGCTGTCATTTGCGCCACCTCCCCTCTTATGTACTCCGGCAAACCGGGTGTGAAGTTTAGGGAGGTTACCACCTTGCAACACGATTGTTCCTCTCTGATATTCTATCATAATTTTTCTTTTATGACAATTCCCAGATTCCCCACATGTATTATTTTTCTTTTTGAATAGTATAAAAATATTATTAATTAAATTATACCATTTTCTGTTGACAATAATAGCAACAAAAAGTATTATTTGGAATAAATTTATTGAATTGCAAAAGGAAAATAATATAGTTAAGTCAATGATGAAAGT
>QXWX01000209.1 GCA_009911175.1 Lachnospiraceae bacterium | reverse complement strand
AGAAGCCTATCGTAATATGTTATGGAATGAACATATAGAGTATAAAGCATTAATGTTTTCGGTAATCGTGGATAATGAATATGCCGGATATTGTGGTATAAAGAATACTGCGCATGAACAATGGGAGATAGCGATAGAAATTTTGAATAAGTGGAAACACAAAGGAATTGGATATAGAGCGATTAGCGTTATGTTAGATGAAATAAAGAATCGTCTGAATGTGTCGGAATTTCGTGTAAGAATTGATGCTGAAAATTA
>QXWX01000208.1 GCA_009911175.1 Lachnospiraceae bacterium | reverse complement strand
AGGAACTATATTGAAGCGGGCAGTTATATCGAAATCTTTTTCCCGAAACACAATGTAAGGTATATAGCGGTCACGGATGGCGTGGACAGCCTGACAAGGCAGGAAATGGACATTACGCCGTTCAAAAATATCCTGAATGATATGTACAGCCGGGATATTTCAAAGAAAGTGCTGGCCGGGCGCATGACACGCTCCCGCCAGGGGAAGTTTGGCGGCGGGCAGCCGCCCCTTGGCCTGATGCGTGACCCGGAGGAAAGGGGGCACCTTATCCTTGACCCGGACACTGCGCCGACTATCCGCAGAATCTATGACCTTGCCTTGAACGGCTGGGGATGTATGCGGATTGCCAAACAGCTTATGGAGGATAAAATCCCCATTACACGGGTAAAGGGCAATACGGAATGTGACGTGAATTATTACTCATGGGGGAGCGCACGGATTAGCCATATCCTGCGGAACCCGTTTTACAAGGGGGCGCATTTAGTCTGCCGGACGCACCAGAAGGGAATCCGCTCCAATACCTATGACATCATTCCCCGTGAGGACTGGGAAGTGCTTGAGGGCTGCCATGAAGCTATCATAAGCCCGGAGGACTGGGAGAAGGTGCAGGAACTCATTGACCGCCGCCCGCCTATCATGGAGGGGAACGCCTGCCCGTTCTATAACCTGTTCCACGGCATTATCTACTGCGCCACCTGCGGGAAGTCCATGCAGGTACGCTATGAGAAGGTGGGCAGAACCGGGAAGAACCGCTTTACCGGCGAGGAACGGGAGCCGATAGACAAGGCGTATTACATCTGCCAGACCTATAACCGGCTGGGGAAAAACTCCTGCACCAGCCACAAAGTGGAAGCAAGGGATTTGTACAACCTTGTGCTGAAGGATATTCAGGAACTTGCGGCAATGGCGTTAAAAGACGTGGAATCGTTCTACCAGCGGATCAGCAGCCGCATGGAGCGGCGGTATCTGGCGGACGCTTCGGAGATGGAGAAGGAACGGGAACGGCTGGAAGCAAGGAACCGGGAAATTGACGATATGTTCCTGAACCTGTATACCGACAAGGCAAAGGGAATCCTGTCAGAGCAGCGTTTTGTGAAGCTGACGGCGGCAATGGAGCGGGAACAGGAGGAAAACCAGAAGCAGCTGAAGGAACTGGCACTTTCCCTGCGCCGCTCCAACGAGCAGGAAAGCGATGTCCGCACCTTTATCCGGGAAATCCGGCAGTACGCCGCAGTCCGAGAACTGGACGAGGGTATCTTAAACCGCCTTATCAGCCGGATTCTGGTGGGGGAGGTGAAAAAGGTTGACGGGGAGAAATTTCAGGAAATCAAAATCATTTATAACTTTGTCGGGGAGATACCGGCGGTAACAGAATAATAGCAAATGCCCTTCCCTCTTTCCGGGGGAAGGGTTTTCTTTCCGCCTGCACATGAAAAAGAAGCCGGTTCTCTATTCTCCGGCTTCCAGAATAAACTGGGATTTATTTGATAGGTGTCCCAATGCGTTTATCCAATCTCCATTGTGGTGCCATTCCATCATCGGCATAGTATTCGTCCATTGCTGTAATTTTATCGTTTTTTGTTTGAATAAACGAAGTCACATGAAAAGAAATGCTTCTATCTTTGGGATAGATACGAACAACTGTAATAATTAAATCATTCACAATTTCTACTCTTTCAACGAGTCCGTCTCATTCTCCGGGGTACTCACAATTCGCAACAATATATTCATCCACCGTAAAATGCTCGTTGGTGCAATGCCAATTTACATAGGCTTCTGCATGAAAGTATTTTCTAATTTCTCTTTCATCTTGGGCAAGAACGGCTTTCCAAAATTGTTCTATATTCATAATTTTCTCCTTTAAATTGCGATTTCCCAGTATGTCAAACTGGAAATGGTTGAGAAAGACACTATATTGAAATCCAAAATCTTTGAATAATGCCACTTTTACTTAATCCCACTGTATCAACAATTTCATTTTCCATCACTCCACCGTTTTTAATAATCGTCCTTTGCGAAGCTACATTTCGCTTATCGCAGGTTACTAAAACCTTGCTTTCTCCAAACGCACGGCAAAAAGGTAAAACTAATCCCAGCATTTCAGACGCATAACCTTTTCGTCTTTCTGACGGACGAACACTATATCCAATATTACCCCCAAAATTTTTGAGAAAATCCGATAATGGGTGTCGAAAATCAATCATACCAACAACAAAATCGTCTTTTCGCCTTACCGCTAAAAACACTTCTGATGGAACATATCCGCTTTTATATTTTTCTCTTAATCTTCTCTCAAAGTCAATCCACTCATCAAATGATTGGACATCTTCAAGACCTGCACAACCATCAAAACTATCTCCACATTGTAACATTTCTTCTTTATATGACATGACTTGTTTTGCATATAGTTTAGATGGCCTAACCAACATCAATTCACGCATCACATTCATCCTCACAAATTTGAATTTATCTATACAAGGAAATACAATACCTCTCTTATATCTTTCCCACCGATATTATCATCCCGAAATACTTCTGAATAAATAAATCCGTTTTTTTCATAAAATTTTCTTGCTCTATGATTATCCTCCAAAACCCATAAAAGCACTTTACTAAATCCGCATTGTTTTAATTCTTTAATACACTTGTTAAGCAATAACCTACCGTATCCTTTTCCAATGTAATCAGGCAAAAAATATATGGAAACGATTTCTCCATATTCGCTGTATTTTTCCCATCTTGATTTACAGAAACTTGCAGTACCTATAAGACGCCCATGTTCTATCAGAACAAGGTTATTCATACCAATTTTATTGATACTATTAGCCCATTGCCCCGTTGGAATACTATTAAGATAGTTTTGAGGAATAATGTTTTTATATGCGTATTTCCAACTACTTTCATATATTTTGCTTATTTCAAGAGGATTATCATCTTTGGTGATGTATCTAATCTCCATTTCAACAACTCCTTAAATACCGATTTGTTCAAATCTATAAACTGGAATCTATCTATTTTCCATAATCAATTCTTTGCACTTCCATTCCTCACCCAGAATACAATATCTTTCTGTTGTATCAAGAACTACGTCGCTAAAACCGACTGCCTTATAACAGTAATAAGCTGGAAGATTATTCTCAAAAACACCCAATGATACTTTTTTTGCTCCATATATTTCAAATGCAAATTTTAGACCTAACTGGAGCATAGCTTTTCCATAGCCTTTTCCTCTCTTGTGAGGATTTATAATAACAAATCCAAAGCGTAATTCATCCAAAGATTCATCAGGATTCCTTAGTGTAAAAAAACCAACAATTCCAGTTTCATCAAATGCAGTAAACGGCATTAGAGATTCAACAAAGCAAAATTCATTTTGTGTTATTGGGTAATTACCAAGTACACCTGCTGTCCATTGATAAAATGCTTTTTCATCTTGACACCACGATAATATCGTATCTACATCCGAAGCTTTATATGGTCTTATTCTAATCATATATTTTCCCTCGCAAATTTGAATTATAGCAATCGGCTAACCAAATTAAATGCTGTGACTGCATAAACAAAAATTGCTACTCCGCCAAAAATAGCAGCATCTGTTTTCGATTTTTTATCATAGCATTCTTTCGCATTTAATGACATAACTAATCCCATAAACACAAACATAATAGGTAACGTTATATCATAAGGCAGTAATTTCATCAATCCAATAGAACCAAAAACAACTGTCAGAACCGAAAATACTATTTTCCAAATACGCATATATATTTCTCCTTATATTCTGATTTGCTATAGTTTAGCACATTTATAGAACATCTACAAGATTCCGTGTATGAAAAACAGCTCTGACGCATAAATTTAATTTTATTTTTCTAAGCTATAAAAACATTACATTTTTAACAGCTTTTTCTTGGT
>QXWX01000024.1 GCA_009911175.1 Lachnospiraceae bacterium | reverse complement strand
ATCCCTTGTATTGATATGTCTGAGATATAACGGAATCCGAGATTCCGAAATAATGGAACTTTTAGAAAATATGCTTTCTCCTATTCTAGCATACTTGTCCGGAGAAACACAAGATAAAAATAGATTATTGCTGAACACGCGGCGTACACCGTGTTACAGGTCACACCTTGACCAGGCGTGCCCTGTAACTCAGGCCGTCATTTTAAATTGCCTACGGCAATGGACGGCCTGAATACCAGCTCTTATGTGCATCCTCCCGACCAATCAGCGTGGTGATTGGTCGGGGTGTGACATGTAACGCGTACACCGTTACTGTTTACACCCTGACCGGGCGTTCACAGCAACGGCATCCAGCCCATTGAAAAGTCGCCTGACGGCGGTCCTAAGCGCCAGCGACGCTTGTTTAGGACGGATCGGAACGGAGTGTAGACGGGCTGGATGTATGCAACCGCTATTTTCCGGCCGGATGCCTTGCAGCATGGCGCAAGGCACCGTGAACAGTAAGTGCGGCTACCTGCTGCACGGTCACAGGCCAGTACAGTGCTGAGAGCGGAATCCGGCCTCCTGCCATAAGAAATCTAATAGGCGGATTCTTTGAGGGACATCCTCCATAGGAGGCATGTCCGCTCGATCAGTCAAAGACCCCGCGGCAAGCTGCGGGGCCTCTGACCCTCGCAGCAGTTGCCAAATATCCATGCAAGCATGGCTGCTTGGCTCGCTGCATCAAGGAAATAAAAGCTATTTCAACTATGCAAATGGCATTTCCCAGCTGCCGCACAGGCAGAAGGAGCCGCCGCACAGCCTCCCAGGGCGGTTTCACGGTATTCAGGGGGAAGCCGTCTGCCGGCGCTGTACATGGCGCCCAGCATTTCGTCAAAAGGAATCAACTGTCTGACTCCGCTCAATGCCAGTTCTGCCGCGGTCAGCGCATTGGCTGCGCCGATGGCATTCCGGTTCTGGCAGGGGTATTCCACCAGGCCGCCTACCGGATCACAGACCAGCCCCAGGAGATTCATCAGCGCGGTGGATGCGCTTTCCAGACACTGCCGTGGGCTGCCGCCCATGAGTTCTACCGCTGCGGAAGCAGCCATGGCAGAGGCCACGCCCACCTCGGCCTGGCAGCCTCCTACCGCTCCGGCGACGGTAGCATTTCTCATGGCCAGATAGCCGATGGCGCTGGCATTGTACAGCGGGGGAAGGAGCTCTTCGTCAGAGAAACCGTGCGCATCCTTTAATGACAGCAGGACGCCGGGCACCACACCTGAGGAGCCTGCGGTGGGCGCGGCTACGATCAGCCCCATGGAGCTGTTCACTTCCAGCACTGCCATGGCGTAGGCAATGGCCCCGGACACCAGGCTGCCGCAGAGGGAATTTCCCTCCTTCCGCCGGCGGTTCACCAGCCTGGCTTCACCGCCGATCAGCCCGCCCATAGAAGGACGGGGATTCTCAAGAGGCTCGTTGACTGCCTGCTTCATGATCTCAAGTACCCGGTTCATCCGACTGGTAAGTTCCTGGTCTGTAACCTCCGTCAAAAGGCGTTCGCGGTTTTTCATGGCCTCAGACACAGGAATCCGGTTCGTTTCGCAAATCGAAAGCAGCTCTGCCGCATTTTTAAAATCCATCATTTTATCCCTCCCTTATCTGAATCAGCATGACATGCTCTACATCCTGCTCCAGCAGGATTTTTTCCTTTGTGTGCTCCGGAAGCTTTCCGTCAAATTCCACAATACTGTATGCCTTGTCCCCCTTTGACTCACGGAACAGCCTCATAAAAGCAATGTTGATTTCCGCCTGGCTTAAACAGCTTGTGATATGGGCCGCCATACCGATCCGATCCTTGTGGACTACGATCAGGGTATTGCACTCGCCGGAAAAATCAACGTCAATCTCATTGATCCGCGCGATCCGGATTTTTCCGCCTCCTACGGACTCGCCCCGCATGGAAACAGTCTTTCCGGTAATGCCTGTCAGATCAATGTCTACCGTATTGGGATGAACTTCGGTCTCTGTTTCATTGCAGGAAAAGCGCCAGGTGAGATTTTGCTCCTTTGCCAGCTCATAAGCGCGGGGGATCCGGACATCATCGGTAGAACACCCCATCACGCCTGCCAGCAGCGCGCGATCCGTGCCGTGCCCCTTGTAAGTTCTGGCAAAAGAGCCATACAGGACAAATTCTGCCCGGGCGGCAGGCTCTCCCAGCATTTTCCTGGCCATAAGGGCGATGGAGCAGGCGCCTGCCGTATGAGAACTGGAAGGCCCTACCATGTTGGGCCCTAATACGTCAAAAATACTGATAAATTCCATCAAGTTTTCCTCTTTTCATAAAGTATTTCCATTGGTAACAATTCACGGTGAATGGTAATTTTTATTGTACCCACAAAACAGAAATAAATCAAATTCAAAGATTTTAGTTATAGGGAAGGACAGGTAGAAATTTTTTTGTTCGGAGTATCAAATAAATGATGTGCTGGCGATTGATCTGTTGGACACACCAGAGCATATTTTTGAGCGTCTTGTTTTCAGCAATGAGGAAGATGAAGTATATGAGGATAACGAATACAAAAATGCTCATAAAAACTACTATTTGTCAGAAAAACAGGAGGATATCCTGTTTTATGAACGCCCCTATTCCAGAGTGACGAATAAGTTCTTTGTGAATAATGCTGCGCCAGAGCGCTTGGCTGAAGAGTTTCATCTGGATGTCTTACGATGATTTTTTATTCATGACAATAGAATCCTTGCGTATTTTGTGATCAATCGGAGATCCGGGGCACTGTACACTCTGTACTATTTCTGAACTTTCCCGGTAACGATCTGATAGATTTCTTCTGCCGTTTTTTCGGGATTTTTAGAAATGACCTCATAGAGAGAACGTATTTCCTCTGTATCCGTCTCCAGATCATCGGCGATGCGGGAAAGCGATTTGTTTCTGGCGCATTTTTTCTGGATCAGGGAAATTCGCTCGGTTAGCTTTTCTTTTACAGCTTTTTCCGTAGCTTTTTCCGTAGCTTTTTCCATAGCTTTTTCCATAGCTTTTTCTGTAGCTTCCTCTATAGCTTTTTCTGTAGCTTCCTCTACAGCTTTGTCTAATTCCTCCTTCAGCTTTCGATCAAACTTCTCCTGTACAATTTTCATAATAATATCGCTCATACCGTTTACCTCCTCAAATAATTTTTGATTCGCATGCATGATGGTCTCTATCATCGACCGATGCAGGCGGCTCTCTTTATGATCCATATAGTTTTCGATCAGCTTCTCGGCTGTATCAGTCTCTTTCAGCTTATTAGTAAGACTTTTCAGCCAGAGATTTTCCTCTGCGGATAACTTTCTGGTGATCAGGATCTGGATGGGAATCAGATCCCCATATACATAATAAATTCCCTTTTCTTCTTCTTCGACCCGATATTTTTTGATTTTTTTCAAATGCTCGATCATCTTTCGGGGATATTTTTCCGCTACGAAGGTAATAGTCAATTCGTCTGCGTGAATGCTGTTTACATACCGGGCATCTGCCTTGTAAAAGCACGTATATCCATAGACTTTGTAAAAATCATCCACACTGAGAGAATCATCCGGACTTTTGTATTCGATGATATTATACTTTTTAAAAATCCTTCCGATATTTTTCTTCACGGGCCTGTCCGTCTCTTTTTTGATGATCAGCACATCAATTTCCATCGGTTTTGTGCCCAGCTGATGCTCATTTTCAAATACCAGGTTGTCCGCGTCCTCTGCCAGTTCGATCTGGATTCCGGCAAAAAACGCAGGATGCCAATACGTCGCATCGTTTTCTTTTTTCTTCTGCGTCATAGAAAACCTCCTTATTCTGTTTTTTTCAGGAGATTTTCTGCTCCCTTTTCAGAAAACCTCCTGCTTATCTGGATAAAAGCACGAATTTTCTGAAAGGACAGGGGATGAAATCCCTTGTATTGATATGTCTGAGATATAACGGAATCCGAGATTCCGAAATAATGGAACTTTTAGAAAATATGCTTTTTCCTATTCTAGCATACTTGTCCGGAAAAACACAAGATAAAAATAGATTATTGCAGGGCAATTTTGGGGACAACTTTGAAATAAGCTAAAGCGAAAAGGAAACAAGAAGCGGTTTTGAAATAGCAATCAAAGCCGCCGTTTCGTGGAACAGAACAAAGGGGATTTGACGCGCGCATCCGATCACAAGAGGTCAGAATTGATATAGCAAAAACAACCCGGATGAGATATGATATTCCAAAATCACACATTTTTCAGCAATGCTGGGAATACCAACAAAACCCGATTCGATTATAGAAGGAAGGGACACTATGGAACACAGAGAAATTGTGACCTGCCATTTTTCAACGATCAGATCACAGAACATGCATTTCCATCAGGCGGTAGAGATCGTCTATCTTCTGGACGGCATATTAGAGCTGCGGTATGAATCGGAGCAACATGTACTGCGTCCAAACGAATTTCTGCTGATCAATTCCAATGTGCGGCACGAATACCAGGGAAAAGGAGATGTACTGCTGGCAAGCCTCCGGATAGATTACAGGCAGTTAACCGACCTGTTCCATGGAGAACAGTTATACTTTCTGTGTGATTCGGCGAAAGCAGAAGAGGCTTCGGCCGGATATGCAAAATTGCGGCGCTGCGTCTGGCAGATCTTTCAGTATGAGCAGAGCAGGGAAGGGCAGGCAAATGCTTACCGGAACAGCCTTTATTATCAGATGATCTACATCCTGAGTTCAGAATTTCTTGTAAAAAAAGAACTGCAGGGACATGACTTCCGGCGCGGAAACCAAAGTGAAAGAATGAAGGAGATCTTTGACTTTCTCACAATGAATTACAGAGAGCAGATCTCGCTTCAAAAGCTGGCGGATCAGTTGTTCCTTTCCCCGACCTACCTTTCCAGATACATTAAGAAAAACCTGAATATGAGTTTTCTGAAGCTGCTTCAGAATATCCGTCTGGAGTATGCGGTGGAAGAACTGGTCTGCTCGGATAAGACCGTACTGAAAATCGCGATGGACAATGGATTTTTCGGGATCACAGGCTTTAACCGAAGCTTTCAGGAAAGCTACGGCATGTCGCCGACAGAGTACCGGCAAAAGCAGCAGGAGAGCAGCCGTAAGGCACCGTCAATGGAATTGACAGAGGAAATGCAGAAAAAAATTGATGATTTTTTGCTTGCAAACGGCGCGGTCGAAGCGGAGGCTTCAGATCAGGATGTCTCCATACTGGAAGCAGACTGCAGAGAAAGGGAGACGCTGGCAAAAAACTGGAATCAGGTACTTAATATCGGAAAAGCTCAGGATCTGCTCCGCTATGACGTATGCGGTCAGGTCAGATTTCTCCAGAAAAGCCTGCGGTTCCAATATGGAAGGGTCTGGAACGTGCTGTCCGATGAGATGATGATCCGGCTCGGGGATTACCGGACGGAATATAACTTCAGCCTTCTTGATAAGGAGATTGATTTTTTGATCGAGACAGGACTGACTCCCTTCCTGGAGCTTGGGTTTCGGAATATAGGCATCATGGCGAATTACCACACGATCCTGACAGAGGTGGATTATGGAGAAAAGTTCTGCAGCCTGGAGTCAAATAAAGGATTTCTGACAGAGCTGATGATACATTGGCTGAAACGCTACGGGCCGGAGCAGGTGCGGCACTGGAAAATCGGTATCGAAAATAATTCCGGAAGAGAGAATTACGGCAGTATGGATAAATATCTGGAAACCTTTGATGCCGTCGCGTCGATTTTCAAAAGCTACGTTCCGGAGCTTAAGATCGGCAGCACCGGACTGTGCCTGAATTTTCATGGAGACGAGTTTCGAACGCTGTTGGAAATCTGGAGAAAGCGCGGTGCCATGCCCGATTTTATCGGATTAAACAGCTTTCCATATCTGTGGCGGGAAAATCCGTTCGCGGCCGGCAAAAACCCATACACCACGGACGCCGACTTTTTGTATCATCTGTTACGGCAGACACGGGAGCTGATCCGGGAAAAGGGGATAAGGATTCCGGAGATTTATGTTTTGGACTGGAGCTTTACCCTGTCTAACCGTAATGTACTCAACGACAGCTGCTTTAACGGCGCATATATTATGAAGAATCTGATACAAAACCGGGAGCAGGCAAAGATCCTGTCATATTGGGAAATGATGGATCTGATGTATGACTATACGGATACGGAAAAGGGACTTTTCGGCGGAGGCGGGATACTCACCAAGGGCGGAATCTGCAAACCGGCATATTATGCCTTCGATTTTATGAACAGGCTCAAAAAGGACGTATTGGCATGGAACGACGACGCAGTCATATCAGGGGATGGGGAAGCTTCATTTTTTATATGCTGCCACAATTATAAGCATTTCAATTTTCGATATTATTTGGAGGAAGAAAATGAGATTGAAGCAGAACACCAGTACCGTTTTTTCGAAAATATAGAAAAGAAGGCATTTCTATTTCGAATACACAATGTACATCCCGGCGAGTACCGTGTCAAAATCTATACGGTAAATCAGGAGCATGGCAATATTCAGAACAAATGGATGGAAACGGGGTTTGAGGATGAACCTGCTTCAGCGGAAATGGATTATCTGCGGGCGGTCACGCGGCCCGGGATAAAAGTGTCACATATCCAGGCGGAAAATGGGACGCTGGTGATTGAGACATGTCTGAATGCCCAGGAGATACAGGGGATCGAGGTTATGGAAAGATGGTAGGAAGTCTGCCGCGGTCCGGAACAGATTGACATGAAAAAGACAAGAATTTGGTCAAAGTTTTTGCTCTGTTTAAATCAGAGAAGATGAACAAGGATAAAAAAAGGGATGATAACAGAGTCCTTTCTGATGAGAAATAAAAAGCAGTCCTGCTAAAATAAAAATACATTCGATACAACATCAGGAAGGAGAAAACATGGAAACAAAGGCGATTACACAAGAAAAAACGAACAAGACACTTGGCCTGTTCTACAGCTTCGGGGAGGTGGGGTCACAGCTGAGCTGGTATATGATCAATTCCTATCTGACCCTGTTTTATACGGATATCGTAGGACTCTCGGCCGCGGCGATTTCTTTTATCATGCTGGTGGCAAGGATCTGGGACGCGGCAAACGATCCGATGATGGGCCTTCTGGCAGACCGTACACAGACACGGTGGGGGAAGTTCCGTCCTTACCTTATGATCGGCCCGCCGTTTCTGGCCGTGTTCAATATCCTGACCTTTACCGTATTTCCGGTGGAAGGTGCCGCGAAGGTTGCGATCTGCCTGAGCTGCTATATCGCGACGGGGATGGCCTATACGGTGGTAAACCTGAGCTATTCGGGGCTGCTGAACCGGATCGCAAGAGACTCCCGGGTGCGTACAAATTATGCGGCGGCAAAAAGTGTGGCAAGCGCCGTGATCAGTATGCTGCTCTCCGCATTTGCGATGCCGGTGATCTTATATTCAGCGCAGTAATCGGGTATTCCAACTCTACGGCCGGCGTAGGGATCGGAATGGTATGTGACTGTATTGAATACGGCGACTGGAAATACGGCATTCGGGACGAGGCGCTTCCTTTTGCGGTCACAAGCTTTTCCGTAAAGCTCGCAACGGCGATTACCGGCTCCGTGGGTGTTCTGCTGCTGGCGGCAGCAGGCTATGTGGCAGGCGCAGAGCAGTCCGAAGCCGTAAAAATGGGGATCAATGCGGTAGTAAATCTGATACCCGCGGCCTGCTTTGTGGTCTCCACGATCCCGCTGTTTTTCTATAAGCTGGATGACAAAATGATGAGGCAGATCGCATCTGATCTGGATGAGAGAAAAATGGCAGGCAAGTAGAATAAGCCTGGAAAAGAAGGTACATAAAAATGCCGGAAAAGATGGAGGTTTGACAGAATGGCAGAGAAGAAATGGCAGAAAGAAATCAAAGACGGCTATATCCTGGTCAGAAATGAGGGCGGGAAGGACATCGCGTATTCTCCGGAGTCGGGGGTGAAACTTCTGGAGGAGGACGGATACCTGTTTAAAAATCTCAGCGGAAGCGGCAGGCTGGAAAAGTATGAGGACTGGAGGCTGTCTGCGGAGGAACGGGCGGAGGATCTGGCATCCAGGCTCAGTATGGAACAGATCGCCGGGCTGATGCTCTACAGCAGCCATCAGACCGTCACGTCTCCGGGAAAGGGGGATACCTTTAACCAGCGTTTTGCCGGGACTTATGATGGAAAGCCTTTTGATATGGAACACGGAGATATCACGCAGCTTACGGATCAGCAGAAGGAATTCCTGGAAATAGACCAGGTCAGGCACATTTTACTGACCACCGTGGAATCCGCAGAGGCGGCTGCGAAATGGAATAATCATATCCAGGAGTTCTGCGAAGGGACGGGACTGGGGATTCCAGCCAGCATCAGCTCGGATCCCAGGCACGGTGCGGCTTCCAACGGGGAATTTTTTGTGGGTGCCAGAGGGATGATCTCCCAATGGCCTTCCCAGCTTGGCCTGGCGGCAACCTTTTGTCCGGAGACGGTAAAACGGTTTGGCGAGATCCTTGCGGATGAATATAGAGGGCTGGGGATCGTGACCGCGCTTTCCCCGCAGATTGATCTGGCAAGTGAGCCAAGATGGAACCGGTATAACGGGACGTTTGGAGAAGGGACAAAGCTTACAGTGGATCTGGCCAGGGCCTATGTGGACGGCTGCCAGACAACGGAGGAAAGCCCCGACGGCTGGGGAAGCAGAAGCGTCAATGCCATGGTGAAGCACTGGCCCGGCGGCGGAACCGGGGAGGGCGGCCGGGATGCTCATTTTTCTTACGGAAAATACGCGGTCTATCCGGGGGAGAATTTTGAAGAGCATTTAAAACCATTTACGGAAGGGGCGTTCCGTCTGGATGGAAAGACGGGGCAGGCGTCCTCGGTTATGCCCTACTATACCATTTCCTATGGGATTGATAAAAAATACGGGGAAAATGTGGGGAACAGCTACAGCAAATATATTGTCCAGGAGCTTTTGCGGGACACCTGCGGATATGACGGCGTTGTCTGTACGGATTGGGGGATCACGGATACCTGTTCGTCGGATGAGATGATATCCGGGATGAACTGGGGAACCGCACATCTGAGTGTGGAGGAGAGGCATTACAAGGCACTGATGGCGGGCGTGGACCAATTCGGCGGAAATACAAAAAAGGCGCCGGTGCTTGCGGCATACCGTATGGGCTGCGCTTCGGCAGGGGAAGAGGCGATGCAGGAACGGATGCGCCGGTCGGCAAAACGGATCCTGAAAAATATTTTCCGGCCCGGGCTGTTTGAGAATCCCTATGTGGATACGGAGGAAAGCAGGCATGTGGTTGGAAACGCGGCTTTTATGGAAGCCGGATTTCAGGCGCAGAAGGACTCGGTGGTGCTTTTGAAAAATAAAGGGCAGGTTCTGCCGATGAAACCGGGGACGAAGGTATATATCCCGGAATGCCCGGAAACCTGGCTGTACGGAATGCCCGCGCTGTTTGCGGAAGATCTGCGCGTCCCGGGCCATCCGTGGCTGGAGAAGGCACTGGCCGGCCAGTATTTTACACCGGTCGACAGCCCGGAGGAGGCCGATGCCGCGATCGTATTTATGGAAAGCCCCAAGCCCATGCTGCCGGGATATTCCCGCGAGAAGGGCTATGTGCCGCTTACGCTGCAGTACCGTCCCTATACATCGCAGAAGGGGCGGAAGAAAAGCATTGCGGGAGGGGACCCGTTCTGCTATGCACATCAGGAAGAAGAATTCCATTCCCGGGGAAACACTTCCGGAGTATCCAGCGGATACCAGGCTTCGGACAGAGCTTATCTGGGCAAAACGAATACCTGTGCCAATGAAAAGCATCTGGATGTCTTTTTACAGACAAAAGAGGCGATGGGAGAGAAGCCTGTCATTGCGGTTGTGGATACGTCGGGGCCGATGGTCGTAAGCGAATTTGAGCCTCTTGCGGATGCTGTTTTGATGGGATTTGAGATCCAGAAGCAGGCGTACCTTGAGGTGATCACAGGAAGGCATACCCCGTCCGGGCTTCTTCCGTTTCAAATCCCCGCGGATATGGATACGGTAGAAGAGCAGCAGGAAGATGTTCCGCGGGATGTCAGATGCTATGAGGATACATGCGGCCATAAGTATGACTTTGCGTATGGGATGGATTTTTCACAGGTAATCGAAGACGAAAGAGTAAGGAGATATCGATAAGTCTAAAATCCAGAAAACAGGCAGCAGGAACCGAAAGAGATTAGATTCCTGCCGCCTGTAAAATTTTATTTTATCCCCTAAAATTTTCGAAGTATGTTATAATAATATTTACTTGAAATGAGAGGACTGAATGATCATGAAGGTAAATATTCGTAAGATCAGTGAGGAAACCGGATTTTCCATGTCTACGGTCTCCAACGCGCTGAACCGCAAAAAGGGAGTGAACAGGGAAACTGCCGAAAAGATATGGAAGGCCGCCGAGGAGCTGGGCTACCACGCGGAGGAGGAGATCACGAAGATCCGGTTTGTCATATTCCGGAGGGACGGGCAGATCATTGACGAGAGCTCCTTTCATCCGGCAGTGATCGAAGGGGTGGAGCGTCAGGCGAAGCTTATGGGCTATGAGACCATTTTCTGCTATGTAGACATCAATGACCCGGATTATCAGGAGCGGCTTCACGACATTTTGACGGATATGCAGAGCGCGGTGGTGCTCCTGGGAACCGAGATGCTGGAAGAGGATTACGGGCCCTACGCCGCCGCCAAGAACCGGATCATCCTTTTGGACGGGCGGAGCGACAGATACGCCTTTGACAGCGTGCTCATCAATGATACGGACGCCGCCGCGGGGGCTGTGGAATATCTGGCGGAAAAGGGGCATACAAAGATCGGATATCTGCGGGGGGAATCCCGGATCCAGGCGTTCCGGTCCCGGGAAATGGGATATTATCAGGTGATGAATCAGCGCGGATTTTCTGTAAAGCCGGAATATATCGCGACGGTAGGGACCAGGATCGAGACTGCCTACCGGAGCATGAAGGAATATCTGGAAAAGGCAAAAGAGGTACCGACGGCATTTTTCGCGGATAACGACGTGATCGCGATCGGATGCATGCAGGCGATGAAGGAATGCGGGTACGGCGTCCCCGGAGATATCTCGGTGATCGGCTTTGACGATGTGGCCTACGGGCTGGTCTCGGACCCGCCCTTATCCACGGTGCATGTATATAAGCAGGAGTTGGGGGCCCGGGCGGTACGTGAGCTTCTGTCAGCGGAAGGGAAGGACAGCAAGGCGAAGGTGAAGATCCAGGTCTGCGCGGAATTTGTAGAGCGGGGGAGTGTCAGAGAGGTGATACCGGGCGCTGGATAAATCTGCAGGATCTGGAAACGCGCTACCTGAGTGTCAATTTTGAGTAAAAAAGGTCAATCCGCCTTGTGCAGATCGGCCTTTTCTACGTGTTTGCTTTTACTTCTTCGAGAGCCTGATACCCCGCTGCTTGCAATGTTTATAAAAATTATTATAAAAACTATTGAAAATTTTATATAAAAGTTTATAATGCATAATATAAAATATGGAAAAGGAGATACAAGATCATGGGAAAGATCGGAGTAGTAGGAAGTATCAACATGGATATGACTGTAAAAGCGGAGCGGATCCCGCTGAAGGGTGAGACGCTCAAAGGCTGGGATCTGCAGTACATCCCGGGGGGAAAAGGCGCCAACCAGGCAGTGGCCATGGCAATGCTGGGGGCAGAGGTGGAGATGTTCGGATGCGTGGGAGACGACGCGGCCGGGGAAAGCCTGGTAAAGAACCTGCGGGACACAGGCGTAGAAACCGGGCACATCAAGGTGGTTCCGGGGGTGCCTACCGGTCTGGCGATGATCACGGTCGGGGAGAATGACAACACGATCATTGTAGTCGCGGGTACAAACGACCATGTAGACATTGATTATGTGAACGAAGTGAAGGATTCCATTCTGGAGTGTGAGATCGTCCTGCTTCAGCACGAGATCCCCCAGGAGACCGTGGAGTATGTCATTGCCCTCTGTGCGGACAGCGGCGTAAAGGTAGTCCTGAATCCAGGACCGGCAAGACCGGTGAAGCAGGAGACCCTGGAGAAGGTCACCTACCTGACCCCCAACGAACATGAGGCCGTGATCCTGTTCGGCAGGGACATTTCCTTTGAGGAAATGATGAAGAAATATCCAGAAAAGCTGGTGATCACCCAGGGCTCCCGGGGGGTCAGCACCTGCCTGAAAAGCGGGGAGGTCATTCTTGTACCTGCGAGAAAATCAAACGTGGTCGATACCACCGGGGCCGGGGACACCCTGAACGGCGCGTTTACTGTTGCGGTCACAGAAGGGAAGGGCATCGCGGATGCACTGGCATTTGCCAACACCGCGGCCGGGCTGTCCACAGAAAAATTCGGGGCGCAGGGCGGAATGCCGACTCTCGAAGAAGTCAGGTCTGCAATGCCGCGGTGGTGACAAAAGGCCTTGCTGTCCAGGGAGGCGCTGCCAGCCGTGCGGGGGCAGCCGTTGAAAAATGGGTTTAGACCATGATGCAGAAGGAGACGATCCCGCAATGAATTCCAGCTTAAAAAAATCTGAATTCTGCGGAATCGTCTCATCCCTGCTTGTCAGGGGTTAAAAATCAGTATTAACCGATAGCCCCTATCAATCCTGATACTTGATCCTTTCCACCAGAGACGTCCTGTCCTGCTCCTTCAGGCAGCCGTAGGACACCGCCATGGGAAGAAGGACCATGGCCGCGATATACAATCCCACCGCCGCGAACGGAAACCGGTAATGCAGATAAGGGGCGGTCCGGCTCATATACCGTATCAATCCAAATCCGGCCAGAGACCCTGCCGTGAGCGTGATGACCAGATTCGGCAGCGCAAGAAGCAGACTCTCCCACAGAAGCATCCCGCGCAGCTGCTTTTGCTCCATCCCCACGGATTCCAGCATGGACAGCTCCTTTTTCCGGGAGGCGAAGCTGCCGATCAGCGTATTGACCAGATTGAAAAGGCTGAACAAAATGATGAACAGGGAAAGTCCATAGATCTGGGTCTGATTTGCCCGGATCGAAACGGAATCCTCCTGCATCTGTTCCCGCAGTGTAGAGAGGCTGAGGTCGTCATATCCGCTGATCAGTTCTCTCAGATCCTCTTCTATCTGCAGCCCGTTCTTTTCGTAATCCTCCGCGGAAATGGTGAAGTGATACGCGGTATTCATATTTTTCCACAATTTTTTCATAGTTACGTCTGTCATGCAGAACTCATCCTCGCCGCCGGAAGCCGGATCTGCAACGGATTCCGATGCGACGGCCGCAACCTCCAGTTCAATCTGATGCTCCTCTCCGTCAAAATACCGGACGGTCAGCATTTCTCCGGGTACAAACGAGGCTCCGGTGAGCTGCTCGTAAAGTTCCGGCCTGGTGATCAGGATGGCATCGTGCTCCGCCAGATATTCATAGGTATTGTTCCCCTCGGCGTCCAACTGAAAATATTCGGTATCATTTTCCGTAAGGGGATAGAAGGGCTGAGTAAATGTGCTCCCATTGCGTTCGATCACGCCTGTCGCGGCGCGTGCCGTCTGTACATCCTTCACATGGGGAATCTGCCGGATGCGCTGCTCCAGCTCCTCGCTCAGATGGCCGATCAGCTGCATGTCTGTGATCCCGTAAGTTTTCGGCGACGTGTGGCTGTACAGATAAGAGAGAACGTATTCCCCGTTTCGGAAAAAATCCTGCCTGGAAAATGCTTCCTTGTCCCAGGAGGCATTCCAGGTGGAGGCAGCCATAAACAGGAGGCCGCCCAAGGCAAGGGACGCTGTCGTAAGCCACCATTTCTTCCGGCTGCTCCGGTTTTCCAGTCTGGCCAGTGTGTATGGGGACAAGGGCCTGCGGCGGGAGAGAGAAAAATGCCCGCCCGCTTCATCATTCCCTGTACTCTTTGCCGCGTCCACCGGGGTAATCTTTGCCGCAAAGGAGGCGGGCCTGCGGATGGAAAACTGTACAATGAAGCTCGCCGCAGCTGCCGCAAGGAGACAGATGATCCCATAATTTTTCCAATTCCATCCGGACGGCAGCAGGATATACGCGATGATCCCGCCAAGCAGCAGCCCCGTGGGAATGGAGACCGCGCTGAGCAGCCAGCCCTCCCGGCGTATCATCTTCCGGACCTGCACCGGAGTCATCCCGATGGTCTGGAACTGTCCGATCTGCCGCACCCGGGACATTACGGAAAAATAAAAAATACTGTAGATCACAAGGCCGCCTGCAAAAAAGAGCAGGACAGCGACAAAGAAAACGACATATAATCCGGAGTTCCCTTTCTGGAGCGATTCGCCGAATTTCCCATTGGGGTTGACGTCCGGACGGCTGATCCCATGATCGGCGGCAAGCTGGTAGATCAGCGTGGTAAATTCGGTATAAGGCATGCCGTCCGTATCCCGGAGACGCACAAGGGCTTCATAGGGGATCTGCTTCATCAGATCGCTCTTCTCCGCAAATTCCCGGGAGACATAGACGCTGTATGAGGAAGACGGAAATGCTTTCTCCGTCAGTCCGGTGATGACAAATTCCTCCATACCATTTCCCGTGTCCAGAGTGACAGAGGAACCGATCCTGCCCCCGTTTTCCAAAGCCGCCGCGGAGTCCGGATCCGCTGCTTTATCCAATGCTTCTACAAAGGCCCTGTCCACCACGATCTCGTTATACTTCTCGGGCGCCGCGCCTTCTGCAAGCTGATAGGTTTCTATGGCCGCGTCATGGCTTCCGAAGAAGGTATAATGATATTTGGCGTCTCCTGCCTGAAAATCCGTTTCACTGAATTTGTAAGGGATCGAAAGCTGGGCCCGCTCATCATTTCCCAATTCCTCCACCTGTTCGGCGGTCACATCCATATAAATGACATGCTGCATTTTTTCAAGGATCTGCTGCTCCGCAAAATGATAGCCCATGAGGTAAAGGGAAAGGGTGGAGACCAGCAGGACCGCCAGCAGGATCGACAGCGCGGAAAAGAAGGCGGACAGCTTCTTGGAAAGCAGGTTATTTTTGGCAAGCCGGAAAAGCAGCCGGCGGTTATTGTTTTTGTTCGGTCCCATCGCTACCACCTGCTTTCCGCGATCTTCCCGTCTTCGATGCGGATCGTGCGGTCTGCCGACTGGGCGATCTCATCGTTGTGGGTGATCATGACAATGGTCTGGTGAAAATTTTTGCTGGTGGTCTGGAGCAGGCCGATCACCTCCTGACTTGTGCGGCTATCCAGATTTCCAGTCGGCTCGTCGGTAATCTGTACCCCATCCCCCTCATGCCTTGAAAACACTGTCTTTAGCGGCATACACATTTGTGTAATGCGTCACTTTTCCTCAAGTCCTCGAAAACCATCCAAAAAGCGGGTGCCTCCCCTCCGAAAGCTCCCACCTCACAAACTCTATCCTCAACAGAACCACAGGCATGCCACCGCATGCCTCTTGGCTCCTATATTATTTTCTGCTTTAATCTCATGACTTCAAGATGCTCAGATTCTTCTTATTCAATAACTTCTGCTGCTTTTCATTCTTCTGTTTCAATTCCTTATTTTCTTTTTTCAGTTCCCTTATCGTCTTTTCCAATAACTCGATCCGGTTCTCCATCGCAAGATCAAGAACCTTTCTTTTGCTGTCCACCATCCCTGCCTGGAGATCAAGTGCCCGATCCATCTCTTTGCGCACCGTTGGATTTTTATAGAAGAATCCTCTCGATAATCCTGTTTTCTTCATCAGCTTCGGAATGGTGACCTTTTCTTCATCCTCAATCATTTCCCGGATGGCACTTTTGGCTTTCGATATCTTCTCTTCACTGGCTTTCCGGTTCCATTCAATCATGTTGTCGTACTTGTTCATATTCTTCACCCCATCCATCTAAATATTTTTCTATCAGCCTGCTTTTCCGCTCCCGGACTTCTCTTGTCTCATCCGCTACGATCTGCAGGCTCATCTGCCTGTAATACTTTACATTCTTGATGCTCCGATGCCCCAGCAGCTTCGCGATCGTCCAGTCATCATAATGCATTTCTGTCAGCCGGATTCCATAGCAGTGGCGGAACATATGAGTACCGAATCCAAAGATCTGCCCTTTGTCATCCCGAAGATTTTCTTTTTGTATCATTGCCATCACACGGTTCTGCACTGTATTGTACTGCATCGGCCGCTCCGGATCTCTTTCATTTACAAAAATGAATTTTGTTTCTCCATACATCTTCCGCGTGTACTGAATCGCTTTCTGTATCAGTAATTCCAATTCCGCACTGATTGGTTTAACAAATGTATTTGTTTTCATCTGCTGGATGCGTATCATCGGTCTTCCCTCCTGTTCATACAGACAGTCTGTCTGCAATGTGAGGGTGTCGGATATCCTTGTTCCGAGCATCTGGTGGATGACCATCAGCCGGCACATCTGCTCTTCCATTTTTACAAATACAGCGTTAAATCTTTTCAGTTCCTCATCTGAATATGACTTTAAATCCGACCGGGTAGAATGCGGGATATCCGTATTCAAAAACAGTTGTTCCAAATGGCTGTACCCATATATTTTTCCGACTGTTTCGAGCACTGCCCTTAGTTTTGTCAAGTCACTCCTAAAATTATTGACCCCGGTATCCTCTGTTTGCAAATAGATCAGATATTCTTCAAGAATCTCCCGTCTGATCTCGTTACAGGACTTCACCTTTGGGTAATGTATATCAAGGTACTTAGATAACCTCCGTACTGCTGTCAATTCCTTTGAGATTGTGGCAATTGCCGCATATTGCAAATGCCGGAATACCGCTTTCTTTACTTCCTCTTTTATCGCTGGCTGGATGATTTCTGAAAAGTTCAATGTCTCAAAATTCTTGACCGGATTTTGTTTGTAGGATACATCAATCTTACTTAA
The DNA here is from genome assembly GCA_009911175.1 of Lachnospiraceae bacterium. The sequence goes on along the minus strand of QXWX01000024.1, from coordinate 65,231 downwards.
ATCCCATACATCTTTTTCCGTCTCGTGCCGGGTATCCTGTCCTTTTGTAAAATAATATATTTTTCGGAAATAGGTAATGATATTTGATGGCGTATTTTTTTCTTTCCCGTACACGCTCATACCCTGTATCGTTCTGATCTGTCCTTGCTGCATAAGCCATGCATTCAATTTTTTGATCCATTCCTCTAATGTTTTTTCCTGGAAACTGTCTGCCCGGATATTTTTTTCTTTTAAAAAGCGGCATATCCGATCGTAAAAGTTCCTTTCCGAAACCATTGTCATCAATGCGATCGTCTTTCCGCGTTCTTCTACAAACTGCCGCATTTCGCTCCGCATCCCTTCTGTCGGAAGTTTTGTCAAGTCAAAATCCCATTGAGGATTCACTTTTTTCTGCTGTTCCTGCGACGCTTTCAAATAGCAGTCCATCTCACTGATCAAAATCCTATTCTCCATTCCGTTCTCCCTTCATCAATCCTGATGCCAGGCTTTCCTCCTGCTGATCAAAAAACTCTTCGTTTGCAGCATCTAATCGTCTCGGCATGTAGTCGATATACTGCCGTGTCATATCCTCATAGTCATGGCCAAGGTAATCCCTCACCGCCTGTATGGATACGCCGCTTTCATAATACTCCGTTGCCACAGCATGCCGGTAATCATGGGATTTAAACAGGTACTCCCCTCCCGCTATCTGATTCTCCCGGCATAATCTCAGCATCTGGATCCGAAAAGTTGCATAACAGTAAGCACCGCCATTCTTGTTTTTGAAGAGGTATTCTTCCGGCTGGATCTGATACTTTTCTATGTATACTTTCATTAGCCGGTACAACATCTCCGGAATTGGAATCCGTTTATAGGTTTTCATTTTGATCTGGTATACCTTGATCCATGCGTCACCGTTTTTCCATTCATAAGCACCCCCTTCCAGCGTACATACCTCACTGCAGCGCAATCCCGCGCACCATAAATGTAAAAACATCAGACGGAGAGGTTCTGGAAAACGATATAATTTTGAAAGAATCTCCTCACAAACTTCCTCCTTGACGCTCCGTTCATGATGTACCGGATTTTCTTTCTTTTGGTACAGTTCGTACTGAAACGGGATTTTCTGGATATACCCTTTGACCAAAAGGAAATTGAAAAAATGCCGGATGTTAAATAGCTGGCTATTAAATGTCTTTTCAGCAACATCTTTTTTGCGGAGCTTTTCTAAATACGCCTGTATCTCTTCGTCCGGAAGCTCACATATACTTTTATCTTCCCCATCAAATGTCTGAAGCAGGTTCCGGATTTCAAGGAATCTGTTCCGTATACTGCTTAGAGCCATATCCGTAATCCCCAAAGCGTAACGCATATATTTTTTCAGATATGTTTTGTTATCTTCCTGATTGATTTCCAGAAATGATATTCTCTCCACCATTTGGCTGGGGTTTACTCTTTCCCTCGAAAAATGAAATCGTTCCAGATACCATACCTGTGCGTGCCAGTGTATCTGGTCAGCTTGCAGAAACAGGGTTTTCCGACATAATTCTATAATTACAATCCACCTTTTCAGCCTTTTACCAGATATTCCCGGCGGCAGGTATTCTACAAATTCAGCCTCCTGCTTCAGGGTAAGCGATTCCAGATCAACAATTCCCATTTGCCCGCAATATTCATACAGGTACTGCAATGCTGTCAGTTTCTCTTTCCTTTCCCATGTAGAATTTATCGTCACTATACGGTTCAGGCATTGAAATATCTGCTGTTTCAGATTTCTCTCATACTTTTTTGTAAAATCCCATACCAGATTACTTTTATCCCTGGCTTTAGCAAATAAATTCGCGACCTCCAGCTTTGGATAATAGGGCAGATACAACACACGGTTTTCATATTTCAACTCATATTTTCTACGTCCTGTTATGGTCTGCATTTCCTCCCGCATAGCATGAATCTTCATCTGATCAAATGCATGCAGGCAAGACAAAGCAGACACCGATATTTGACTCTCTTTCAAATATTTTTCAAACATGACGCGTAATGTATAATCCATCTCCGACAACTGCCACACACCATATTTCATCAAAAATCTTTTTACATGGTTCCTTTCTGTAATCCTAACTTCCGTACATTCCCGAACCTCCTGTGTAAGCTGCCGCTCCAATTCTTCCCGGTTTTCCTGGGGTTCCGCCACCCTAAACGCATAGGCGGGCATGTCCACCACCTCCTGTTACAATAACTGCTGCACATTGTAGAGTGCCGAATGCTTCGCATAATACGCATCGCTGGCCTCCAGCAGTTCGTCATCTACAATGTTCAAATATTTTATCGTGGTTTCTAAATGCTTATGTCCAAGCGCCTCACTGATCATTTCCAGCCTCCACCCGGCCTTCCGCCTCATGACTGCAAAATATCTCCGCAGCATATGTGGCGTGACCTTGATCCCGGTCTTATGCTCCATCCTCCGGAACATGCTGTATACCGCATCTACATCCAAGGCTTTCCCGGCATCGTCCCCAGCAATATTGATAAACAGAAGCTGCTGGCTCTGGAGCAGTTTCCGGTACTCCGCCAGATAATACATCAAAAACTCAAAGGTTTCCTTGCTGACCTTCGCCCTCCGGTATTCTGCATTCTTCGCCCTGGCTCCGTTTTCATTGTCATCCCGGAAATAAATCCGTATGGTATGGTTTTTGAAATCAATATCTTTCGTATAATCGATCCCAAGGATTTCCCCGATCCGGTAGCCCGTCTCCGCCGCCAGCAGGATCAATAATTGATCCCGGCAGTTCGTACAGGCTTTCAGTAACGTCAATATCTCATTCTGCTCTGCCGCCCGGACTTTCCGTTCCTCTTCCTTCAGATAGCCTTTGAATGCCCGGTACCGCAGCCTCCGTTTGGCTCCTGCGCTGTTGAGGGTAGTAAAAGAATCATAATAAAGGACTTTCAGGCTTTCATACTTGCCCTGCATTTCCATAAAAAGATAGAACCTGAACACATCCTTTAAATATGCGTTGCAGGTTCCATTGTTCGGAATCTTATGCTCTTCTATTTCCCGATGATTTCCATCCTTCAGCCAATGCAGGAAGTTGACAAAATGGCTGCTCTGTTCCTCATATTCCATTGCGGTGACCTGGTCAGCCGTCTTGTTCTCGATCCTAAGATATTCCAGATAAGCCGCCAGCGAATAGGCATTCCGGCGGACTGTGTTTGGCGATTTATTGGACATTGTTTTATGCATCAGATACCGGGAGGGTTCCAGAACCATCTCCAGTGTCTCTGTCTCGCAGATATAGTAGCACTGCAATGTGCCATCCATTTCACTGATCACCTTATAATGTTCCATGCTGTTTCCCTCCTTCCTCTAACGCTATATACAGTATACACAGTTTCAGCACAGAAACCCATCTACCAAAACCACCAAATCGGCGCAAAATGTCCCTGAAATACCAACAAACATTCTGTTCCAGCCTGTCCTATTTTTAGGCAGAACCAACAATGCCGAAAACTCTGTTTTCCGCAAAATCAGCTACGCCAAATTTTCTCTTACGAACATTTTCCCGAAAGCTGTCGTTCACATATAATAATCCACATTCTTCCTCCTGCGGATAAAATGTTCCACATCTTCAAGGGACTCCGCCATCTGGCAGGGCGGCAATGCGGACAGCACGTCCTCATAATATCTTCCGCCCCTTGCCGCCCGCTGGTCCAGGATGGTCACCACACAGGTATCCGTCTCCGTCCGGATCGCCCTGCCGAACCCCTGCCGGAGTTTCTTCTGCATATCCGGTATTGCAACTGCTTCGATATATTCCCGCAGGTTTCCATACCGCTCTTTCTCCGCATCCCTCACCGGATCAGGCACAGCGAACGGAAGCCTTACAATGATCAAAGATGATACCATATCCCCCGGAAAATCTACTCCCTCCCAGCAGGAACCGGCTGCGAACAGAACTGCGTTCTCCAGTGTCTTAAACCGCATGATCTCTTCCTGCGTATGCCGCCACACTTCCACCATGGGAAATGGCAGGCTACTGCGCAGAATCTGGTAAACACTCCCCATCAAAGAATAGGATGTGAACAGCACCAGCGTATGCCCATGGGTAGAACCTGCCAATTGCCGGATACTCTTCGCAACCCATACCGCCTCTTCCCGGCTCCCATGCCGGAGCCGTTTTCCATCCTGGGGCAGATAAAGGAGACAGTTTCTCCTGTATTCAAAGGGCGATTCCGCCACATATTCCTGTATCCCGGACTTCCTTTTCCGATCCTTTTCATCCAATCCCAGCATTTGCCGTGTCCGCAGAAATCCGTTTCCGTTCTTTGACGTTCCACTGGTCAAGGTTCCGCTGGTCAGGATTGCTGGAATCCCCCGATTCCATAACATCTTCTGGAGATAAGACGGAACCTCCCGACTGGCGGCGCAGAAAATTGGAAGCCGTTCCGCGTCCTGCTCTAGATATAAAACATATTTCCTGCCGGGGACTAAAAAATAGCAGAGAACCTTCCCTGCTTCTTCCAGCCGGCTGCGGATCCATTTGGAAACACTTCCCCTGCACCGCCTGCCAATCTCAAATAAAAGCGCGGCGCTTTCTTTCAGTATAAGAACGCATTCCTCTGTCTGCCGGAACGCAATCCTTTGTCCATTTTCAAAGGAATGGTTTTCCGCAATGACCTGGAACATTTTTTTCATCTCCGCTTTTAAGCGCCTGGCGCGGATTCCCTGATGCTCTTTTTCCAGCAGATAGCAGATTTCCAGAATATCGTCACTGCATAATGTTTTCCCGCACATCTGCACCGCCGCCTCCGGGAGCTTATGTGCTTCGTCAATGACTAACGCCCGGTAATCGGATAAAAGCGGACGGTACCCTTTTGTCCGATGGGAGGCGTCCGCAAGCAGGTAATTATGGTTACAGATCTGGAAATGGATCCCGATACTTTTTACTTGCTTCATATAACGCCGGTAACGGCAGGTATCTTTCTCCGGGCAATTCTTCGGGCAGAATCTGGGAACACAGACAAGCCTCCTGTCAAACCCGCTCAGCCCATGTACCTGATCCATATCATAACAGGTACGCAGGGCGAACAAGGCTTTTTTCTGGTTCCCATTTTTCTTCTTATCCTGAATGGAAGCAATACGCTGGTTCAGGCGGCTGTCGCATACAAAATGTTCTTTCCCTTTGCGGACGACAGCTTTCAGCGGTTTGCGGATCAGTTTTTCTCCCAGCAGGAGCCGGGATAAGAAGGGAATGTACTCTTGAAGGATTGCTTCCTGGAGGGCAATGCTGGAGGTGGAGATTACTGCCGGATAGTGATCCGGTCTTGGAATGTTCCCCACTTGTTTTGCATATTTTTCTTTCACAATGCACGCCACCAGATACGCATAGGTTTTTCCAATCCCCACTCCCGCATCGCACAATGCAATCTGGTTCCCCCATAACGCGTCCAGCATTTCGTGGCTCAAACGGAGCTGCTCTTCCCGGACAGCCAATCCATGCTTTGGCATGAGTTCCTGAAAAATATGCTCCACTTCCTCATGGGCTTTTTTCTGGTGCCATCCCATAGACGGAATCCTGTCAACGCCCTTCATTTGCCCTGCTCCTTTTTCTGATTTTTCTGTTCTGGCATGTGCGGCTGCCCTGGCTTTTCCCACTTTCGGGTTCCTTTTCAGCCAATGCTGTTTTCTCCCTCACTTCTTCCGGTATGGGAATCATCGCCATTTCCCCATTGATACACACAGGCATTTCCGGCACCTTATACTTCTCCATATATTTTGCCGCCAGTTCTTTGTTTAGTGAAACAAATTCCTCTCCTCCAAACCCCGTGACAAGGAAAGGACCCGCAATAATGTCATACAGTTCCCCATCCTCATTGTAAAGTCCCCGGTTCGGCATCATGCCGTTGAGTTTTCCCTCGCCATTTAGTACAATCGCTACCATATCCTCAAAAGGGTATGTTGCGTCGATCAGTCCCCCAACTTCTCTCTGCAGCGACTTCAAATCCCCGGAAATGGTTTTGAGATACGGTTCTTTCCATGGTTCCACTACCAGTACCCGCATCCCTTCTGGTTCTTTCTGACCAGTCGCCTGGTTCTCATAATCGTAATTCATAACGTGATTGCCTTTCTTCATCCGTATGGCGTTGGTATCACATGCATGCGGCCGTAGTATCTACAGCCGCATGGTATCTGATATCAACGACACACTTCGATTGATTTCATTTTTTCTGTCCAGTCCCCTCAAATAATTACCTCGACTGAACAGTTGTATTTGTCTTTTTGGCATTCGTATTTGACCCCGCATCCCCGAAAGCCGTCCATCTTTTCGATGGCTGGGAACATTACAGGCAGGCATCTGGCTGGTATGGCACGTTAGAATTTCCAATAGCCGAGTATGTGTTTTCGATCAGATGATCATGAATACATATTTAGACTGCTAACTCTATTTTTCTATATTTCTAGCAAACAACAGTATTTTGGTGCTTGACTACATGAAATGTGACAATTCTACAGTATTTATAAAAATGTGCAGGTAAAAAACGAACTGTCGTTTACTATACACTCGCATAAAGTTTTCTAGTCTGATGATCTGGTAATTCCATTTTTGCTGTACCAATGCCGTTCACGGATGTCCGAAAGGTCTTGCTGATTACAACCTGAATTTCATCCTTTTGCTTTTTGGCAAATCTGTGTATCATTATCCCCCGCTTGTGATCATGGCGGAAAGCCAGCCGCGGCTTATTTCAAGTATAAGGAATCGCTCGAAGTGAAAACAGTCCCTGCATCCTTAAGAATGGCCCTCCCTTTTCCAATTTCCGATATCAGAAAAAATCCATCCTGTTTATGCAGCGGCCGGTTTTACTTGTCCTGGCGCTTATCTTGTCACGCTTCTACTTGCGGGAACGTACCTGTAATGCTGGTATGAAGTTGTCAAAGTGCAGCCGAAGAGATTTCCCCTTCTACTATATAGCCGTTGGGAACCCCACTTTTTAGTCGCACTTTATAAATTTTTTTCAATTTTTTTCTTCAGTCTTTTTATTCTGTTATAAATAGCATATTCACTTATCTTTAACTGCTCTGCAATTTCCGCTACTGAAAACCCCATCATCTTCATCAATAGTATTTGCAGAGTCCTTCGATCTGTCTCAAATAAGATATGAAAAAGATGCTCGTCGTCAATGGAATCCAATAGTAATGGAATTGTATTGATTTCCTGCTCATCCAATACTGTACTCTCCCAATCCTGATCTTTTGGAAATAATCTCCGATGATCCTGATAACATCTTTCCGCCTTAAAATCTTTCCAGTCAGACTCTCTTAATTCCTGGATAGATTTTTCATCCATTCCCAGGGTTCGGAGTGTTTTTTCTTCTTGTTCCTTCCATTGTTTCCATTTATGTTCCTCTCTCGCTTTATTGTAAGCCATTATTCTTTCCTCCGATCTGAAATTTTGGAAATCAAATCGGAGTGTGGAGGCGGACGAGATCTCCATGTGAACTTTGGCATAGTAACGATAGATTCCTGTACCTTCTTGCGCCACTATCTAATTTTATTGAACTTATTTCTGTGCAATATTTTTCAATACAATTGCACCAAATCTCCAGAACTATTAGTACATCGACTATTAAGTAATTGACAGTTTGACGCAGAAATTTTTCCTAATAGCACTCTCCGAAAACTATTCTGCGCCAAACTATCCAAAACTTAATTTTCGATGTACTAGATGCCAAATATTTTCTACAAAAATAAAGGGATAGGTTCACTTCTATAGTATAACCCATCCCTTTTTATATCTTTGGATAATTTTTTAGTATATCTATATTCTATTTACATCACTTTACAACTTTTAAACTTGTTTTGCTTCTATATAACCCTCTCCTTTTACTGTATCAGTAAACCGCTCTAATTTTTTGCCAATGTCGGTATTGGAATTGGATGGTTCTTGCCGATTCCAAAGCAAGTATAGCGAAAACAAATAAAAACAAGGTTTCCGCAATTGGTGTGGTACAAGATTTAAAGATAGAAGAAAAATGTATTTTTAGTCTAACACTCAGAGTGTTTTCGTTATATAACGAGTTTATCTTACAAGATTAATTTCCTTTTGTAGTGCTTTTACCTAAACTCATTATACAATAAAAAGAACCTTGTACAATATTTTTATTTTTAAAATCATCTAAATATTGTAAAAAAGTGTATATATTAGTCTTTCTAATACAATTCTCATATATTGTATACTATATTTATTTACTAAGAATACTAATAAGAATACAAAAATCAGCAGTAATAATATCATCATTTTTTTCTTTTTCATGCTATTTTTCCTCCCAGTATCATTTATTCATTAAGTCTTTTTAAATTTATAATTCTATCTGCTGAAGCCGCAACTTCTTTATCATGAGTTACACAAATTATTGTCTTTCCAATTTTTTTTAAATCTCTAAATATGTCTATGACATCCATTTTATTTTTATAATCCAAATTTCCAGTTGGCTCGTCAGCTAATACCAATTCATATTGCTTCAACATCATTCTTGCAATTGCTACTTTTTGTTGTTCTCCTCCACTTAAGTAATAAACCTTTTTATTCAAATAGTTGCTATCTAACCCTACTTTTTTCATAACCTCAGCAAAATCATGCTTATTTTCTTTTTTGTTCTCATATTTTGATATACTAATATTTTCTACAACAGTTTTTTCAGAAAGCAGCAAATAATCTTGAAATACATATCCAAAAAAGTATCTTCTAAGTTTTAATATATCTTTTTTTGTAAAATGATTTTTTCCCTCTATTATTATTTCTCCACTATCTGGTTTTTCCAGTAAACCTATGATATTCAATAAGGTAGTTTTCCCAACACCACTTTCTCCCGTAATGCAAACAAATTCATTTTTACTTACAGATAAAGATACATTTGATAAAACACTTTTTTGATCGAACCGCTTATCAATATTTAATAATTGTACCATTATATATTCACCCTTCCTATTTTAATCATTTTTATAATTCACCTTTCAAAAATTGAATTTCTCCTTTTCTAAGTAAACATCTATTTATATTCTTTTCAACAACATAGTCTACTAATGACATTAGAATAGTAATTATAATCATATAAAATGATATTTTTTTATATATTATTGCTGCTACACATAGCGAAAATATATTTATAAATAGATTGTTCAAAAGTAAGCTCTTATAAATCTGAAAAAAGCTATATCCATATAAAGATTTTATGATAATCTTTGGAAAGAAAGACTTATAATAAGTATATACTATAATAATCATAAGTATAATCAAAAAACAAAATGTAATTATAGTATTTAACACCAAATTATCCATCCTGGATTCAAGCTTTCTAATTTCTTCTCCTTTTTTGTCATACACTGATAAAATCGAATTTAATTCAATAACATTATATTTTTGAGTTATGGCACTTATTTCTTTCAATGCACTATATTCATCCGTAGATTTTATAAATATATAATCTCCAAAACATGCTGCCAAAAATGAATGATCAATATTTTCTGTATATATGGTAATTATTGAATCCTTTATTATATTAAATTCATCACCACTATTTGGATTATAAGTAAAAATTTCCTGCCCATTTTCTATATAAATTATATTAATTTTTAAATCATCAATACTTTTTTCAATTTCATTTTGACCTCTGTGTTTTTTGTAAATATTTGTAACCTCTACTTTTTGAAAATAAAACCACTCTTTAAATGAATTTTCTATAATTTTTTCATAATGCTTAAATTTAGAGGGTACTAATATATTCAATACATCATCATTGTTATCTATTGTATCAAGAACATTTTTTCCATCTAAAGATTTGATAATATGCTTTTTTAAATAATTTCTGTCTACCACTATATTTTTTCCATAAGGCGAATATAAATCTTCCTGACTTTCTATATTTATTCTGTAACTATAATTAAAATCTTCTTGATCTTTTATAAATAAATCATCTTTTTCTAGTCTTTCAAAATTAGTTGTTTTAATTATAAAAACCTTATCTAAATCACTCAACTCCTTATATACTTTAAAAAATTTATCATTAACTATATCTTCTGCAGCCAAATCATCTACATAATATGGTGAATATGTTTCATATAGGTTATAAAGATTTTTGGTATTATTCCATAAAGTTAGGCCATCCAGATTTTCTTTCAATTTTGCATTCTGATCAAAAAATTGCTCAAAAGAAAAAATAATCACAAAAAATAATACAATTCTCGGCAAATAAAATATCGTAATCATTTTTGACGACCCTTTTTTTCTATTACTATTTGTAACAAAACAAAAAGCTCTAAAAAAAGGAAACGATAATATGAACATTAATAGAATCATAGTAACATCTAATTTTGACATTATTATAAAAACTTCAAATAATAGATTGGAAAAAATAAATTTGTATACAATTCCAATCATAACTATATTACTCAAAGCCATAGTTGAAAATAATGTCAAATACAAAGGTTTATTCAATATATAATATATTTGAGCTTCTCTATAGCCCCATAATTTATAAGTAAAATATCTTTTTTTATTAATTGAATAATAAAAAAAGATAACCAATACAAATGAGAAAAGGTAGAAATAAATAGCAGAAATAAAATTGGATTCCTTATTCTTGATAAGTGTATCAAATGAAAATTTATCATTTTCAAATCCAGTTTCCAAATAATAAAGGTCACAATCATTTTTTAGTGTTTCGTAAAATTTACTAATTATATCCGTATCATTAGTAGCAACATATAATATATTTTTAAATCCAACGTCAAAAACCTCTTCAAAATCATGGACTTTTATATCTCTGTTAAAGACAAAATTTGGTACAAAGAAGATTTCTTTATACTTGTCTTTCATTGTTGAATATATGTCTATTTTATCTGAACTCAAAAAACTATATTGTGCTATTTCAACTCTGTTTTCTTCAGAAAACGTCTTGATTTTATTCAAAAACTCAACTTTTATCCCTTCCTGCTCATCGGTATGAAAGCGAAAAGATACAGTGGTTTTATCCAACAATAATTTATCTATTAAACTGTTACTAACATGCAGGAAAAAAAAGACATTAAATAATACCGTCAAAATAGCAACTATAATAACTAATTTCTTTTCCACCTTTCAAACCTCTCTTTTCTATAATTAAATTAGTCAGAGATTTTGTTTGCAATTTCCACAAAAATATAAAACTTTTATTAGCAAAAGCAAAATCTCCGACTATACTTTAATATATTTATTCTTCAGTTGAAGCCCAAACTTTATTATTTGAAAGAGTTTGAGATAACCAAGGCGATATAGCCCTTACTCCAGGCGATGCCCATTCACTTCTCATTCTCGTTTCGTGATCGTTTGTAGCAGAGCATCTATGTACTTTGTAGCTATGATCATAATTGGCTCTAAATGTTACGCCATTATTCCATGTAGCCCAAAGTGTCCCACCTAATACAGAAACTTTATCTCCTTCAATCACTGCTCGTGTTTGCACATCTCCTACGGAATTATTCACTTCTATACCAATTCCTTCTTCTGAAGTATAAAAAACCGGGCTAGCAAAAGCAGTTGTACTAATTGATAATGTTACCATGATGGAAGTTACCGCTAAAGATATAGATTTTTTCAACCTTTTATTTATTCCTTTGGTCATAGAATATCCTCCTTATGATTTTTCAAAACAAAGTTTGTAATATTTGTAGTGATTCTGATTCATCGTAAATAGTGCTATAACATCCACTTCCAAAGTTAAACTCCATAATTCTATAAAACCAGGACAATCTATTTCCAATCTCCCTTATCACAGCATATATATGGAATTTATTCCTCAGATGTGAACATTAAACGGATTTCATCCGCATTTACTGAAATCATAGATTCCAGTATGTAAAACCTAACTCCATTAATATGGGATTTGTGATAAAATCAATGACAATTCTTATTATCTTCATTTTTTTTTCAATTTCAACCCTTTCTGAACCAAACGACATTTATACTCTTTTTTTGGTCGATTTACGGTTTCTTTTACGATACACGGAATCTGCAACCACGCCGCCAATTGTATCCCAATAGAAAAATAAATTGCATAAGATTTTCTCCCAAACAAAAATAAAACCATGTCTGCTAATGTCAGGAAACATACTAAGAAAATCGTTATTTTTTTATATATTTGTTTTTCGTCAGTATCGAGTCGTCTGTTTTCACTATCTACCGGGCTAAAAATAATTAAACTTACAGAAGCGATAACTGTAGCTATTGCCAACTTCCAATCGTATTGCACATGTATTGACAACATTGTGCACAGAAACAGTAGAAAACTGGATCCAAGAATACAAGTGTATAAATTTTTTGCATGATAACCACCACTAAATTTTCGCAGAACTGTAAACGGTATAATAATGATAATTCCCTGTTTTATACTTCCAAAACAAAAACCAATACCACATGCCAGAAGTAGCGGCGAAAACAAAAGGAAAAAACTATGTAGCGCATATTTATAAAGTTCCCTATCCGCTTCATTTATCGCATTGCACCGTATCATCCAATCAACTACTGTGTCTGTACATTTTTCCATTACTTATTTCTCCTGTACTTCGTTAATTCTTTAGGCACTTTGGGCTGATACATAATCGCACATGATGCTGTGTTGGCTTCTGTCCGTAACACAACATCTAATGCTGCTTTCATTCCCTTTGCTATTGATTTAGTTACCTTTTTCTTCATAATCTCATCTCTCCTTTCCACTAAAATCGTCATTGATTTTCACATAAACAATCATATATCATTTTAAGAAAATAATCGCCCCCTCTGGAATGAATGGAACATTTTTTTCCAATATTGGAATAATCTTTCTCTTTTCAGTAAAAATAATATGTACTACAGAATTATTTATATATAAAATTCATTTTATATCATGTGTAACAGAATAGTTCTTTAATATATTCTTCACTTTATTTGATTCTATTGGTAAAATCCTACTAAAAAGAAGGTGGTCTAAATAGAATTTCAATATGAAGTTATGGGAAGTCGCATCAAAATACGCAGAATAGAATTACGAATAAAACAGGCAGAACTTGCCGAAAGACTAAATATATCCAATAACCATATGTCATCAATCGAAAATGGAAGGCAAAAACCAAGTCTGGATATCTTCATCCAGATTTGTAATCTACTCAATGTAACACCTGACTACCTTCTGCTTGGCAATATGCACGCTTACAATATTCCAAAGGATATTATTGATAAACTACGGTTATGCAATCAATCCGACATAGAGCTTGCCGGAGACTTTATCGAGTTGCTTGTAAAACGAAATAGCAAAACAAAAACACATAATAAACCAAACTTGTAATTAAAATGTCTTTTTATACGCATTTTTTGCATTTGGTCGCTCTATATGATAAAATATATACAGATATATACCTGAATCTGTGAACCAATTGGGTGAAAACATCTCAGAAAGACTGAAAACACTACATCTTTGATGGCATATTCATCCAAAATGTTTTCACCATCTGTTGAAAACTATTCGGAGTTATAAAATTCTACCCCCCCCAGTGGATACAGGGTTTAGAAGCATTTTCGCCTTATAGGTTCACGGATTCAGGAGATATATATTTATTATAGAAGGTCAGGTGTAAAAATGCGTATTTTAATTTGTGATGATGATACTCTGATAATCGAACAATTACAGAAATATATTGAATCTTACTTTGAGTCAAATCATTTAAAGTGTCCAGAGTTAATTTCATTTACTAGCGGTGAATCTTTATTAGCTGACAAAAGCGAAAAAGATATTGTTTTTCTGGATATTGAAATGCCCGGTATGAATGGAATTTATGTAGGAAATACGTTAAAAAAGGCAAATAAAGATGTCATAATTTTTGTTGTTACCTCTTATTCTGAGTATTTAGATGATGCAATGCGTTTTCATGTATTCCGCTATCTTTCTAAACCTTTGGACAGGCAGCGTTTTTTTCGAAATATGAAAGATGCTTTAGTCTATTATAATTCTATTACTACCAAAATTCCTGTTGAAACCAAGCAGGGAGTGTATTCGTTTCCTGCCTCACAGATTATTGCCATAGAAGCACAGGGGCGAAAAGTAATTGTCCATACTACCCGTCAGAATTTTGACTCCATTCATAATATGAATTATTGGCTGGAGTTGCTTCCCAAAAACAGCTTTTTTCAAACACATCGAAGCTTTATTGTTAATTTAGAACACGTTGTGGACTTTGATCATTCCACCATACATTTATCAAATCAGCAGATTACAGCCTACCTGACACGTAGAAAATATAGTTTCTTTAAAAATGCTTATTTACTATATCTAGAAAGTATGAGGTAAATACAAATGGAACATATCATTTTGCTTTTTTTTAGTTTTTTCATAGAAGCGGTTATATTATGGCAATACGTATCCAATCTTTTTTCCCCATCTCACAGCAGTAAAATAAGACTGGCGATATTAAGTACTCTCTATACAATATTGTTTCTTTTTTCCTTGCTAAGACAGACATGGCTTAATATCATTAGCTTTTTTGTGATTAACACTGCTTTTCTTTATATGTTGTTCAAACTCAAGCTGTTATTGGCACTCTTTCATTCCGCTATAATTACAGCAATTATGGTGATATCTGAACTTGCGGTTTTTGGAATCATGTCAAGATTCATTCCCCATTTTCTCTTAGAACCAGGTTTTGGACTTGTTTTTTATACGGTTTTTAGCAAGATTTTCTTTTTTGCGGTCACTTATTTATTAATTCATCTATTCAAAGTAAAAAAAACAAATCAAGCACAGTACGATCACTCGGAAGTTCTTTTGATGCTAATTCCGATTTCGTCTGTTTTTATTATGTTTACTTTTCTTGCTATTGGTGAAACCTCTTCTTTTCTTCCACCCGTTGATTTTATGGTAACAATCAGCGCTGTTTTTATGTTGATGGTCAATCTGCTGGTATTTGGAATCAACCAGTATAATCAAAAAAAATCACAGGAATACACCGATATGCAGTTGCTGCTTCAGAAAGAATCTGATTCCATTGAATACTATGAAATGATGCTTTCACAAAATGAAAACCAGAGCATTCTGATTCATGATATAAAAAAACACCTTCAATCCATCAAATTATTGAATGAAAAAAAAGATTCTGATAAAATTAATATTTATATACAACAGCTTATGGAATCTTCTGACTTAAAAGAAACCTCAAAAATCTGCGATAATGAAATGCTAAATGCAATTCTCTGCCGCTATCAGCGGCAATGCAAAGATAAACATATCATTTTTCATACCGATGTCAGAAGTGGTACTGTTAAAAATATTTACCAGCATGATTTAACATCGTTATTCTGTAACTTATTGGATAATGCAGTGGAATCAGCAGATAATATTCCCGATTCGTTTATTGAGCTTACCATACAAAAAAAAGAAAAGTCGCCTTTTATCGTTATTATAATCATAAATTCCTGCCGAAATGCCCCTGTATACAATCAGGATGGTTCTCCTGTATCTCATAAAAAAAATAAAGCTAGACATGGCTTTGGGCTCAAAAGCATAAAAAAAGTCGTGAAACAATATCATGGAAATTTGCAAATGTATTATGATAGCAATTCCGCTACTTTCCATACAATCATAACCTTGAAACAATAATTACTGTTACCACTTTTAGATAATTTTTTAATAAAAACAAATTTAAAAGTGGTAAAGTTATTACTTATTACCTGAATCCGTGAACCTATAAGGTGAAAATGCGTCTAAACCCTGTATCCACTGGGGGGGGGGTAGAATTTTATAACTCCGAATAGTTTTCACCAGATGGTGAAAACATTTTGGATAAATATGCTATCAAAGATGTAGTGTTTTCAGCCTTTCTAAGATGTTTTTACCCAATTGGTTCACGGATTCAGATTATTAAATAAATATTTTACTGCATCAAAATTCCATATCCCGAAATTGTCTTTGATCCTATCAAATAAATCTCCTGTCTCACCGCATCCCCAGAGTTTCCTTCCACCGTATACACTCTCCCATTTTCACATTTCTCTACAATTCCTACATGGTCTGACACCCCATCTCCATCCCAGTCAAAAAAAATAATCGTCCCTGCTGCCGGACTGTGGCTATTATCTTTCCATTTTCCATTACTACGAAACCATTCCACCCCTGCCGGACAGGATGCGAATTTCGGAACCGCCCCGCTTGTAATCAGCCCGCACTGTTCCGCACACCAACTGACAAAGCAAGCGCACCATTCCTCCCTGCCCTGGAACCCATACCACGACCAAAACTTCTGCCCGCCTACATTTCCCACCTGCGCCATTGCCACCGATACCATCTGGCTATTCCCAAATAATCCGGCAAACAAATTTCCACCGGAATAATACCGCATCACATGTGGAACATATTCCGGATCCCCATATCCCGACCACCCATGGGTTGCCGCCTGCTCCTGGGAAAACTGCAAGGCATTGGCTTCACTGTAGCCGCCATGGTTTCGGATTGCCCACGATATGTACCCGTTTCCGAAATTGTATCCCTGAATGCTCAGCTTCAGGTTGTCCAAATCCTGCGGGCTTGTGCATCCTGCCTCCCGGACACAATAAGCGTAATACTGAATCCCCACCTGAATGGAATATTCCGGATCTGTGATTGCGTTCGGACTGTTGGGATATCTGGTATTAAAAGGGCATTCACTGGCCTGCATGGGATCGTTCCCCTGCCCCCTGGACTCCTGCATCATGATCGCCTGTATGACCTGCACATACTCCGGGATACCATACTGCCTGGCATATCTTTGGATCACAGGGGTATGGTCCAAAACTTCCTGGCTCAATGATTCCGAACTCTGGCTATTGCCGGAAAGAAGAACTCCCCCAATCACGCCTACAATAACGATCAGCAGGATGACCAGACCGCCCCCTGCCATTGCCAGAGATGTCAATGCCTTGGTTGAGGATACTGCCGCTTTGGCTGCAGCAATCACTCCCCGAACTGCGACTTTCGTTGTTTTCTTTACTGTCTGCGCAGTTTTGCCTGCCGCTTCGGCAGACTTAACAGCCATCTGCTTCGATGCCTTCATTGCATACTCCGCCTGCTTTTTCTGTACTACAGCCAATCCTGCCCCTTTCGGTGCAGCAGCCTGCCCTGCAGCTTTTTGGGGCACACTGATATGTTTTATTTTTCTTTGCGGCATACCCATATGCCCGATTCTTTTCTGTGGCATCAAAGTGCGTACTGCTTCTTTTTTATTTTCAGAAAAACCGGGAGTTCCTGTATGGCTGGAAAGAGTTTTCACGCCCCTTCCGGAACCTGAATGGAACACTTCCCTCCTGTCCTGCCTGATTTTGATGCCTCCTGCCTCTGGAGGTTTTTCCTGGTATATTGAATTTTTTTCCCGGATTGCTTTCCTTTTCTCCTGTCCGGCTTTGATTTTAGCGGCTTCCACTCCCGGACTGTTTTTTCCACTCTCCATCATCCGAAAAGGTTCTGTGTCCTCTGAAATTGTTCTTTCCTTTACCCGTTCTTTGGCTGGATTTTTTATAGCCGCTTTGTGCGGTTCCTTTCCACTGCCATTGCTGAGATTGCTTGCATACTCTTCTGTGTTTTCCTCAACATGGGTCGCCATAGGCTGTCCCCGTCTGCGCTCTTTTATCTTCTCATAGGACTTTTCTGCCAGGATCCGCCCTGCACTGGATGTGCCTCTGACAACTGCATCGGCTGTTCGTTCCTCTGCGGAAATGACTTTCCGGCTGGCATATTCTACCGGCGTTTCCTGCCCATTTTCAGGAGCACCTGCTTCTGGAACGCTATGGGACTTCTCTTTCGCATTCAGCACCATATCCCGCATAAGTTCTTTCGGCATTCTGGCCATGGGGTCTTTCAGCTTCGGCGTCCTCCTGCACTCTTTTGTCTTGATATCCTTCATGAATCACCTCTTCTCCATACCTGTGCTTCTGGAAAGAAACACCCAAATGTCTTTCCAGAAGCACCTAAACAAAGCATCACCCACACGGCTATTCACAATATTAGAAAACAGTTTTTTACCGGGCAGCCGCCCTCGTCCTTTGATGGGCTGACCGATTCACACCTGTATGTCTCTCAGCCTGAATCACTTTCAGGCTTCCCCTTACAGACGGTCGCTGCTGAATCCCCTGCGCCCTTTCCCCCAGGGAATCCAGCCGCCGGATGGTCCGGTCCGTATGCTTTTCCATATTGTCTAAGACGCCCATGGTTCCATATAACATTTTCTGTACTTGGAACACCGCGCCCTTTTCTACTTCACGGGAGCCGGCTGCTAATGGTTCTTTTCCTGCCAGCTCCCGCTTGATGTTTCCCAGGTGCGTCCTCACTCCATACATCTCATCCCCGATCGTTCCAAGGCTGGCAATCCCACGGTCTGCCGTCTCCAATGACTGATGCAGCTGCCTTTTCACCCCCAGCAGCCCCCGTTTTATTCCAAGAAAATCGATGGTTTTATAGACCGCCAGAACCCCTCTCGATTTAAAATTATCGATAGTCTTATGTACACCATCTACCAGTTGGTTCTTCATTTCAATCAGCTCATCCCTGGCTGCGCATAGTTTCCCCTCCAGCTTTCCAACGGTACGCAGGAGCCTCTGCTTAAACCCCCGTTCCTCCAGTTTTTTCACATGGTGCTTGACCGTTTTTAATTCCTTCAGCACCTTCCCAAACTGTTGGTCCATGTTGTCTATATAATTCACCAGATCCATGATCTGCCCTTTTTCCTCATGGAGCCCCTTTTCATCCAAAAGCTGAAATAATTCCTGAAACTTTTCCTGTTCTTTTAGCGGGGCAGATAATAATGTTTCCATACTCACTGTCTCCTTTCCATTTATAGGAACAGGGAGCGCATCTATTGGCACTCCCCATAAAATCATGACACCATCTTTTTACAAATACATTTTTATTGTCAACAGACCATTGCCTGTTCAGGGTCAACATCCATTTTTCACTTCTTTCCACGGAAATCCCCTGCGGATGTAGACATCAGTTCAAAGAGCTTTGTATTCTTAGGGAATGTATTTTCAAACGGAACCAGATTCCCGGAACACCGGATCAGCCCATGTCCCGCCCCTACATTGGTAATATAGGAAAGCTGGTTATCTGAAATGTTCAAAAGCCTTGCCAATTCCTCCCGGTCTGTGCTAGACTGGTTTAGAAGAATCAGGAATTCACTGTTTGCAAGCATCAGCCTTGCCGTATCTGACTTCAAAAGCTCCTCCACGTTCTGGGTCAACCCTGTCACAAACCCATAATATTTCCGGATCCGCTTATACAGCCGGTAAAAAAAATCGGCGCTGTACTGGTACTGGAACAGCAGATAGAACTCATCCGCAAAGATCCAGGTTGTTTTCCCTTTTTTCCAGTTCTGGATCACCCGGTTGAAAATGCTGTCTAATGTGACCAGCATCCCCAACGGCATGAGCTGTTCTCCCAGTTCCCGGATATCGTAATCAATGATACGGCTTTTCGTATCCACATTGGTCGGCTGCGCAAAAGTATTCAGGCTTCCGTTAATAAATAGTTCTGAGGATAATGCCAGCCCCCTTGCTTCTTCCTCCGGCTGCGCCATCAGCTCCCGGTACAGATCTTTTAGGGTGGGAACCTGTCCCCGGAAACCGCCCCGGATATATTCCCGGTAGACATCCGCCGTACATCGGTCCAGAATGGATTTTTCCTTTGCCGACAGGTTCCCTGCCCCTACCAGCTGCTCAAATAGGGACAGGATAAACTCGGATTTTTCAATCAGCGGGTTCTTATCATCCCCATAGGCTGCGTCCATATCCAGTGCGTTCAAATGGGTGTCTGAGGTTGCGGAAATATGGATCACCTCCCCATCCAGGGCCTCCACCAGTGAGGTAAACTCTGACTCCGGGTCTAAGATCAGGATGTCATCTTCTGTTGACAGTGCCAGGTCTACGATCTCTTCTTTTGCCGAGAAGCTCTTCCCAGAACCGCTGACACCCAAACGGAATGAATTTCCATTCAGCAGCTTCCTCCGGTCTGCCACGATCATATTTTTGCTGACCGCATTCTGCCCGTAATAAATCCCACCGGGCTGCATGATCTCCTGGGTATGGAATGGGATTAATACCGCCGTGGATTCCGTAGTCAGCGTCCGTAGGGTATGGATTCTCCGCAGGCCATAAGGCAATACCGTATTCATCCCATCCGCTTGCTGCCATTTTAAGACGGACATCTGGCAGAGATGCTTCCTTGCTACGGACAGCAGTGTTTCGGTATCGGATTCCAGTTGTTCCTTACTGTCCGCCATATGCACCATGGTCAGCAGCCCGAACATCATCCTCTGGTCCCTGGTGGTCAGGTCGTCCAGCATTTCCTTGGTTTCTTTCCTCTGTAATTCCATATCATAAGGCACCACTGCAGAAAAATTATTGTTTGCGTTCTGCCGTCTCTGCCAATTCGTCACATTGGTTTCTACCCCCAGGAGCCGGTTCTGGATCTCTTTCACCGCTTCATCCGTTGGTACCGGCAGGATATCAATGGACAGCATCAGATCCCTGCTCAGGTCGCACAGTTCGGAAACCATATCATCCTTGATATAGCTTGCATAATCCTGCATATACAGCACCTGCCCATACCGTTCATCCAGCTTAAAATAATCTTTGTGGAACTCCATGGAATCCGGGCAAATCCAGTTTTTGAAGCTGCTCCCTTTCCTGGCAAATGCTTTCAGGTCAAAGGGATAGCACTGGGGCTGTTCCGCACGGAAAAAGTCCCGGAAGATCTGCAGCCGTTCCTCGGCATCCAGTTCCTCTGCTACAGAAGAGAGTTTTGCCAGATGGGTGACGATGTCCGTTCCTACCCTTGCGAAATAGGTCCGGGCTTCATCCACATTTTTCTTATGGACACTGATGGTCAGGTACCGTTCCTGCTGGATGCTGTTATTCGTACCGCTGACCTTGGAGAGAAGCATTTCGTTGTACTCTTCCCGGTAGCCGTCCAATCCATCCCCTTTCATGGGAATCAGCAGGGACTCTTCAAATTCTTCTTTGTTAATTCTACGGTTGTTCAGCGTAATCTTTGCGGATGCCCCCGAATCCAGCGCATTTAACAGTTCCGAATAATCCAGAAACATTTCTGTCTTATCCGCTTTGCTGGCGATGGAATAGTTGATATCCGAAAACCGGAAGGATTTTGAAAATTTATTTCCCACCTGAAAAATCCCATCCTGCCAAATCCGCTGGATGGGGATGGCCTGCTGGACAGACCGGGGAATTTTAAATTTCTCCCGGTCCATCTTTTTTGCCTGGTTCAATGTTCTAATCACTCGCATCCCTCCTGTTCTTCTGCCTTCTAACCGGACTGGTTCCCTGCGTGTTGGCGGACAGGTTCCTGAGCCTACTGTCCAGCCGGATTTCCTGTCTGCTAGCTAATTGATTCCTGCGTTCACTGTTCGACCGAATCCCCTGCCTGTTGGCGGACTGGTTTCTCCCTCTGTTGGCGGGACGGACTTTTCGCTCAGTTTCTATCCGATTTCCCTGTCTCCTAGCTGAATGGATCCTCTGCACTGGCTGGTTTCCTGACCTGTTATCTGGATGAATTCTCCTCATGGCGTCAGTTGCGTTCTCCGGCCTGTTAACCTGATGTTTCTTCCGAACATTATCTGTGAAATTCCTTTGCCTATTGTCAGATTGATAACTTCGAACATCCATAATCTGAGTTTTTTCCCGACTCCTATTCCTACGGTCTGCCCTGCCATTTTCCAATTGCTTCCTGCTTTGATTTTTCCTTTTCTTTTTTATCGGTCTGCAGTTTGAATTTTTCTTGCTTTGGTTCCTGTCTGCTCTGCTTTTTTTATTCCTTTTAGCTCTTTTCTCCTTTTCTTTCCCCTTGTGTTTTCCATTTTCTCCATCGGAAATTTTTTCCTCCAGGCACTGATAATAGATATCCTCTGGCTGGAACAGCAGCCTTTTGGGGTACAGGAACTCGGACTTTATGAACGCCCACGCAAACTGCTCCGCAGTCATCCCATGGTACCGGAAGAACCCGCAGAACGCAAACGGGGCCGCGCCTAACATACAAAGCCATCCCGTCACTTCATCCCCTGCCACACGCCTCATGCTGAAATAAATCCCCACCGCGGCCGCAACCGCAAGCAGGGAACAGACCATCTGCCGGAAGTCCAGACCAAAAAACATAGCTTCCCGGTACTCCATGATCTCCTTATTCATTTTTACTTCTATCTACATCACCTCCATATATCTGAACAGTTTCCTCACCTCTGATTCAGTGTCCCTTAATTGAATACTCAAAAGCTGTTTTATAATTTCCTCTACAGTCCCATGATTTCCTTCACAATCCGGTCCGATGCTTTCACGGCTCCTACCAGCACCAGTAAATTGAAGACCAGTTCCCCTACATAATTCCATACGATCGTCACCGCCGACAGGCTCTGGTCTCCCAGCGCCGGAGGACTCGCCGCAAAGGCGGAAAAGATAATGCATGCCAAGGCTATGATCGCCCCTTCCAGGCATACCCCGGTATAAGACCGGATGAAATTCTTCCCCACAGACTGTGTGGTCTCCCCCGCAAAGGAGGAAATAGGAATCGGCGCGATTGCCGTATACATATACAGCTTGAACATCCGACCGTAAACGGTCAGCACCATGATGAAAGATAAAACCGTGATCAGAAGGCTTCCTAACAGAGTTACGATCCACAAGGGGATGGACTCCAGCATCCCCACGGATTCAATCTTCTCCACGATTTCCACTGGCAGCTCCGTCACCCCCTGGGCCATCCCGGAATTGCTCATAATAGTAGAGACCATGCCCTGTACAATCGAAAACACTGCCGTCAAAAGTTCCATGCCATACATCACCGCGCCCTGGGCCAGCGCAAAACGGATGAATGCTTTCACCACATGCTCCGGTTTCTTGATGTCCGTATAGCTGGAACAGGTCTTTACAATCCCCACCGCAAAAAATAAGACCAGCAGGCCATACCCGATGGCTTTCAGCGCGTCATTGACATTCACCATCACGCCCCATATCGCGCCGCCTTTGAAATTCTCCGGACTCTGGGTCAGCAGGGTCCAGATCTCTGTCAGCTTATCATTCCACGTGGATAATGCGGAGTTTAGGTTCTGGACAATCCAGTTATCACTTTCCAATCAGTTTCACCCCTTTCTTGCATCCATCCTGCGAAAAGACATCAGCCCATGATCATATCCAGGATTTCCTTGGCAAAGGTAATGATGATCCCTCCGGCCAGTGTCAGGAACCCGTTGGCCCTCTGGCTGGGGTCATGGCTTTTTAGAGACAAACCGACCTGCACGACTCCAAATCCCAGCAGGATCATCCCGATCGCACGGATCAGGGAAAAGATAAAGGTAGACAGGTTATTAACCACTGCCAGCGGGTCTCCGGCCGCATAAACTGTAACGGTGCCCATGCAGAGCGCAAAGACCAATGCCGTATAGGATAAAAACAAATTTTTCTGCCTGCTACTCATTGGCAATGGTGCTGTTTTCTTCTGTTTCCGGTTGTCATATTTTCTCCTCATCTTATAAAATTTCATTACACATTCCTCCATTCATTTGCAAATAACCCGCATAGCAAGTTACTTGCCGAGTCTTGATTGATTCGATATTCTCCATTACTTAAAAAGGCTCCCCGGCAATATCCTCACCAGAGAACAGTTCATAATCCTCATACCGGGTTTCATCCAATGCCGGTACATCATGTGCCAGCGGTGCCTGGGCATAATCATAGGGCTTGGAACCTCCATCCTCCGTATCCTTGATATTCGGATGTTTTAACAGGTCATACTTTCGGTCCATGACGGCATGTTCGCCCCGGACAAATAAAAGGGCATAGTCATTATCCAGCAGCCTTACTTCATCGGGCATTAATAATTCCCTTCCGCTCTGTTGAAAATTGGTGGAATAGCTGCCGGATTTTCCCTTCGTCTGCCCATAGGTATTCGTGTCTATCGTCTCCTTTCCGAGCAGTTCAGAAAGGTATTTATGGGTCTCCTTTTCGTTGCCGCCGAGATATAAAAGTTCGTCACAATTGCCGACCAAGCTCTCATGGGAGTCCTTAAACAGCGCCTTGATCTGGCTCATGTTCTGGACGATAATACTACAGGAAATCGAACGGGAACGCATGGTTGCCAGGATTTTATCAAAGTCATCCGGCAGGGCCACATTTGCCCATTCATCCATGATGCAGTGCACTGGGATTGGCAGCTTCCCACCATGGAGACGATCCGCCACATAATACAGTGTCTGGAATAACTGGCTGTAGATCATGCCGACCAGGTAATTCAAACTGGTATCCGCGTCAGGAATACAGCAGAATAACGCCACCTTTTTCTCCCCGATGCTGGCAAGATCCAGTTCATCGGTACAGGTCAGGTCCGCGATCTGCTTCAGGTTGAACGCCGCCAAACGTACGCCCACGGAGATTAAGATACTTTTCGCAGTCTTGCCCGCCGCCTGTTTGTAAATATGGTATTGCTTGACCGCGATGCTTTCCGGGTCACGCATTTCCAGCCGTTCAAATAAGATATCCAACGGGGACTCATAATCCTCATCTTCTTCCTTTACCTGGGCCGAAGCCAGCATTTCCATGATCATCGGGAAATTTTGTTCCTCTGGCGGTGCTTCATGTAAGAGGTACATCATCAGTGCCTGTAGCAGGGCGGTTTCGCTTTTCTCCCAGAACGGATCGGAGGATTGGGAGCCTTTCGGTGTGGTATTTTTGATCAGGTTATTGATCAGCCGCAGCACATCCTTATCATCCTGCACATACTGGAACGGGTTATAGCAAAAGGACGTATCCGGATGGATCAGGTCGAACACCCGCACCTCATACCCTTTCTTTTTCAGCAGACCTCCTGTCTTCCGGAGCAGTTCGGCCTTGGGATCCGTGATCACCATGGAGCAGTTGCACTGCATGATATTGGGGATAGCGAAAGTTCGAGATTTTCCGGCGCCCGAACCTCCGATCACTAAGATGTTCAGGTTTCTCCTGTGCTTGTAACAGTTGAGCCCGATGCGGAAGTTCTGGGTCAGCAGGATATTCTGCGAGTAAGGCATATCACGGTATTTTTTACACAGTTTCCCTACATCTCCCCATTTGGCGGAACCGTGTTCCTCCCCCCGGCGGTAATTCTTTTGGTTGGCGTAGAAGATGCCGATCCCCATTCCGTATAGGAGCGTACAGAGAAAAAGGCATTTCACCGTGTACTCTGTGAAATGGATCTGGAATGGCTGGTTCAGCTTTTCCGTCAACACCGGAAGGAGTTCCATCAGGTTCCTCCCCGGCTGTAGGGAATCCCCCAGAATGAACGCCGCCCACCAGACAATGGGAAGGGCGAGAAGCCAGACAATCCAATCTGACTTCCCGCCCTGTTTTACCGGGATGGTCCCTCCTGTTTCTTTTTATTCGCCGGGTCACTGACCTTATGGAACTGGTCCACACCTGGGATCAATGCCAGACCGCTCCCATTCTCCCACTGAACCTGGAGCTGTCCCACATCATCTACATAAAGCACTTTTCCTTTCATCCCGGATGCCATCTGCCCTTCCCCTTCCATTGCGTCCAGACAGACGGCTGTTCCAGATGGATACCGTTTTCTTAAATATTCCAACTGCTTTCCATTTATGGTATGCATACATCCTCCTTCCCGGAGGGGCATACACCGCCCCTCCCTTTCGTTTTCTCAATCCTTACAGCCCCTTCTCTGCTCCTTGACGCAGGAAACAAGGGGCGCGATCATAAGGATACTTGCCAAGCATAATAATAGGAACCAGAAGAAAATTTCTGTCCGGTCCCCGGTTTTTGGTGTTTCTGGAATCTCCGGTTTTTTAGGTTCGTCTTTCATAGTCACTTTCTGGATTTCCCCGGTGTCCTTGACTTCAAACTGAATATCCTCCGCTACCAGGTAACCATCCGGCGCGGATTCCTCATGGAGCGTATACTCCCCGGTCGGCAGCATTTCTATATAATGGGGTTTCTCCTCCGATGTCCAGCTTTCTACCACTTTCCCATCTTTATCATAGATGGTCAACTTTGCGCCAGGCAGCTCTTCCCCGGCAATATCTGTCTTAGAGATTTCTACCTTGGTCACATCATCCTTCATGGCTACCTTCTGGATCTCTCCGGTTTCTGTGACTTCAAACGTAACATCCTCCGCTGTCACATAACCATCCGGTACGATTTCTTCATGGAGCGTATACTCCCCGGTCGGGAGCATTTCAATATAATGAGGTTTCTCCTCCGATGTCCAGCTTTCTACCACTTTTCCATCTTTATCATAAATCGTCAGCTTCGCCCCAGGCAGTTCTTTTCCGGCAATATCGGTCTTGGAGATTTCTACCCTGGTCACGCCATCCTCCATGGACACTTTCTGGATTTCTCCGGTATCTTCCACAGTGAACGGGATATCCTCCGCTACCAGATAACCATCCGGCGCCATTTCTTCGTGGAGCGTATACTCCCCAATTGGCAGCATTTCGATATAATGAGGTTTCTCTGTGGATGTCCAGCTTTCTACTGCTTCCCCGTCTTGGTTCAGGATCGTCAGCTTCGCACCTGGCAGTTCCTTCCCAGCAATATCGGTCTTAAAAATCTCCACCTTAGTCACGTCATCCTTCATCACGATCTTCTGCGCTTCGCCTGTATTCCCAACCGTAAATTCAATACTGTCCGCAGTCACATACCCTTCCGCTGGCAGAAGCTCTGACATCCGGTAAGTCTCACCTACCACCAGTTCCCGGATGATATGGGGTTCTTTCCCGGAAACCCATTCATCGATGACATTGCCGTCCGCGTCCGTCACCTGCAGCTTCGCTCCCTCTACTTCCTTTTCATCCGTGAGTGATACTTTTGTAAATTCAAATACTGTGGTCTCATTTTCAAACGCAAGTAAGGAAGGAGCCGCAGCTCTCCCATCCATTCCCGGTACAAAGTCAAACTCCTGCACTTCACCCTTAGTCGTAAATCCAGGGGCCGCAGCCGTCTCCTTCACGTAATATGAAAAGCCCACCGGCAGGTCGGCTGTAAAATTCAGCTTTCCTTCCCCATCGGTAGTCTTTTCCTCGATCACGGTATCCGCTTCCATGATCACTTTCCCTTCCGCATTGGTGATATCCTCTCCCGCGCACAGGGAAAACACGGTTCCCGGAACCACACGGTCAGAATCTTTTTCTGTTTTCAATACCTGAAGTTCCACCTTCTGACGGTTGTTCAGCCAGTCTGTAGAAAATGTGACCACAGGCGTCTCCTGGTCACGGTAGGTCAGGTCTGCTTCCCGGATTTTCTCATCCAGGATATATCCTTCTGCTGTTTCTTTTTCCTTTACATAATATTTCCCCAGAGGCAGGTTTTCCAGTTTCGCAACTCCTGTCCCATCTGTGGTGATGGTATCTACCAGTTCATCCTTTTTATAATGGTCTTCACTTTCTCCATCTGCCGCTTTGATATCTTCCAGGGCATAGACTTCAAAAGTAACGTCTTTCAGGGATCCTGTGATATATTCAAAGACATGCTGGATCCATCCGGTCACGGTATCCAGCAGGGAAACATCTTCTAAAAGCTCCCCTTGCTTATTGACCAGGATCAAACCTGTCGGGACATCATCCTTCATTTCCACCTTCTGGATCTGGGCAGTATCTTCAACCGTAAATTCTATCTCTTCCGCTTTCAGATAGCCATAAGGCGCCATTTCCTCATGCAGCGTATAGGTTTCCCCGGCTGTTAAGCGTTCTACCACATGTTCTTCCCCTTTGGCAGAAACCCAGGTATCTACTACATTTCCCTCACTGTCAAGAACCGTCAGCGTTGCGCCCTCCAATTCCGCACCCGTAGTCAGGTCTGTCTTTTTGATGGAAACGGTAGTCGGTTCATTCTGGAATTCACTGGTATACTCTGCTGCCTTGATATCCTGCCCCTGGTAAGAAGCGTTCACCTCGATTGTCTGATCCGAGGAAACATATCCGGCCGGCGCTTTCTGCTCCCGGATGTAATACTCCCCGAAAGGCAGGTCCATCTCAAAGACGGCTTTTCCATCCTCTCCTGTTGTCGCTTCACCAAGCAGTATGTCTGCATTTACGATGGTTTCCCCATTTACAGTGATGGCGGATTTCGTATATAAACTGAAAACAGCGCCTGCAAGCGCAGCCTCATTTCTTGCATCCTTTTTGACTACGGCAATCTCTACCTTCTGGCGGTCATTATCAAACACGGCAGTCTGCTCCACAACTGGTGTATCCTGATCCGCATAAGACAGCGTAACATTCTGTGCGGATTCGTTTAACACATAACCTTCCGGTGCTTTGGTCTCTACGATCCGGTACGTACCGAGAGGCAGGCCGGATACGGATGCCTCCCCGTTTTCATTGGTCACCAAGGTTTCTATCAGTTCCCCGGCAGCATACTCCCGAATCCGGTTTCCTTCCGCGTCCTTCTGATGGTCCGCCGTATAAATATCTTCTGCCGCATAGACATTGAATTCCGCGCCTGCAAGATTTTCCGCCTCGTAAAGAAATGTCTCCTCATACCCTTTCAGGACTTCGCCCTTTTTCACAATATTGAGTTTCCCTTTGACCGGATGGTCCTCGCAGACCACATCAATGACCACATCCCCGGATGTGCCGTCTATCTGGTAAACGGTATTGGAATCTACGGACACCTCATAGGTCTGTTCATTCCGGATATACCCATTGGGGGCTGTCACTTCCTCAATCCGGTAATGCCCAATCTTTAAGTTCTCTGGCAAGATCAGGTATCCCTGCTCATTGGTAAAGAAGGATTGGTGTTTCCCAAGGGTAGGATAGGTTGTCACCTGCTCCACATATTTCTCATTGTCCAGGTCATAGATCTTGAACTCCGCATTTTTTACCAGGACTGGTTTCTTCGTCTCATCGTCTTTCTTGACGATCCGCAGCTTCGCCTGGAATTCACCATCCAGGAGTACCCGCCATTCCTGCGGCTTGTCCGGATGATGCTCCGTGATATGCACCAGGAAATCTTTGACCGGCGTATAATTTTCCGGCGTGGTAGATTCCCTTACAATATAAGTCCCAAAGGGGAGCGCAATGCTGCAGGCATACCCTTTTTCATCGGTGAAGAGCTCGGTTTCCCCGTTTGCCCCAAGTACAACCGGAGTTGCGGAATCAAAATCATAACTCCCATCTTCCTTTGTTGTAAGCGATGATACCAGATAGGCGGTAAAGCCCGCTCCCGCAAGCAATCCGGCATCGGTTTCCCCATTATCCGCTACTTTCACGATCTGGAAAGGCTGCTTGATTACCTGCTCCGGTGAGGTACAGCTTCGCTCGATCACAGTGGTATTTTCCCCTTCATAACTACAGAGGATGTCATACTCCGTTTCATCTGCCAGATATCCGGCCGGCGGGGTGATCTCTTTTACAAAATATTCTCCCATGTAGAGATTCTCAATCTTTGCTTTCCCCTCCCGGTCTGTCGTCAAGGTTGCTACCTGTTCTCCTGCCTGATAGAGCACGCCGCTTTTCTGGTCCGGATGGACGATATCTTTTCTTGCGTAGAGCCCATAGACCGCATGCTCTAGGGAAGCATCCCCCTGTGGAACATTTGCACCTGTCTCCAGGTCTACTTTCTGGAGCTGGATCGTGGCGGTCGCACGCTGATCTGTGAATGTGTAAGAGAAGGATACTTTTGCTTCACTGCCATTGGCTGGCTCAAAACGGAAAGAGTAGGTATCTTCGGAAGATTTCAGGTAGTTTCCCGGTGCCTGGATTTCTTTCACATAGTAATCAAAACCAATGGGCAGGTCCGCTGAAAAAACAGCCTTCCCCTCCCCGTTTGTTGTTACAGTGTTGAGCAGGGTATCCTTGGCTACGACAGTATTTGCATCAGCGCCTTTTATTTCCTGCCCTGCGTATAGGCCAAACACTCCGCCTGCTAATCCATTTTTCGTGTCCTGGTCCAGCTTGACGATGCTGACCTCCGCTTTCTGGCGGTCATTGTGGAACGTGGTATCAGAAAAAGCCGCCTCTGCCATCTGGCCTGCGTATGCGATCACAACATCCTTCGATTCCTTTGCGTTATAGAATCCTTTTGGAGCCTGTACCTCTGTCACCCGGTAACTTCCCAGGTGCAGATTCCTGACCGTGACGGAACCGTCCTCACCGGTTGTCAGGTTCTCCGCTACCAGCTGGCCGGATTTGAATGCCACTGCCCCATAAGAAGTCTTGATATCCTTGGCGGCATAGACATTGAAGACAGCGCCTTTCTGCCTGCGGTTTCCATACTGGAATACCACGCCGTTACTCTGGGGTGCTGCTCCTGTCAATGCTTCTCCTTCCTTGTAAATGGTCAGGTTCCCTAACTGCTCGGTATCCGGGACTGTGGTGGAAACGGTCTGGTTTGTCTGTAGCGCCACCCGGTACGCCGTTGCGTTATAGCGGTAGCCCACAGGCGCAGTGATCTCTTTCAGATAAACCGTGTTCTGGGTCTTAGTGATCTCCACCTCGGACTCCCCATTGGAATTGGTGGCTGGCATGGTCACGATCAGGTTCCGGCATGCTTCATCGCTGTAAATTCCGAACACGGCTCCCGCCAGTCTGGTGTTGGAAACGGAATCCACTTTCACCACCTTGACTCTGGCAAGATCCATCCACTGCACGGAAAAGCTGACGGAATTGCCGCTCTCTTCCTCATAATAGCTTCCGATATCCTGGTTTGCATCCCCGGTTGAAACTACCAGGGCTTTCCAGACCGTCCGGATGGTTCCCCTCATTTCTCCGGTATTCCATGTCCCGCTGACACTCATGGGGGCGGAAAAATAAAACGTTGTACCGCCGGAAATGCGGACCGTTCCTCCGGTCTGCTCGTCTCCATTGTCTTCGTTATGGAACGTCACATTGGATGGGATACGCAGGGTGATGTAGTTCCGGGAATCCCCCTCCAGTGTAATTGTGCCTGTCACTTGTTCTGAACCACTGCCGGATGCTTTTAAGGAAGTCTTTGACAGGCTCAGGTAAGGATTGGGAGGCATGGGCTGGTTCGCAAGGTAATTGATCCACCCCAGAACGCCACAGGCTTCCAGGTCTGCCAGCGTACATCCCTCAAAGCCCTCGATCCCGCAGTAGAAATAACTTGCCGCAATGTGGGTGAACACATACTTTAAATCGCCGTCAAACTGGGGCATAAACTGATCTGTCTGGTCCCCGGCACCGCCGTATCCATAATAGAGGGTCTTCTGTAGGTTGGGGTTGTTTTCCAGCACATGGGCGGCGTAACTCCCTGTCCCCGGCGTCCCCTTGGGGGATTCCAGGCAATAAGCGATCTTGCCGTTTACGGTAAAGTAATTGGTGGAATAGTTTCCTAAATTGGTCGGGTAATAAAGTTCCCTGCCGGTCTCTAAGGATACGGTCCCGGAAGCAGCCCTGGCTGCCATCCTGCGGTTCATCCCCGTATCCATGGAAAACAGAAGCAGGCCGCCATCCTCCGCGATCGGCTCTGCTTCATCCCGGATGTCTTCTGCCTGCTCCATATCTTCAATGACTGCTTCCATCTCAGTGGCAGTCATGCATTCCGGATGAGGATCCGAGTCAGGGGCAGCTTCTCCCTCTTCGGATTCCTGGGACTGGTTTCCGCTTTCCTCCAGAATACCTTCTCCGTCTGGTAATATCTCTGTCTTTTCTGTTACAATAATATTCCGGCTGACATGGTAAGACGGGTTGCCACTGACCGGGTCTACAAAGTAGATTGCTTTGTATGTATCCATCTGGTCCACATTGAAATCCTGGCCAGATTGGTTTTTCGCTTCATAGAACCTAACCGTCACTTTTTCTGACGGGATTTCCATACCGGAGAAATCATTCTGTATATCAAA
The DNA here is from genome assembly GCA_009911175.1 of Lachnospiraceae bacterium. The sequence continues at coordinate 33,377 of QXWX01000024.1, read as the reverse complement.
ACCGCTTCCCACTTCCACTTCATAATCGCCTGCCGTTACAATCTCATCCTCTGCCAGTTCCGGCTGCACTTTTTCCAGCGCCGGGTATTCCGCTTCATATGCGGATGGCCCTGGCTCTTCTGCATATGTCACGGCCGGCTGGATGAGCGCCGATAAGACCGTAACTGCAGCAAGCAGGCCTGATATGATTCTTCTACTTTTCCTATTTGTCAAACGCATTACCTCTCTTTCGTTTCTATAACCTTTTCATAACAAAGAAAAAGCCACAGACTGTCTCTAAATCTGTGGCTTTTGGAATATTTATTCACTTTTTATTTTCCGGATCAATTGCTCCAGGGACTCCCTGAACCGTCTATCATCCTCCGCAGTCCGCTTTGCCGGGCCTTTGATATGATGCTTTGATTTCGACCGCCGTGCTTTTTTGCTGAGATGCCGCTCTATCAACATCTGGTCGATATTTTCATTGGTGTACCATTTCCCACTCTGATGGATGCCATAGGCTCCCTTCCCCAGGATCATAGCCGCCACGCCATAGTCCTGGGTGACCACCAGGTCGCCTTTTTCGCAGATTCCAACCAACGCAAAATCCACCGCGTCTGCCCCAGCTCCGATGATCTTTATCTCACTGTACTCTGACCGCAGTACATGGTTCGTATCGCACAGCAGGATTACCGGGATCCCATATTTTTCCGCTATCTCTTCCACAATGGTTACCACCGGGCAGGCATCGGCGTCTACCAGGATCTTCATACAGTTCCCTTCCTTCCGGCGGATGCTTTTTTCTTCTGTTTCCGCTGCCTATCCTCATACATCTCATGGAGCCATTCCTTCACTGGCAGTTTCCACTGCTCCTTCGGATTGGGAATGTTTTTGATCAGGCTTTTGGGATTCAGCCCCATCTCCTTGGCCATGCGGATATCTTCCTCATTCAGCCTGCATTTTCTCTTTGCCTCCGCCCATAACTCCGTTTATATGCCATTTCCTGTTTCTCCTTTATCCAGTCTCTCACATCATCTTATCGGAAGATAGGAAAATAATCAAGTGAATTGCTAACGTTCCGGCTGTTTCTTTGCTTTTCCGCCTTTCTGCTTTTGTGCCTTTTCCGCCGGAACTTCTGGTGCCTGCGTTTCCTGCCCCCGCTTATCTCCGTTGGTTCCTTCCGCTACCGCAAATTCATCTGCTGTAAATTCCTGCTCCGGCTGGCCTAAGTTGCGGTCGATATGCCGGGAGATGGTATAGACCGCATTTTTTACATTTCCAATAAACGCGCGGAGCTCCTGGGGGTCCTTATTGCCATACTCCTGCATCTCACAAACCTTATCAAGCTGAAAACCCGAATTCTCTACCCCATACCTTTGTGCCACCACATAGGCGGCGCAGAATGCCTGGGGGGATACGGAAACACGGCTGTAAGTGCCGTCATGGGCATCCATGGCAGCGCAGGCCATTTCCCTGTTGATGGCATGGAACGTCACTTCCTCGCTCATACCGTTGCGGGCAAAGATCGTCCGCTGCCTGGGGATATACTGCGCCTGCACACTTTCTGGCAGGTTATCCCCAATGCTGACCTTGGTCTCTGAATTTTTCAAAAGGGCACCCAGCAGTACCTGGATGAGCTTCGGCTCCGGCGGTTCCGGCTGCTTCGTCCGGATCTGGCTGATGTCATAGGCTCTTGTGATCACATAGCCCTGCCGGATTTCCCCATCCTTTTCATAATTCTGGTCCGCAATAAATGTGTATCCATGGACACCCGGGCGCAGGGTCTTATGCTCCTTTTTCCACCCGTCAAAAGTCTTGACCTGGCGGATTTCCGGATTCTGCCCATACAGGAGCAGCAGGTTGGCCGCCTTCTGCGGTTTGCACTGCGCCATGAAATTGAGAAATCCTTTCAAAGATTCCCCGTTTTGGAAAACCTCCTGTGCTTTAGCGTCTACCGCACCCCAGACTTCCTCACGCTGCTGCTTCTTTAAGGCAGCATATTCCTCCTTCGATAACTGCTGTTCCGGCTCTGCCTGGTTTTCCTCCCCTGTCTGTAAATACTGTGATAAATCCATAGCCTCACCTTCCTTTCTCTTTTCCTTTCCGCTTCTTCGTGCCCCGATAGTTTCCACGGCTTCGGTCTTTCCGGCTCCGTTTCCGCTCTGCCTCCTTTTCTTTTTTGATCTCATTTAGTTCCTTCCGTACAGAGGGTTTCTTATTCCCCTCCCCCTGCCCGGTAGAAATATCTCTGCTGCGCGAGGAAGGTGCGGACAGACTCTTTCCCTCCCGCGCCTGGGTAAAATTTCCTATTTCTGCTTCATCCATCCCCGGCAATTCGCTGACATTGAAATCTTCTTCAAGATCGCTGAGTTCGAACTGGATCTCTCCCTCTGGCATTTCCACGGTTTCCATCCTTACTGTAGAATCCTGCTCCGGGCGGGATGCGTTTTCTGGCTCCTGATGCGTTCCAACCGGACGGATTTCTTCCGTTTCTCTTACAGTTTCCTGGACAGCCTCTCCATTCTCCGATTTTAAGTAATCCAGGTTCATCTGGTCCATCACCCTGTTCACCTTCGCCGCGTCATCCGCAAATACCATCAGCTCGCACAGCTTGGGGTTCTTCCGGTCACGGATCACCACATAGGGAAGACCACGCTTTTTTCCTTCTTTTGCGAACTCATGGATACGGTTGGATGGGATTGTGAAAAATTTCAGCGGCCTGTTTTCCCTTAACATACGGGACATGGAGATTTTTCCATAACTCCTTTGGTTGTTCCTCGTGACCGCCGCCAGAAAGACCGCAAGGTTTTTCGCCATGGTCCCGGACAGCCGCAGCCCATGGTCGATCCCTTCCAAAGAATAACGGACGACCTGATCAGCCGCCTCACCTCCAAAGTTCATATTGCTCTTCCTCCTTTCTGTTTCATAAAATGTATTCTACACAAACCTGCGATAGGCGGGTTTCCTGCACACTGCTCATAGAAAAATAATATCCGGTCAGCGCTGCATCAATTTCTGCTTTTCCGGCTGCTTCTCTGGTTTCGGCTGTAACTCCTGTGGAGCCTGGCCGGAAAGCGGGCGGATAAACCCGATTCTTCCTGCCGCATAGATCGCCTGCCGGTTCAGCATCCTCTGCCATACCCCTGCCTTGGGCGCCCACCGGAATCCATTGGCTTTCAGCTGGGCACGGTGTTCTGGGGAAGGCTTTTCCTCAAACAAAAGCTGCAATCTTCCGGCATCCTGGTTTGCCACCGCCTTTCCGCCCTCAAACTCCCATCCGCAAAAACCAACTTCCGCATTTTGCTTCAGTTCCTCAATGCGCTTTTTTACCCGCCGGATCTCTGCACTGTTGTTCGTCAACAGATACGATGGAAAGGGCTTTGGTTCCGGATACCAGGACTGCTCCATAGAAACTTTCAGCCGTTGGATCCGCTCCCCGTCTAACAGGGTGCATCCATCCAGGGTCTTGTGTTTGCGGTAGAAAGCGTTCACATCCTTCATCAGCTTCTGGGAACTCTCCAGCCGTTCCAGCTTCTGCTCCAGCTGTTCGAGGGCCTGGGGATGGTCGGAACGGATCCCGCCCATTCCTGTCCCCCGGATCTGATCCAGGATCCCCTGCACCTGCCGCCATTCCTCCCGATTCTTTTCGCTTGCGGCATTCTGTTTTTCTTTTTTCCCCGTTGGAAAATTAGAAGGACCCGCAACCATGACCGAAGGCACACGGGCGTCGATCTCATATCCCTTGTTCATGTTCTCTGCCAGCTTCCGGGCATACATATCTACCAGCCTGTCTATCTTTTCATGGTAAATAGGGTCTGCCCTCTCCTTCTGCTGTTCCGCAAGCCGCACAGCCTGGTCTACACAATGCCGGTATTCCTGCGTCGCTCTTCCCGGCTGGTATTCAAAGAAACTGTTCATTTCCTTGGCCCTGCGTGCCAGGTCTTCACGGATAGGATAATATGTAACAGGGATTCCTGTATAGCCTGCATGCTCCTGATCCTTTTCTGAATCCGGTGATACGGCGTCTATAGATTCCATTTGTTTTTCCATTGATGCGCTTTCTGTCTCTGCCGCATGGATTCTGTCTATATTTTCACTTTCTATTTCTGCCATCTGGATTCCTCCTCAATTTCTGATTTTTTTCCTGCTGTTTCTGCTGCTCCGCCTGCCGCATCCGTTCCTCCATCTCCTTGGAATGGTTTTCAATCTCTACGGACATCCTGATTTCCTTCCGTAGTTTCTTAAGCTGCCCCGTGATCTCGCTGATCCTTGGTGAATCCGGCTGTGCCCGGTACAACCTCCTGCGCTCTTTTAAGAGGGATACCATTTCTATTTCTCTGTCCGCACGGAACGGAACAATCTGCTCCCTTGTTGTAATCCCGTGCTTTTGCAGGAACTCCATCTGGGCAATCCTTTTGTCTAAATGGCGGATATCCTCCCGTACCAGATAGGAAACTCTCGGAGGACGCTTTTTCAGTGCCCCCATCTGATAAAGATAGGAATAATACAGCGCCTGAAGCCCTGTCAGCTTCTTGTGGGAAGAAACGGTTTTTCCGCTTTGGCTTCGGTCTTGTTGCCAATTCCCTGGCTGCCTCCGTCCTTTCCGCTTCGGCTTCAGGATCCACTCCTGGATCGCTTCTTCCGTATAATTCTTCCCCAGGCTTTTCAGACGCACAAACCGTTCCATGCCCGGAGCCTTTAACGATGGATATTTCTGGTTCCATTTCCACACATATCCCCTCTGCTCCATCTGTGCCAGGAACTGTTTCCAGGTATAGCTCTCCTGCACAGCCTCCCGGATATCCATGCGGATCGCTGTCCTCCAGGTAGGCTTCCCATCCCGTTCCGCCTGCCACTGCGCGTAATGTTTTCCGTTCCCCCTGTTTTCCGGGATTACGGACAGGCCATATTTGATACAGATTGCGTCGGATATTTTGCGGACTTCTTCATAATAGCTTTTTGCGTTGCTGTGGTATTTCCTGCCATCCTCCATGCTGACCGAATTGAATACGATATGGTTGTGGTAATGGCTGGTATTCAGATGTGTCGTGACCACCGCCTCGAACCTGCCTTTTAAAAGCCCCTCTGCCAGTTCCTGCCCGATCAGGTGAGCCAGTTCCGGTGTCACCTCCCCTTTTGCAAAACTTTGGATCAGGTGGTAGCCCTGTACGCCATCCATCTTATGGAACCGTTTCTTGGTGGCCACCATATCCTCAAAGGCGGAAGCACAGGTACATCCGATGGCGTCCTCGAAAACCGTATACTCCGTCTTCTCCCGGTTCAAGGCATAGGAGATTGCTTCTTCCAGGGAACCAGCCGTTTCTCTTTTCGTGGTTTTCTTTTCATCCTTGATGTAGGCGATGGAGCGGTCCAGACGGTGGACAGGGATGATACTGGTGTATGCCAACGATCACCATTCCTCTTTTACAAGCTGCCATGTTTCCCTTGAGATCTGGAGCATTTCCCGGAGGCTCTCCGGGCTGGCCGAACCGGAAGCGTTGGCTACATGGGCAAGCTGGTTAGCATTGTTGCATAAACCAGCGATCTTCCGCAGCAGATCTGCGTGATGCTCACAGGGCTTGGCATGGACTTCCCCGCCCATGATCAGGGTGCGGAGGTATTCCTCACGCGCCAAGCCGCTCTTTTTCACCTGTTCCTCCAGATACCGCAGCTCCTTGGCATTCAGCCGGACAGGTATCACATGATTCCGTTTTCTCATCGTTCTCCCCTCTCTTTTGTATGATTTTTCAATGTTTTATTTTTCTTCCTGCTCTGCGGATCCGGTATCATGGCCGGCTGTTTCGGGACTCTGATCCCTGGTACATGGCTCTCCACCGGGATCCCGGAAAGCACCAGCACACTACAGTCCGGGACATACGCGCCATAACGGACATAGGAAAAGCCTTCCGCCTGTACCAGGATCCCCTCCTGTCTTTCCAGTGTGGTGACCAGGATACTGTGGGCACAGCCTTTTTCATCATCAAAATACATATATCCGGCATTGTCATAGATAAACGGATAATATCCATACAATTCCTCCGTAAAAAACAAGTATTCTTCTTTCGACAGCTCCACGATCTTTTCCACCTGCACCTGCCACTTTTCTCCCGGAAACATGGGATCATACAATTCATGCCTATCCACAGGTTTCCGATAGAACTCCATATAGACTGCCTTGCTTTTTTCTTCCGCCATCCTTAACCACGTCTCCTTTTCCAGATCAAACAGCCTGTTAAAATAGCGCAGGCGATCATTCCTGCCAGATATCTTTTCTTCATTACGCAGCACCTCCTTTCCGCTTTTCCACACGCATTTTCAGCGGCATGTAAATGACATCGTTCTTTGCCATCTGTCTGGCAAACTCCCACATCGCCCACTCTTTCCCATCAATCCTGGCGTGCAAGTCATCCAGGTAGTGGCAGATACAGAACTTTCGCTCACCTTTACTGGTGATGAGCTGGATGGGGTCCCCGTCCTCAATATAGAACAGGCTGTGGTTGAACCGATCCACAAACCGGATCACTTTCTTACTCCCGGTGTCCCGTTTCTTCCACTCCGATTCCATCCTGGCACGCTCCATGACCTCATCGCCCCGTCCTCCCGCAATGACGATGCAGGTCATAAAAACACCGACCACTCCACCAAACATGATGCCGCTTAATAACCATCCCATATATTTCTTCCTCTCCTTTTTCACTTCTGAATCCATTTCAAAAACATGCATGTGATATTTCATTTATCATTTTCTGCTTCTATTCTTTTTCTGTCCCTGAGACAGTCCTTCCAATCTCTGCTGTGGGGGCTTGGGGTTCTCTCCAAAAGGTGCGTTTGGGATATCCAAACGCTATGCTTGCAGTGCGGGTACCACCCGTTTCTTCGTCCACGCCCGGCAGATTCGATGCAGGCTTTCATCGTTCCATCATCACTGTGCTTCTTTGATTCTGATAAGCCCATCCAGGGTCGTGCAGATGATATGGAGCCGGTCTGCCATGCTGATCTCCGTATTCATCGTACCAGTCATCTCTTTTCCGCAGACTACCACCATCCGGCATCTCCGAAGCACCATATGGGACATCCTCTGGAACGCCTGCATGTCCTCCGCCTCCCCTTCATTTAAAAACGGGGAGAAACCGAACTGCGGACAAATGGGTACATACCCCAATTCGTAGATCTTCCGGCAGTATTTCTGCATCTTTGCTTTCCCTGCGTCCGACGGACAGCATACATAAGCCAATGCTTTCTCCATCCTGCAATCCCTCCTTTCTTCCATAGGCATCCCATTGGATGCCTTGTTCACTTCTGATTGCATTTTAGAGCATCCTATTGGATGCCCTGTTCACTTCTAATCGCATTTTAGAGCATCCTATTGGATGCCCTGTTCATTTCTGACCGCATTTCAGAGCATCCTATTGGATGCCCTGTTCACTTCTGACCGCATTTTAGAGCATCCTATTGGATGCCCTGTTCATTTCTGACCGCATTTCAGAGCATCCCATTGGATGCCCTCATGCTCCCGGCAGCCTCATCGGGTCATCTCCCTCTCCGGAATCTTACATTTCTGCAGTGTGCCGGTCCTGCCCTGAAATTCATAGATCTCATCCCCCAAGCGTTCTTCCAGGGGAACCAGACCTTGGTTGACCTCCACTACCATGTCCCGCAATACAGCCGGCGTAATATCTGCCTCTTTGGAAAGGACGAGTACCTCATGTACACTGGAGGGCAGGATGTAATAATCCCCTTCCATTTTTCTATGGATCTCTTCGGGCGCTCCCGGATACAGAAGTACCGCCGCCCCATGGTCTCTAGACGCATTGGACAGGATATAAAGTTCTTCTTTATGGACGGGCCCTTCTCCCGGATCTTTCCCGTCCAGAATACTATCGATCCCTCCTGTCAGCGACCGGAACCAGACAGGTTCTTTTCTCTGCGAGTTTTCCAACGCCGCATCAAACGCCTCCTGTTCCGATATATCCCAAACCGACAGATATTCATGTGTCACATGGAATCCCATCCTGCCTTCCCCGGTGTTCTCCAATTCCGCATATAGGATCTGTGCGCCCATCGGATGTACTTTATACGGCCCTTCTTCCAGATAGGCTTTGTTGTGTTCCCTTCCCACCAGATGCACCCTCAGTTTTCCCTTCATTTCCCCGTAATCATTGAACTGCGTTGTGGAAATATCCGGGAATCCTCTTTCCGCGCTCAGCCCAACGATCTCTCTGCTGATCTGAGAAAGGGGCTGTCCTTTCAGGTAATCCTGATAGGGCAGTTCTAAATAGGCCATCACAGCGACCCTGCTTCCTGCTTCCGATATCCGAAGCCCGGTTTTGGTCACATTGTTTTTATGTACCGGCTGCCAGGAACAGCTGTAATCCCCTTTTTCCTGGAGTCCTTCCTCCACCAGCTTCTTCACCTCCTGCCGGAATGTTTCATAATCCAGCTTATACCCCATGGCGCTTTCCTCCTGTTTTCTTTCTGGATTTCCGATTCCATATTCGCTCCAATGCTTTCCATGTTTTTTCACGCCTGGATTTTGGTTCCCGCTCCAGGATACATTCACTTCCCGTTTTTATCAGCTTCACCCTCCTTCTGACTGCCCATCTCCAGCCCAGAGCGTACCCGCTCCGTACCCAGGGTATAATAGGTATCCGTGACTTCAATCCCGACTGCTTCATATCCTTCCTCCACAGCCGCCAGGATGGTGGTGCCGGAACCCGCAAAAGGATCTAAAATCCGGCCTCCAGGTTCACAGATCTGAATCACGTCCTTCATCAGCTGCAGCGGCTTCTCCGTCACATGGATTCGGTTCTGGGGATTCCCATACCGGAATACTCCCGGCAGGCACGCCACCGGACGGTTGATGGGCATGGGGCCGTTGCTCCCCCATACGATGTATTCCGCCTGCTGGCGGAAACGCCCTTTCTGCGGACGGGAATTACCCTTATCCCACACGGCGGTTCCCCTCCAGACCCAGCCGGCCCACTGCAGGGCATCCGTGATGGATGGATACTGACGCCAATCAATAAAGAGACAGATGGGCGCTCCGCTTTTGCAGGCTTTCCGCACATCCAACAGCCACTCTGCCATCCAATGGGTCCAGGAACGCTGATCCTTATTATCCCCGTCAAAATCCGGCAGGGCATTTCCGGAACGCATACTGCTGTATTTCTGGTTCGTCGTGCGGTTTCTATCATTTTGTTTCGTGCCCCCGGACGCATAGGGCGGATCTGTAATTACCGCGTCAAAAATTTCCGGCCGGAAAGATTTCACCAATTTCAGCGTATCCCCATGCAGGATACTCCAATGCTCTCCCCCGGCTGATTCCTCCGGGTACATCCCTTCCTTTAATAATTCCTCCAACTGCAAACAATTCTCCATAGGCATCCCTTCCTTTCTTATTTCGATTCTTTTATAGATCCAAGCGCATTCCATCAGCGGCACGGTGTATTCTCCGATTTCTGTTTTCTCTGGTGTTTCTTTTCCCCTGCGCTGCTCAGTTCTGTTTCCACATATTCACTGATAATTCCCAGCGCCTCATGGTAACTGCCTGCTTTGAAAACCCGGTCATACATCTCATCCGCTTCCCGCTTTTGTCCATTCCTGGCAAGCAGCCTTCCGGCATCGCTCACAATCGAGAAAATATTTCCATCATGACCGATGAGCTGTAAGCTGGGCCGTGCCTTCCCTGCGGATTGGCCTGGCCTGCCTTCTTCTATATCCGGCGGCGGTTCTTTCCCTGAATCCTTGGTTTTATCATGTTCCGGATCTGGCTTTACGTCCTCCCGGATCTGGAATCTCATCCCGCTTCTCTGCCAGAAATGCACATGCAATGTCCCCTCCTCTACCTGGATGTCCCTCTGCTCAAACTCTTCCCCCCAGCCATCGCTGTACTGCCCGGTAATATATTCACACAATTCATGCAACTCTCCTGCTCCCAGATTCTCTTCCAAGCGCAGTGTGGTACAGCCATACAAGACGCCCTCCGCACATTCTACGGAGACTACGGCAGACTTGACTTTTTCTTTTATTGAAGCACTGCCATAAAAATAGTCCATCAGGTTGCAGGGATCGCCGCCTTTTCCCCCCAGGCTGTTCTTATGAACCACCGCTTCCTGAATGGATTTCATATACTGCACAAGTTCCCTGCCGTCCAGCAGTTCCCCGTAATTGTCAGGCCCATCATTCCAATCGTATCCTTCCTTCGGGAAAAATTCTCCGCTTAAAGGGGTCAGGATCTTCGTCACACTTCCATCCCATATAGAATTATTTTTGCTTTTCATCCATTTCACCTCCCTTGCCTTTGTAACCAATTTGCGAAGCAAATTGATTGCCTGCTGAATGCAACCACTTGCACAGCAAGTGATTGCTTGCCCGCCATCTGCGAAGCCGATTTTAAATGCGGGCAATACCCGTATCATTTTTTCATACGATACTTTACACTACCGCCCTTTCGTCTGCTTCGGTTTCTTTTTCTGCCCTCCCGGATCGTTTTTTCTCTGGTACCGGACAAGCGGCAGCTTCGGCCGGGGGCTTTTCGCTGACAAGCATGGGATTGCAGCTTCCGGTAACGTCCATTTTTCGCTTTCTGAAATAGAATCCTTTTGCTTTTCCAGATCCGGATTTTTTATAACTGCGGACTCGATCTGGAAATCCGGGCTTTCTAAGAAATCGAAATACACGTTTATAGTTCCTCCTTCTGCCGGGATATCCCTCTGTTCGAAGCATTCCCCCCAGCCATCACTGTACTGGCCGGCAATATATTCGCACAGTTCCTTCATTTCCCAGTCTTCCAGTTCTTCTTTGAGAATCAACGTGGTACAGCCATACAAAGCGCCGCCGGTATTCTCTACGGAGATCCTGCCATGCTCCACCTTCCTCTGGATCGAAGGACTGCCGTCAAAGCATTCCTCCATCAGGTCAAAGGATTTTCCGTCCTCCATCCCCAGATGGTTCTCCCGGTCTACCGCTTTCCGGATGGCCGTTTCATACTGTGCCAATTCCCTGCCGTCAATCCCTCTGCCCGTATTCTCGTAATCCTCCTTCCCTCTGCGCATGCATTTCCTGAAAAAACCGCCCGTCAAAGGGCTTAAAAGTTTCATCTGGATGCGTTCCTGGTCTTTTAGTTGTATTGGTTTCCGCCTGATGTTCGTTTGAATTTCTGCCATCTTCACCTCCCCTGCCCACGCTGCCTGGATCTGCTTTGATCTGGTTCCATTTCCCACACCGCCAGATCCCCATAATCCGCTCCCTCTATCTGGGGCAAATTTTCAATGATCCTATATTCATTTCCGTAGGTCTCTTTGAAATGTTCGCAGGCCCATCTCCCGGCAAAATCATTGTCCGTACAGATTTCAATCTCCTCAATCTCTGGATGGTGCTTCAGGAAATGTTCCAGTGCCGGAGGATTTTTGAATGGATTCCCCGGGACTCTCTTCTCTATCCTTTTGTCTGTTTCTTTTCCACAGGTCTGCTTCTCTTTTGGCGCGCTGATGCCTCCCAGGGCAAGCCTGTATTTGTCTGCCCTCCCTCCTTCCAAAGTCATATGGGCCAGCGCGTCAATACACGCCTCATAGATTGCCACCCGAACGCTGCTTTTGTCTGGCGGTACACAAAACGCATAACGTTTCTCGCTTCCCGCCTGCTCAATCCGGAAGGTCTTTCCGTCTTTATCGTAGATTCCACGCAGGAATGCGTACCTGGGCTTCTGTTCTTCATCCATCCCAACAAAAACAGCGTTGTGATACGGGGCGCTCTCATATAAAATGCCGAGACTCCGGCAGTATCGGATCACCTCACTGCTGATCCCCCTGCCGTTCAAATACCTCTGTACACGGCCGCAATTCTGGAAAGATTCCGGCAGCACAAAGGGCTTCTTCGGCGTTTCCTCCGGCTGGGGAGGAAAGTAAGACATGGAAGGCGTTTCCCGCAGCAGCAATCCCACGGCTTCCTGGAACTCCATGCCATCTACATGGATCAGGAAATTTAATGCGGAGATCCCGCCGATGTCCCTGGATTTCCAATGCCACTTGCTGGTGATGCCGTTGATCTTGAAGCTGTCGTGGTCCGTCAGCTCCCACTCATTCCTTGCCGAAGATTTTTTCAAACGGCCCGGCTGGTGCCTCTGCAGATACTCCATGGCCGATACCGCCCGGACAGCCTCCAGCTGCTCTTCTCCATACCAGGGCATTAAAGCAGCGCCTCATGGAGCTGCTTCACCCGGTCAGTACGCTCCCACGGAAATTCCTTCCTGCCAAAATGCCCGTAAGCGGCAGTCTGCCGGAAGATGGGGCGTTTCAATCGCAGGGTGTGGATGATCTGTTTCGGGGTCAATTCGAATACCAGGGGAATGGCCTGGGAGAGGCAGTCATCCGCGCAGGCCGTCCCTGTACCGAAGGTATCTGCCTGCACCATCACCGGGTGGGCCACCCCGATGGCATACCCCAAGGATACCTGGCACCGTTCGGCCAGCCCTGCCGCCACGATATTTTTGGCAATGTATCTTGCCATATAGGCTCCAGAACGGTCTGCTTTGGAGCCGTCCTTTCCGGAAAAGGCTCCGCCGCCATGGGGCACCTGGCTGCCATAGGCATCCACCATCAGCTTCCTCCCGGTCAGCCCGGTATCGGCATCCAGGCCGCCCTGCACAAACCGTCCGGATGGATTGATCAGGATTCGGGTATTCTCATCCGGCGGAAGCAGGCGCAGTGCCGGAAGGAGCACTTTCTCCCGGATTTCCTTCTCCAGTATTCTCAGATCTTTTTCTTCCTCATGCTGGCAGGAAACAACCACGCAGTCCAGCCGGACGGGCTTCCCATCTTCATATTCCACAGTCACCTGGGCCTTTCCGTCCGGCAGGATTCCCTGGATATACCGGCTCTTCCGGCAGGCCGACAATTCCGCCGCGATCCGGTTTGCCAGCACCGCCGGCATGGGCATTTTCTGCGGAGTTTCATTGCAGGCATAACCGATCATAACCCCCTGGTCTCCCGCACCATACTCCCATTCAAACGTCTGCTTTGGCATCCCTCCACGTTTTTCCCAGGGGCATTCCACTGCCCCCGCGATATCCGGGCTCTGGTGATGGATTCGGGCATCCATCTGGATTTCTCCGGACGGATACCCGATCTTTTCCAGAACCTCCTTTGCTGTCCAGAATACATAGGGTTCATATTTGCTGGTGATCTCCCCGGCGATCAGGATATTCCCCTTTGTCGCCAGTACCTCACATGCCACTTTGGCCTCCGGGTCCTGCTTTAGGCATTCATCCAGGATGCTGTCCGCGATCAGGTCGCAGAGCTTATCCGGGTGGCCTTCTGTCACAGATTCCGCTGTATAAAATCGTCTCATAACCGACACCTTCCTTTCAAAAAAGGCAGGAGACCTTCCTCTGGATCAGAGGGGATCTCCTGCCGGACATTTTCATGACTGTATTTGTGAGAATCTCTTCCTTTTTGCCAGGAAAAGAATTGCTTCATTGTGTCCTTTCCATAACCCGTGTAAACGGAACGTTGCGTCCAAACCCGAATACGCAGTTTTGAACACTTCTAAACCGGATTTTGTACGCTGCTTTTGAGAAAGGACATTCTTTGTCTCAGATACTGCACTTTTGGGGTGCTTTCGAACACACTTCTCCGTGCCCTTTCGGCAGATATCCGATTCTTAAACACTCCTTTTCTCAAATCCCTTAGACACACTTAGTTTCGGATTCTACGCTTCCTCCTGGTCATCACGTTTTATCCTGCGGATCAGCAGCACTGCAAGCAAAGCAAGTGAAATCACGCCTGCAGTAAGCAGCAGCGCCGGCATCTGGAATGTGTCCCCTGTTTTGGGAGCTGATGTATTCCCTGATGCCGGCGCATTCCCAGGCTTAGACGTTTTTTCTGATATCCTGGCATTTTTTAGTGCTATGCTTTGGACTTCCTCCGTATCTGTTACGATCAATTTCACTTCCTTGGAGATCGCATATCCCTTTGGAGCAGCAGTTTCCCGCAGGATCAGCTCTGCATTTACCGGGAGCTTCTCCACACGGTACGGCTTTCCATCCGTTACCCATTCCTTCAGGATGTTTCCCTGCCCGTCAAGGAGCTGTAAAGTGGCACCTGGAAGTTCTTTCCCCGTGGATTGGTCCTGGACCGAAAGATCCATTTTAGAGTATCCATCCTTCATCTCCACCTCTGCCCCGGTTTCTTCTGATACCTGGAACGTGATATCCGGTGCGGATACATAGCCTTCCTGAAAGGGTGCCTGTTTTTCGTGGAGAGTGTATTCTCCCTCCGGCAGTCCAAAGATTACATGTGCTTCCTTTGTGCTGGTCCATTCTTCCACCAGGTTTCCGTCCTGATCCATCACCTGCAGCACAGCGCCCTCCAACAGTTCTCCGGTGGAAGCGTCTGTCTTGGTAATCCGTGTTTCTGTCGGCTGGTCCTCCTGCCCATTCTTTTCCTGAACATCATATACCGTCATTTCCACCTCTTTTCCTGATTCCACATCTACCGGATACACATTGGAATCCAGAAGATAATGCTCCGGCGCTTTCATTTCCTTTACGTAGACCTGCTTCAAGCCCCTATCAAAAGATTCACTGGTTGCATTGCCACTTTCGTCGGTTTCCGGCAGATCCATCAGCCAGTCTTTGCATTGCGCGTCTTTATAAATCGCGTATACTGCGCCTGCCAGGGGGCTTCCGGTATCCCGGTCTTTTTTCAGCAGGCTGATCTTTGCCTGTCCCAGCCATTGAACCGTGAATCTGACCGGATCAGCAGGCCGGGCTTCGAATACGCCGATGTCCTCTTTTCCTTCTCTGGAAGACAAAACCAGTACCTTCCAGTCTTCTTTTAAGGAACCAGGCATTGCACCGGAATCATACTGTCCGGTTACATTCATTTTGGCAGAAAGATAAAACGAGTCCCCTCCGTTGATTTGGATGGTTCCATGGGTGACAGAATCATTTTGGGTCACGTTATAACAGGCCACATCTTCCGGGACGCTGAGCTCAATGCTGCTCCTGCTGTTCCCTTCCAGCCGGATCTTTGGTGTTTTCTGTAGATCCCCCTCCTGGATGGCATCCACAGATGCCGCAGATAGGGAGAGCCCATTACTGGGCGGCACTTCCTGCCTAAACAAACACTCTATATATGCACCCGCATCTGTATTTTGCAGTTCCTCCCATGTACATCCCGCAACTCCTGTTTTCCCTGCGTATGCATAGCTGACAGCGATATGGGTATACACATATTTTTCTTCCCTGCTCTTTCCTGAAAGTGCTTCTCCGGTCAAATCTCCTTTGCCGCCAAATCCATAGTATAATACCTTCTGTAAATCTACATTGGACTCCAGCACAGAAGAGATCCCGTCTACCTGGAAAGGTGTTGGCTCCGAATTTTCCAGACAATATGCCGTCTCCCCATTGATCTGGAACCAGTGGATTTCATGCCCACCCAGGGAATCCGGATATCTGGCTGTATCTCCTTTTTCCAGATTTACAGCGGAATCGTCAGACTCAAAAGCGCTTCCGGCTGCGGAAACAATCATGAGCTTTCCCTCTGCAATGTCCTTTTGCAGTCTGGACAGGGATTCTTCCGTTTCTCCTTTCCCGCTGATCGTAATCTTTACTTTTTCTGTGTCCTGTGGTTTGTCCGCATCCTCTGAATCCTTCTCTGTATCTGTTTCCTGATCTGATTCTGAATCGTTGTCCAAGTCTGCATCTTCCTTTGATTCTGAATCGCTGTCCGAGTCTGCATCTTCCTTTGATTCTGAATCGCTGTCCGGATCTGCATCTTCCTTTGATTCTGAATCGCTGCCCAGATCTGCATCTTTCTCTGATTCTGAATCACTGTCCGGGTCTGCATCCTTTTTTGGTTCTGCATCAGAATCCAATTCCGTATTCGTTTTTGAATCTAAGCCTTCTTTTGCTTCTGATTCCTCCTCCGAATCGGTATCCCTTTTCTGCTGTTCCCCACCGTTTTCTGACACATGCGCCGTCCCTTCCGTATCGGTCAAAATGATCTTACGGGTCACCACGTAGCACTCTTCCTGATCCTTAGGAGCCACCAGATAGCTGGCGGTATAGCTTCCTGCCTTGTGGGGCTGATATTCACTGCCGTCATCTCCAATGGCCTTATAAAAAGAAACCTCTTCCTTTTCCGGGTCAAATTGAATCCCTTCCAGAGAGGTTCCTATGAAAAATGTCTGGTCCTTCACTTTTTTCGTCAGATCCTTTGCCTGGACACGGCGCTGTGCCAGGACGGCCTTCTGCGTATCCTCCTGCTTTGAGCTCTCTTGCGCCCCATGTTCCTGCTGGCGGGCCGGTTCTTCTGCCGCATAGGCAGTGGGTATATTTCCCGTTGGAACCAGACCCATCAACAGAGCCAGCCCGAAAGCCGCCAGTTTTGTTCTCATTTTATGAAATGTCATTCCCTTCTCCTTTTTCTCCTTGAAATCTTTCATACACATCTTACCTTTCCGCCCTCCGGTGCTGCTGCTTTTTCTTCGTGGTTTCTTTTTTTGCCCGGCCCACTGCATCCCGGACTGGCTTTTCCGGGATCCCATTGTCCCTGCAGCCCTCCAGGATTCCCTCCAGGTACAGTCTGGACGGACTGGCCAGGTGTTCCCTATAGGGTGCGTTCATAATATAAACCATCACGTCCATCTGCATTCCGGCCTGATTTTTCACGCGGACTGTTTGCTTTCCATACAGATTCGGGTATCCCTCATATCTGTCCAGGCTCTGTTCACATTCCGGCGTGATCTCCCACAGCACCCCTTCCACCTGGCAGCCTTTCTCCGGAAAAATAGTCGCCACCCCATTCCCTGCTGACATTCCGCAAAACGCCAGCCGGTAATCTTCCAGGCAGACAGTTCCTGCTACCCTGGCATGCGGACACCTGAATCCCATCTGATCCAGGTTCATGTTGCTGCCATAGGCAAAATAAAATGGATTCTCCATATTTCACTCACCTCTTTCCTGTTGGTTCTATCGCTCCTCTCTTGCGTCATTTCTATGCAGGCACTGATATGTGCTTTTGTCGTATCTCCATGCCTTATCGCCCTCCAGATTTTCCAGCAGGTGTTCCCGGACATTTTTATATTCCGGCCCGATCAGCCCCAACCGGAGCAAGAACGTGCGGAACGTAAAACACGGGTTTTCCGTGATCTCCGTTTTCTTCATATGGGTACATTTCTGGTTGATCGCCTGGGCGGAGATGGCAAGTGCCAGCGTGATATTGGCCCGCACTTTCCCTGCATGGAGGGTACTCTCAAAGCACCTCCATTCCAAGGTCCCCTTAGAGAAAACAGCGTGTACATTCAAGGCATAATACCTTGACCAGTTATAATGGTCATAGCTGCCATCTCCGCCCTCATACCATGCCCGCTTCAGCTTTTCCATGGAAATGTTGCTGTTCGGCATCCTCCGGATCTTCTCCAGCATCGCCGGGCGGACTTTCTGGCAGTACTGTTCTTCCCTTTCGGTCTGCACCTTCAATGCCTTGAACAGGATATCTTCCTTGGAATACATGATCGTCAGCGCATTTTTGAGGCTCTTTGCAGTATGGTTGGAAGCGTCCACATGGACATGCTGGCCGCAGGACGGATTGACCCTGGCTCCGTTTCTCCGCAGACACCGCACCACTTCCTGCAGCTTCCCCATTTCTGAATAAGTCAGCTTGGGGCTGACCATTTCGGTACAGTACTCCGGATCTGCCGGAACCATCCGTCCTCCCTCCCGCCGTTGTGCAAAAATGCTTGAATCACTCATGAATTTCCATTCCTTTCCCTGGGGATCGTACAGACACCAGGAATCGTAAGACGACCGGTGATGGATGGATGATCCGAACATCTGCGCCACCACTTCCGCCGCATGCTGTCTCGTGATCCCGGTCATCTCGATCTCAGTTCCATAAAACTGTTTTTTGAAATCCATCCCGCTCCCCCCTTTCCACCGTTGTTCAGACAGGGTTCTTCCCTCTTAGCTGTGCGTCAATTTCCCGGAGACTCCTGCCGATGGATTCAATAACATTGACTGTTACGCCATTCCCTGCCTGCTTATACAACTGGCTGTCTGACGTATCCTTGATGATCCGGTCGATCCGCGCGTCATGATATCCCTGCAGCCGCAGGCACTCTCTTGGAGTCAGCCTACGGATCCTTCCGTGGTATGCGCTTCCCTGGCGGCCGGCAGCCGTAATGGTGAACACCGGCCCATCCGGCGCCTTTATCCCACAGCGGTCCTTTCGGGTCCCTGTCTCTGCCGGCGGCTTCATGATTTCCGGCGCAGTACAGGTTTGCTCCACGAATTGAAGTGTTCCCTGCTGGCTCCCGGTAGTCAGAGTATGGGCGATCCCCTTCCCGACACGCCCGCGCCTGCTGTTCAGGCTCGCATACCCCAGGTCGATACTGTCGCCCGGGTACGCCATCTTATAGCCCTTCCGGGTCGCCTCCTTGATCGGGATGCCTACTTCATACAGCCCGGTCTTCCCACCCATGCCGCCGGCGCCTGATGTCAATGTGCAGCTCAGCCCGCCGGGGTCGTAGACCCTCCTTCCCTGGCTTCCGGGTATGCTCTGTATAAGAGCTGTTCCATTTGTCTCTGGGAAAGGAAGTATTTTTCCGGCACATCTTTCATCAAGATATCCGATAATGTACACCCTCCTTCTTGACTGTGGGACTCCAAAATCCTTGCTGTTAAGCACCTTCCATTCCACATGGTACCCCAGTTTCCAAAATGTACTGAGGATGGTATAAAACGTCCGGCCTTTGTCATGCGATAACAGGCCGGGAACATTTTCAAGGAGAACATAAGCAGGCCGTCTGGCTTCAGCCAGTCTGGCAATCTCAAAGAACAGGGTCCCCCTTGCGTCTGCAAACCCTTCCCGCTTTCCAGCGATGGAAAATGCCTGGCAAGGAAACCCCGCGCACAGGAGATCAAATCCTGGCATTCCTTCTGTTTCAATTGCTCTTGCGTCATCACAAAACCACTCCCCTTCCGTATCAAACAGCAGCCGGTAATTCTTATCCGCATGGGCATCCACTTCACAGTGTCCCACACACTGAAACCCGCCTGCCCGGTCCAGCCCTTCACGGAATCCGCCGATCCCGCTGAATAAGTCAAAAAATCGAATTGTTCCGGTCATCACCCCTTCCATAAGTCAAAGACCCCGCAGCAAGCTGACGGGGCATCAAAATTCCAGCGCAGCAAGCTGCGGGGTATCTGGTCTACACTCCGTTTCGGTCGTTGCTGAACAAGTGCCACTGGCACTTAGCAACCCTGGCGGCAGTCACCAAATGCCCATGCAAGCATGGCTGCTTGGCTCGTTGCTTCACGGGAATAAACGGAGGGC
This sequence comes from Lachnospiraceae bacterium, assembly GCA_009911175.1. Next base: position 14,061 of record QXWX01000024.1, on the reverse strand, counting down.
AGGCCGCCCATCCGTTCCACTAAAAAACGGCATGGTTCCTATCCCATGCCGTTTCTGCCTTATGGCCGTGTTCCTATGCGACTGTGTCCATCTCCAGTCCCGTTTCTTCTGTGTCAGCGGTTTCCGGTTCGGATGCTGTTTCTCTGGCTTCTGCCTCATCCGGTTCTTCCCCACCCGATGGCCCCTCCAGTTCTCCGGGCTCCTCTTCCGGCGTGTCCCCGGCTTCTGTCTGTTCTGGTTCTTCAGCTTCTGTTTCCCCAGATCCTGTTTCTGCTGGTTCGGATACTTCCTCATTCCCTGTTTCCCGCTGTGCAGGCGGCGCCTCCGGCCCTGCCTCTACAGCCGGTGAGCCTTGTGCCTTTTCCTCTCCAAACTCCGCTTCAATCTCTTCGATTGCCTTCTCGATCAGTTCGATCAGGAAATCCTTCTGTCTGCATCCCTTCTTTGCGACCGCCGCTTTAAGCCTTGCAAAAAGTTCCTCCGATACCTGTACTGCCACTGTCCTGACTGCCATGCTGATTTGTCCTCCTTTTTCTGTGAAATGTTCTTCAATGACCTGCTGAATAAATTGCTGTGTGCTGATCTCCCTCTGTTCAATTTCCTGCCGCATTTTCGCGTGCAGTTCCATGGGGATCTTTCCGCAGATGTTCTTCATCCCTGCCATGCTTGGTTCCTCCTTTTTCTTTTGTTACATACAGGATACTTGAAAACCCCATGGATATCCATTCACAATACCCAACAAATATGGAGTACGGAAATACAGCATACCTGACAATGGCATATTTTTTAATCCTCCCTCAAAACGGCACCACCTCCTTTCCCCGTCCTTACTCTATCTGAAACAAAAAGTCCAACATCTGATCCGGGATCTTCGGCTCCTGGATCTCTGCCCCCGGGACTTCCGGCTCTACCGATACGTATCTTTTTTCAGGCCGGATTCCTTCCAGTTCTCTCCGAACAGCCTTGCGTATCATTTTTTCCAGATACCGGGCCTGATCCTTCTGCAGGATTGCCTGCACCAGGAACCGGTTCTTCTGCCCTTCCGGAACACGTTTCAGGATTTCCCAGGCCCTTACATGCTCCGGGTTTTCCAGATTGGGCCGAAAAGAGAACACCGGCCGGCTCATGTTTTCAGCATCTGTCCGGCGATCCGTTCATATCCGGCAGCGTTGGCATGGACATCCGTCAGAAACACTGCCCGGCACAGCCCGTCCTGGGGACGGATGTGGCGTTCTATGATGGAGGCGCCGCCTCCCAAAAAGACCACCGGTATGGCTTTAAAATCGAACCCAGCCTCCAGAATGGAGGACAGTATCCGTTCCGTATAAATCCGCCCATGGCTTTGGATCATCTCTTTGGCGGTCTGATCCATACTGCAGGCGCTTCCATTTAAGACACGCTCAATCTGGATGTCGGTTACGGACAGTCCCGTCCTCCGGCGGATCTGCTCCATGACCTCATCCATGCATCGGATGACTCCCAGCTCCAGGCTGCGGCAGGCAGCCGCATTGGGAACCGCATTGTCCAGCCGCATCAGGTCTACCGTCCAGCCCCCGATATCGGCCAGAAGGACTGACGGCTCCCCGTTGATATACTCCGGATGCAGCGCAATGGCAGAGTACCCCTGGGGGAACAGCTTCACGTCCCGAATCCATAACCGGTATTTTTCATCGTCGTACTGGAAACACAGCGGCTGATGATCCCGCAGAAGATAATTTCGAAATGCCTGCTTCTCCCTCCCAAAACCAGCCAGGGGGAGACCTGCCGCAAGGACAACCTCCATCTGCTTCTGTGCTTTCCGGCATCGGATCTCCTGCGCCAGTGCCGCCATAGTCAATAGATAGTAATTGTCATTGACGGTCTTGTCCTTCAATAATGCCTGCCGTCCGGTACCGCAGACATAATATTTTCCCTCGTGCTGCAGCACGTTCTGCATAGTATATGGCTCATAATCATAAGCGGCAAGCCCGCTGGGGAACACAACATGGGGGCCTTTGATGGCATAAAAGCCATGGTCAATCCCGATGACCATGAACATCACTTCCTTTCTTGATTCGTTTATCACCCTGTATCTGTGGGAATATCTTTTGAATGAATGGCCGGATGGCCATAATGGGCGGGCCGGAATACATTTTCTTTCCAGCCGGAAGGGGTTACTCCCCCCTGGAAGCCGGCCGTTCTGCGGCCGGCCCATAGGCAAGGTTCTTTTCCCTGACCCTTGCGTAATGGATCATTCGTATTTTTTTCTGCCGTTCCATTTCCTGCATCTGCCGATACCCTTCTCCCGTCAAAAACAGGCGGCAGTGGTCTCCCGGATTTCCATAAGGCTCCTGTCTGCCCAATATCCGGAATTCCAGCATGTGGTCCGTATCCGGGGCATACCGCTTTTCACAGCGAATCCGGTCCCCCTTTACATAATCCGCGCCTGCCATCTCCCGGGCAATTGCCAGAAGCTCAAATACACTCATTTCCAAAATCCGTCACCTCCCTGAACGTTAAAAGGCAGGAAACATCCTGGAAGGGGTTCCTGCCTGTACGCTTTTTATGATTCCTGCATTTTCCTGGCTGGGGATCAGGAAAAGTCTACCATCATGCCTGACCTGCAGACCTTTTTGTAATTCGAATTTTGCAGGAGCACTTTAGATTTGCGCCTGACTTTCCGGTTCAGTATCTTTTTGTTTCTCGAAATCCCGGCGCGAAGCTCTCCCCTGGCGCTGTAGGAGCCATTTCCCCTGCACCATTTGTTTCGTTTGATTCTGGCTGTTCCCTTCATTGGTTTCTGTAATGCCATGTCCCTTCTCCCTTCTTCAAGAATCCTGCTGTTCTCTGGCTTCTCTTGATGAACTGAAAATGTCTTCCACTGCATACTGATAAAAAAGTTTGTGGAACAAAAGCCACCGTCCATGGACCGCATCCACATAGTTGGCAATGGCAGTGTTTACTTCCTCCGTTTTCTGCAGATCGCTGAGTGCTTTCTGTGTTTTGGATTCCATCTCCACCTTTACCCGGTATTCCGGATTGGAGGAACAAAGCATCTGGTCAGCTTCCTCCATCTGGTTTGCGGCCAGAAGCTCCAAAAGCCGGCTTGTCCGGTTTTCTCCTGCCCTCCAGAGCACATTTTGATGGACCTCAAATTCCTTCCCCCCTGGAATATGCATGGTCTGACCCAGGTAATAGCGGTATTCCCGAATCAGAAATTCTGCCTTCTCCCGCAGGTTCAGGTATTCTTTGATTGCCTGATGCTCTTCTGCCGTCAGTTCCATGGCTCCCTCTCCATCTAAGAATGGAATGATCCCAGGATACTTTTCAGCCAGCCGTCTCTGTTCCTCCAGGGTTGTTTCAAACCGGGAATGGTTTTCTTTCAGATATGCGGCCGCCTTCTGGTCTACCCATAGTGACAACGCCTCTGCCCATTGTTCATCTTTGTCACGTTCCAGCAATTCATTGTTCTCCTTTCTTGAAATTCTTCCTGCTTCAAGTACGACACTATACCACCTATGAAATAGGAAAACCATTCACAGAATCTACCAATCCTCCCCTTCTAAAACTGTGCAGATGTGACAAATGCCCCCTGTCATCTGAGGTTGAAAGGCCGGAATCCAGGTAATTCATCAAAGGGATCTGCTTTTTAAGATTGTTCATTTGGGATCATGATCTGGACTGGTCATCCCGTTTTTTCTTATTCATTTTGCTTTTCTGTTGTTTCATTCGGAGCCTGTGCACCTCATCTGCTCCTTTTTCTACCAGCTCTTTTATTTCCGGCCGTGAAGTATTCCACACGGAACCCATAAAGAAGCACTGGATGCCATACCTTGTTACAAACCTGTCGCCAAGCTTTGGATACACGGCCACCGCATCCCGTATTTCCAACGGGTATTCAATCATTGGATGGTACTTGATCTCCCCGGAAACTTCTGCCAGCATTTGTTCCCTCATTTCAGCCGTACAATCCTCATAGGCACCCCGCCCGGTCAGTTCCTTATAGGCCTCATTTCCAACATAGCTTAACATTTCGAATTCACAATCCCCATACTGCTCTACTTTCGCAAGCGAGTCCGGATTCTCTAAAGCGGCCATATAAATCACTTTCCCCTGGGCGATCAGCCATGCCCTGAAATCAATAAACAGGTCATCCGTGCAGCCATCCATCAAAAGCGAAGCCGCGGTCCAAAGCCCATATTTATATGCTGCCTCCTGATACCCATGCATGATTGCATGGAACTTCAAGACCTGCTCCGGCTGCATGCGCAGCAGCCCTGCTTTTAACCAGCAGATCTCTGCGTCCATGTCCTGTCCGCACTGTTCCTTTGCTTCTTCAATGAACTGCCAGAAAGTCTCCTTGTTGATCTCTGTGATCTCGTTTCCCATATTGAACCACCTCTTCCTTATTTTTTATAGAAAAACCCTTTGTTGGTTCTGCTAAATGCATAATGATTTTGAATCCAACTGCCTCACTTGTCTTTCATCCTGATATCATCATCTCCTTCCATTCATGCTTTCTGCCCAACAAAAAAACCGGCATATGGAGCTTACATTCCTCCTGCCAGTCATTACATTAATTCCCTCTACTCTGTACACATTTTTTCTCATGCCTTGTGTATCAAGTAGCTATATTCCATCATTTTAAACACAATATACGATAAATACAGTCAAAAACCATAGTCCAGTTTACGTCGGCCAGGATGATGGCGGGCTTCGCGGCCAGCGCTCTTGCGATGGCCGCGCGCTGCTGCTGCCCTCCGGACAGCTTGCCGGGCTTTCTCGACAGCTTATCCCCCAGTCCCAGGGTGCGGACAACCTCCATCAGATACGTTTCATCCGGTTCCCGGCCGTCCAGCTCCACCGGAAGGACGATATTGTCATATATGGTCAGATTCGGGACAAGGTTGTAGTTCTGGAAAATAAATCCGATCTTTCTCCTCCGGAAAATGGTAAGCTCGTTCCGGTCCATCCCGTTCAGTTCCTGGCCGTCTACGACGACACTCCCGCTTGTGGGCGTATCCAGCCCGCCCAGCATGTGGAGGAGCGTGCTCTTGCCGGAGCCGGAGGTCCCGACAACCGCAGTAAAACTGCCCTGCTCGATCTCCATGGTGATCCCGTCCAGGGCCTTCACCAGAACCGGCTCTTCGCCGTAATATTTTTTGAGATCATTGGTGCGTAAAATATTCATGTCTATCATCTCCTTATGTATTCGTTCTCTTTCCCAACCGTACAGTTGGTATCTTTATGATAGGCGTGAATGGTATCGATCCTGTTTCAAATTCAAAAAGAAAAGTATCAAAATCGAAACATTTAAAGGCACCCTGTTCAGACCCGGTTCGGGAGACAGACGGAGAAGCAGCTTCCCTCCCCCGGCGCGGAGCGGACGGCGATATACCCTTTCTGCAGAGTAATGATATACCTTGCGAGATACAATCCCAACCCTAAGCCCTCCTCCTGCGACACACTTTTTTCCCTGTAAAACCGTTTGAAAATGTCGTTGATATGGGCAGGTTCGATTCCCCTTCCTGTATCCTGTATCCGGATTTCCGAATACATTTCCCCGACCCGGACCAAGATGCGGATGCTCCCATTTTCCGGCGTATACTTCACCGCGTTGTCCAGAATATTTTCAATGGCCTCCGCCGTCCATTTCCTGTCGTGGCAGACCTGGACCGAGGAGCGGCAGTCCACAGAGATCTCGATATTTTTGAGTTCGGCCTTATGTATGATATTATTGACGGCGGCCGCAAGCGTGTCAAGGACCCTGCGGTTTTCCATGTCCGGGTGGATCATATCCGTTTCCAGCCGGGAAGCCTTCAAAAGCGTGTCCAGGAGAAATTCCAGCTTGATCAGCTGCTGCTCCGGCGCCCTTGCCGCAGATACAGAATCCGATGCCGCCGAAAACAGCGGCATCTCTTCCTCCGACAGCATCTCGCAGTACATCCTGAGATTCGAAAGCGGCGTTTTGATCTGATGGGTGATCTCCGAGATCATTTCCAGGAGCTGCTGTTTTTCCCTTCTGCTTTCTTCCAGACGCAGAGCGGTCATCCGCTCCATTTTCTCCAGCTCCATCACCACCTTGGAGGTGAGCGTTTCCCGGTTCTGCTGGTCAGGCACAGATTCTCCCTGCATGACCTGTTCCGCGTAGCGGCAGAGATCCGAGGAAAGACGGACAAACTGCCTGCGGAAATGAAAATAAATGCACAGGCTGGTCAGGCCGCAGAACAAAACAGCTGCGGCGATTCCCCCCGTCATTTGCGGCCCCCGACCCATTTATAGCCTAAGCCGTAAATGGTCTTGATATACTCATGCTCTCCGTCCGCGATCTTATTTCTCAGCCGGCTCACGTTTAAGGAAAGAGTATGCTCATTGACATAGTTTTCCTTCCGGTCCCAGATCTTTTCCAGAAGGATGTCCTTGGTCAGGATCTGGTCCCGGTTCCGGCAGAATACTTCCAATATCTCAAACTCCGTGGGTGTGAGGGAAACCACGTTCCCCTGGCTTTTTACGATCCGGTTTTCCAGGTCAACGGACAGGCTTCCGGCCGTATAGACCTTTTGTCCCTGCGCGCCGGAGCATCTTCTCAGTACAGTCTGGATCTTCTCCATCAGCACCTTAACGCTGAACGGTTTTACAATATAATCGTCCGCGCCAAAGCGCAGCCCCTGGATGATCTCCTCCTCCAAATTGTGAGCCGTCAGGAAAACAAAGGGAACATTGCTGCGGGAGATGGTTTCCCTGGCAAGATCAAATCCATTTCCATCGGGCAGATTGACATCCAGCAGGATCAGGTCAAAATGCTCCTGCTCCAGGAGGGACTTCGCCTCTTCGATACAGTATGCGGAAAAGGGGGTGATGCCGCGTTTCTGGAGATGATAGCACAGGCCGGAATTTAAGAGCTCGTCGTCTTCGATGACTAAAATTTGTGTCTGCATGGTGTGACTCCTCTTTCTGTTGGGGTAGGTGGCTGCGGGGAATGAACTCCCTTCTGCTGCTGATAGTATAGCAAGCCCGGGACATTGTTTCAATAGGTCAAATGCATTACAATGTGAAAATGACTTTATTCAAACCAGTAATCCGTTGCATGTTTTCTGTTTTTATGCTATGTTTATCATGGAACTAAGAAGTAAGGAACTCGTTATTTCCCGACAGCCCCCATATATTAAGAAGAAAAGAGAGCAGGCTGATTCTTCTGCTGACCGGAGAAGGAAAAAAGGATATGATCATAAAAACCGTATCGGATCATGTATTACGAAAAAATCTATATAAGGAATATAATCTGTAACGATTCAGAACGGCAGCAGCTATAATTTATAATGGTACACCGAATGACAGGGAACCGAAGGAAAAGGAGAACGCTATGGGCTATCAGGACGAATGGCTTCTTTTGGAAGCCGAGGATGATCTGGATGAGGTGGAGCACAGACCGCCGACAGAAGAATTTTTATTTTACCAGGCAGTGACCAATGGGGATCTGGACGCAGTCCGGGAGAATTGCGAGCAGGAACGGTTTCTTGACAGTGAGGGAGTCGGCGTGCTGTCCAGGAATCCGGTTACAAACCTGAAGTATCATTTTGTGATCACGACGGCAATGGTCACGCGTCTTTGCAAGCAGAAGGGGATGGAACTGGAGCAGGCGTTCCGGATGAGCGATTTTTATATTCAGAAGCTGGACGATATCCATACGGTACAGGGGGTGCGGAATCTGCACGACTCGATGGTTCTGGACTATGCGGAAAAGATGCGGAGGATCAGCCGGAGCGATACCAATTCCCGGCATATCAATGCCTGCAAGGAGTACATTTATTCCCATATCAAGGAACGGATCACGATCGAAGACCTGGCGGATGCCCTGGGGGTCTCTTCCAGCTACCTCTCCCGGCTGTTTAAGAAGGAGACGGGGGATTCCGTCAGCGCCTATATACGCGGGCAGAAGATCGAGATGGCAAAGAACCTGCTGCAGTACAGCGAGTATTCCATGATCGACATCGCGAACCGGCTGTCCTTCTCGTCGCAGAGCCATTTTATACAGCAGTTCCGCGAAGCAGTGGGTATGACCCCGAAGAAATACCGGGACATCAATCATATGATCCAGTGGGATATCAATGGGGAAAATGAGATCGGAGAGGATCAGGAAAATCTATAAAACGGACGGCGCGGCATTTGGCAGATGCCGCGCCGTAATATTTTCCAATTGTGCGTTAGCTTCAATCGACGATTAGGTCATAAGGAATCCTCCCGCAAGCGGGTCACTCCTTGTGACAACAGCTACCGGCATCGCCTCATTCAGCTTCCTTGCACATGAAAATTTATCCTGCGTGTAAGGCAGCTCTAGACAATTTTCAGAGAATCAGCCGAATCTCATTTTCTTCCTCAAGAATTCCGGCGGGGACATAGTTGCTGTCCAGTTCCCTCCCATTGAGGACCAGCTTTTGAAAACCGGATTCCCTGCCGTCCGGGTTCTCGATTCGGATATGCAGATGCTTTCCGCGGAAATCCTTCTCGATCTCCAGGTGCTCCCAGCCCTTCGGGATGGACGGGGCGATCCGGATTCCTTCCGGATCCGGCCGCAGACCCAGGATCCCTTCCACACATCCGACCATGACCGTGGAAGCGGTGCCGGTCAGCCAATGGACATGGGAGCGGCCCGGATGTTCGCTGGCGCGGCCTTCCGTAAACTGGCCGTAGCAGTAGGGCTCCAGGCGGCGGATCTCCGCCCGGTCATTCTGGGCGGCCGGGGCATTTTCCATAAAGTAGGTGAAGGCGCGTTCCCCATGCCCCCGGAGGGCTTCCGCCAGGATCAGCCATCCCTGGGACTGGGAAAAGATGCCTGCGTTTTCCTTGGTTCCCTGGTTGTAGATGACGGCAAGCGCGCCGTCAAACGCGTGCGCATGGTAAGGCGGATCCATCAGGAGGGCGCCGTAGTCTGTGTTTAGATTCTTATATACATTTTCCAGTGCCGCATCGGCCTGGCCGGGAGAGGCAAGCCCGCTGATGACCGCCCAGCTCTGGGGGTTCAGCCACAGGCTGGCTTCCGGGTCAGCCGGGGCTCCGATCCGCTCTCCACGCTCCGTATATCCCCGGATAAACCGGTCCTGATCCCAGCACAGAGTTTGGATGATGGTTCCGGCCTCCGCCAGCTTTTCTTCCAGATATTTCACATAGTCCGCATCCTTTTTATATTCGGCAAATCTTTTTAAAATATCCAGTGCATAGTAAAACTGCATGGCTACAAAGGAAGACTCCCCGTCCGCGCCCAGGCGCAGGCAGTCGTTCCAGTCCGCGTAGAGCCCGGCAGGCATGCCGTGGGGGCCCAGGTGATCTATAGAAAACTGGATTGCGCGCTGCAGATGCCCGTAAACCGTATCTTCCTCCTTGTCCGCAAAGGGGATGATCTCATCCAGAAAATCCAGATTTCCTGTTTCGGAAATATATTTCCAGACTGTGGGAAAGAGCCACAGGGCATCATCCGCGCGGTAGGCCGGATGCCCGGTCTCCTGCCGGTAGGAAGCGTCATCGGGCGTATCCTCCTGTCCCGGGCAGTGGGTGAACTTTACAAGGGGCAGTCCTCCGCCGCGGCTGACCTGGGCGGAGAGCATAAAGCGGAGCTTTTCCGCCGCCATTTCCGGAGCGAGGTGGATGATGCCCTGGATATCCTGCACGGTATCCCGGTAGCCGTAACCGTTTCGCAGCCCGCAGTAGATGAAGGAGGCGGCCCTGGACCAGATAAATGTCATAAAGCAGTTGTAGGCGTTCCAGGTATTGAGCATGGTGTCAAATTCCGGACTGGGAGTACGGACCTTTAAATGATCCAGCTTTTCGTACCAGAAGGACTTTAATTCCTGCAGCTCCTTTTTTGTCTGTGCTGCCGGATCCGCATAGGAATCCAGGATGGAAGCCGCGGCTTCGGAGCCGTCCGGTCCGAGCGCAAACAGGATGGTCTTCGTTTCCCCCGGCGCCAGCGTGACCTGACAGGAAAGGGCGCCGCAGGAATTCTCATTGTAGCTGTCCACATTTCCCAGGCTGCCGGAAATGACGCCCAGGGGATTGCCGTAGCCGTGGTATTTCCCCAGAAAATGCTCCTTTTCTCCGCAGTAGGAAGCAACCTCGGCTCCGGCAAGTCCGAAGAAGCGCTCAGTCACATTTTTGGAATCCACCTGCCCGTCCTCCGGGAGGGCGTCCAGATTGCCGTGGATCTGCTGGATGATCCGGTTCTTTTCAAACAGGGTCTTCGTGATAAACAGGGAATACTGCAGATTCACCTGATCCTGTTCGTAATTGCTGTGGTTTGTAAATTCGGCATAGCCGGTCAGGGTCAGGTCCCTGGCCCGCTCCGAATGATTGGAGACGGAAAGCGTCCAGACCTCATAGGATTTTCCGAGGGGGACGTAATAAGCGGCTTCAGAGCGAATCCCGCTGTAGTCGGCGGTCATTACGGTATAGCCCATGCCGTGGCGGCATTCGTACCTGCACAGATCCAGAGACTTGCCGACGGGCTGCCAGGAGGCGGACCAGTAGTCGGCGGAGTCGTTGTCCCGGAGGTAGAGGTAGCGCCCCGGCTGGTCGAAGCTGTTGAAAATGTAACGGAGGATCCGGCCGTTTGCGCCGGATTTTGCAAAGCTGTAGCCTCCTGCGTTGTTAGAAATGATGGCGCCGTATTCCGGGGAGCCCAGGTAGTTGACCCAGGGGGCCGGGGTGTCCGGGCGGGTGATCACATATTCTCGGTTCAGGGAGTCAAAGTATCCGTAGTTCATAGGGGAATGTTTCCTTTCTTTTATGTGGTTTAGAGAGGGGGGACGCTCAGACAAAAATCATTGTCCGCGTCACCCCGCTTTCGCTTCGCAAAAAACGCAGCGGTACTAAGCTCGAAAGAACCTCGCTAAGTGCCGGCGTTTTTTGAGAGGTTCCTTTGGACAATGATTTTTGTCTGAGCTGCGCTTTCGGCTGAAACGTACAGGTTTACAGCAGAGTTACAGTGATCGTATGCCGCGCATTGGGGAGGGCGGTCAGGGTTTCGCGGGGGAGGACTACATAGGCATCTTCGCTGACCGCGAGCGGCGCCTGATCGCAGGCGGCGGAGGCGATGCGGTAGGAGCCGAAATCTTTCCGCTGTTTGTTTTCATATATGATTGTAAAAAGTCTGCCGGCGAAGGGGACGGTGAGGGCGGCGCGGCATTCCTCATCGAATTGGGAGGCCAGGAGCTTGGGGTACAGGACCAGGCTGCCGGACTCTCCGCGGACGCCGAAGACCTCGGTGATCATGGTGAGCATGAACCAGCTTGCGGCGCCGGTCAGGTAGTGGTACATTCCGCGGCCGTCGGAGCGGAAGTATTCCGGTATGCCGGGGTAGATATGGCTGGTGTCAAAATCCAGGGCCGTATCGGCAAGGGTTTTCAGGGCTTTCCAGCCCTCTTTCGCGAAGCCGCGCCGATAGAGGGCGTTGGCGTACATGACGGTCATATGGGAAAAGACCGCGCCGTTTTCCTTTTCCCCGTAGGCAAATCCGAACATGCGCCCCATATCGAATTTCAGTTCATGAAAATCTGTGTTCAGGCGGTAGCCGCCGATCTCCTTTTGATAGAGATAATGGTCAGCGCTTTTGGTGATCTTTTCGATGTGCGTGTCCTGCGCGGTTCCGCTCATGATGGCAAAGACCTGTCCTGTCAGCATCATGCGGACCTGGTCTCCGAAAAAGCCCTCCACCGCGCGGCCGTGGTTGTCGTAGTAGCTGTTGAACCAGCCTTCCCCGTCGGGGCCTTCGATCCATTCATGCTCCCGCAGGTATTCCATGAGCCAGTTGGCCTTCTGGATCAGATTGACCGTAAGGGAGGAGAGGGGAACACGGACACGCCTTCCGCTGAGCGTGTGCCTGCACCGCGCGGTATAGTCGGACAGGATCCGGCGCTTTTTGTCAATGTCGCCGAAGGCTTCAGAGCTGCTGTCCAACAGGATCGTGATCTCTTCCAGGAGCTCGGCGGTATGTGAGGAGGAATGCTCATCCAGGCTGCGGATCATGGCCGCAAGCTCCAGCAGATTGCCGGCGTAGGCACAGGTGAAGGCCACACTTTCCCCGTGCTCGGAAGCCATATCCAGCGCGTCGTTCCAGTCCGCGCCGCGGAGACGGCAGATATTGTGCGCGCCTGTCTCATAAAAGGCGGTGAGCTGCTGGATGAGAAGGTGCTCTAAGATCGTTCCGGTGTAAATGTCTCCGGCAGCGGTGCGCTGTCTGTTTCCGGTTTCCGGCTCCCACAGGGAATCAACGGCATTTCCCCGCATGGTCTGGGCGTCCTTAAAATAGGAAACCGATTTGTTCAGGATTTCGATATCCCCGGTCTGGTCGATATAGAGCCTGGTGGTCATCAGCGGCCAGAGCGCGTGGTCCATCCAGACCCGCGGGATGCCGTTCCGGTCCGCAATGAAATTGCCGTCTCCGCTGCCGATGATGGTGGCATTGGTCCCGTCGACGCGGACGCCGCCGTAATTTGCGGCGATCATTTTGCCCACCTGGTCCGGCTCCATCAGCAGCAGGGAGAGGCAGTCCTGCCAGAGATCCCTCCATCCCCGTCCGCCTCTGCCGTAGTCGTGGTGGGGCAGGAAGGAGCAGCCGAACAGGCGGCGCAGAAACGGCTGAAAGCAGATCCATTTCATCAGGCAGTCAAAATCCGCGTCCCCGGTGCGGAAACGGACAGAGACCTGATCCTGCCAGCAGGCTTTGGTATCCTCCAAGGCATGCAGTACCTTTTCGGAGGTATTGTATTTTTCAAAAATGCGGGAAATGCGTTCTTCGCTCTCTTCTGTTCCCAGAAGGACGATGTAGTCCGCCCGCCCGCCGGGAGCCAGGGAAATCGGCTCAAAACGGAAAGCGCCCATGGCTTCCTTTCCTGCCGCGGAGGTATGGGCCGGACATCCGGGATATCCCTCGTATACGGCCCGGGGGCGCGTAAAGGTGCCTCCTTCTCCGAGGAACGCTTCCACAGTGGGATAAAAAGCAGTCGGCGCGCTGCCCGCCCCCGTGCAGCCCATGACATAATAGATCCGGCTGTTGGGACGGTGCCCCTTCTCGTCAAAGGACATGGTGGGGCAGACAAAAACTCCGTGCCGGTCTGTGCGGATGCGGTGGAGCATGGAGGTTACATTCCGATGGTCCCGGATGTTGTCCGCGCTGCGCCCGTAGATGGGGACGGCAGCGTAAGGTGTCAGATTCTGCATGGTATTTGAAATATTCTGCACGGTCACGTACATGATCTCCGCCTGCTCCCCGTTGGGGATAAAGGAAGTCACCGTGGTTTCGAGCTGGTGGACTCTGGAAGTCCTTTTGATCGTGTGACGCATAAATCCGGCTGTCAATTCGCTGTCATCCTGCAGCTTGGTGAATTTATCCGCCTCCTGCCGCGCAGAGACACCCGCGGCTGAATATACTTCTGCGTCATTTTTTACAAACCAGAAGTTGCGCCCGGAACGGCTGCTGTGCAGATCCTCGGAACTGACAGGCTCTAAAAGGAAGCTTTCCTGGTCAATTTTGGCATCCCCGCCCAGGTTCGGCGTAACGGCGCTTTTCAATCCGGCCTCGGAAGCAAGCGGGAAGTATAAGTAACTCGTATTTTCCGGCCGCTCCATCACAAAGCTGCCGTGCTCATCAATAAATTTCAGATGTTTCAATGTTTTGCTCCTTTCCTGCTGTTTCATACCCACAGGGCATTCCATAACTCCGGCCGCTCATCAAGACGCATGAGTTTTTCCGGCAGTTCCTCAGGTATAGAAACATCATAATAGAAAGAGTGAAATTATGAAAATCAGAATCATGAGAAAAATATCAGAATCATGACCTGAAATGTTATATTGAGCGCCAGATAAATCTGCCGCTCCGTATAATATGACGCGCACAGCCGCGCAGGGACATATGCAGCCACGCTGTTCCACGCGATGGTAAAGAATCTGCGATAGGGTCATGAATTTGATATTTTGTTAAAATTCATAATATATTGTCAGAAAATTATGCGCTATAATCGTGCGACTTGTTCGCCGCTGAAAAGGCGGCGCACAGCGCTGTTTTTAATCAGTTCTGTGAACTGATAATTC
>QXWX01000207.1 GCA_009911175.1 Lachnospiraceae bacterium | reverse complement strand
CGGCAGCCCCCTGAAAACGACCTCTATATGCGTACTTTAGAATTAGGGCAGGTCAGCGAGGAACTGTTTTTCAGCCATGTTATCCATGATGACCTTGACCGGATTGTAAAAGACCTCCGCACCCGGCACGAATCCGACAAGACCACTGCCGAGCCGGAAACCCCCGCAGCGGATTTTGCCAGGAACATCCCGGTGATACTGCTGGACGCCCTCATGCACAAAGGCACGGCGGACGAAAAGCGGGCGTTTACCATCTGCCGGGTATTTGGCATAGATTACACGAGCCTTCCAGAAGATGAGCGCATCACCCTTGCCCGTGTGTTCAAGAAATCCCCCCTTCTCCCCGTATCTGCCAGCCAGCGTGGAAAATCAAAGCTGCTGTCCCTGTTTGGGAAGAAAAAAACGAAAGAATGACGCAAAAAGGGCTGCCATTCCCGTAAAATCCGGTTAGCAGTCCTCTTTACTGTATCGTGTGTCCTATGTTCAATTTTCCGGCTTTAGAGCCGCTTTTTCCAGACAGGAGCCAGCCGCATTACGCATAGACCAGTTCCGCATAGATAATTTCCTCCGCCCGGTTGCGGATAGAATTGCAGCGGCGCACCCATTCAAGCTGGTCATCCGCTTTCAATTTCTCCGTCACGCCCTCGGCGGCTTTCATCTGCTCCATGATAAGGTCAAGCCGCTCCTGTGCCTGCTCGTCCACATCGGCAAGGTGCGTCCAGAGTTTCCCGGACAACAGCAGGCTGCAATAAAGGGCGGGGCGGGCTTCTTCCAGATAGGCTTTACGCCTGCGCCCCCAATGCCCGATTGGGTGGGATTCCTCCGTCAGCCGCAGGGCGGGAATGTAATAATCACCCACAAGAATGTAGTCAAGACCGTTGGTATCGTCATGGATTCTTTCTGGCAGTTCTTTCATTAGTGACCTCCTGTATTCAGTTTTCCAGAATCCAGTTGTTCGTGTCCCTGTTCATGTGAATTTATTAGGCAACTGAACTCTTCACGAACAAGTATGGCATATCCCTCCCCAGGACATCATAATTCCGGGAGCTGCTCCCGTTCCTCCCCCGGGTCTCCCCGCTGGTTTTCTTGTCGATCGTGCCTTTTCCAAGGCTTTCACTGATGTACTTGTGGGACGTGAATTCATTGCCGCCCAGATAGATCAGGGTATCCGTGTTGCCCGGGATCGTCTCCCAGGTGTCTTTAAACAATGCTTTGATCTGCGCCAGGTTCTGTATGATAATGATGCAGGAAATTTCCCGGGACCGCATGGTGCTGAGCAAAGAGCAAAAGTCTTCCGGCAGTGCCACGTTGCAGAACTCGTCCATCATAAACGTAACGTGTATGGGCAGCCTCCCATTGAAATGGAAGTCCGCCTGATAATACAGTTCCTGAAAAATCTGGGAATAGAGCATGCCTACAAGGAAGTTATAGCTTTTGTCCGAATCCGGGATGATACAGAACAGCGCGGTCTTTTTTGTTTTATCCCCATCGACACCGATGCCGATCTCCGGGACCGCCATTTCATCCTGATCCAGAATCCGCAGGATCTGTGGATTTTCCAGGATTCCCAGGCGCGCGTTGGCGCTGATAATAATGCTCCTGACCGTATCCCCTGCCCCCCGCACGACTTTGTGGTACTGGATCACAGCCGGGTGGGAGCTTCCCTTTTCCCGCTCCAGCTTCCGAAACCGCTTGTCCAGCTCCGACGGGGAACCGTCCCCGTGTACTTCCGCTTCATTGATCAGTTTCAGTACCATACGGAAATTCCGCTGTCCTGGTCCGCACTCCATCCACACATAGAGGAAGATTGCCTGTAGGTATAAAGATTCCGCACGCTCCCAGAAGGGATCGCTGCTGGAAGCGTTTTTTGGTGTCGTGTTGGTGATCAGGTTTGTGACCAGCTTTACGATATCAATTTCCGACCGGATATACTCAAACGGGTTGTATCCGTTGGAACGTTCCATCTCCACCAAGTTCAGGATCCGCACCCGGTATCCGTGCCGGGCCAGGAAGCCTGCACAGCACCGGGCGATCTCGCCCTTAGGATCGGTTGTGATAAAGGAGCTTGTAAGCTGCATCAAGTTTGGCTTCACCAGGAAAAGTGTCTTGCCCGCGCCGCTTCCCCCGATGACCAGGTAATTCAGGTTCAGCCTGGTTTTCCTTGTGTCCATGGACATCCTCACATTCTGCGAAAGGATCCGGTTATTCCGGTCATCCGGATCTGCGTACTTTTTCGATATCCGCCTCGGATCCGCAAAGACTGCGGTACCGAATTCTTTTCCCGGCATATACTTTTTCCGGTCGGTCATGTGGAGCAGCACTGCGGCCATATAGACAAGCAGTGATATCAGGATTGCCTTCACAGAGTTTTCATCCCAATAATTGGCTGTCAGATTTTCCGTAACCCTGCGGAACCGGTCCATAAAATCATAAATATCTGTCCTTGGCTGAAAGCAGGCGTTCAGGAGATACCCTGCATATGCGGCACCCACAGCCCCGACTGCCGCAATCCAGAAAGGACCTCCTTTTTTCTGATACCGCATCCCCTACCTTGCCCTCCTTCCCGGCGTTACTTTAACTGTATGCCCATTGCTATTGTTTCGATTTTTCTGCGGAATTTTTATCTGCTGTCCGTCCTGTCTGATTTCAATCTGCTGTGCTTTTCTCTGCTCCAGGTTCTGTTCGATTTTCGTTTACTTTACTTTCCGCTGTGTCAGATCTTGTCCGATTTCCGCTTGCTGTGTTTTTTGCTGTTCCTGCTTCTGCCTCCTTCTGATCCGCTCCTGCTCCCTCCCTTCCACATTTCGGTTCACCGGATCATAACTCTGCTGATACAGCTGCTGTCCGGTCATGCTGCGGATCAGACGGTCTGCAGCGTCTACGATCTGGTATTCCCTCTCTTTCTCAAGCCCCGCATAGACTGTTTTGTTTTTATTGATCCATGTGATCTCGGATTTCGGCAGCCAGAGATACTCATTCTGCCGATAGGGGATCCTGGTCTTGATCCCTTTCTCGGTTTCCTCCATCACTAGCTTACGCACAACGGTGATCCCGTTGACATCCGGATTTTTGGTGTACTCCTTCTGAACCCTCCGGATACCTTTGATCTGATCGGAAGGCGTTTTATTTTGCATGGAAGCATCCAAAACTGCCCCTGACCCGATACATGGATCCTGACCTCTGGCCCTCTCATAGTTTTTCTCGTACTCCTGCACCATCTTTCCGACTTCTGCGCGGTCTGCATTGGAAAAGTAGTCATCCATGCTTTCCATCCGGGATCCCTGTATCTGCTCCATGATTGCCTTAATACGCGGAACCGCCTGGGAATGCAAGAAAGTGCCTACGGCACATCAACTCCCCTAGCCCCTCATTCATGAGGGGAATTAGGGGGTTCCATTTTTTCCCATTCTAGTTCATAATAGTCTCATGAACATACTAAAGAAAATATTCACAGAGCATTTTGAAGAAATTCAATATATCCTTCATCCTCGTCCTGTTGTGATGGAAAATATCGAAAAGATGATTAATTGTGGGGATCCTTCCTATGGCGGTGCCATGTATGGATGCCCTCATTGTGGTAATTTTAAATTTGTCCCTTTCCGATGCCATTCCAAGTTTTGCCCCACCTGCGGCAATAAATATTGCATTGACCGTTCCACTAAAATGTCGTTTAAATTGCTCCACGGGCCCCATCGCCATCTCGTTTTTACGATTGACGAAAAACTCCGTCCTTTTTTTCTCGAAGACCGTTCCCTGTTGGACTGCCTCTTTCGCTCTGTCCGCAGTGTCATCATGGAACTCTTTCACAAATTAAACAAACGTAAAAATTTCGTCCCTGGTTTTGTCTGTGTTCTTCATACCTTTGGACGCCCCCTTGAATGGAACCCTCATATCCATTATGACAAGCTGATTATTATGGGAAGAAATTGAATCAACCCTTCTATTTCAGCTATATCCAGCTTTGT
>QXWX01000206.1 GCA_009911175.1 Lachnospiraceae bacterium | reverse complement strand
GATGCTTCTCCAGTTAAAGAGATTATCGCACAGATTTCGGGACTTGTAAAAACGTTAGATTATTCATCGCTTACTTTCGTTCCCTTTATCCGGATTAGCGTCTTCCTCCTTTCCTTCCCTTTTGCAAAGCAATCCCAAAACGCAAAAAAAGACACCAAAAATCATCTCTGAATTTTTGATGTCTTTCTGTTTTTTGCCAGGCTAAGCCTAAAATTTATCTTCCAGTCATCTACTGGAACAAACACACTTACTGCTGCATTTTAAGATACTCATGCGCAAAAATCTAATCCACTTATAGAATAGCACAATATATTGTTTTGGTCAACATAAATATTCTATATATTGTATAATCCAAGGCGTCTGATATGATCAGAACCATATACCACTTTCCATAGAACTTTTTCGCCTACTTTTCAATCCATTGTCCCATTTTACGTCCCCCTACACGCTCAATCATTCCTTTATCAATCATTGTTTTCATAAGTCTCTTTACTTTTCGCTCAGAACACTCTATCTCAGCCGGTGTTATATGAGGACTTTTTCTTATCACCGATAAAATTCTTTCTTCTAAAGTGCCATTTAAAGTGCCACTTGGCTCATTTGACACTTTAGACTGTACTAAAGGTGTAAATTTACCATAATAACTTCTAAATGAATCAAAATTATATGGGTATTCCATTTAAAAAAGATTCTTGCTTCCATTTCAATCTATGCTTCGCCTATCCCAAATCTATCATTCATTATTAGAAATCTCTGCCAGCAGTTTGTTCCGATAAGCTGTGTCTTCCGTTGCCCTTTTAGCATCCTCTGTCCGATTATTAGACAGTAAATACCTCATTAAAGTAAGAATCAGATCCTCACCTTTTTGAATTCCTCTGTTTTCTATGCGATCTAAAACTTCACACATCTTTGTTGTCCTCCTTTCCATATCTGGATCATACACATCTTCAAAACGGTTATCTTGTGTCATAACAGACATCAACTGCAACAATTCATGTACATGTTTGATAGTTGTTTCTGGAGCAATATAGTTTTTGTTTTTCCTCATCTGTACAAAGTAATCTGCTACAATTCCGAAGTCGCTTGTGAACATCTGTACCTGTTCATCACTTAAATATGCAATTTCATACAGATTCATATGATAATCGTTTACATATGGTTTTAGTTCTTCTGGAATATCAAGACAATCATATAATGACTTCGGTTTTTTCCAGTGTTTCTGATATCCAAAATACAAAACGAGTGTTACTACAGGATACCTGGGCGCAGCCATTCCCGTTTTTTCTTTCATCTCCTTATCCTTCAAGAGCTGACTACGGTAAGCCGCTCCATCATAGGAAAATAACCTCAACGGCATATCTCCGTCTATATCCGTCTGGTTTTCTAATCCATACAACGCAATCCGCACAAGTCCTTTTCGCCAATATTTTGCGATATCCCGTTCCTGCGCATGAATCTTTCCATCCGCTTTATAACTGGAATTCGGGCTTTCTTCCTCCAGTTCATTTTCTTTCACATATCGCCTGCCATTAAAAAGCAACACATTTATGATATCGGCAAATACATCATTGTAAGCTTCCAAAGTTTTTTCTGTAATATCTTTCTCTGCCATAGCATCATTCCTTCCCGCAGCTATCATAATCCTTTCTAGAATTGTACTCACGACCAATAAAATCTGCCGTAAGTATCGCGCCAGCCGTAGCCATGAAGCGGCACATACCTTACATCCAATCTCTGATTTCTTCCTCTGTCACACCGTTCGCATTTAACGGCTTATGCCATCTGGCCTCCGGATAGGCTTTCTTTAATTTTGCGGCAAGCTTCGCTGGCTTTGACGCACCGCTTGTGGTAAACAAAGCCACATGCTTCCCGCTTAAATCCAAGGAATCTAACAGTGTCAGTACTACATTGGGCACAGCTCCGCACCAAATGGGGCACCCCAGGAGAATCCGGTCATATTGCTGAATATCCGGTATCTCCATGGCAAGCTCCGGACGCGCTTTTGTAAAGATCTCTTTCAGGGATGTAAATACCGTCTTCCAATAGGACATCTCATACGATTTTTCCGGCCTGATCTCTGCCAGGTCGGCCTTTTTTATCTCCGCAATTCTTTCAGCGGCTGCTTTGGTCGTTCCTGTTTGTGAAAAATAAATCACCAATGTCTTCATATCAAAATCTCCTTCCACACTTCGGGCAGTATTCAAACTCTTCCTGTGTTTCAAATCCACAGTCCGTGCATCTTTTTAACCTGCCCTTATCTCCTGCCTGCACCTGCGTCAGGTTCTGAGGCAGGATTTCTATAGATTCTCCCCTTGCAATCCGTTTCCCAATCTCCGGATCAAGGGAATAAACCGTATTGCAGCATGTGCTCTGCACATAATATTGCCGGTTCCATTTCAAACAGGGGATAAAGAATAATGACAGGCACATATACGTCATGAACACCTGGTATCTGCCGTAAGAGCCACAGTGCTCACAGATGACCATCTGATTGCTGTCAAAATCCTTTCTTCCCTGGGTAATTCCCATCATGAAAAACATATAAATGACGCTCCAAGTTGATTTTTATGCCGCAGGAGACGCATCGAACCACAGTCTTTTGTATCATCCTGCCTTCTATCTTATTATATTAACTGGTTATTTTTTTCTTACGATCATAAAAATACCGACTATGAGTAATAGGATGCCCACAATCATCCCTGCCACTGCTGAACTTCCTTCTACTTTTCCTGCAAGAAATATGGAAGTCGGTCCATCTGCACCACCAATCACAGACACTGACCTGGCCACGGACGTTTGCCCATTCACTTTGAAAACCAGATTGATTACTGCTGTTACCGTTCCTAATACCGCCAGAATAATTCCTACAATCTTCTTCATGCATTGAACTCCTCTAAATCCTGATGTATTGATTTCTCAATTGTAATTCTTATTATAGGGTGCCCCCGTTCAAAATGCAACCACATTAACCATATTATCCGAATGCCTTTATCTCTTCCGTTCCAAATGCTGTCTATACTCCGCAAAGCCAGAAGCATTTACATCATTAGAAAGCCGAACAGGATCTGTTTGATGATACTGTCCGGCCTATACCGCATTTTATTTAAGCATCTGCGAAAGTTCCTTTCGATCATTTTCAGAAACGCTCAATATATCCATGGACTGTTCCGCAGACCACTCCATTTTTTCCATAAGATTCTTAATACTTTTCAACAGTGTTGAAATCCTTTCTTTCTGTGCCGCTTCTTCATTCATTTGCTGTATCGCCAAGGACACATCCATCGCCTCCTCACATTACTGTACCCAGCAGGATATGAATCAAACTTATATGAGTATTCCATTAAAAAAGCTTCTTGCTTCCATTTCAATCTATGCTCTCTCTATGATATCACCTATACCTTCCTCTCTGTGATTCCATCATATCACTTTTCTACGATTGCTTCAAGATACCGGATTGCCTGTTCTTTCATCAGGGCACAGCATCCATTTCCGGCTGCCATGCCCTGCTACTCATTCTCTCAACAGCCTATCCTGCAAGCTTCCTGATATGTTCCTCAATCTTCCCACACCGCATCATTTCCCGCTTTCGTTCCTCCTGATATAACGCAGCTTCCCATGCTCTTCTGTCATTTGGCACATACTCCGAATATCTGTACCTGCCAAGTACCGCATCATCTTTCTTACTGAGAGACTTATTTCTATTCTCGAAACGCTCCCCCTTTTCATAAACCATCCTGATCCGGTCTGCCGGAATGGCTGCATCCTTTACAGATTCCACATGCTTCCGGTAAGCCAGCGGATACAGGTTCCCTACTGCTTTTTTATCTTCGATCCCCATCACCTCTACCGCATAGGCCAGAATCCTCTGGCTTGTCTCTCCGGCGTAATAACTCCAGATATTATGCGCGCAGGCGGGTTCTAAAAACACATCCTTTTCGTAAGCGGCAAATAATCGGCGTCTATAAAAGGAGCGCTGCCTGTGATATCGTACAGTTAGAGCACCTTGATAATC
>QXWX01000205.1 GCA_009911175.1 Lachnospiraceae bacterium | reverse complement strand
CCAATATTTTTCTTTATTGTACTTGAAATTTGGAGGAAATGCAAAAAAACTTTTCCGGTTTATCCGGGTTAGGGGATATAAAATGTAGGGTAATATATTCAGATCTCCAGAGGACAGGATTTTGCAAAACCCAAAATTCTTTGTTGAATCAATTATATGAAAACTGTATATGGAGCCAGAAATCGAATTTTGTTGATATGCCAACAGATTGTCCGCAGAGGGGAGAACGTCTTGGTTGGACAGGAGATGCTCAGGTTTTTGCCGCGACAGCGTGTTACAACATGGACACACGGGCATTTTACAGGAAATATTTAAGGGATATCAGAAGTCATCAATTAAGAAAAAATGGAGCCATTCCTAATTTTATACCGGATCTTGGTACATTTAGTGAAGCATGCAGTATATGGGGAGATGCTGCGACTATTTTGCCATACCAGATATATCAAAGCTATGGGTGTGCGGAAGAAATCAGAAGTTACTACACGACGATGAAAGATTGGGTAGAATATATGGTTTCTATGGATGAATCTCAGGGAAGGCACTATAAATTTCAGCCTGGATTTCAATTTGGCGACTGGCTTGCGCTGGATGGGATAACAGAACAAAGCCTTAAGGGAAGCACTGACGATAATTATATTGGCTGCTGCTATTATTACCATTCTGTAAAAATCACATCTGAAATCGCACAAGTACTTGGTTATACTGAGGATGCCCAAAGGTACCAGGAATTATCTGGAAAAATCAGAAAAGCTATTTTGAATGAGTATTTTACACCAAAGGGGCGGTTGTCTGTAGATACCCAGACCGCGTATATTATTGCTTTAAAGTTCGGACTTTACAACAATAAGAATGTATTAATACAGCAATTTAAAGAAAGGCTGACAAGGGATTGCTATAAGATAAAGTGCGGCTTTGCAGGGACACCGCTATTATGTTCTGTTTTAGGTGAAAATGGGATGGAGGACATCGCGTATAGAATTCTGTTGAATAAAGATTATCCGGGCTGGCTGTACTGTGTGAATCTGGGGGCAACAACAGTTTGGGAAAGATGGAACTCGGTGCTTTCGGACGGAATGCTTTCAGGTACGGGAATGAATTCTTTAAATCATTATGCGTATGGATCGGTTGTGCAGTATTTTTATGAATATATTGCCGGAATCCGACCAAAAAGACCGGGATTTAAAGAAGCATTTATTGAACCGAAACCGGATATACGGATTCAGGGTGTAATGTGCAGCTATGATTCTGCAATGGGAGTTTATAAATCAGAATGGAAAATACAGGAAAACGGATTGATTTGTATCCATATTGAAATACCATTTAACTGTACAGCAGATGTTTTGCTTCCTGAATATTCCAGTAATGGGTTAACATACTCAGATAATGTAAACGGAGAAATGATAAGTGAAAATGGAAAGCTGCAATTATGCAGTGGAAAATACGATTTTGCTTATTTCCCGAAAAATGATTACAGACACGTTTATAAGCCTGAAAGTATTCTGGGTGACCTCAGGGAAGATAAGGAGGCATTAGAGATTTTAGAGAAAAACATTCCTGTGCTTTATGAAATAATACAGTCCAATGACATAGAAAATATGTTAATTACGCTTCAGGAATTTGACACGCTTCACTTTATGGGGATAGATCCTGAAATTGCAGATGAAACAAGAAAAAAAATATATAATCTGAATTATTATGGAAAATAAATTTCAGCTTTTGACAAGCATTTAAGGAGAATGGGTATGAAAGATAAGATGTTTCGGGAAATGGTATCACAACTTACACTGGAAGAAAAAGCAGGGTTGACTTCGGGACAGAATTTCTGGTATACCAAGGCCGTGGAAAGACTAAAGATTCCATCTGTTCGGATAAGCGACGGACCGCATGGTCTGCGTACTACAGAAGGAGATGTAGGAGGAATGGAGGAATGTGCAAGTTCTAAGGCAGTCTGTTTTCCGGCTGCCTGTGCAACTGCAGCAAGCTTTGACCGGAACGTATTGTATCGTATGGGGGAAGAACTTGGAAAAGAATGTCAGGCCCTTGGGGTAGATATTGTGCTGGGGCCTGGGGTTAATATTAAGAGGAGTCCGCTTTGTGGAAGAAACTTTGAATATTTTTCAGAAGATCCCCTTTTAGCAGGGGAACTGGGTGCAGCTTTTGTACAGGGAGTGCAAGGTCAGGGCAGAGGAACGAGTTTAAAGCATTTTTTCGCAAACAGCCAGGAATACCGCCGCATGGATTGCTCCTCTGAGATGGATGAACGGACGATGCGGGAAATCTACCTTTCGGCATTTGAAATTATTGTAAAAAAGGCACAGCCATGGACAGTAATGGCATCCTACAACCGAATCGGCGGAGTCTATTCTACACAAAACAGGCAGTATATAGATGGAATTTTGAGAAAGGAGTGGGGGTTTAAAGGTCTGGTTACAAGTGACTGGGGAGCAACACATGACAGGGCAGCCGCTGTGGAGGCAGGCTGTGATCTGACTATGCCGGCAGAAGAAACAGATAAAGAAATTATCAGGGCAATAGAAGAGGGAAAGCTGGCAGAAAGTGATTTGGATGACTGCGTTGCAAGGATTTTGGAACTGGCATGGAAGGCAGCAGAAACGAGAGAGGATAAGGTGATATTTGATTTTGAGGGCGGCCATGCTTTGGCGCGGGAAATTGCGGAAGAATGCATGGTGCTGCTAAAAAATGATGAAAGTTTACTGCCGCTTGACAAAGAAAAGAAGGTGGCATTTATAGGATACTTTGCAGAAAAAGTGCGTTATCAGGGAGGAGGGTCCAGTCATATCAATAGTTTTCGGACAGTAAGTGCATTGAAGGCGGCAAAAGAAGCGGGAGTGTCTGTAAGCTTTGCGGTCGGCTGCAGGGAAGACGGTTCAACTTCGAAGGAACTGCTGGAAGAAGCGGTAAAGGCTGCAGGCGAAGCTGATGCAGCGGTTGTATTTGTAGGACTTACGGATGCTATGGAATCCGAGGGAGTAGACAGACGTCATATGCGCCTTGCGAAAGGACATAATACATTGGTAGAAACAGTATGCAGGGCCAATCCGAATACGGTAGTGGTTCTTCATAACGGATCACCTGTGGAGATGCCGTGGGTTGAGCAGCCGAAAGCAATTCTGGAAGCCTATCTTGCCGGTCAGGCAGCCGGAAAAGTGACAGTAGATATTTTGTTCGGAGAGGTAAATCCTTCCGGTCATCTTCCGGAGAGCTTTCCAAAGAGGTTGGAGGATAATCCGTCGTATTTATTCTATTTTGGTGAGCGGGGTAAGGTAACCTATCAAGAGGGGCTGTTTGTAGGATACAGATATTATGAGAGCAAGAGACAGGACGTGCTTTTCCCTTTTGGACATGGATTGAGTTATACAACTTTTCAGTATAGTAATCTGATATTGAACAGGAAACAGATCAATGAGGATGAGACGCTGACTGCTTCAGTGACGGTTACTAATACAGGGAATCGTGCGGGGAAGGCAGTGGTTCAGGTGTATGTTTCGCCCGCAAAAGTGGAGATGATCCGACCGGTGCGTGAATTGAAGGAATTTTCAAAGGTATTGCTTCATCCGGGCGAAAGCAGGGAAGTGACCTTCGAATTGGGAAAGAGGGCGTTTGCCCACTGGAATCCGACTGCTCATGATTGGAGATGTGAGGCAGGGGAATATATGATCCAGATTGGGGAAAATGCACACGACATACTACTAGAACAGGCAGTAACAATGCAGGCAGATCCGATTCCGCCGGAAGGAGGATATGGAGTACATGTATCAATAAGAGAATTCGCAAAACACAACGACGGATACGATTTTCTGGACAAGAATATTCATTATATGGTAAAAGATCCTTCTATGACCGGCTTTGTTCCTGAGGGGCTTTTAAAGGAAGCGGAAAAAATGCAAGGAAAGGTCAGCCTGACGGTACTTAATTTGCTGGCAAAGCGTGTCAACAGTACAGAAGGGGAAGACGGGATTCTGGAAGCCCTTTTAGGACTGCCGATAAGCTCAGTTGCATATTTTCTTCCGGAAGAAGAAAATAAAGTTTTAACAGAACTGTTTGATAAAATGAACCGGCAGTGAAACAACGCCAAGAAGGAAGCAGAATCCAGAAATATATAGACAAAACCGGGTTGATCCGATACTGCAGCAGAATGATGAATTCCCTGTAACAACACATCAGTAAAATAGCGGTTGCGTGCATCCAGCCCCTCGCCGTCAGGCGACTTTTCAATGGGCTGGATGCGTTACAGTTCGCGGACGGTTGGGCCGTGAACTGTAACAGTTTACCCGGATGCCCGCCCAAATAAATCAAAAAAGTTCGTTTTTCCACAAATTTTCTGTTAGCGGAAGTTTCGACATCAGTATATGAAATCAGCAATATAACAGCTGAAAAACCTCTTAAAATAAGGTGTTTTCA
>QXWX01000204.1 GCA_009911175.1 Lachnospiraceae bacterium | reverse complement strand
GTTGGGAGAAATGACCTTGCAAATCCGAACAGAGCGGCCGCATGTGGGTATAATTACCGTCTGGTAGAATTTGGATTCATTACAAACGCAGAGGATGTCCGGATATTTAATTCCAGGATGGATGATATTGCATGCGGGATCCTAGATGCGTTTGGAATTGGGAAATTAGAGTTGAAATCAGAGGAGGAAGAAGACATGAGAGAGATCGTTCAGGCGAAAAATGGAAAAGGGCAGTATTATTTTGACGGATATGCGTTGCATGGTTTTTCATCAGGAGCAGAAAAGAAGGTTATCATGGATATGTATAAGCGGCATACCGGGAGGGATCTGAAAACGCATGTTTATTCAGACGAGGACTTTGAGAAACTGGCCAAAGTTCTTGCAAGAAATGGAAAATAGACTTCGCAGCCAGACAGTGACTGAAGGGGAAGGTGTGCCGATTCCGGCAGCTGCCCGGCAGGGCGCGCAGGTTCGAATCCTGTCTTTCCATGCGGAGTTTACTGAAGAGAGATATATTTATGTCATTTCTACCTTTTACGGGCCAGTTCTTCTGTGCCCAGAGAAGCAGCGGTAATGTTCCATTATCACAAAGTAATGAATCATCTGATTTTACAGGCTTTTTAGTATATTCTTTAAAGACTTCGGATAAGGTGGTACGGTATGGTGAAAATAATCAAGTTGAGTTTTCGGAACATCCGACAGTGGTTCAACGAGGTAATGAACGTACAATTAACCTTTTGGTATCTACTCCCGATGTTGCATAGTTGGACAAGTAAGGTTGGTGAAATTTATGAGAGAAAAGAAAGTCCATTTGTATGTGGATAGCCAAGAACGGAACATTTTATTACATAGCCTTGTAGAGCTGAAAAACCAGCTCATTCAGCAGGGCAGATATACAGACTGCGTTGACGAGCTGATATTCAAAGTCGTAAACGCACCAGTCAAGAGAATGAAAATTGAATATGTCTAAGGCACATCACAGAGCCGCTTATTCTTATTGATTTTTAAGAGTAAGCGGCTTTTTTGCGTTCTCTGGTACTCTTACATAGCCACCTTGACAAAGTGGCTAAATCTATGCGAAAGGAGGACGCACCTATGTCAAATTGCAAAGTAATCGCTTTAACCAACCAGAAAGGCGGCGTTGGAAAGACGACCACAGCGGTCAATCTGGGCGTGGCTCTGGCACAGCAGGGCAAAAAGGTACTTCTCATTGATGCCGATGCACAGGCAAACCTAACCATGTCGCTCGGATACAGCCGACCAGACGACTTGTCCGACACGCTCTCCACCATCATGCAGGACATCATTGATGATAAACCCGTCGATGTTTCCAGAAGCATCCTGCACCATGACGAGGGCGTTGACCTGCTCCCGTCCAACATTGAGCTGTCGGGGCTGGAAGTAAGGCTGATTAACGCCATAAGCCGTGAAAGCGTACTGAAAACCTGCATCAATGAGGTGAAAAAGAATTACGACACGGTTCTCGTGGACTGTATGCCGAGCTTGGGGATGCTGACAATCAATGCGCTTGCGGCTGCTGACAGCGTGGCTATCCCGACACAGCCCCATTATCTTTCCGCCAAAGGCTTAGAGCTGTTGCTTCGCTCCGTGTCGAAAGTCAAACGGCAAATCAACCCGCACCTGCGGATTGACGGCATCCTTATGACGATGGTAATGCCACGCACGAACATCTCTAAGGAAATCACGGCAACGGTAAAAAGTGCCTACGGGCAGAGGATTAAAGTATTCGACACACAGATACCCCACTCCATCCGTGCCGTGGAAGCCACCGCAGAGGGCAAGAGCATTTTTTCCTATGACAAAGGCGGCAAGGTAGCCGCCGCTTACGAGCAGTTCGGAAAGGAGGTGGCAGAGCTTGGCGAGAAGCAAAGGAAGCAAAATCGAGCTGACCGCATACGATGACCTCTTTGAAACGAACGAGAGCCGTGCGGAAGCGAACCTAAGCAAAATAAGGGAAATCCCGATTGCGGAGATTGACGAGTTCCCAGACCACCCGTTCAAGGTCTTAATGGACGAGGACATGGAGCAGCTTGTGGACAGCGTAAGGCGGAGCGGCGTAATGACCCCTGCCACAGTCCGCCAGAAAGAGGACGGGCGGTATGAGCTTATCAGCGGTCACAGAAGAAAAAAGGCTTGCGAGCTTGCAGGGCTTGAAACGCTCAAATGCGAGATTAAGGAGCTGACCCGTGACGAAGCGATTATTGTCATGGTTGAGAGTAATCTCCAAAGGACTACTATCTTGCCGAGTGAGAAAGCCTTTGCGTATAAGATGCGGCTTGAAGCAATGGACAGACAAGGACAACGTGTTGATTTAACTTCGACACCAGTGGTGTCGAAGTCAAGGTCTAATGAAGAACTTGCTGACAGAGTAGGCGAAAGCCGTGAGCAGATACGCCGCTTTATCCGTCTGACCGAGCTTGTACCCGAAATCCTGCAAATGGTTGATGAACGCCAGATTGCTTTCCGCCCTGCGGTGGAAATCTCCTATCTTTCCGAGGAACAGCAGTACACCCTGCTTGAAGCGATGGGCTACAACGATGCCACGCCCTCCCTTGCACAGGCTATCAAGATGAAAAAGTTCATGCAGGAGGGAAAACTGACGGACGGGGTTATCCAGAGCATCATGCAGGAGGAAAAGCCGAACCAGAAACAGAAGCCCGCCTTTAAGGACGAGCGGATAACCAAGCTCATACCGAAATCCATCCCCAGAGGGCAGGAAACGGATTTTGTCGTAAAGGCGTTGGAGTTTTACAACCGCCATCTGCAAAGGCAGCGGGGGCAGGAAAGATAACCGCACACTTGGGGAGAAGTCCGCCCTTTTGGGGATAGCAAATTTTTTTAAACGGTCTACGCTCCGCTTCGGTCGGCGTTAAACGTGTGCCACTGGCACACAACGCCCCCCTCTCCACACCTCTCCCCCTAGATACTGCCAGTAACTATCCGAGAAAAGAACAATTAAAGCTGTCCACATGGGCGGCTTTTTTTCTGCCAGAAAGTCAACTATCAACATGAGAACGAACAGGAGGTAATGAATGAAAATTCGTAAATTATTCAAAAGGGCTGCGGCGTTAGCGTTGGCTGCGGTCACGGCACTGTCCGCCGTCCCTGCCACGACAGCGTTTGCGGCGGGCGACATCGGCACGATTAGCTTTACCCACACCTACGACGGCGCAGGGAACGCAATCAGATATAATTCCAGTGCGAACATCGGCGGTCATACCGCAGGCGGCACGGGCGAATACAAGTACCGCATGTATGTGGACGGGGAAACGGCGTTCTGCCTTCAGCCGGGCGTACCCTTAAAAACAGGCAACACGCTGGCAAAGGCGTCTTCCAACACATGGAACGCCCTCTCTGCAGACCAGAAAAAGGCGGTGGGGCTTGCCCTGCTCTACGGCTATCAGGGCAACAGCGGGAATCTGTCTGGGAGCGATGACGAGAAATGGCTTGCCACGCAGACCCTTGTCTGGGAGTTCGTCACGGGATGCCGTAATTCAGCAAGCCCGTACAGCCAGACAAGCACGACCGTTTACAGCCTGCACTTTGGCTCTAATTATGCAAACAGCGGGGCGAGGGCGGCTTACGACCAGATTGTGTCATTTATGACAAGGCACAGCACGATTCCGAGCTTCATGTCGGCAGGCAAGAAAGACATCACAAAGGAGCTTGCCTATAAGGACGGGAAGTACAGTCTGACATTGACGGATAAGAACAATGCCCTCTCCGAGTATTCCTTTACCAGTTCCGACAGCAATGTGAAAGTGTCCAAGTCTGGGAACAAGCTCACCATCACGTCAAAAAAGGCGATTGACGGCAAGGCGAGGATTACTGCAACGAGGAACAACACGCCGACGGTCAGCAGCGGGGCGAAGATGATTGCCTATGGCGACCCGAATTTACAGGATGTCATTACGGGCGTGGAAAACGTGGACACCATGACGGCGTATATCAACGTGGAAACGCCGACAGGGACGGTCGCACTGAAAAAGACTTCCGAGGACGGCGTTGTTGGCGGGATTTCCTTTACCATCAAGGGCGACGGCTTCAACAAGACCGTAAAAACAGATAAAGACGGAAATATCACGGTGGAGGGCTTATTCCCTGGCACTTACACCGTCACGGAGCAGTCCATCGACCGCTACGAGCCGCAGAAAACCCAGACCGTGACAATCATCGGCGGGAAAACCTCTACGGTTACGTTCAGTAATACTTTGAAGCGTGGAAGCCTTGAGGTTGTGAAAACATCCGAGGACAATCTAGTGGAGGGCGTGAAGTTCCACCTTTACGGCACTTCTTTAAGCGGATTGGCGGTTGATGAATACGCCGTGACCGATAAGAATGGATTGGCGAAGTTGTTGTTTTTCAGATTAAAAGAGCATTCGATTTGCAGATTATTTTTTTCTAAAAGGAGCTCCGTATAGACTTTTCAT
>QXWX01000203.1 GCA_009911175.1 Lachnospiraceae bacterium | reverse complement strand
GTGGCAACCCCAACAAGATTCCCATAGGACAAAATGAGCGATAAGCGAATTTTGGTACTATGGTAGAATCTTGCTCTTAAAAAGTGGCGGTTTCCTCTGTGTGGGCTTCCGTCAATACCTTTAGTGCCGCAAGCGGGGATTTTGCCAAAGCTGTGGCGGTATTTCTCCCTCTAATACCTACAACACCGCAAAAGGCAAAATTGACGGAGATTTGCGAAAATTTCCCCTTATTCCTTACAACACCACGCAAGCCGGAATAGGCGGAGATTTGCGGAAATTTCCCTTTGCCCGCCCTCCACGGAAAGCTTGCGAATTTGCCAAACGGGAGAGGGAACTTCTTTCTATCCCCCTTTGCACGGTATAATACTGGCGATTTTTCAAAATGCCAAAAATAGGCGCAAAAAAACAGGAAACCTTTTCTTGATTTCCTGTCTTGGTGTACCGTTCTATGTGGCGGCGTTTATTCAGTTTTGGGGTATGGCTGTTCATCAAAGCGGAACTGGAACAGGGCAGCGATAAGCCGCCGTTTTATATTGTCCTCGGTGTCCTTGTTGATGTGCCCATTTTCAAGGGCTGCAAACCGGATTCTCTTGCTGTAATGCTGTAAAACTTCTTCCACGGCTTCCGGTTCTCCATTGGTTGCTCTGACAATAGTCTCATAGGGAATAAGATTAGGATTCTTCATGCGAAAACACCTCCATTTTTTCCTGTAACATCTGTAAGGCACTATGTATGTGATACCACGCCGTACTTCGGCAACGTCCATACATTTCCCCGATTTCCTGTTGTGTGTAATGACCGAAAAAGTAAAGATAAATAATTTCCCTCTTTTTATCCGGCAAGGATAACAGCGCAGTGGCAAGCTCCCCGTTGCTGAGGATAACCGTCTGACCGCATATGGTGACGGGGTACTGCTCGTAGGGGTCTATGAAATATTTATCTGACGTACTGAACGGGTAAAACTTTTCTTCTGTAAGATACTCAAAAGATATTTCTCTTTTCTGCCGCCTGCTCCTGTCACGCCATGAGTTGATAGTTGCATAGCGTATAACAACTTTGCAAAAAGCGTTAAAAGTATACATGATGTGTTCTTTGTATGCTTCGGTGCAAGCTGAAAGCCTTGGGTTCTTATTTGTTGTATTTGTCTGCTCTTTATTCAAAATAGGTTCTCCTTATATTCAATAGAATTTTTCTCCGGGATAACGCACAAAAGGTTACGTTACTTTCTGAAACATATGCCGAACTTTATCTAAACGGCTGTTAGGACGGCGTGGCTGCAATACAGGCTCCCCGGAAGTTTCTTGATACCCTTTTAATTCTATAAGACAAACACTTCTCCCATTTGTATAAAAATTCAAATCATTCCTATATTCACCTATACAGCGGGCGGGGATTTCTCCCGTAAAAATAACTTCATCATTTTTAAGCAAGGTTGATTCAATCACTGCACAATACTTCGGTGCGTCATTGTAAGCCCGTGAAAGATATTCCTGCGGTGCAAAAAGGGTAAAGGAAAGGTATGGTTCCAATAATTGTGTTCCTGCTTTTTTCAATGCCTGTTCCAACACGACAGGGGCAAGGAAACGAAAATCTGCGGGGGTACTGACTGGACTGTAATAAACTCCATAGTCAAAACAAATTTCACAATCTGTCACTCTCCAACCATATAAGCCTTGCTCCATTCCATAACGCACGCCTTCCATAACGGCATTTTGAAAACTTTGGTTTAAATAGCCGAGAGATACCTCGCTTTTAAACTGGGTTCCACTTCCGGCAGGAAGCGGCGTTACAGTTAAGCCAATGGACGCCCAAAACGGATTCGGCGGCACTTCAATATGAATCGTATAGGTCGCCCTTTTTATCGGTCTTTCAAGATAAATGACCGTAGGCTCCCTCATAGCCACTCTAACATGGTATTTTTCTTCCAGTAACGAACAAATAACTTCTAACTGCACCTTTCCCAAAAAAGATAGAATAATCTCATGGGTGACAGTATCAATTTCAAAGCGCAAAAGAGGGTCTGTATCAGCAATTTCTATGAGGGCATTCAGCAAGGCTTCTCTTTGTTCCGATTTTTGCGGCTCAACGGTTGTCCGAAGCAACGGCATGGGATTATCAATCCACGCTCTGCGAGGTAAGAGCTTTTCATTTCCCAGAATGTCATTCAGTTTCAAAGTATCATCGGATAAGATAACAATTTCTCCCGAACAGGCATGGTCTGCCGGAACGATTTCCCCATTTGACAGAATAAACATTTCTGTAATCTTTATCTTTTTCTTTTTTGACAGCAGGATTGTATCTCGTAAATGGAGCGTTCCATGATATAGGCGTAAGTAGGAAAGCCGTCTTTTCTGGTCTGTATACTCAATCTTAAAAACATATCCGCATAATTCGGACTGGCTATTCTCTATTTCTGGAACGAAAGTTTCTGTAATTACCTCAATCAATTTTTCCGTTCCTAAATTGTCTTTTGCACTTCCATGATAAACAGGGAACAAGGAACAACATCTGGTTCTCCGACATTTTTCACGTTGTAATTCCTGCATATCCAAAGAATCCTCTGCGATATATCTCTCTAGTAGTTCATCACTTCCAGCAATAACGCTATCCCACTTATCTAAATCAGAAATATCAGTCATTGTTATCTTTGATGATAAGACAACCTCCTGCATGACAATCATATCGCTGGTAAGTTTTTCCCTAATATTTTGGTAAATACGCCGCAGATCAATTCCGTTTTGGTCTATCTTATTTACAAAGATAATTGTCGGAATGTTCATTTTCTGAAGCGCATGGAATAATATCCGGGTCTGCGCCTGCACACCGTCCTTTGCGGAAACAACTAAAATAGCCCCGTCAAGGACAGATAAAGAGCGGTATACTTCGGCTAAAAAATCCATATGACCGGGAGTGTCCACAATATTGATTTTATAACCATTCCAGCAAAAAGAAGTAACCGCCGTCTGAATAGTAATTCCCCGCTGCCGTTCTAAAATCATGGTGTCTGTTCTTGTAGTTCCTTTATCCACACTGCCTTGTTCTGCAATCGCTCCACTGGTGTATAGCAGACTTTCTGTCAAAGTTGTTTTCCCTGCGTCTACATGGGCAAGAATGCCAATATTGATTATTTTCATGTGATTGTCCTCCTTTTACAGCCCCAAAGGGCATAAAAATCCCCAGCAGTAAAATACTTTTACCACTGGGGATTTTGTTTGCGGACATACACATATACAGCATACACCTACTTGCATTTGCTGTTCTTCTTTGATATGTCAAAATTGATAAGGCAAAAGTATTCTTAAATTGGGTACAAAAAACTAAGCCCCTCGCAAGGGACGGTTACGATTCTTTGTTCCCACTATTTGGTTATAGTTATTTAAGAATACCTTGCCGCATATTTTTTACTCCTTTTCTGGAATGAAGCTATTATAGCACATCAGCGTGAGGAAAGAAAGTACCCAAAAAAGAAAAATACGAAATCATGTAATGTTTGTAAGGTATGAAAAGGAAAATTCCGCAGTCGTCGGCATTGTGGGAATGTGTATAACTGGCTGTCTTATGGAGTTGTGGGTAACTCTGTTTGCAGGACGTGGGAAAGCTGCACTTTAGCTTTTCCATGTGCTGTGAACAGAGTTATCCATGACGGAATAGCCTGTTATGCACATTTCCATAATGCTTGTCTTTTGGTTTTTGCTTCGGAATAGTGTGGTGCTGGCGGTCTATCTCTTGTTTTTGGTTGCTTGCTTCTTTACCGTACATGAGCATTCGCGCCCGGATTATCATTTCCGTATCCCTCAAGAAGATTGATGACGCCCCATACGCCCACGCCTGCTCCGATTGCTGTTACGACTGTCTTTAATCCTGTTACCGCTGTTGTAAAAAATGCCATGTTTCTACCTCTTTCTTTCTCAAAAATAATTTTTGTCTGGTTTCTGAAAGAGTTTTTTCGTGTAAAATGCCCTGCCTTATGGTAAGATAAAGACAGGGCAATCCTTTAGGAAGAACCCTGCGGGCATCCGGCATATTCAGTTTGGCGATTGGCTGTGCCGGGTGCTTTGTTTTTGTCCTTTCCCAAGTACATTCAAAACTCCGTTCCACTTCTGGACTTTTTGACCAAAAGTCCTGTTGCTGGTTTACAAGTTCCCTATTCAGTTTTTTTCCATATTCAGTTGTCATGCTTCAATCACGCCCGCATCCTCCACCTCATCAACGGTGTCATTGTCCCTGACTCTTGCTTTGCACAGGTTCTTTACATATTTTTCGATGTCTAAGGCGTTCTTGTCGTCAAAATCGGACAGAAGCCGGTACTGCTTGTGCTTGGTGATGTCAAACTTATTGGAGAAGAACGGTCTAACCCCTCTAAGCTGCATGATGCACTTGCCCCCATCCATGACTGCAATCTCATCTTGGCTCATAAGCTCTTTTCCGGTCTTTTGATAATTTAAACCGTAGGACTGCGACGTACCCCTTGTGTCAGAGGTATTGTAAAGGTCATG
>QXWX01000202.1 GCA_009911175.1 Lachnospiraceae bacterium | reverse complement strand
TTTTCAGAGAGAAATTATTGAACTCTTTGGGCTAAACATCGGCTGACATATGTATAATTGATACGGGATTTTAGGATAATCGTGCAGGGGAATATAATTACCTAAACCGCGCAAACTATACCCATAGATTTATTGCACATGGCTTTATTTATCCATTCATCCATAGTATTACAGAATATATGGGAAAATCGCCCGAAGGATATGATCCGAATCAAGCCAGGGAAGTGCTTTCATTTTATAAGGATACAGATATACCAGAGGATAAACAAATCAATATTATCGCCATTATGAGGGAGGCTTATATGGACTTCACTCAATTGGAGATTGAGGGATTGAAAGAAGATTGCTACAATCTCTATCATAGTTTGGAGGAGGAGAGCTGCACGGGAGACCTTTTGACAAATGCAGCTTATGGTTTTACAGTTTTTACAGAGAGAAATTTTTTGACAGGTGATACATATTTGAAAAACTACCGTGGAAATACAAATTCTTATCCATGGTATTTTCGAAGCTAGGGTTATACTGTAGAGGGGAGTCATCCATATAATCAGTGGTTTTATAAACGGAGAAATATCAATGGTTTCCTTGGATTTGAAAAATATCGTTTTTGGGAAGCAGATTTTGAAGAATTGACAGAAGAACATTACCCGGAAGATTCCCTGCTCTTTTCAGAAATATACAAAGATTATGTGTCAAATAAAGCCAGCGGAAAACCATATTTTTCTTTTAGTGTGACTGTCGAAAGCCATGGTCCATATGATATGGATAGCTATAGTGGAAATAAAGAATACCTGACAGGGGGCTATAGCGAAGGTTGTAAGAATGCTGTGAATAATTATATATCTGTTCTTGAAGAAAGCGACAAAGAATTGACGAAGTTGATTGAAAAACTGCGCAAAGATTCAGAACCAGTGATTTTGGTGACTTTTGGCGATCATCTTCCATGGATGGGAAATGGTGGTGAATTTTATGAAGAGATGGGAATTAATATTGATACAAATACGGACGAGGGGGTTCGTACCTACTATTCTACCCGATATCTGATTTGGGCGAATCCTGCTGCAAAGGAACTGTTAGACAAGGATTTTACAGGGGAAGATATGGAGATTTCGCCTTGTTATTTAATGAATTTGGTTTTTAAGAAGATAGGATGGGATGGATCGGCTTATATGCAGGCTATGAGTAATATGATGGAAATCTTTCCGGTAGTGACAACGAATGGACGTTATGTGGTGGATGGTGTTCTTATAGACGATATTCCAGAGGAACGTCAGAATTTATTTCAGGACTGATTATATATCCAGCAATATTGGCGGGATGAGTTTATGTTTGGTTATACAAAATAAATAGGATCTCCAGGGTAAGGATGGGGGAAAGGAACTCAAGCGCTTCCGGGTGTACAAAGTGCTGACCAGCTATCAGCATAAATTGGCTGTTATCACGTATGTGTTATTAAAGAGAATCTTATCCTGTTAACCCTCTGCCTGCTGATGGGTGGGATGCTCTGGGATTCAGTTTGGCTGTCAGGAGGGAAACTATGATTTCAGTAATTGTGCCCGTATATAATACGGAACAATATTTGGAACAGTGTATTGATTCGATTTTGGATTCGGCATTTGAGGATTTTGAATTGATTTTGATAGATGACGGTTCTGATGACGGGAGTACTGAGATATGTCGGAGGTATTGTGAGAAAGACCGACGTATCAAAGTGATCGTTCAAGAGCACGCCGGGGTATCTGCGGCGCGAAATCGGGGAATAGAAAAATGCAGTGGGGAATGGGTTGTATTCGTAGATTCAGACGATTCCATTTTGAATGACTTTTTTACCTGGGTCAGCCAGGAAAAATACCAACACTGTGATATGCTGATTTTTGATCATCAGCGGTTGAAAAATCATCTGAAAAAAACAGTGGATATCAGAAGCAATGAATATGAAAGAGAATTTGAATATTATACATGGGACAGCCATCAGATAATCGAGGCATTTCTAAATGGAGGGCGGCTGACAAGAGGCAGGAACATGAACCTGTTCTCTCCCTGGGCCAAAGTGTATAAAAAGTCTGTTTTGGACCAGTATCATATTCGTTTTGATTTGGGACTTTCACTGGGGGAAGACAGGATATTTAATCTGGAATATCTGTTGCATGTAGAGTCATGCACATATATAAGGAAAAAAGTCTATCTTGTTGAAGCGCGACCGGATTCTGCAACACGCGGTTTTTATTCGGAATTTTTGTATAATGACCTTAGATATCAGAAACGATTAAAAGATATCATGGAAAAACAAGGTAGTATTTCAGAAATGGAGGAGGCATATTACAATAGTGTGCTTTCCTGCATGGCAGATGTGCTGATACGCGGTATATTCCATCCCAGCAGCCCCAGAAAAAGATACGAGAACTACAAGCAATGCAGGATGATGCACAGGTACGAGATATACAAACGGGCATTAAGATGCAACAAAAAGACGGGGGGGATACCAAGGCGGATACTTCTGTTCTTCTTTAGAAAGCAATACTATGGGATTGTAATGCTGATATCGAGGGTTTGCTACAAGATATTGGAAATGACAGAAGAACTGTAACATATTTATCATATTATTTAATAAATCAGCATATATTTTATTGTCTATTTTTGTTTTTGATGATAAGATATAAAAGGTGGATAGTGTGATACGTTTTTATAAGAAAGGTGACCTACAAATGATAGAGAAGGCAAAAAAAGTTGAAGATTTGATAAAAGTATTTGAACCATATCCCCTGATGGAAATTGATTCATTTGAAAAATTTTACGTAAATACATATGATGCCCGGGGGACAAATGCTGTTCAACGAATGTCCTATGGTTTGAAATTTTCACTCAATAAGGATATGAAAATTTTGTTTATGGGGCACAGAGGGTCAGGAAAATCTACAGAATTATTTTTGTTAAAGAAATTGATGACCAATTTGATGTTATCAACTTTTTTATAGAAGATGAAGTGGATGTTGATAATTGACATACATAGATTTTATATTTGCCATTATGTCCCAGCTTGTTAAATATATAGATGGAAAAAATGAATTGTCATGTATTGAGGATGATATAGATGAGCTATACAAATATTGGAAAGATGAGCAAATTATCGAAAAGGTTTATCATTTATCTGGAGAAGCAGGTGGAGGATTTAAATCTAAATTAACTTTCCTAAAAAATTATCTATTGAAGGCAGTGGTATTTTTAAAACCGGAGCTGAGACTAAAAAAACGATCAGAACCAAAATTGAACCTAAGATTGGATATCTCATACAGTTAATCAATCAAATTATAAAAAAGATAAATAATAAATTGGATAATAACGGCATTATATTTATCATTGAAGATATGGACAAGTTATCCTTAGATGCTGCACAAGAAATCTTTGTAAAATACAGGAGACCTATATTTTCTATAAAGGCAAGAATGATCTTAACTTTTCCTGTTTTTATGGCATATAATCTGCAGTATAATGCGATTAAAGAAGATGTGGATATGTGTCAGATGTTAAGCATTATTAAAGTGAAAGATCAAAATAAAAATGAGCTGGAAGAGGGAATAAGTAAATTAAAAGAAATTGTATATAAGAGATCGGATGAACGCTTGTTTACAGAGGATGCTTTGAAGTTTATGATCATAAAATCCGGCGGCGCGATCAGAGATTTATTCCAAATGATTCGTGATTCCGCTTATGAAGCTCTATTATGTAATTATGATATCATTAATCTGGAATTTGCAAAAATTTCGTATCTAAGGTTAAAGAGCGAATATGAACGTTTGATAAGCAACGAAGATGATGTTGCTAAATTGGTTTCCATATATAATGAACCCAAACCCCTGACGACAGACGAAATTGTTATGTCATTATTATTGAGAGGTCTTGTATTAGAATACAATGGTGAGCATTTGTTCGATGTACATCCGGCTATAGAAGATTTTCTTGCGGAAAAGGGTAAATTAGAATGCCCAAAATGTTAGTAAGTGCTGTGATAAGTGTATCCATATATTGAAAAATTTTCATTCCAAATCGAACCAGAGCGTGCTTGCTGAAAAATTAAAATGCAATATTAATATAGAGT
This sequence comes from Lachnospiraceae bacterium, assembly GCA_009911175.1. The sequence goes on along the minus strand of QXWX01000202.1, from coordinate 406 downwards.
ACTAATCGCAGAGCGGCCTGCTCTGTGATGAATGACGTAAAAGCAGGTTATGACAGGGAATCTTTGTACAGTGACTCCTGAATTTGACTGTTGAGAAAACAGATCCGTAAGTTTGTATTGCGGATCTGTTTTCGTTTGGATGTGCTAATGGATACTTTTAGAATCCGGCTTTTGTGGATATGAAAGTTTTTTGCGTGGGAAATTGGAAGTGACGGCGCATCAGACTGCGGAAAATGTACTTTATAACGAATATTGTTTGATATATCGAATTGCTGAGCGGCGTTTCACGGAAATGCTCGCTTTCCACACGCCATTGGAGCCCTGAAGTAAGCAGGATTGAAAGGTGAAATTTTTTCGCACTAAAAAAGTAAATAACTACTGTTGTTTGAGGCGGTTTGTGATAAAA
>QXWX01000201.1 GCA_009911175.1 Lachnospiraceae bacterium | reverse complement strand
TTGATTATCAAGGTGCTCTAACTGTACGATATCACAGGCAGCGCTCCTTTTATAGACGCCGATTATTTGCCGCTTACCAAATAGGAGCGGTACTGTTGAATGAATCCTTGGAAATTATAGATAAGTTTTCTACATATGTATTCCCACAGTTCGGCTTCATAGATACATACATAAATAAACTTACAGGAATAAGCAGTGCTAATGTATGTAATGCCCCAAATATAGAGGAAGCATTAAAGAAATTTGTAAACTGGCTTCCAAATGATATTAAGGCCGTTTCATGGAGTAGAAATGACGAGTTGCAAATCCGTCATGAAATTGAAGCAAAAGATATACGCATTGAAGGTCTTGACGTCATTCTTGACAATTGGATTGACTGCCAGAAAACCTTCGGGGAAAAGATGGATTCCTCTAAATGTTATAAATTATCAGAAGCATTGGTCGCCGCAGACATTATATATGAAGACGGTGCTCATGACGGACTTGTGGACGCATATAATACAGCACTTTTGTTTGCAAAAATGGAAAGAGAACCAAAATTGATACTTAATCCCTATTATCAGAATGCGATTTCGCCAGATGAAGAAACCGGTACTGGGTTCACAATAGGAAATTTGTTTGCAGGTATAGATTTGCAAAGTTTTGTAACAGCATAACAATTGATAGAAAATAACAGAATGGAGGCGGTAATTTATGAAGATTAATGTGCTGAAAAAAGGTGACAGAGTGATTAGTGTAACTTCGGAATTTGTGGCGGTACAGCGGAAAAATGGGGAGGTGGATATTATTCCGCTGATAAGGGACGGAACAGGACTCAGGGTTGACATTGAAAACATTGTAACAATTGGATATGGCAACAATACAGTACAGGCAGAAGCTGGCGATATTGTTGTTACCACGTTTTAAGGGGAGGGATTATAATGGCAGGTAAAAAAGACAAATCAGTGGTTGCAGTAATTTCAGGATTAACAAACAATCAAGCTGCACAAATTTCCAAGGATATTATGAAATCAAAACAAAAGTATGCTCCATACAGTAGGGGAACAATTGCAGCTGGATTAACATCAAGTGTCGGTTCTTTATTACAAAAAGGCAATAAAAAGATTGGAGGATAAATTTATGGCTAAGAATAGACCAGCGGCTCATACGCAGGCGCAAAAGGCAGGGAGAGAACGTGACAGGAATATATGCCAGATATGTGGATCTACTGATCATACGGAAGGGCATCACGTCATTGATTACCAATTTTCCGGTGCTGCAAATATAGACAATATCATTTCTCTTTGCCGTAAACATCATAACGATGTGCATCATGGCAGAATAGATATTATGAAAATATAAAAATACGAGGTAAAAGAATATGAATAAAAGAGCAAAGATATTAAAGATATGGATAGTTGTAACTGCTATGTTGCTGTGTATTTCAGGATGTGGAATCAAGGGTAATTCAAATGTTACAGATAATGAAAGTGGTTTAGTAGAAGCAGAGACAGAGAGCAAAAATGCTGACAGCAGAGAAAGTACTGCAACAGAGACTACTGCTCCTAGTCAAAAAGAAATCTCTGTCCCTGATGAAAAGCCACAAAGTAATCAGGTGGTAGAAACAGACTTAGAACCTTCCGAAGGATTAGAATTTGAAAGTAATGGTGATGGCACATGCACAATTACCGGAATTGGCACTTGTACTGATCAAAATATTGTCATCCCATTGGAAAGTCCGGATGGAGATATTGTTACCCTGATTGGAAAATATGCTCTGTATTCTCTTGAGAATGTTAATAGCATTACATTAGTGAACTACACTTATGAAGTAGATGAAAATGCCTTCCAATATGGAGAGTTTACAGCAGTAAATATAATTGGCGGCAGTTCGGTGATAAACAAAAGCGCTTTTTCATCATGTGAGGACTTGGTTTCGATTTCGTTTAGTGACTGCAATATTCAAGCGGATGAATATGCCTTTTATAGCTGTGGTAAAGACGCAGATGTATCATTTTCTAATTGTACTGGTATTATTAAAGAAAATGCTTTTCAATACGGCGATTTTTTAAGCTTAACAATCAGTAATTGTGAATTGAAAATAGAAAAAAGTGCTTTTCATCATGTGAGGACTTGACATCTGTTGTGTTTACAGACAGTACTTTGGAAACAGAAGAATATGCTTTCTATAGCTGCGGCGATTCAGCCAAAATTGAGATGACCAATTGCTCTTTAACTTTTGATGACAGGACTTTTCAATACAGTTCTATTGAAAGTTTAACAATTATTGGTTCCATGGTTGACATGGGGGACAGCGTTTTCTCTAGCTGTGAAGATTTAGTCACTGTAAATATAGATTGTGACTCAGTGATTTTGGGTGAGTATGCTTTCTATAGCTGCGAGGATTTAAAAAGTGTTACAATATGCGAAAATGCAAAGTCAGATAACGAGATTAAAATTGATGACCGAGTATTTCAATATTGTAAAAGATTGGAGACAGTTAATATAGGGAATGGAAATATTGAAATAGGTGAAGCTGTATTTTCAGGTTGTGCTGATAACTTGGCCATTATCGTTGCAGGGAAAAATTATACTGCCGATACTATTAAAGATGGATTAAAATAAAAATACAAAGAAGAGGATTTTATGTATTTACGCAAAAAAGATTGACTATTTTTAGAAATATGGTATTATACTATTAGTGGTGAGTCCTACCGTAAAGTGGACTGCTAAAAGCGTTAGCAACTCTAATGGAGTTACTACACAAATGGCTATGTGGAAACGCATAGCCATTTTTTACGAGGAGAAATATGCAGACAGATTTTAACTTATACAAGGTGGATATGAAATATATCCGTAATTTACATAATATAGATGATAAAGTACTTTCCGTTTCACCGCAGACGGGAAAAGATAACAGGATTTTTGTTGGAATTGTTATTATTTGTGGTATTCATAAATATTGTATACCACTTTCATCACCAAAAGAAAAGCATAAAAAAATGAAGAACTCTATGGATTTTTCAAAGATTGAAATAAATGGGAAGCTTTTAGGTGTTCTAAATTTCAATCTAATGATACCTATTGAAGAAGAGCAATTACAGCTTGTTGATACATCCGTTTTTAAGAGAGATAGGGAAAACATCAAATATTACAAGCGATTGTGTGTTCAAGAATTAGAATGGTGTCGTATCAATAGTGAAGTAATTTGTAATAAAGCAAATGTCTTGTATAAAAAGTACATTTCAAATGAGCCATTTTCAGGCAGAAACCGCTGTCTAAATTTTCCTAAATTAGAATCAGAATGTGAGAAATATAATTCAAAAATAAAGAGAGGCACAGACTGAACCTCTCTTTGCAGGAACTACCACAATTCCAAAGAATCTTCCGCATCCACCCACATCTGCATATTTCCCTCAAGGTAGAGGCGAGCATATTCAAGTGGATCATCCATTGCTAAGGCATCTAAAGCACATTGAGAGAAGGGAGTAGTCTTTAATCCATCTTCAGCCTTGTTGCAGTCAATCCGCAGGAGATACCCATCAAAGGTGGTTATATCAATGCTGTTGTGGTTCTCATTGTATTCTGCATATATGAATTTCATATCTTATTTGTCCTTCCTCTGCTAATTGAATTTTCAAAGAAATTTAAGAAAGCATTCCAATCAATTCTTCCTGTCCTGTTCATTTCATGTTATAATTTGTTACAGGTTTTTGTTTCCCTTATTTTTGCCCTTATGAGAGTTCGTAACATGAGGGAAAAGGATATAACACAAGGGAAAGCATAAGGGCAAACTCACTTGCTATAAATTTAGCATTTTCAAGGGTTTGCGGACTTTTTGAAGATAAGATATAACAGTTATTAAATGCTATAAAAAGTGTCTTATCAGAATTCCGGTTTGTCGGGAAGTTGCAGGAAGTGTAAAAACGGGATTTGTAACGAGGAGAAATCAAATGAAAAGAGAACAAAAATCATTGCGGAGAAGCGGGACGGATATATGTGAATTTCTAAAAGAATTTTATGATGAATGGACATGATGCTGATGCAATTTCGCATTTTGACAAGGAGGTTTCATGAGTAGGGACAAAGTTGTATTATTTGAGACAAATGATAAAAAGATAACCTTATCTGTACAAATAGAATGGGAAGCATATCAATAATGCACTAAAAGAAGAAGTGGATTATTGAACTGTCGCAAAATTTGCGACAGTTCAAAGGGAGGGCAGATGAAATGGAAATGATGGTTACAGTAATTTTAAATTGTTTATAATAATTTTGGTATACTCGAATCGAGTTCGAAGGGAAAAGAAGATGATAGGACTTGGAGCAATTATCAATAGTGTCAGCATAGTGACAGGCGGAGTGATTGGCCGCTTTGCCGGAAAATTATTCAGGCCGGAACAGCAGGAATCATTAAGTAAAGCCTGTGGGATCAGCGTCCTTTTTATAGCCATTGCCGGAGCAATGGAGGGAATGCTGAAAATAAATGGCCAGGAGATCAGCAGCGGAAAATCCATGCTGGTTGTGCTTTGCCTTGCTTTGGGAACAATGATCGGTGAATTAATTGGCATTGAAAAAGGCTTCGAACATTTTGGAGAATGGCTGAAGAGGAAAACTGGAAACGGAAGTGACACAAGTTTTTAGGATTTGGAGGAAAGAATTACTATGGATGTCAGACTGGTGAGAATAGGCATTGAAGATGCAGAAAAATTGTGGAATATGCAAGTAATAGCTTTTAAAGAATTATATGACAAATATCAAGATACAGAAACCAGTCCTGCAACAGAGCCTATGGACAATATAATTATGAGATTAAACCAGCCATTTACTTATCAATGTTAACAACTTAGTATGTGCTTGGAATAAATGCCATCGAAACGTGTGAAAGAATGAGTGGTTGGAACATA
>QXWX01000200.1 GCA_009911175.1 Lachnospiraceae bacterium | reverse complement strand
GCAGTATAGCATATTCGACTATATGTAGTGGGGCGACCTCTCTCAATACCCCGCAGCTTGCTGCGGGGTCGTTTATTTCTTCCTGCGACTTTTTCCATTCACGGAGGATATAGGCAACCGTTTTAGGCAGCCATACCTTACGGACACTGGAATCTGTTTTCGGCTTTTTCAGAATCAGGCGGGTACAGGTATTCGGCATGAGCGGGGTAAAAATATAATAAATATCTTTTTGCCCCAACATTTCAATGGCCTGCTTGGAGGCTCTTGTCAGCTCTGCCTCTATGTAAATATAAGCATTGTCCGCCGCAATATTTTCATCCTCAATGTGAACATTTTTCCAGGTCAGTCCAAGAATCTCTCCCATACGCAGAGAACACGCAAAAGCAAGATTCATGGCGATATACAGCTTACTGTCCGTACACTGATCCAGCGCCAGACGAATTGTTTCCGCATCCCAGATGTCCCGCTTTTTGTACTCGGTCTTTGGAAGGACCGCATTATCAAAAGGGTTTTTCCCGATCAGTTCCCATCTTACCGCCTGCTTGAAAGCACAGCGGAGCAGCTTGATAATCTTTTCAATGGTCTGGTTGGTAACAAATTCCGTCCGGGCTTTCCGGTTCTTCCTGGAAACAGAAGGCGTCTTTTGAAGGGTCTGAATGTACTTGTCCACCACACGGGGCGTAATGTCCTGAACCTCCATGTCTCCGATAATCGGATTGATATAGTTGGCAATCAGGGCTGTTTGGCCGTCATACATAGACACGCCCCATTTTTTCTCTCCGTAGGTGGAAACAAAGTCATACAGAAAATCCGATACCTTTTGATTGTTCGGAGGAAGAAATGTGCCGTTGTTCTGCTGGTTCTCAACTTCTGCTTTCCGTTTCAGGGCTTCTTTATGGGTATGCCAGGTTTCCCATTTCTGTTTCGTTTCTCCATTTTCATCAACATAGTTATAAACAACGGAATAAGATTTTTTACGTTTGATAATAGATGCCATAGTCGCTTTTCCTTTCTAAGTTAGAACGTCTGTGCGTCTAACCATTCGTCAAATGATTTTTTGGAAACTCGTATGGCATTACCAACCCGTACAATTTTGAAATGGCCCTCTTTTACCAGACTATAAGCAGAAGTGCGGCCAATATTCAGCATGGCAGCAATATCCTCCACTTTATAAGTTCTCTGTTCGGGAACATTTCTTTGCACACTGTTTGTTGTCTGGCTCATTTTCCCTCCTTTCTGCATCCGACAAAGACAGTGTGCGGGATATAACTTCCTACTATTATTCTACCGCGCCGCCTACCATTTGTCTGCTGCTAATTGAAAAATTTACGATTTATCCATAGTTTGAATTTGTGTGTGGAATTATCAAAACCACATGAATAGGTCGGGCCTGCGGCATCCAGAACCACAGACCCGGCCCATTGTATCTGATTTCGATTTTGTTTGCCGTATTTGCCACGCCCCCCGGCAGCCCTGTTTACACAAAGCGGGGCTGTTACAGGCTGCGGATAGCGTCACCGCATCATAGCCCCGCATACGCCGCCGCTTTGCCAGAGCTGGCGCACGCCGCAGTAACTCTCCCCAAGTCCTTAGGGAGCCGTGAAGAAGTACCATTGTGATCTGCGTCGTTATCGCGTCCGGCCTGCCACAGCCGGTTTCGTGGGTTGCGTTTATCGCTCGGACAGCCTGGATTCATCACCTCCTTAAGCTGTCTGTCACCGCACCGCCCCATCTGCCGCTCGGAACACAGAATGAAGTACCTGTAACAGCGTATATTCGGTTGTCAAGGAGCAAGCGAGGGGGTGTGGCAGTTATGAGTTACTATTCACAGTTGATTTAAACCAAAGGCTTATCCACTAGAAATTTTGAGTACAAACATAACAAGAAAATTTCTATTTAGAAAGTCGCTAAAACACTGAAAAAAATGTTGTTTTTAGCGATTTTCTTCTTGCATTTCATATCGGTATGTGTTATAATTAACACATACCGATATGAGGAGGAATATTACATGAGCATTGTTTATCAAACGGATAAAAGATCTGGAATTACTTATGCTTATGAATCGAAAGCATACTGGGACAGCGAAAAAAAGCAATCCCGTTCTAAAAGAACATTGATCGGCAGGGTTGACCCGGAAACCGGCGAGATCAGAAAAACAGACGGACGATGCCGAAAAAATAGCCCTTATCAAACCGTACAGCTGACGGAACAGGATGAAATTTTAAACCGGTTAAAAGGCATGAAGATTTCTGAGCTAAAACAGGAAATATTACGCCTGGAAATCGAGAACAGGGAACTCAGGAATAAACTGGAATCCCAGTAATCAAAGGAGCAGCTATCGTGATCTACAGTAACAGCAAACGTGTCAGCCTGGAGCGAATGTCCGCTGAAATCATAAATCTAAAAGACAGGATACAGGATTATCAGGAACGCTGCCATTCCCTCACCAATGCCCTGGCCAGATGTGAAAAATCAAAAGAAAAAATGAAAGCCGCTTATGAGGAAATGCTTTCCGAAAGAGACGCGCTCATCAAGGAACTAACAAATAAGGTGCTGCATCTTGAAGCTGTAGCGGCTCATGACGGCACAAACACGGGAATGTCTACTGCTACTACGCCAATCAACAAGAAAAAAGTGATCCCCAATTCCAGGCGTGGAAGCAGTTTGAAAAAGGGCGGACAGCCGGGCCATGAGAAGCATGGGATGGAAAAATTTGAAGATTCCGATATTACGGAGACCATTTCCCATGAGCTTGACCTGTCTGCTGAAACCTGTGATTTTTGTGGTGGGAAACTCATAGATACAGGGGAGTCCATTACAAAAGACGAATTCGATGTAGAGATCAAAGTTGTGAAACGCAGGCATGAATACCGTATTTACAGTTGCGTGGACTGCGGCGTGACAGTACGCCTGCCGATTGAGAAACGTCTGAAAGAACAAAATCAATATGGAAGCCGTGTACAGGCGTTGGCCCTTTCTATGATGGCTACCGGAAATGTAGCGGTTAATAAGGCGCGTATGCTGGTCAGTGGTATGACGGACGGGCTGATGTGTCCAAGTGAAGGCTTTATCTGCAAGCTGTATAAAAGGGCCTCGGGGAATCTTCAGGAATTTATGTCTGACCTGAAAAGGGTATTGATTACAAGGGCACTCCTTTACTGGGATGACACTGTGGTCATGATACAGACGAAAAGAGCCTGTATGCGTTTTTATGGAGACGAAACAATCTCGTACTATACCGCCCATGAGCATAAGGACCTGGAGGGCATGCTTGATGACCAGATCCTTACAGCGCTCACTCCGGAAACAACGGTCATGCATGACCATAACAGGGTGAACTATAACGAACTTTTTTGTTTTCAGAACATTGAGTGCAACCAGCATCTGGAAAGAGACCTTCAAAAGATAGCGGATGATAATCCGACCCATAAATGGGCAATTGGTATGAAAGGACTGATATCATCGACAATAAAGAAGCGCAAGGATCTGATCTTGAAAGGAATAGAGTCCTTTCCGGACCAGGAGATAAAAAGTTTTAAAACGAAAGTGGAACGTTTTTTGAAGAAAGGGGATAAAGAGAACAAAAAATCCAAAAACAAGTATGCTGTTTCCTTCGAAAGGACCGTTTTGGATCGGATTGAAAAATATCAGGAGAATTATTTCAGATGGGTAGAGGATTTCCGCCTGCCGACAACAGATAATTTAAGCGAGCGAGGGCTGCGCGGAATCAAATCCCATATGAAGATCTCAGGACAATTTGACAGCGAAAAAACCGCAAAGTATTATGCGACAGTGAAGACCTATGTGGAAACGTGCAGAAAGAATCACATAAACGAAATGGATGCACTTTCAAGATTATGTGCCGGAGCTCCTTACACTGTTGAAGAAATCTTTGCATAAACTGTCAATTCATAATACCAGCAAACCAAGAGACTATTTCAAATCCCTTGGTCTACTGGTGTTTATAATTTTAAATCGGCTGTGAATAGTAACACCTCCGCCTTTATTATAACGCAAGAAACTTGACAAGTGTATGGCAAGTTAATCAATATTATTTCCTGTTATGACGGTATACGCTTTCTGAGATTGATGAGGCTAAATACATCATCCATAATTCCTCTATCCCTTACATCCAGCATCAACCATTTCTGTCCATTACCGATTTTCGTGTTTTTGAATACTGTCTGAACATAGTCGGAACATTGCGGCATAAGAAACTCTGCCTCCGTAAGTTCACGACTTCCTACAACCACGAGAGCGATAAAATAGCCTTGCATCGGATAGAGCGTACAAAGAGACTTTCCACCTTTTTTATACTTAATATTCCAGCCTGCCTGCATGGAACAGCGGCTGTGTTCCATGCAGGGCTTGACCTGGTAGGCGGACTGGATACGCTCATTGAAGTCCGCCCATAACGGGCTACCTATATATTCTGTGATCTGCTCCCACGTAGGCGGCGTTACATTTGAATAGAGCAAATTCCAATCCATTCTTATTTTCCTCCTTAGCTTTTATTTTTCAGCGGCAGGGGCTTAACCCAAATTTCCATACAGGCCATACCCTCCAAGCCACGATAATACTTTTCTGCCGAGAAAGGCTCCGTGGTTAAATTGTGATGGGGCAGCCATATACCAAAAAGATATTTGCTGGCCTGATCTAAAGCAACCGTTACCAAATCCTCAAAATTTTCTGCTTCGACTCTGCAAACGATGTATTCTCCTTCCGAGAGTTCTCTCTTAACAAAAACATCTTGCAGCCGGTCCGGAATATTTTGAACAAGGCCGCCTGCAAAATAAGTGAAAAGGTTTTGTGCAGTACCTTCCGCATGGGACATTCCCATTTCTACAGCAGTATTTAGATTGGCTGCGAATAAACGACCCCGCAGCAAGCTGCGGGGTATTGAGAGAGGTCGCCCCACTACATATAGTCGAATATGCTATACTGC
>QXWX01000199.1 GCA_009911175.1 Lachnospiraceae bacterium | reverse complement strand
AAAAAGCCCCTTTTCATGGGGAGGGGGATTTTATGCCCTTTTGCACTCTACAAGTCCTACAAAGCTTTCATACTTCAGATTTTCATTTGCGGGGCGACGGGAAGCTTTCGTTTCAAAAAGCGGACACGATCACTGCCATGAACCGGACGGTGGAATATTTTCTAAAATTAAAGGAGTATGAGCTGCCGGAATTTTTTGTCGTGACCGGAGACCTGTCGGAAGGCGGTACAAGGGAAGGTTATGAGATCGTGCGTGAGGGCCTGAGGAAGCTCCCCCGCCCCTGCTATATCGTTCCGGGCAACCATGATAAGCGTGATTTTTATCTGGAGATGTTTGATTCCGAAACGCCTGTTATGGATGATATCAAGCCTTACATATGCTATACCATCGATGATCAGCCGATCCGCGTAATCGTCATCGATACCAGCATTCCGGGCTGCCATTACGGTGGTTTGACGGATGAAGTAGCGGAGTGGCTGGAGAAAAAGATCGTGGAATATCCGGACAAGCCGGCTCTGGTATTTACGCATCATCCGCCGTTTGTGACCGGACTTCCGGCCATGGATGAGGGCTTCGGACAGGCGGACCGGCTTGCGGAGATCTTAAGACTCCACCGCAATGTACGGCTGTGCTGCGGCCATATGCATACCGGGATCTTTACACAATGGCAGGGCATTCCTGCTGTAACCTGCCCGCCTGTTGCCATGCAGATGGAAGTGGATTTCCGGGCAAAGACCGGGCCGGATGTGACACCGGAAGAAGCCGCCGACAATTTCAAAGGAGGCGGAGACCGTTTCTTTTTGGGAAATCCCGCGTATCTGATCCACGATCTGCAGGACGGCCAGATCAACACACACTATATGATCATCCCGGCAGGCGCGGACTATTCCGGACCGTGGCCGTTCAAATACTATGAGGGTGAAGAGGACTGAATGGGGGAAAATGAATTATGGATAAAAATTTTAAAAAGACAGCTGCGATCACACTTTTTGAAAGCGCGGTGCAATGGTATTGCTTCCTGCTCTATGGTACGGCGGCAGGAACAGTGTTCAGCAAAGTATTTTTCTCGATCAGCGGCAATGAGGTCACCGCGCTGATCCTGTCCTACATGTCGTTCGCCATCGGCTATATTGCCGGCCCCTTCGGCGCGGTATTTTTCGGACACATCGGGGACAAAAAGGGACGGAAATTTACCATGTATACTTCGCTGCTGATGATGGGGATCTCTACTTCTGTGATCGGTCTGCTCCCGCCTGCGGAATCGGCGGGGATCATCGTCGTATTTATCCTGCAGGCGATGCGGCTGTTCCAGTGCTTCGGCCGGGGCGGCACCTGGGGCGGCGGAATCCTGATGGCCTATGAAAATGTGCCCGAATCCAAGCGGAATTTCATTTCCTGTATTCCACAGATCGGACTTCCCATTGGCTTCGGCCTGTCATCCATTTTGATCGCGCTGCCGAACTATTTTCTGGATGAGAGCATCTTCTTTACCTGGGGATGGAGAGTTCCGTTCCTGGCGGCTATCGTGCTGACGCTCATTGCGGTCCGGCTGAAGGGCGATATGATGGAGACTGCTGATTTTAAGGCGGCTCAGGCAAGGCTGGAGCAGCAGGAGGCGGAAGGCAAAAAGGCAAAGGTAGGTTTTATCCCCATGGTAAAGAATTACTGGCCGACGCTTCTGCTGGGCAGCGGTACCAGATGGGTTGACGGAACATTTTACAATATTTTTATCGTATGGATCCTGTCCTACTGTACAGGATGGCTTGGGATGCCGCTGATCCAGACCTATGTCATTACAATCATTGCGTGTATCTTCAAGATCCCGTTTACGCTCTTCGGCGGCTGGTGCGCCCAGAAGCTGGGAAATACCAAAACCTTTGTCATCGGGGCGGCTTCGTCCGCCATCCTGAGCATCCCTACCCTGAAGGTCATCGAGATCAGCGGCGGCAACCTCTGGATCACGATCATTGGGGTTGTGCTTGGATGGAGCATCGCCTACAACCTGATCTGGGCGTGTATCGGTTCCCTCTGGTCCTCCTATTTTGAGACCGAGGTCCGCTACTCGGGGATCTCCTTCGTGTACCATGTCCCCAGCTTTCTGGTGGCCGGCATGGTGCCGACGATCTGTACTCTGCTGATCAATTATGGAAACGGAGATACGATCTATGTGGGGATCTATTCTACGATCGTCGCACTGATCAGTCTGGTCTGTGCTGTGGTGCTTAAGAAGAGGTTTGAGAAGGCGAAGTGATCCTTTTTTGATAAATATGAGTGGAAGCGGTGATCCAATCCCTGAAGCAGATCTCACCGGACCTGGGAAAGTATATTGTGGAATTTGCGTTCGGTGAGATTTATGCAAGGGAGGGGCTGTCCCTGCAGGAGCGGGAAAGGATCACCCCCCGGATAGTTTTTATTTCTTTCTGCCGGAGCAGTAGACAGCGACCGCCTGGCTGACAAACTCAGCAGTCCCTTCTCCGCCCGCCTGGTCGATGTTGTGCTTCATTCGTTCATCGCCCGCATACATCTGACCCAATCCGCTGAGGATCTCATCGGCGCAGTGATAATAGTTCTCTGTGATCCATGCCTGCAGCTCTTCTATTTTTTCCTGTACCTCCCTGTCGGCAGGCGAATGCTCCCGAAGAGAACCCAGTTCGGCAAACAAAGCCATCATCCTGTCCGCAGCTGTTTTCATTTCCTCCTCTGTCCTTCCTTTTCTCTTTTGCTCATACTCCGTGTATGCCTTCGTCGTGCCCCATTTCTCCCGGGCCTCCTCTGCATACCGGTCAAACTCTGTCTTTTGAAATGCGTCAAAATTCATGATATCTGTTCCTCCTTTTTGAACTTCACGGGCAAATGAAATCAGTTCATCAATATGCTTTCGCCGCAGCTCCAGCAATTTGATCTGCTGCGCAAGCGCCTCCCCCGGATCAAAATCCGGATTGTCGAGGATGACCTTGATTTCCTTTAATGGAAATTGCAATTCACGGAAAAATAAGATATTCTGCAGGCGTTTCAGCGCGGCGCCGTCATAAAGCCGGTAGCCTGCCTCCGTTACCCTGGTGGGCTTTAACAAACCGATCGCGTCATAATGATGGAGCGCGCGGACACTGATCCCTGTAAGTTTGCTGATTTCATTTACCGTTCGCATCGTATTTCCTCCCGTTTTTTTTGCCTTTATTCTGTGGTTTACCCAAAGGGCATCCCTTCGTGGCAATTCGGCTGATTCATAATCTGTTCAGTTCTTCAAAGACGCGGCCGCGATCCTATTCTGAACAATTTTGAGTATATACTATGACATAGCGTCAGAGTCAATCCTATTTTTAAAAATATTTCTTAAAAGTCGTTACTTCCTTTTCTGCCTGCACAGCAGCTTTAGGTTCCAGCACTATCCCGGTCTGCCGCAATCCGTGACGGAGTGGAAATCCTCAGCTATAACCCCTGGTCCTTTATTGACCTGATCTCCAGCAGCCAGGGGATGGAAAAGCGTTACGGCCTGGTCTATGTAAACCGTACAAATGAAAATGAGAAGGATCTGAAGCGCTATCCCAAGGATTCTTATTATTGGTATCAGGAATGTATCCGGAGGAACGGGGATATCTAACCGGCCCATTATTTTTCCCCCCCTGCCCCGCTCAAAGTCGGAGCAGGGGGATTATAAACATCTGCCGCAGGGACAGTTCCTTAGATGATTGATATTATTACAAGGCATGCAGCTTGGTAATATGTTTCCTGCCAAAATCCAGACTGGAACGAGACAAATTCATTGTGTAAAACTTATGTAATATAGGTTATGATCCCCGTATTTCAGGTTCTCTATGTAGAATTATCCGAAACCGTGTGATAGGATGGAAAGTAAAGGAGGGCATTATGGGATTTTGGATATTTTTGCTGATCATGGAATTATTGATTCCATTTACTATGATCGGAATTGGAAGATCTTATATGAAAAAACCGCCGGAAAAAATCAACAGCGTAACCGGATATCGGACATCCATGTCCATGAAAAACAGAACAACCTGGGAATTTGCCCACAGGTATTGCGGAAGGATCTGGTATCTCTGCGGAATCCTATTATTGCCGATATCCGTGATTATCATGTGCCATGTGATAGGGCAGGACAAGGATACCATAGGAAATGCCGGACTCATCCTGTGCGCCGTTCAAATGATTATTTTGGCCGGTTCTATCATTCCTACGGAAATCGCTCTGAAAAAGAAGTTTGATAAAAATGGTAGGAGATGGCAGCCTCCGGTTGATCGGGCCAGTACTCCATCCGGTCAGAAAAAGGGCTTTTGAATTGCCTAGTACAGCATTGCGTATATAATGGTGAATAATGTGCCTGATATTTTTGTCAGGACAAGGCGGAGGAAAGAGGCGATGCGGTGGCATCGTTGATTGACGACAACGCAGAACTGGCAGAAATAGCAGGCGCAGAATTCACCGTTAATTACGCAATGCTGTACTAGTACAATGTTGCATTTACGTCGTTAAAAGTTCCAGCCGGCGCAGCGTGGATCCCTGGAGCGGACGCCGTACCGCTCTCCTACACAGCATCCCTTCCAAGGATCCCTGCCTTTTTCAGATATCCGATCCCGTCACAACATCCCCTGAAATAGATTGACTCCATTTCCATATCTGTAAGCCTGCTTTTCAGCTCCAGTACCTTGATCAGCGCCGTGCATTCCTGCTCATTCAAGTCTGACGTTTTCTCAGCGTCAAATATCTCCAGGACCTTGGGATATGCTTCATACAGCGTTTCGATCTCGTCCCGGACAGAGCGGTAGACTTCATTTTCTCCGGGCAACTTTGCAGTGACTACACTCAGATACTCCGCAAAAATATCTCCGTAGAGATCCACAAATGTCTCAAATGCGAATCCATCCTTCACCTTCCTCACCTCCGCTTTTTCGCAGAATACTCTTGAAAAATCATTCGTAACAGAATACCACAGAAATTATACTGCCCAAAAATCTACAATTTATATCTTGTGAAAGGCCGGATGGCCACAGATATTTTTTTCAGCTATACGGTTTCAATCCCTCTTTTACACCCTGTTTTCGATCGGAAATGTCACTGGCTTTGTTTGCCATAAAATCACTTTTCCTTTCTTTTGTAATAGTGGCTGGACTCAGGCTAAAGCCCATATTATCGGGTAGGAGGCTACCCATTAGTTGAGCAGCCGACCTCCCACACCACTGTACGTACCGTTCGGTATACAGCGG
>QXWX01000198.1 GCA_009911175.1 Lachnospiraceae bacterium | reverse complement strand
TAATAATTCAACTATACACGAGGTATCTTTTTTTATCAACTCCCTTTGCACTTTATATTATACAGGAAGCTTTCTCTGATTCTCTTCCTTTTCCCATATTATAGCACCTCAGTCATCGTATTTACTACTATGTGCCTTATCAACTTAATTAATACAAGCATTGTCTGGAAGCTGGCCAGCGTGCAGAACTACAGGTATTCTTTTTACGTTGACTCAATTCATAAGTGAGCCAATATCCCATTAAAAATACTCTTATCCCTATCCGATGATCTCGCTCAGCTTCACCTTCCACTAAAATATTCGTATCAGCTTCCGGCACGATTCCTCACATAACTCTCACTTTTTGCAAGCCAACACTTTTTGCCTGAAATTTCAGCTTTTATTCATTTGTTTCCGAGACCACTCTATTACTTTTCCGCGAGCATAACCCTGCACCGCTTTTTATAACATGCAATCCCGTATTTGAGGATATTCTCTATCCCATCGTCTTCAAGGCTATCCTCATACTTTGTATATTCTATCTGCTTTAATGCCTCCTTACATGCCCCGTCCAGGTCTCCGTCATGTGCATATTTCACCTCTATGATAATCCCTATATCTCCGGTATCCGGTTCCACAAGGATATCCGCATAGCCCTCTCCCATTTCCCGGTTGGAAGAAATTCCCCATCGGTTCTTCACACCTAAAATTCCAAGCAGAACGCCATGATAGAAGTTCTCCTTCATTTCTTTCTTTACAGCTGTATCCCGGATACTGATGGTTTTCCTTAAATATTCTGTGAAAATCTTTTCTACATTCTCTGTATCTTCATTCCGCAAGGCATCACAGAAACGGTTCAGCGTATCCCCGTCTTCCCGGACATTTTCTTTAAAAAATTCCATGATCTGGGTCACGTAAATATCCCGGATCTCCAAATTAGGAATTGCCAGCTTCATCTGTCTTCCTTCTGCCTTCCCACGCTGAGTCAGATAACCTGTGGTAAAGAGCAGGCTCCAGATATTATCTATCGTCTGGTAAACCTCTGGATATGTGAGTTCCTGATGAATCTCCTTCGTAATAACCTCACCTGCTACCAGGCTTTCAATCTCTCGTTTAGCCGCATAATTCGCTGATTCCTGAATAAACCGCTTCACAGCGTCATTGCTGCTGGTATTAATCCAGTAATTCTCCGGCTGCGCTTCCTTATCATCCAATAATGAATCACAATAATTTAATACATCCCATGGACAATATACATCTACATTGCCGAAATGGTATCCGTCATACCATTTCTTCGCTACATCATAACTATCCGGATATCCATAATACTCTAAAAGCGTTTTTACTTCCGTATCCGTAAATCCAAAATACTCATCAAACCGTACATCGGTAACAGAACGTACCTTCAGATTATTCAGTCCGGTAAAAATACTCTCCTTTGAAATCCGAAGGCATCCTGTCAGCACCGCTAATTTCAGACTGTTGTTTGTTTTGAGTGCCTCTCCCAGCAGACTTCGGATCAGGGAGATCATCTGATCGTAGTATCCATTCGCATGGGCTTTTGCCAACGGAACATCATATTCATCAATCAACAGGATAACTTTTGTATTATGATGTTTTTCCAACATTTCTGACAAGATTCTCAGGCTGTCACAAAATGTAGATTCGTCCATATTGCTGTCCAGAAGGCTCTGATATTCCAATTTGTCACTCTCACTTAACTTATCACTCTCCAAAAGATACTGTACTTCCCCCGCTGTCCGTCTCACAGCCCGGGCTCCCATCCGAAATGCCCTTTCAAAATTAAGCGCATCCATCCCTTTCAGGGAAATGGATACAACCGGATATTTCCCCATATATTCTTCACAAAGCGCAGTCTCTTTTGAAATTTTAAGCCCATTAAAAATACTCTTATCTCCATCCAATGAGAAAAAGTGTTCCAGCATGCTCATATTCAACGATTTCCCAAATCTCCTGGGACGAGTGAATAGATTCACCGCTCCCCAGTTATGAAGTAATTCGATAATAAGCCCTGTTTTATCTATATAGTAAAAATCTTCTTTCCTGATTTCTTCAAAATTTTCAATCCCTATCGGAAGTTTTTTCTTTCGCATCTCCATCTCTTTCCACGCTCCTTCCATCATCCTTAAACTATCCCCTGCCTTAGATTATTAAATACATTATAGCAACTAAGCGGTGGCTTTTCCATAGAAATCTTCCGGTTCCCGAAGCTCCCAGTCATCAATCGTTACAGTTCACGGCCTGACCGGCCGAGAACTGTAACGCATCCAGCCCATTTTAAGTCGCCTGACGGCAAGGGGCTGGATGCCCGCCCCCATCACTGAATTGGCCGGATGCCGTGCAGCAAGTGCACGACGCCGTGTGAACAGTAACCATCAATCCCTTTATGCTGTCCCTGTCACATGCCTTCTTCATCTGTATCCCACGCTGCACGGCTGCAACTTAGGGAAAGCTCCTTGCAGATCTCCGGTATGTTCTGCCAATGGTGTAGCCGTGTCTCCATTTCGCTGTCAATCTGAATGCGAATGATAAGATATGGATAGAGCCCGATATTTCTGTTATCTGTGACAAAGATAAGCTGTCAGATCGGGGATGTAAAGGGGCTCCGGACTGGATCTTTAGAAATTGCCTCCCCAGGCAATCCTAAGAATGATTATACCATCAAATAAATCTCGCATAAATCAACGATTATTTATCCTAAAATGTTTCCTCCAAAATTCTTGGCTTCCTAACTTTTAGCACAAAGCGTAGTAATAATCGCATCAAATTCTGTAAGACAGGGAAACTGCCCTGCGGTATGGTTGTCGGTGTTGAAGCTATTTTCCCTGTCTGCGGTTTTTGGTTCCTGCTGGTCTGGCGTTCCCATTCGACAAAGTCACGGTTGTACTGTTCTACCACGCTCTCTATTTTCCGGAAAGTTCGCATAAACGTCTGCATATCTATATCCAGCATCGGCTTGGGCGCATTGCTTTTTCTTGGATAAGGGCTTGGAGAATGTCTTTTGCTTTGCTGATTGTACTGTGGACATGAGCTGATGAGATAGGGGAAAAGTGTGAGAACAAGTGTTATTCATATTACGAAGCTGATGAATCAAATAAAAAGTGGAATACCAGAGGATTGGTATGTCCTTGAAAATGAGAATGTAGATGGAACAATTATTTGACAGGATACCAGTTGGAATGTATACTATAATACGAAAAAAATACATTCATCTTTGTCCGAGTTTGTGCAGAATTTTTCAAAAAATTATAATGGAGATTGAAAATGGATGAACAAAAGAAGAAAAAGTCGTTATCGCAGGAAGATATAATGAATCTTTTGGATTTATGTTATGAAAAATGTTTACACGGAGTGCAAAAAGTAAGTCCCAGCGTTGAAAGTATGGCGAATGATTATTTGGCAAAATATCCTACGAAAGACGAAGCGTGTAAAGCGATGCTTCGAAACCAGATTGCAAAGTGTACGACATCCGGTTTTGTAACAGGCTTTGGCGGGATTGTTACAATGCCAGTTATGTTACCTGCAAATGTTGGAAGTTTATTATATGTGCAGATGCGTATGATTGCTTGTGTAGCATATATGAATGGATATGAATTGAATAGTGACCAAACACAGACATTTGTATATGCTTGCTTAGCCGGAGTGGCAGTTAATGAACTGATAAAGCAAGCTGGAATTAAGTTTGGAATCAAATTTGCAAATGGATTGATAAAGAAAATTCCGGGAAAAGTATTAACAAAAATAAATCAGAAAGTTGGATTTAGATTCATCACAAAGTTTGGTACAAAGGGAATCGTGAATCTTGGAAAGATGTTACCTGGTGTGGGAGCTGTGATTGGCGGTGGTCTGGATTTAGTAGAAACAAAGGTAATTGCACACAGGGCTTACAAATGGTTTTTTGAGGGCGATTTTACTGATGAGAAACAAGCGGAAGAAGTGGTTGTAGATGTGGACGTGACAGATTTTGCAGAAGATGTGATGGAAGAATCATGTAACTAAGGGGCTGTCTGACAGCCCCCTTTTTATACAGAAAACCGACTTTCACGTAATCGATTCCCGCCCCCATCTGCCCTATCCAAGGATCTCGCTCAGCTTCACCTTCCGGTCCTCAAATCTGGATTTCGTGCACGCATCCGCCGTGGCAATGGCAGCCCTCGCCGCTTCGCCTGTCAGCAGAGGCTTAAACTCGTCGTCCACTTCATTGCCGTGGAGAATCCCGTTGAGGTATTTCATTTCATTTTTCATAATACTGTGCAGCCACATGGGCGGCTTCTTTCCCGGTCTGCCGTACATGATCGCGCCGTCCATCTCTGTGCCGTGGTAAATCCTTGTCCGGTCGTCGTCCTCCTCCTGCGACTCATGCACAAGAAAATGCTCTTCCTTACCTCCGATTTTTACGGTTCCCCCGCAATTGCACATGTCAATCTTAATGGCGCCTTCTGTTCCCTGAATCAGAACATAGTGCTCCGCCCAATGGAATGCGGAGCCCCATTCCAATATTGCGAAGCGCTGATCCGAAAACTGCATGTTCACAAACAGCATATCATCCTCATCCCCAAACGCTTCCCCCTGATGTACGACATTTCCGCCCGTCATGGTCACTTCCTCGGGCATTCCGCCCATCAAAAACTGCACGCAGTCCAGCTCATGGATGTGATGGTACAGATGCCCTCCTGATTTTTCCCGGATCTTCTTCCAGGAGATATCCGGCTGCTGTTCCTCCCAGCCGTTCCGCGCGGAATGGCAGTAAAGGACTTTTCCGATGGCTCCCTTGTTGATCAGTTCCTTTGCATAACGGACGCCCCGGAAAAAATTCATCACATGCCCAGCCATAAAGACCACTCCATGTTCCTGACACGCCCTCACCATCTCGTCGCAGTCCGAATAAGAAAGCGCGATCGGTTTTTCACAAAAGACGTGGACGCCGTGCTCTGCCGCCTTGATCACGGGCTCTTTATGTAAATAGTTGGGTGTTGCCACAATGACCGCCTCCACATCCTTGCGGCTGTATAATGTATCCAGGTCCGTTTCCACATCGCAGTCCAATTCGTCCGCCGCAGACTGTCCGTTTTCCGGATCAAGCACTGCCGCAATTTTCGCTCCCTCCTGCTCCTGCATGATTCTTCCCAGCTCCGCGCCAAAATAACCGGTTCCTACAATTGCATATCCTATTGTTTTCAATCTTCATTACCTCCCTTTTTGTAAGTGTGCTCTCGGAAACTCAAAGTTCTTATTTTTCAAGGCTTCTACCATTTCCAAAATCACTTCATTACCTCT
>QXWX01000023.1 GCA_009911175.1 Lachnospiraceae bacterium | reverse complement strand
TTTTCCCGGCCATGTACATCCTTTTTCCATCCGCCGTCATCGGTCATCCGGAAACCGTGGCTCTGCATGGATTTCACTGCAAAACAGGCAGCACGTTCTACTTCATCCTCCGGTTCCCTCAGGAATACATCATCATAGACCTGCCTGGCATATGGCGTGTAAGCGATCCATTCCTGCAGCTTCTCCCGGCTTCCGGGATTCCGGATCACCCGGAAGAAATTCACCACTTCCCCGTCTAGGTCGTTGACCGTTTCGATCGGGGCCGGTTGCTTTGCAAACAGCACGGCTCCACATCCAAAATATGGTTCCAGGTAGCTGTGGTGGGGCGGCATATGCTTGATGATCCAGGAGGCGATCCGCTTCTTGCTTCCTGGATAGCTCAGTACGGATCTCATTAAGCATCCCCTCCTTACTGCACCAGGCATACAGAGCAGGAACATTTCGTATCCTTTTGCGTATCCTTCTTGCTGACCCCGTGAAATTCCAAAGCAATATACCCATGCCTCTCCAAATGTGAGATACAGCGTTTTATACTGCTCTCCTTCACCTCTTCCAGCGGGCACCACTCCGGCCTGCATTTATTTTCCCTATAACCTTTAACATGTCTTCCTGTTGCCAGGCAATCATCAGCCAGACTTCTAACCGTACAGTCCCTGCAGTCTGCCGGCGTATCAATGATCAATACTGATTTACCCATTCGAATTGACCTCCGCTTCTCATGTTTCTCTATTTCATCAGCCATCTGAAGCAACAGCTCAGCCGTTCCCATTATTTCCCGCCCTAACGGGCTTTCCGTATATGTCCTTGCATAGATTCTCGCCTTGTCACTTAATTTACTCATTCGCCTCATCATCCTTCCTAAACAGCTGCTCTACACGGTTCCTGATATTGTCCAATGTCCTCTTTCCGACTCCCCTTGCAGACGCAACCGCTGTCATGACCTCTTCCAGTTCTACTCCCGGAACGCTCTCCCTGCCGTCCTCGTATCCGTACTTGTACAGGTCCGTGCAGAACCCAGTGAACTGCTGGCGGTCGAACTTTTTGACGTTCTTGTATACTTCCCTGGTAATCTCCGGCATGACGCCCTTTTTATTCCTGTTCATGATTTCTCTCCGTTTCGTTTATTTTGGCGTTTAGCCTTTAATATCTAAATTGGTTTTCATCTTCAAGGTATTCGCCCATCAAGCCCTCTATATTCTCCAGAGACTGGATTTCATTTTCAGAAACCTCTCTGCCGGTTACTACTTTGAGCAATACCGCAACTACAAAAGCCAATATCTTTGTTTTTGAATAACATGCCTCCATATCTGCCTCCTGTGCTTATTCTTCATCCTTCACCCTGACCGGCGCGCCCTTCTCATACTTGTCGCAGTCTTCCACATCGCATCCCCGGGAACGCTTCGTCCCGGATTTCAAAGCATAT
>QXWX01000022.1 GCA_009911175.1 Lachnospiraceae bacterium | reverse complement strand
TCACATTTGATCCCTGATCCGTTTTGGTAGTAAGCCGCCGCCCTGTATTTGCAGGTCTTGCACAGATGGCGGTCAGCATTCTTCCCCTTCGTTTCTTCCAGCCGCTCCCGGATCTTCTTAGCGGCCGCCCAGACCGTTCTGTATTTTATCCCTGTCTTTTCTGCGATCTCTGAATCAGGAAGCCCCTGCCTCACATAGGGCTCAATGATATCCCCGGCCGTCTTTTTCTCGGGCTTCACCTTCCCGACATCTTCTTTTTTCGTTCCCCTGTCTTTGCCAAGAGCCTGATCTGCTGGAGAGATCACCGTTTCTGACTCCCCCCCCTGGTGATTCCGTAAAAGCATTTCCCCGTGATCCTCTCCTGGTTCCAGCTCCACGTCGATAAAATACACCCCGTCTGCAGGAAGCAGGGTTGTGAGATGCACGAACCGCATTCTGCCGTCCTCCATCCTCACGGCTACCATTGTTTTTTTGTTGCCATCCAGGAACGCCTTGAGCGTCTCCTCCCTTGTGTTCTCAACTAACATGGTTTTTCCTCCCGCATTTCATCCCCTTGCAGAAATACAACTTCGTTCTCCTCCTTGTCAAAACCCAGTCGTATTCACCAACAATCATCCTCCCACATACCTCACATATTTTCACGTCTTCGGCTCTTGCCTTTCCCACGTTCTTCATCTGTTCTCCTTCCTATTTTCTCTTTTCCCCATCCTCCGGCGCTATAGGCCGGAAGATGAAGAAAGATGGCTTGTACGCTGTGTGACATACCTGCCTGTGTATCCATACGCCTATTCCAGCGGAGGTACCTTCCTTATGATGTCCTCTATATCTACGATCGTGCTTTTCTGCCCGGTCTGCATCACCGGCCTGCTGCCGATGTCGATATATTCATAGTCATACCATCCTGTTATAAATGTCACATATCCGGTTTCTGTCCGGTCCCCGTTCCGGTATTCTACATGATCCCCGATTGCAAGGCTTCCTGGTTCCATCGCTGATCCTCCCTCACTCCAAATAATTCTTCCTGCTGATCTCCATCCATTCTTCCCTGGTATGGCTCTTCTCATATTCTTCCTGGACGATCCGGCAGAGCAGCTCCCGCATTTCCTGATTGTTATGCACTGCTTCCGGCCCTTCCCTGTGATGATCCAGACACAGATCTACTTTCAGCCCTTCCGCCTCGGAAATATCACGCTGGCCAGATCCGAAGAGGATATGGTGCTCTTCGGTATATTTCTGCCTATGATCATTGTGCAGTCTCGCGCAAAGGAAGCAGGTGCCCTTTGCTGTGTTCAGGATGCTTTGCTTATGCCGCTTCCTTTTTTTCTTCCATTGCGGCTTTGGAATCA
>QXWX01000021.1 GCA_009911175.1 Lachnospiraceae bacterium | reverse complement strand
TTCACCTTCCCGACATCTTCTTTTTTCGTTCCCCTGTCTTTGCCAAGAGCCTGATCTGCTGGAGAGATCACCGTTTCCGTCTCCCCCCCCTGGCAATGCTGGTGGATCTTCTCCTCGTAATCATCCGCCGGCCCCAGCTCCATGTTGATAAAATACACCGCATCGTCCGGGAGCAGGTCAGAAATGTGTACAAACCGCATCCCGCCATCCACCATTTTGACGGCTGCCATTATACCCTCGTTGCCGTTCAGGAATGCTTTCAATGTCTCTTCCCGTGTGTTCTCAACTAACATGATTTTTTCCTCCTGCACTTCATCCCTTTGTGGAAATACAGCTTTGTATGCCGCCTTGTCTGGATATAATCATACTCCCCGACAATCATTTCACCGCATCTCTCGCAGATCTTCACGTCTTCCACCCTGGCTTCATTCCGTGGAATGTTATTGTCTTTTATCAATCCTCTCAACCTCGCTTATCACAGCTGCTATCATTTCCTTGGCGAAGGGCTGCTTCCCATACTTCGCGTACAGCCCATCCGCCTCCTCAACGAGTTGCCCCCACATTTCTCTGCCTTTATCCTTGCCGTAATACTTCCGGTACAGTCCCCAGCTGTCTCGGAACAGCCTTGCAGCTTCCAGAAAAGCCATCATAGTTTTTCGATCCGGATATAGATCCCCGGGAGCTCGGCCCAGAACTTTTCCACAAGCTCGGATGCCACCAGCGCATCATCATCCCAGAAACCGACCAGCGTCATACAGTCCTTCAGGAGCTTCTGCAGGTTGTCCGTGTCCGGCCGGCTTGTTTTATATTCACCGTCCCCATGGCGTTCCTTCGGGAAGCACCATCTTGTGATCAGACGGATACCATGATGATACGGCTCCTCTGGCACGTGCTGTCCCAAATAAGCAGTCAGCTTCTGCCTTGCGCTTTTCAGCTCCTGCGGCTCATAGAATACAGGTTTGCCATTTATCACATGCACCTTCTTTTCCTGATGGGTGACGGTCGGGGGAACCATCGCCATAAAAAACTCATTCAGCGCCATCATAATCAACTCCTATTTCGTCACTTTATCACATTAAAGTGTGAAATCATCTTTTTTATCGCCTCCGTCATGGGAGGGGGGGGAAGGGAACGGGCGGGCTCTGCTTATGGCCCGTCCATTCCTACCCCCATGACCACGCATTGCGGGGGAAATATTTTACCCTTTAGGGTATAGGTTTCCCCGCCGCCGGCGGAAACCTGAAATTTAAGGTTTCCCCGCCACATCTGTACCTGCGGCGGAAACGTGAATTTTAAGGTTTCCCCGTCTGTTTTCTTTATGCGGCGGAAACCTGATTTTAAGGATTCCCCGCCATCCTATTTCTTACGGGGAATCCTGGATTTTCAGGTTTCCCCGCCACGGTCTCCAGCACGGGGAAACCTGATTTTTAAGGTTCCCCCGTCTTCTGTTTTTGCTTCTTTTTTCTCACTTCGCCGTTTTCACAGGTATATTCTCCGTGCTCTTTTATCCAACCCCGGGCAGTCCTTTCAGAGATCCCAAGGTACTCCGCGATGTCTTTCACTGTCGGGGCTTCTCCAAAATTGCTGCCCTCAATTGCTTCTTCCAACGCTTTCCTGCGGTCTGCTTTTCGATTCTGAGAGTTCTTTTTGATCTTCTCCGCGCCGCGCTGCCACGGCGGTTTTTCCGAATCCGGCTGAATGTCTTTTAGCGCCCCGGATCCATCTTCCCTATGTACCGGATAATCAAACCAGAGATTCACTGGCTGGAACTTCGGGAACTCCCTCAGGGTTCCCTCTATGCGCCATGCTGTACGCTGCCGGACTGCCTTGCAGGTCTCCTGGATCTCCTGATCCAGAATACGGTATTCTGAAGGGCTCAGCGTTTTCCCGCAGTATTGCACCATCGCCAGGCTGCTGCACTGGTCATCCTGTGACAGTTCTTCGTCCATCCGCTCCCCATATCCAAATCTTTTTAATGCCCTGACGCACTCCGCGCATACGGCCTTATTTTCTTCCTGATTCAATAACGCGTCTGTCGTTTCCAGCTCGATCAGGTCCATCAGCGCATCCGGATCCCGCGCGAATACTCCCGATCCGGATGCCCGGTCCATGGATTTCTTTCCGCCCTGGCTGCCCTTGCTGTGATGATGGCAGTAGATCACCGCACAGCCCAGCTCGGTACAGACTTTATCAAACTGATTGCAAAAATTCGCCATCTGGTCCGCGCTGTTTTCATCCCCGGTAATGACTTTATAGATCGGGTCAATAATGATAGCGATATAATCCTTCTTTGCAGCCCGTCTGATCAGTTTCGGCGCCAGTTTATCCATGGGGACTGACTTTCCCCTTAAATTCCAGATATCAATGTTGTGGAGCTGTTCCGGCTCCCACCCGAGCTCCTGGTATACATCTTTAAACCGATGCAGACAGCTGGAACGGCTCAATTCCAGGTTTACATACATGACTTTTCCTCTGGTACACTCCCAGTTGATCCACTTCCTGCCTTCAGCAATGGCAATGCACAGCTCGATCAGAAGAAAAGACTTCCCTGCCTTTGAGGGGCCTGCGATCAGCATTTTGTGGCCCTGACGCAATACGTCCCGGATCAGGCATGGCTCCAGCTCCGGAAGGCTGCCCCATACACTTTCCAGGCTCTCCGGTTCCGGAAGGTCATCGTTGATACTTTCGATCCATTCCTTCCACTCATTCCAGGACTCTTTCCCGATATTCCGGTCTACGATAAACTGCTTTTTTCCGTTCCTCTCAACGCCGGGAAGCCGGGAAAGCCGGGACGGGTTCTTATTCTGTGTGTCGATTTTTAATCCGTTCTTCTGGCATACGCCGTACAGATAATCCACCCGTTTCCTGTATTCGTTATAATCCGCCGCGTCTACCCTTACAATTGCATGCAGGCTCTTCCCTCCGGAATGGACCAGGCAGGCCACCGGCAGCTCCAGCTCCCGGATGATCGCGTTCTGACGGTCAATTTCCAGTTCGTCCGATTCCACAAGGGCATATTTGAAGTCTGTGACATTGGCTCCTTTTACGTCTTTCCCATCCAGAGGGTTGAAACGGATCCACGCCCCTGCTTTCGGATCGTAATCTCCGAGTACGCTGCCGATATCCCCCTTACATTTTGACAGCTCCTCGATCAGTTTGCCTGCTGTCCGGCTGTAGCTTCCCTTATTGGCCGGTATGTAACGTTCGTCTTTTTCCCAGCTCTTCACTACATACCCCACATTTTCAGAAGCTTCAAACAAGGTTTCCAGATACTGCATGACCTGGGCGGCGGGATCCCATTTTTTCGGCTCCTGTACTTCCTTTTCCTCCACCCAGCTTCTATCTACTACAACAAGGCCGTCTGTGCTGACCTCATCATCCCAGTCCAGCTCGTGCCACTCATAGGAAGGCCGCCACCCATGTTCCATTGCCATCTGCACGATTGTCCCGGCTGTGACCGGGACAGAGGAGCCATGGAAGGACTTCCATTTCTTCTCACACTCTCCCTGATGGTACCGCGCGTCATTGCGGCTCCACTGATCCCAGTCTGATGCCGTATAGCCTTCATGCTTTAATGCCATGCCCACATTGATCCATTCCTGGTAATCCAGCTCTGCAGGATTGATAGATTTTATGACCTCAATCAGATCCGTCCGCTGTTCCATCCTTATGCACCTTCCCTATATTCCGCCGGATTGATCTCCAGCGGGATCCTCCAACCATTGGCTGCGATCCGGTCGATCAGCCTCTTTGCAGTGTCAAACTGCCATGTCCCCACATGCTGGAAACCTTTCCCTTCCAAAAAACGGATCTGCTTTGGTGTCGTAAGATTTGCCTCTCTACGCTTATTCAGCCGATCCAGGATCTTAGCCGCTTTTCCGGCATTGTCGATCTGATCCGGAAGGATCCCCAGCTTTTCCAGAGTCTGCTTCTGTTTATCAGAAGGCGGCGCCATCTCCCAGCCGAATGCGGGCACATATCCCGACAGGTCCTCTGCCTGAATGCTCATTTCAAACTGCAGCGGATCCACCAGTTTCTTTTTTCTTCTTTTCATCTCTGCCAACTGCTTCGCAAGCGCTTCCTCACGCTGTGCGACCACATCCTCCGCGGCAGCCTTTTCCGCCTCTTCGATATCCATCGGGCATCCGGCTGTTTCCAGGTTCTCCGTCATCTTTTTCGCCACTTCTTCATTCTCACAGATCAGGTGTGCCGGATGGCAGAGTTCATGCCGTTCCGTGTGCCAGAGAAAATCCAATAGGAGCAGGTGATCCTTCCCTGGCGCAAGCCGGGTCCCGCGTCCCACCATCTGGCAGTACAGGCTACGTACCTTTGTGGGGCGCAGCACCGCAATACAATCTACAGACGGACAGTCCCAGCCTTCTGTCAGAAGCATGGAATTGCAGAGCACGTTATACCTTCCCGCTTCAAAATCCCGCAGGATATCTGTCCTGTCCTGACTTTCTCCGTTCACTTCCGCAGCACAGAAACCATTCTCATTCAGGATATCCCGGAACTTCTGGCTTGTCTTTACAAGCGGCAGGAATACCACTGTTTTCTTATCCATACAATATTTTTTCATTTCCTCCGCGATCTCGCGCAGGTATGGATCCAGGGCTGTTCCCAGATCCCCCAGCTTAAAATCCCCGGACTGCACCCCGACACCTGACAGGTCTACTTTTAAAGGGATCGTGATCGCCTTGATGGGAGACAGATATCCTTCCTTGATTGCTCTGGGCAGGGTATATTCGTAAGCCAGGCTTTCAAATACATTCCCCAGGTTCTTCATATCCCCGCGGTCAGGCGTAGCTGTCACGCCCAAGATCTTCGCACATGGGAAATGATTCAGCACACGCTGGTAACTGTCAGACACACAATGATGCGCTTCATCGATGATAATGGTTCCGAAAAAATCTTCTGGGAACCGCTCCAGCCGTTTTTCGCGCATCATGCTCTGCACGGAGCCTACCACGATCCGGAACCAGCTTCCGATGCAGGTCTGCTCCGCCTTTTCTGTAGCACAGCCGAGGCCCGTAGCTTTTGCGATCTTATCCGCCGCCTGGTCCAGCAGCTCTCCCCGGTGCGCCAGGATCAATACCCGGTCTCCCTGGCGGACGCATTCTTCCGTTATCTTTGCAAAAACGATTGTTTTCCCGCAGCCAGTTGGCAGTACAAGCAGGGTTTTCTTCGTCCCATTATCCCAGTTTTCAAAAACTGCTTCTTTTGCTTCTCTCTGATACGGCCTGAGTTCCATTAAAACTCACCTGCCTTAAATTGCTTCTTCGGTTTTGGCAAATATTTTTTTACATGATTGTATTTCTTTGTCGGATCCTTTTCATCGGAGCGTACCTCTATCGTTGCACGACCCGTTGCCTGCGGAACCATCTGCCAGTTTGGCTTTATTTTTCCGTTTTCTCCCTTTTCAAACCCAATCGACAGGAAAAACTCTGCAATCTTCCAGGCCATCCTGTCATATAAAAACAGGCTTTCATTCATGACTGTTGTGCCTTCCTGGGCATCGACCCTGATTTTCAGCAATGCACGGTTGCAGGGCGGTATCTTGGTACTTCCCTCATATCTGCCCCTTTCGAAACTTTCTACAACAAAATCATAATCACCCTCCGGAAGGAGTGTGTATTCACTGGCCTCCACCTCGTCATTCCAGTCCAGTTCTTTTCCTCTGATATCTTCACTCATACTCTGTCACCTCTCGTTTTATTCAAATGGAATCTCATAATTACTTCTGATCTCCTGGATCATTGCCAGGACTTTCGGCCAGGCTGCGATCAGGCAGCCTTCCACAAATTCATCAGGAAGGTTCTGGAATGGCGTCCCTCTTGGAAAATATCCCCTCCTGTACACCACTTCCAAAAGTTCCTCTTCGGATACCAGTTTTTCATACATCAGGTCCTGCAGTGCTTTGGGTATGTAACTGTTCAGCCGGAATGTCCGGGTCTTGGACATATCCGGCTCTGGAGGTTTCTTTTTCTGATCCTCCTCTTTTACAGTGCCGGAGTCGGGATCAAATTCCAGTTGCTCCGGCGCTCCATCCGGGATATCTACAATGGGATCCACCTTTTTGTCCTTCTGTCCTTCATCAGTTTCCGGAACTGTCGGTTTCGTTTCCGGCATTTTATTTTCTACTGGCTGCCGGACTTCCTGCCTCTGGCTGCTCATCAGGATGTGAGCAATCTCCGCGTAATCAAATGGAAGCTCTTCATCCAGGCCATATCGGTTCTTTGCATCCCAGCAGGGATGGTGGCTCGTATACATGACACGTTTTCCGCCTTGAGCCTTGTGCTTCTTTCCTTTATCATCTACAGCGATAGAATACGTCTTGTAATTCGCAAAGAGCAAAGCATCCGACCATTCCTTTACCAGCGGAGCAGTCTGGGAAGAAGTCTTCGTTCCCAGCTTCAATTCGTAACGGTCGTAGGCTCCCATTTCATCTGGCTGTTCAAATTTACGCATCTGCGCATGGGCTGTGAGCACCACATGAACGCCTGCTTCAATTACATCTGACAATCTGTTTAGAAAACGGCCAAATTCTTCCTTTGTATAGACATAGCCTTTTCCGTAACTAAAACTTTCGATCCCATCCTTTTGGTGTTTCGCGCAGATAAACTCAATACAGAGCTGCTCCGCCCAGTCAATCGTATCAATCACAAGCGTACCGCATACCTGGGGATTCTTCTTTACATAGTCGATCTCTTCCAGGAGCATTTCCCAGCTGGTGGGACGCGGCAGCCTTGCCACGTCCATACTGCTGGTACTTCCTTCCGTATCAATAAATACCGGGTTCGGAAATTTTGACGCAAACGTAGATTTCCCAATGCCTTCTGGGCCGTACACCACGACTTTCTTTGCCTTCTGGATCACACCTCTTGTAATCTTCATTAAAAGTCACCTGCTTTCCATTCTTTTTTCTTAGGCTGTTCCTCCGGGACCTCCTGGCCTGCCACATAACCATCCTCGATCAGGATCGAGCATTCATCCCCTGTGCTGACTCTGGTAGCGATTGCCTGCAGCCCTTCTTGTTCGAGCCATGTCCCGAACTCATTCAATGTCCGGATGTCCATCTGTTCTAATTTATCCAGGAGCACAAAGCCGCACTTCGGATTCAGCTTCCGGACGATAGCCGTTGCTACTCTCAAGCGGTCCGATCCTGACACGTTGTCCCATTTTTGCCCTTTATAGATAAGCTCCCCTTCTTCAACTGCCAGCTCCGGAAGCGGGAGATCCGCATTTTTCAGCAGATCCGTCTTTGCCGTTCTTACATCATTGATCTTAACTGTCAGACTGTTGTACTGTTCCTTATAGGTCAAAGCATCTTCTTCGGCCTTATCCTTGTCCATGTTCGCGCGCACCTTGCGGTTGATCTCTTCAACATTCGCAATACTCCTCTCCAATTCTTCCGTAGACTGATCCTGCAGCTCCTGGGCATCCATCATAGCCATATTCAAAGAGGCTTTCGCATCCGCCAATTCCTGCTCTTTCTTTTTGAGCTGCTCCCGCATAGCCTCCACTTCCTGATCAAGAAACGCAATAGACTGCTGGTAAGAATGGACACGTTCTCTTTTCTTCTGGTTTTCACCGTTTCTTGCCAGGATCTCCTGCTGCTGTCTGATCAGCTCCGAAGGGGATATCAGTTCTTTCGGCGCATCCGGGAAATATGGCTGCTCCTTCGCATATTTCTCTTTCTGGTCCGCAATCCTTCCGATCGCCAGCCTTTCATTATACAATTCCTTTTCCTGCTCCTCCAACTCTACAAGCTGGTCGCCGATCCCGATGATCTTTAACAGGATCCTGGCCTTTTCCTTTCCGGATGATTCCATGAACTTTGGAAGGTTCAGTGCCAGCTGCTCTACAAATTCATTGAGAAGCTGCTGCCCGCCCTTATTGCCGTTCGGATCCGTAACTTTTAAACTGCTGTTCTTGCCTTTCCGCTCTACCACCAGGCCGTTGCTCATAACCATATGCAGATTCGGCGGAATTACAGACCCCTCACGCTGCGCCTTCGATGGCCGGAAGTTCTCTCCGCCTAATGCCCATGCAATGGAATCCAGCACGGAGGTCTTCCCCTGGTTATTATTTCCTCCTACGATCGTCAGGCCATTGGCCGTAGGCTCAATCTTGACAGCCTTGATCCGTTTTACATTCTCAATCTCCAATTTGTTAATCTTAATGCTATCCATATCTTTCTCCCTTCATTTTGTTTCGATCAGCTGACGGCCTTAATACTGCCCGTCCTCTTTGAACTCTTTCTTGTATTGCTTGTCTTTGCCTTGCTTTCCTTGGCCACGCCCACCTTATCTGGCTCTTCCCCGGCATCTTCTTTTACTACATATACATCTTGCCCTAACCGGAATATTTTGTACAGTTTCTGGTGCCCCTTATATTTCTGGTATGAACGTAACCGAGTACATACCTTTTTTCCTTCGTCCGTATCTGCACATTCAAAGCGCATATTCCTCATATCCTTCATTTCAAGGAAGCTGTCCAGCGCTTTCGCCTCATCACTTTTTTTTACGGCCGGCACTCTCCGGTACCTTCACGTTATAGCTTATATTCATCTCACATTCTCCATAATTGATATATTCCAGGTGACTGTTAGTGACCACTTCCAAGTATGTAACATCCCCGCAGCCAGGGACCGTCTCATACAGGCTCACCGTCTGGATCCGTTTTGCTTCTTTTTTCAGGTGGTTCCCGATTGCGGACCGCATAGTCTGTTTTGCGATCGTTGAAAATGCCCAGCGGTGCAGCTCCGGCCTCTGGAACCATTTCTTCACTGCCAGGAGATACTGGAGTACCACAACATCGTACCATTCCTCCGGATCCAGCTTCCTGCTCCGCAGATATAGGAATATAATCTGGTAGTTCTCTTCTGCAAACTGCTGCTCCTCCACCGTCAGGGGTGTATACCGTGTCCTTTCATGCACTGTTTACCTCCCCCCCGCCTATATGTGCGCTAAGATATCATGGATCATGGCGATACCTGAATCCGCTCCCACGTTGACCCGGCGGTACCCACCGCAGGTAAACTTCGCTGTTACTGTGGAATGTTCATATCTCAGATCCGCAAGGTCGTGGTATGCCCTCGTCTTCTGCAGGGCTGCCAGAAGAAGGCTGCAGATCGCCTGCTTTTCCTCCCTGGCAGGTTCCGAATCCTGTACTGGATCAAAGGCTTCATCATAGATATGGAGTATTCTCTTTGTCATTTCCAGAATTTCCTCCGGTATTTTTTCCTCTTCCCAGATATGGCCTTCTACCTTGCGTTGTTCTTCAGCAGCGCAACCCATGATAAGGGTTTCCAACTTATCCGACATATCATAGGGATCCAGAGTCAGGGCCATAGCCGTGCCGAACAGTATGCCCAACTCATTTTTTGATATTATTGCTTCATTTTCATTGATCTTTACCATTTACAAAACCCTCACTTTCGGTTAAAATATAGTTGATGATTTTCCTGAGCACCCAACGGTTGCCGCCGTTCCTGGGTGCTCATTCTTGATTCTGTGTTTTTCACGTTCTGACCACCTACCCTTTTTACACCCTGAAATACACCACCAGCGCCAGGCAGGACAGGTTCCCCAGCACGTACCCCAAGGCAATGCTGCAGGCGCAGATGATAAACACGGTACGCCGCTTCCGTTTCTTCTGCCGATGCCTGGCAAATGCACGGTCGTATTTATCCATTTCCGGCCAGCCTCCTTTCCGCTTCCTCCAATGGGATGCCATATTCCGAGCACATCAGTCTGGTGCTTATGTCGTACTTTTTATTCTTCCTGCCTTTGATATGCCGCACTTTTGCAAATCTCCATTCCGGGGCATAAAACCGGACATAACTTTCAGTAACATCAAGGATCCGTGCCGCTTCCGCAGCATTTACAATCTCTTTCAATAGACCACCTCCTTCTCTTCTGCTTGTAAATATCTTCAATATCTCCTATAATCTGAGTACAGGGCACGGCCATGCCCGAGTACTAAAGAAAGGAATCGTTATAATGAAACTTGACATTGATTGTATCCGGGATATTATTATTGCAGTTTCCAATAATCTGGTTCCAGATAGTTACGGATACGTAGAACCAGTTAAGCCCCTAGATCTGGCGCAATCCCATTTAACACAATATCCAACAAATGAAGTTCTCTACTGGATCCGGCAGTTGATGGACTCACAGATCATAATTCCCGGCGCAAAATACGTTGATGAACCTTTGCCGTATATAGATGATTTATCTATCTCTGGATATCAGTTCATCAACGCTACAGAAGAAAACTCAATTTGGGAAAAAATAAAACCGAAACTTCTATCTGTCGCCATCAGTTCTGTCTCCGTGCTGATCCAAAGCGCTATTGAACTTGGAATCTTCTGTATTGTCTAATATTGACACATCCATTTCGAGAGTCAGGCATGCAAAATCTTTGTCCTTGTTTTGCTTTACTTTGTATGCACTGACTCCTTTCAGGTGAAAACCGTCTAGCAATATACCGTTATCTATTTTTAAACTATGCAGCATTTCTCACACTACCCCCTCTCATTTGTCTCACAACGCAATATATAGATATCCGTTTCAAGATTTTCCCCATAACGGACTGTTAAGCCCGTCCCAGTCTCTCCTTCCAGGGCAAAGAGCGGCGTCACGCTCCCTTTCCCATCCTCAGAGTCATCCACGAGATCAGAAGCACACATATATGCACGCCCGACCGCCTCGTAGAGGTTTGTGTATATCCCTAGGCACTGCACAAAATCATCATTAACCCGAACAACTGCGAACTGAATCATTTTTTATCTCACCACCTCCTAGTATACTTATATTTTCACTCTCCTTCTGCCGCATCAGGAGTGTATTTGCATCTCGTGCAAGCAAAAGAATATCTGGTAAATCAATCTGTTTTAAGATCATGACCATGTTCCTTATTTCCTGCTCTTTTTTATCCTCAAATCCCATCATGCTTATCACCTCACCTTCTTTTTGTGGTACAATGAACACTGTGGGTCGCGAATCGCCTCTATGAAAGGAGGTGATAGCCATAAAGAAAAAGTATGTATATACGCCTCAGGAGATCCGATCTCTTGAGAAAAAGGGATATACATTATGGGCAATGTCCTATTTTGTGAATGGGACAGGCACTGCTCTGTACATCATGACTAAGTAATTAGTCAGTAACTGGCAACCATCCTCCAACGCGACCCACACTGCTTGTTGATTGCACAACTATTATATGATGTTTAATGACGTTTGTCAATAGTATTTTTGTTGATTGAACAACTTTTTGTTGACGTGACAACATTTTTGTGGTATTGTAATAATCGGAATGGAGGTGATTACTATTGAAAGACAGGATAAAATTATTGAGAAAAACGCTTGATTTAACTCAACAAGAGTTCGCTGATAGAATAGGATTAAAGAGAAACAGTGTTGCCAGTTACGAAATAGGAAAGAACTATCCTATGGACACTGTAATTAAATCTATATGCAGAGAGTTTAATGTAAATGAAGAATGGCTACGCACTGGCGAAGGTGAAATGTTCGAAGAGCTGACTGAACAACAAAAAATATTAAAATACACGGCTCTTCTTTTAAAGGATAAAGATTCGGCAGTGGCAAATGCCATCCAAACTTTGATTATTACATATGAACAATTAGATGACGCAAGTAAGGCAACTTTAGAAAAGATTGCATTGCAGTACATAAACAACTTAAAAAAGAGCCAGTAACCCAGCTCTTTTTATCATTACTTTGAAAGATAGCTTCGTATAAAGACTAGAATTTCTCGTACTTTCCCCGGAGATTCCTTTTGAAGTAATTCGACAATGAATTTTATATCTTGTTGTTTTTTGTATTCTTCACTATTATCCATATGTATTACCTCCAATATTTAGCAAACACACGTTCGAAATTTCTTATTAACATCATACTACTATCTGTATGAAATATCAATTGGTAATATAGAACAAATGTTTGCATGAATATTTGTGTAAAATTATTTTGTATATGACCGCACCAGCGATTATATAAAAGTGGCGTATATGGTACTGGAAAAAAAACTAAGTATAAAGGAACAAACTTCAATGACGAATGAAGAATTTAAGGCTTTACTGGAAATGAAGAAG
Organism: Lachnospiraceae bacterium; assembly: GCA_009911175.1. The sequence continues at coordinate 69,742 of QXWX01000021.1, read as the reverse complement.
TATTTTGAACTTACACAAATAGATCTGCCCGCTCCCGGAGAAAAATTAGAAAAGCCATTCAAAGTACGTTCTGAATCAACAAAGGACATATTTTTCTTAGACGTAGACAGAAATGGAAGTTTTTCTTTAACAAAGAAGAAATTACAGGAACGGCACGGAAACAGCAACACGATAATGTTTAGACTTGAAATTGACTGCAGGCCGCATATGTTTAACGATGGACATCGGTCATCCAGAAATCATATCCACATATTTGATGAAAATGGTATGAAAACATATGATTTGGCGGAGGAATATGGTAAACTGTTTCCAGATACCGATGATTTTGTTTCTTTGTTTTACGATTTTTGCCATATGTGCAATATTGATACAAAAAGTATTATCATACAGGGCGTGATGTAAATGAATAATAATTTTAAAGAGTCATATATAAAATGGTTATATGAAAATATTGATGAATACAGGATAAGCAAAAATGTATTCCGTCTTACTTTGCCGTATCTGGACAGGAATAATGATTGTATCGAAATTTTCATAAAAATTGATGGGGATTCTTGCACTCTGACTGACGATGGAGAAACAATAAATGAATTGGAATTATCAAATTTCAATATATTTTCCAGCCAACGGAGAATTGATATTTTCAATCAAATATTAAAGTCACATGGAGTAAGCAGATCGGATAAAAATGAGTTGTTCGTTATGTGTTCCGAAAGTGATCTTCCACAAAGAAAGCACATGCTCTCACAATGCATGATTAAAGTAAGTGATTTATTTTATACATCCAGAAATACTATTCAGTCTTTGTTTATAGAAGATGTGCAATCTTATCTGGATAGCGCAGATATTCGATATACCCCTAATATCTCATTTCCAGGAAAAAGCAGTTTAATAACAAATTATGATTTTGTAATCCCCAGATCGAAGCAAGCTCCAGAACGTATATTGAAAGTTGTAAATAACATAGATCAGACTCAGACAAACAGTATTTTATTTCTATGGGATGACACCAAGCAGGAACGTGAACCAAATTCATTACTATATGTATTTATGCAAGATAAGGATAAAAAAATCTCACCAAATATCATTACCGCAATGAATAATTACAATGTAAAACCTGTAAGGTGGTCTGAGAGGCAGCAATATTTAACAGAATTAGAAAAATGAAAAACCGCCCGGCGTTAGCGGCGCCGAACGGCTTTCGGATACATCCGAAGATGTACAATCAAAATTTAGCACAAACGTATTGTATCATCTTTGGTGACGGCCTGCAATAGACAGGCTGTTATTTTTATACCTTTTTTCAGGAGGATGATACGATGGCACGGAAAAAGAAGTACCCTAAGCTCCCCAACGGCTACGGATCCATCAAAAAACTGTCCGGAAAGCGCCGGAACCCCTATGGCGTCTATCCGCCTTCCACAGAGCTGATCGCCCCCGGCCAGTACGCCCCTGTGAAAGCGATCTGCTACGTGGACGATTATATGAAGGGCTTCGCCGTCCTGACTGCCTGGCATGCCGGAACCTATTATCCGGGATTCGAACGGACCCTGAACGACTTTGATCAAAACCGGACTCTGAACAGCACCATGGACAATATCCTGCTGGATTACCTGCAGGCGGCAAGGGTTGAGCAGAACAAAGAGAAGACCGCTACCTTTGCGGAAGTGTACGAGGGATTTTATAGAGACAAGTATGAGGATTCAAAAAAGACCTATTCCAGGGCCAGCATGGACTCCACCCGTGCGGCTTTCAAAAATTGTGCCGAATTGCATGACAAGCCCTTTGCAGATCTGCGGTATAATGACCTGCAGAACGTCATAGATAATTGCCCCAGAAAGCATTCATCATTAGAGCTGATCCTGTCTCTCTTCCACCAGATGTACGCCTATGCGGAAAAGTTTGAGCTCTGTGAAAAGGACTACTCCGTACACGTGAGGATAAAGAAAGCAGAGGATGACGAACACGGCATCCCATTTTCTGAGGATGAGCTTGCAATACTCTGGCAGCACAAGGCGGATCCTGTTGTAGAGTTTCTTCTGATCATGTGCTATTCCGGGTACCGAATAAAAGCGTATGAAACCATTGAAGTGAATCTGGAACAAAAATATTTCCGGGGCGGAGTCAAAACCAATGCCGGGAAAGATCGTATTGTCCCGATACACTCTGGAATCTATGCTTTAGTAAAGCACTGTATAAAAAAGCAGGGTACAATTCTGGATATAACACCAAACACATTTCGGAACAGGATGTATGAGACTTTGGAGCGGATCGGGATGCAGAGACATACTCCCCATGATGCCAGACACACATTTTCCATGCTCTGTGAAAAATATCAGGTGAATGAAAATGATCGGAAACGTATGCTTGGACATGCTTTCCAAGATATTACAAATAAGGTCTATGGGCACAGGACAGTTGAGGAGCTCCGAAAAGAGATTGAAAAGATTAAAATCCCTGTGAAAAACAGTACATAATTTCGTTTACGTTAGTGACACGTTAGTGACAAAATTCTCCAAAAGCCCCGTAAATACGGGCTTTTTAAAATTTCTTCTTATGAAATTATTAAAATCGGTTAGCATCGGCTTTAGGGTGGAAAAGAAACCTCCCCCTTTCCCCCCGGCATCCAGAAAATTCGCCCCGATTCTTGAAATCGACGCCCCAATATTTGAGATAGCCGCGGTAAATGAAGATTCCCCCATGATCTTCGCCGCGCCGCCGATATTCTTCTCTATGGCATCCAGAAACATCTGGGAAGAAATCTGCCCTTCGGATGCCATTTCTTTCACTTGCGCCGCTGTGATTCCTGCGGCTTCCGCCAACCACTGATATATAGGGATCCCTCTGTCTGCCAGTTGGTTCAAGTCATCCGTATATGCAATCTGTGAGGTCTGGACCTTATTTATGATGGATCTATCCGCCATAGACGCCCCGGCGATTGCGGCCGCATCCGCTGTCAGAGACAGATACCTGGTCAGCTCCTTCCCTGGCTGGATCCCAGCTGCAACCGCACTTGCCGCAGTTGTAGCAGCCGCATCCATTCCGTAAGAAGTACCCTTTACTGATTCCATAGCGGAGTTCATGATTTCTGTAACACTTTCCGCATCGTGCCCGAGACCTTTCAGCTTTGCTTTTGCGTCATCAATACCGGTCAGTCGGTTAAATCCTTTTGCCAGTGTCAATCCGGTCAGCGCGTCATAATCTGATCTGGAATATCCGAAATTGACAACAAAAAAAGCGAAGTCGATATCCTTTTGATACGGCTCCGCTATTTCCATATACTCCTGATCCGCTTCCTCACTGCTAAAGTATTCAAACTCGATCAGCCTTCTTGGAAGAAAAAAGGGCAGTCCCTTTCTAGCGCCTCCAGGACAATCGCACATATATCTGGGTAGCCGTTGGATTCGATCAGGCTCTCCGCTATTTCCATCCCTTTCTTGGGATTCAGGAAAACATCCGCCCCATCCTCTTTGATCCCATATGCGACATATGCTTTCAAGGATGCCAGACTGAGTAGCCCACGTGTACGCTGTAAGTCCGCCAGCGTCGGCATATTTGTTACTCCCTCAATCAGTTCAATCCGTTTCATGTTGTATTTCAAAACATAATTCTTTCCGCCATAAGTAATCATAAATGGTCCCTGCCTCCTATTCCTGAATGGTTACTGTTGCAATTCCGGCTTTTCTCGCTTTCCCCTCCGAAGTACACTCCACGATCAGAAGCCTTTCTCCTGACGCCGCTGCCAGCTCTGCTTCTCCGTCCCAGGTGTCCATACTCATGCAGTCATCATCATAGGGCGCTTCCAGCGGATAGTCTGTGATGACTGCAAGGCCGCCGAACATCCCTCTTTTCCGTTTTCCATCAATCACCTTGATGCATACAGGCTCCGAATTTTCAAATGATTCCGACAAAATACTGTGTGCCTCGTCCCCAGGAACGTAAAGGCCGTCATTATCAATGCTCCACTCTTTCATACCCGCAATCTTTGATTTCCAACCGCCAGCCGTATCCTTGCTGGTGATCTCGATGGAATCCGCGGAACGGTTGATCGTCAGCCCCTTCTGTCCCCCAATGGCGATCAGCTTGCTCCCATCTGCATTATAGACGGCAAGCAGGATATCCTTCCCGGCCAGTGCCTTCGCCGCAGAACTTGAAAAATCGCAGTAAGCGCCGCCGTCAAATGCGTTATCTGCAAAAAGCTGTAATAAAAATCTATTGAATCTCATAACATCATCTCCTCCTTAAATTTTACATTTGAATCCATAGCAGATCATAAATTCATAAGCCAGAACCGCATGTTTTTGATTGGTCTCGTCTGTTTTGATCGTCTGCACTCCGTTATTGGTCTGCATGATCAGATCAAATCCTTCGGGAAGCTCAATGTCCTCCGTCAGCGCCTCTTCCAGCTCCTGTATCAGACTGTAAATCCTTACAGAAGATTCGCCCGGTTCCGCAACCGCATGGATCCAGACTGTAAAGACATCCCGCCACATGGTCTTGGAATGGGCTAGACGTTTTCCAATGATCTCCGCAAAATAAAAAGGACTTGGCGCATTTTTCGTTACGGCGTCATAGCACTTCGTCCCCGTATGATCCTCTATTTTCTTCTGGATGGCAGATATCAGATCCGTCAGTCCTATCTGTTTATACATAACTTACCCTTTCTTTATCGCATTTTTCAAATCCTGATAATAGATGAATGCCTGTGAATCCACGTTTGCTTTCAGGAAGTGCTTGCCGGAAACCCAGCCCCCGTCAATTGTACGGTGTCCGTATTCCACATGGGGCGCATAATCCACCGTATAGCCCATCTCGTCCCCGTAGATACCGGAAGATTTCCGCAGTTCTCCTGTATCAATGGGCGTCCCGCCGTTTCTCGCAGCATTGAGTAATTCCGTGACATTCTTCTTGACAACCGCGTTAAAACGCACTTCATTCACGGATTGAAGCGCCCTTGCCAGGCGATCTATATCGACTTTGTTTAATTCTATTTTTACCAGGCCCATTTCATCATCCCTTATAAATCCTCACCTGAATCGCTGTGTACCTTGGACTCAGGTCTATGACCTTCGTGATTTCCTGTACACGGCCGTCAATTTCTGCTTTCTGGCATTCCGGAAACATAGAAAAAGGAATCGGGATCAGAAATCGCTGTTCGTTCCGGGTCACCTCCCGGCCTTCCAGGGCAATCTGTTCATCCGTCCAGGGTGTGACACGGGCAGTTGTCTCCTTCACTGCTGTATAATCATACTGCGGGTTATGGAGCTCGTCTTCCCCGGTCTGCTTTTTTGCCAGAAGCCTGCATGTCTTCCAGATCACAGAAACCTCACCACCCTGCCAGAGCCTCCCATATTCGCCTGCTGTGTTTTCCAGTCTCCGATCTCCTGAGCATATTCGGAAAGCACATCATCTACAAAGGTCGTACTGATATTCGCCGCCCCTTCGCTTGATATCCCCTCATAATAGGCACGGCGGTACATTTTCACCACAGCATCTACGCAGATCGACTCAAACAGATTCGGCAGCGCCCCGACACCCAGCCGCAGGCAAAGCCGGTCAGATATGGTACTGATATACTCCTCCAGAACTTCATCCTTTAGCATTGCGTCCGGAATCCGTTTTTTCACTCTTTCCAGCATTTCCATAAAATGCACCTCGCTTTTAGCCCTGCTTCTTTCTGGAAGTACGTTTCTTCACAGGCTACTCCACATTTTCGATTAATGGGATGCCTTGCCTGTTCTCCTTTCCGGAAAGCTCTTTGATACGTTCCTCCGTAACCTCCACCCCATCACGTGGGAAGGCTTCTCCAACGTGATAAGGGTGGTCTCCATCCTGCAGATCCGTAAAGAATTTCACCACCCTGTACATCCTTCTCCTCCTATGCTCCTGTGCCGTTTCCGATCGTACCGATAAATACACCGTCCTCAAACTCGGGGAAAAACTTCACGCAGGACATCAGAAGGGTATCCACGCTTGCATCCCTGGAATTGATAGAATGGGTCATTCCGACCAGCCCCGTGGAATCCGCCATCAGCGCGAATGTCTGTGCCACATCACCGGACATCGGTACATATGCCCCACGCATATTTTCCTGGATCAATCTCTGACGTTCCGTCCGATCCTTCACTGCCAGGATCTGCTCTTTCGTAAGTTTTGACGCCCCGCCTGCTTTGGGAGGCTCCCCCTTCAGCGCATCCTTAACGGCCTTGTTGACCGCCTCCTGGAAAAGGCTGATAAACTCTTCCACTGATTTTTTTGTCTGATCCGCATCCTCGGAGATCAGAACCCCCAGCAGGTTATCGCCGATGCTGATGTTCTTCTCCCGGAGCATTGCCCTGGCAGATTTTGACATTTCCGCAATGGCTTCCTTACACATCAGCTCCTGAACCTGCTCCTGGAGCTTCTTGTTTTCATGCTCCGCACGCTCCTGAGCATTCATCTCCGCGAGCCGGGTAGCTTCCGCCATCTCCTTTTCATGTTTCTCCATCATTTTTGCAAACTTCTGGTTGAACATCCGGTCAAAATCCTCATCCGAGTATTTTGCAGTAGATTTCGGAGCCGGCGGCTCTGGATCATCTTTCCCCTTCTGATCCTTACTTCCATTTTCCTGGCCCTTTGGGAGTTCTCCGTCCTGGCCGTCTGTCGGATCTTCCGCAAATAACTGCAGTAGTCTAAATTCCTTGTTCTTCATATCCTGCCTCCATCGTTTTTCGTGTTCCTTGTTGCATTGTTTCCCGTAGCTTTTCAGGGATCCACGCCTGCCCTTTTTGATCCCGTAGAGTTTTACGACTTCCACGCCTGGTCATGTAATCCGCACATAGTCCGGAAATTTTTCCGCAATCATACAGATACCAATAAAAAAGGAATCTATCAGAAGTCTTCCTTTTTCTGATAAATCCCCATATTGGATCGATGCCATACCGCTCCCGATATCCGTTTCTATTCGGTCATCCGTTAATCCTTCCATTGATCTGATCAGTTCCTGCGTAAGCGCCGTCACTCCGGCACAGACAATGTCAGAACCTGTCGGAGCATAGCCCGCATGGCCGCTTATCATGATTCCATCCTTCCGGAGACCCACCTCAATCAAAACACATCACTCCCTTCCAAAAATTCAGCAACCTTTTTAATGTCTATAGCTCCTGTGCATTAACCTTCTGAACCTTATCCGCACCGGCCATCCGGATGAGCGGGAAGATAAACTCCTTCTCATAGAACCGGCACGGCGGGCACCATGGGGAATGGAAAAAAAGTAGTTTTCTCATGTGTGAACCTCCAAATTCGCATAAGAAAACCACCGGCCTGAATGACTGGTGGTTTATTTCATCAAATATAATTCTATAAGATAAAAGAACCAGAACTCTTTGGCAGGCGTACGCTTCTCCTGCATCTCTCGGGTTTCCCCTGTCAGTACCATCGGCGTGTGGACCGTACGAAATCTTCCACCTCAAAAAGTCCTTCCCTCTACGTAAAACGATAACAGAGAAACTTTGGCCGGAGCGTCACTCCCGGCATCTCTTTTGCCCATTGCCGAAGCATGTGGCGCATGACGACGCACTTTTCACCTCAAAGTCTCTCTGTTTATCTGTACGACTATTGTACCTTTTTTATTCACGCTTGTAAAGTATTTTCTTATTTTTCAAAGACTTCCTCCAAGTTGTATCTCCGATATACCAAAATGTCATAATCGAATTCTTGTACTCTGCCGGATCACTTTCCACCTTTAAGCGTAAAACCAATTTGAATTTTTCACCTTGCTCTTCAATTTCTTTCAAAATTACGGCTGTATTCGACTTGTTCGCTTCAATAATATAATCTGGATTCTCTATAATTTCCGGTATGTAACTATAAAATCGTTCGTAGTCATTCGGATGTCTTTTCCTGATATGCTGAATACGCTCATCCGTTATAATAACTTCATCTGTTATGATGTCTTCTGTTATGCATTTATAAATATTTTTATCAATCTTACCTACTATATGCACATCCGCTTTTTCCTTATCGTTTGTTTCACCAAGTATAGCATTTTCCCCTCCATCATTCAACCCTTTTGCAATTTTTCCAGCCTGCACATTCCCGTGTCTCTGCTCATAATCCTCCATCCACTTATCCCAGTCTTCTACCTCGATCGTAAACGTGCATCTGCACCAGGGATGGAGCGGAGGAAAGTTCACACCTGGCTGTCTGTCCTGGATCCGGAACTTCTTTTTTGCAAGCTCCCGGCAGATATCACATACTTTCCCATCTGCCGCAGTGGACAGCCGATACTCCTCAAAATCCTCTGTGAAGGGCTGCATGGTGGCCTCCGCCATCACATAAGTCCCTTCCGTATAGATCAGCCTGTAAGCATCCTTCCGGCTGACCTTTCCAAATCTCTGCCGGAGGTTCCTTACCAGCTTTTCATAAGAATCTCCATGCGCAAAGCCCTGCGCAATATCATTCCTTGATATTCCTTTTCTCTTCATTTCCGCTTCAAGATTATTTACTTTTACTGTAATCAATATTACTCACCTCCTTGAAATTGCGCAATTGCGCTTTTATATTATTACGATATTGCAATATGCGCAATTATCAGCATATTTTTTGCAGAATCTTGCAATTTTATATTTACTTTCTTTACGCAATATTGTAATATTGAAGCAAGGAGGTAACCGACATGGAACAAAGAGCTGAAATATTAAGAAAATTAATGGCTGAAAAAAATATAAAAGTTTCTGATATAGTAAAAAAATCAGACTTGCCTTATTCAACTGTTAAGGCTATTTTAGAACGGGGCGCTGAAAAAGCGGGATATGTAAACGTATGTAAAATATGTCAAGCGATCGGCATTTCTGCTGATGATTTAGAAAAAATGATGCTAAACACGAAATATGAACCTATCACTGTCGCAGCTCATCTTGATACGTCTGATTTGACTGAAGCAGAGCAAGAAGATGTTGCAAACTATATAGAATTTATTAGAAATAAGCGCAAAAAATGATTTTGTTTCGTATAGCCACCGATCCATACATAAAAGGGGAGTTGATTATTTGAATAACTATGGAAAATTATTACACGAGGCTGATTCTAAAGGTATTTTTATAGATGAAGATTTTCCGTTATCCGAACATCTTTCCGGTTTATACATAGATGGAAATATAGCTCTATCAAACAAATTGAAAACGACAGCCGAAAAAGCCTGCGTCCTTGCCGAAGAGCTAGGCCACCATGAAACCACCGTAGGCAACATCATTGATATGTCCGTCTCATGGAACCGGAAACAGGAACGGCAGGCGCGGCTAAACGGATACCAGCGCACGATCGGGCTGATGGGGATTGTCAAGGCATACGAAGCTGGATGCCAAAATCAGTATGAAATCTCCGAATTTCTAAATGTGACGGAGGAATATCTTCTGGAATGTATAGAATGCTACCGGGATAAATATGGGATTATGACAAATATTGATAACTATACCATATACTTTATCCCAAACTTAGCAGTGATGAAAATGGTATAACCGTATCAGTATTTATATAAAAATTTAGGAAGGACAAAAATCATGGGTGAAAGAGAAAAATTAAAACAGATCATTGACGGATTGCCAGAATATAAACTTGCATATATTACAAATCTTATTCTGGATATTGCAAAAACCGATATTGAAGAAATAGAACCCGATGAATGGGATTTAGAAATGATTGAACGTGCAAAAATGGTAAATGATGGACATGGTGTTCCAATCGAGACGCTTGCGTCTGAATTAGGAGTAAAACTATGAATTATAAAATCATCATCCAAAAATCTGCTGAAAAATTTTAAAAAAAGCAGCCTCGAAAAATACAGGAACGGTTGTTAATCGCAATATACAAACTTCCAAAAGGAACAGATATAAAAAAATTGCAAGGCCATAACATGTACAGAATGAAAGTCGGAAATATAAGAATATTATATACAGTTGATGATGTGATCAAAATAATATCTGTGGAAGAGATCGATAGCCGTGGAGATATCTACAAAAGATTAAAGTGGTTTGATTTGCAGCAATTGAATCTATAGTAGTAGGAAGGAGTGATATTATGCCATTACCACAAAAACAAGTTTATACATCCGAAGATTACTGGAACCTTCCGGACGGCCAGCGTGCGGAGCTGATCGATGGGAAGCTGTACGCCATGGCGCCACCGAACCGGATTCATCAAAAACTTATTATGGAACTGACATCAGTAATCCATAACCACATAAAAAATAAGTCTGGTTCTTGCGAAGTTTATCCCGCCCCGTTTGCAGTAAATCTAAACTCTAATGATAAGGTATGGGTAGAGCCGGACATCTCCGTTATCTGTGATAAAGATAAGCTGTCCGATCGGGGATGCGAAGGCGCTCCCGACTGGATCATTGAGATTACTTCCCCCAGCACCTCCCGGATGGACTATTCCATAAAACTTTTCAAATATCGTACTGCTGGGGTACGGGAATACTGGATCGTGAATCCCATAACAAAAATCGTCCAAACCTATTGCTTTGAAGGTGAGGAGGATTCATGTCAACATACCTTTGATGATCCGATACAAACTCATATATTTGATGACCTGACAATCAAAATATCTGATTTTCTACCGTAAATGAAAAACCGCCCCTGCGCCAACAGGAACGGTCTTTAGATACATCCGAAGATGTACAATCAAAATTTAGCACAAACGTATTGTATCATCTTTGGTGGCGGCCTGCAATGGACAGGCTGTTATTTTTATACCTTTTTTTCAGGAGGATGATACAATGGCACGTAAAAAGAAATACCCCAAGCTCCCCAACGGCTACGGATCCATCAAAAAACTGTCCGGAAAGCGCCGTAATCCCTATGGCGTCTATCCGCCTTCCACAGAGCTGATCGCCCCCGGCCAATACGCCCCTGTGAAAGCGATCTGCTACGTGGATGATTATATGAAGGGCTTTGCCGTCCTGACTGCCTGGCATGCCGGAACCTATTATCCGGGATTCGAACGGACCCTGAACGACTTCGACCAGAACCGGACTCTGAACAGCACCAAAGAAAGCGGAAGACGAAGAACATGGCATCCCATTTTCTGAGGACGAGCTTGCAATACTCTGGAAGCACAAGAATGATCCTATCGTGGAATTTCTTCTGATCATGTGCTATTCTGGCTACACGATAAAAGCATATGAATCTATGGAGGTGAATCTGGAACAAAAATATTTCCGGGGCGGAGTCAAAACCAATGCCGGGAAAGATCGTATTGTCCCGATACACTCTGGAATCTATGCTTTAGTAAAGCACTTTATAAAAAAGCAGAGTACAATTCTGGATATAACGCCAAACACATTTCGGAACAGGATGTATGAGACTTTGGAGCGGATCGGGATGCAGAGACATACTCCCCATGATGCCAGACACACATTTTCCATGCTCTGTGAGAAATATCAGGTGAATGAAAATGATCGGAAACGTATGCTTGGACATGCTTTCCAAGATATTACAAACAAGGTCTATGGGCACAGGACAGTTGAGGAGCTTCGAAAAGAGATTGAAAAGATTAAAATTCCAGTGAAAAACAGTACATAATTTCGTTTACGTTAGTGACAAAATTGTCCAAAAACCCCGTAAATACGGGGTTTTAATATTTTTATTTTATGAAATTATTAATAAATTATGAGCAACCCGGATTTTCTTTCATATAATAAAGAGACAGAACATCATCCTGAGAAAGGAGTTTTTCATGAGTATAAAGGGACTTGATGTCAGTGAATTTCAGGGAATTGTAGATTGGGCGCAGGTGAAAGGCGCCGGATATCAGTTCGCCATGCTGCGTGCCGGATATGGCTTCCGGACGCCGGACCAGCAGTTCCGCAGAAACGCGGCCGAATGCAATCGCATCGGACTCCCGGCAGGCGCGTACTGGTTCTGCTATGCCCTCAGCCCGGAGGATGCCAGGAAGGAGGCGGACGGATGTCTGGAGGTGATCGCCCCATACCGGATGGAATATCCTATCTGCTACGATATTGAACACGCTTCCGTAACCTATGCCGAACAAAACGGTGTAACGATCACGCCTGCGCTGGCAACCCAGATTGTAACAGCCTTCTGCGACCGGATCGAGGAGCGGGGATATTTTGCCATGTATTACAGCAATCAGAATTTCCTGGAGACCTATCTTTCCCGGGATCTGAACCGGCGCTATGCACTGTGGTTTGCCCGTTACGGCAGCCGTTACGATGGAATCGACTACGGCATCTGGCAGTACACAAGCACCGGAAGCATCCCCGGAATCGCAGGAAATGTAGACCTGGACACCGGTTATGTGGATTATGCTTCCGTCATCCGAAAAGCCGGCCTGAACCACCTGGGCAGCAAGCCGACTCCCCCGCCGAAACCCACACCGCCCCCGGCGGACTATATCACCTATGTCGTCCAGCCCGGGGATACCTTGAGTGAGATCGCGGTAAGATACGGCACCACCTACCAGGCGCTGGCCGCACTGAACAACATTTCCGATCCGAATCTGATCCACCCCGGCCAGACCATACGCGTCCCGGAAAAAAGCGGCTCCGCCCCGCGGTACTATACCATCCAGTCCGGCGACACCCTGAGCGGGATCGCGGTCCGCTTCGGGACCTCCGTCACCACCCTGATGTCCCTGAACGGAATCTCCAACCCCAACCTTATCTACGCCGGAAATGCCATACGCGTCTCCTGATCTCCTCCCCCCAGCCAGCCTCCACGGGTGCTGGCTGGACGTCCTCACATTTCCATTTGCCTTTTTCCTTCGATAGTGATAAGATATCAGGGTGAGAAAGGAGCATAAAATATGGATCAGAAAAGAAAACGACATACGAATGATAAAACTTTAATCCTGGTTCTTGTCGGTATCCTTGCTGCGGCACTTTGTGTCATAGGTGTCGTCATAGGCATCGGATTCATGAAACTCAAGGATGACAAGCCCGAAGAACCTGTAAAAAAAGCGGCCGCAGAATCCATAAAGATAGAAGAACCGGAAGTACAGCCGGAACCGGAGCCGGTCCTGGATACCGTGCCGCAGAAAATAGATTTCCAGGGATTATGGGCCATCAACCCGGATGCTTATGCTTTCATCGAAATCCCCGGCACACAGGTCAATTATCCTGTCATGCAGAGTTCCACACAGGAAGAGGATTATTACCTGAACGTCACTTTCGAGGGCGTAGCGGCACTGCCTGGCTCAATCTATTCACGAATGGTCAACGCAAAGGACTTTACCGATCCGATCACTGTCATCTATGGACATGACATGCTGGACGGTTCCTACTTCGGAGACCTGAAAAATTATATTGACAGAGGATTTTTTGATACATACCGGGATATGTATATTTACACACCGGAACTACAGCTTGAATATAAGATCATTGCAGAGGTGGTACATGACGACACACTGATCTCCGCCACCCATGACCTGAAGGTACCAGACTCCGTGCCGGCGTTTATCCAGGAGCTGCAGGGCATACCGGAGCCGCAGAACCAGTTTGCGGAGGATATGACCGTAACTCCCGAAGATCGTCTGGTCACCCTGTCCACCTGTATCGGAGACCGGCCCAACAACCGCCGCCTGATCGTTGCGAAGCTGGTCAATCAAAAACAGATCGTAAGCCAGCCCGCGGAAAATGCGGCAAATCCCACGGATCCGGCTGCAGCAGCCCCGGCCGCAGATCCGGCGGGAACCCCGGAAAATACAGGGACACCGGAAGCGCCTCCGTCATAATCAGCTGCAAGGATGGAGACAAGAGATTTTCTGAAAGCGCATAAAAAGGGGCTGTCTCGAAACAGATATATGCCCGTAAGATATTGCTGTGATTTACAATGCAGCAAAACAATATCTTGCGGGCAATCCGCAATTCCCGACAGCCCCTTTTCTATGGCTATTACTTCACCCGCTCTTCAATCCAATGGTACAGGTCCTCCGTCACCTGCTGCCGGTCCCTCTCATTGAGCAGCTCATGCCGGTCGCCTGCATACAGCCGGAGAGACACATCCCGAATCCCGGCTGCCTTGTACTTCTCATAGATCTTCCGCACTCCCTTTCCATATCTGCCCACCGGATCGTCCGTTCCGGCCGCAAACAGGATCGGCAGCGTCTTCGGAATCATGAAAACACTCTCCTTTTTCTGCATCTTCCGCATCCCCTCCAGCAAATGATAATAGGCATTCACCGTAAATACGAAGGAACATAAAGGATCCGCAACGTAAGCATCCAGCTTTTCCGGATCGCCTGTCACCCAGTCCGCGCGGGTACGGGCCGGTTTATATTTTTTATTGAAGGAGCCTGTCACCACGTTATCCACAAGCCTGCTGCGGTAATGCCATCCCCGCACCAGCGCGATCACGCGGCACAGAAACTGTCCAAAACGCAGTGAAATCTCCGGCTGCTCCGCCACGACGCCGATCAGCAGCGCCCCGGCAAGCCCGGTTCCATAGGTCTGGATATACTGGCGCAGCAGGATCGAGCCCATACTGTGCCCCAGCATAAAGTAAGGAATCTCCGGATACTTTTTCATGGTACGCTGACGCAGCGTATGGATATCCGACAGCACACAGGCATTGCCATACTTCTCATGGAAAAAACCATATTCCGCCTTGCTCTGTATAGACTTCCCATGTCCCAGATGATCATTCCCCACAACATAGAATCCCTGTCCGCATAAATACTGCGCGAACTCATCATAGCGGTCGATGTACTCTACCATGCCATGGCACATCTGCAGCACCGCCTTCACTTCGCCTTCCGGCTTCCACTCAATCGTATGGATCTCCGTATTGCCATCCTTTGACGGAAAATAAAATTCGCTTTTCATGCTCCTGAACATCCCTTCCACGTGAACTATAATGGATTAGCGATCCTCCAGCTTCACATAACTGCGGTACGGCGCAAGCGGCATGTATGCCGGACGGATGATCTTGTCTACATTCGTCAGCTCTTCCAGCCGGTGCGCGCTCCAGCCTACAATACGCGCCATCGCAAAGATCGGTGTATACAACGCGGGCGGCAGATCCAGCATGCTGTAGACCAATCCGCTGTAGAAGTCTACATTGGCATTGACCCCCTTGTACATCCGGCGCTTTTCTCCGATGATCTCCGGCGCCATATGCTCTACCTTTTCATATAGAGCATACTCTTCCTGGTGTCCCTTCTCCCTTGCAAGCTGCTTCACAAAGCGCTTGAAGATATCCGCACGGGGGTCGGAAACAGAGTAGATCGCGTGTCCCATCCCGTAAATGAGCCCCCTCCTGTCAAATGCTTTCTTATCCAGGAGATCCTCCAGATACTTCCGAATCTGTTTCTCGTCCGTCCAGTCCGTAAGCGTGTTCTTCATATCCTCAAACATCTGGGTCACCTTGACATTGGCTCCGCCGTGCTTGGGCCCCTTCAAGGATGACATGGCCGCCGCGATGGTGGAGTATGTATCGGTTCCGGATGAGGTCACGACATGAGTCGTAAATGTGGAGTTGTTGCCTCCGCCGTGATCCATGTGAAGCACCAGCGCCATATCCAGGATCTTGGCCTCCAGCTTGGTATACTTGCGGTCCTCCCTGAGCATCATCAGAACATTCTCCGCAGCCGAAAGCGCCGGGTCCGGCGCATAGATGAACAGGTCCTCGCCCCGGCGGTAATTGTACGCGTGGAATCCATACACCATCAGCATCGGGAACTGGCTGATCAGATTCAGGCTCTGGCGCAGCACGTTCGGAATCGTGGTGTCGTCCGCCTTGTGATCGTAGGAATACAGCTGCAGGATGCATCTGGAAATGTTATTCATCATATCCTGGCTGGGCGCCTTCATAATGACATCCCGGAAAAAATTGGGCGGCAGCATCCTGCGCTCTGCCAGCATCACCTGAAAATCCTTCAGCTCCTTTGCGTTCGGAAGCTCTCCGAACAGGAGCAGGTATGTGGTCTCCTCGAAGCCCGGATGCTTGGCATCCAGGAATCCTTTTACAATGTCCTTGATATTATATCCGCGGTAGTAGAGGCTCCCTGCGCACGGCACTTCTTCCCCGTTGACAACCTTCTTGGCACAGACATCGGATATATTAGTCAGGCCTGCAAGCACACCCTTTCCATTCAAATCACGTAGTCCGCGCTTCACCTCGTATTTTGTATACAGTTCCTTGTTGATCGTGTTGTTCTCTTCACACTTGCGGGCTAATTCCTGAATCCGGGGGCTGTTTTCAAAAAAAACGTTATCGATATCTTTCCGCATGAACCTCTCCTCCTCTTCTCAAATTCTCATGATATACTTTTCCATTATACTAAAAAAACAACGTTTGTACAATGAAATGTATATTAAATATTTATGAATAGATGGAGTCGAGGTTACTGTGAGCGCCCGGTCAGGGTGTGAACAGTAACGGAGTCGAGTTGTATTTTTCAGTGCCTTGCGCCATCCGACCTCTCATCGTCATGCGGCTTTTCCTTGAGCTGGATGCAATATTTCGCTTTATTGTTTTCCTTAGTCTATGCCGTTATTTCCGAATTTTTCCGAAATTCCTCGGCGACCTTCATGATCTCGCAGGCCGCTGACAGGTCATTTCCAAAAAGTGCCGTAATGCTTCCTGCGCTTCGGAAAGGATCCTTCATCAGGACCTGATTATCTTCGATATTTCCGTTGACCGCTATATAATCTATCATCAGACGCACGAAACGCATCTGGTTCAGGTTTAATTTTTCCTCGCTCAGAAAATCGCTGAACGCGGCATTGACCACCTCACGGTCCACGCCCACGATCTTCCTCACAAGCCGGCCGACCGGGGTGTCGCCGTATTCTTTCCGGTACTCTTCCTTCGTCCCCAGCTCTTCCCACAGGATCCGTTCCAGCTCCGCAAATTCCTCCGGCGTAAGGCGTTTATTCCGGCGAAGCTTGTACACGGCCAAATGATCCTGATGCTCTTTCAGATAATATTCCACTTTCTTTTTGTAATTTTTCAGGTCATGGGAAATGTAGATCGCTGCCCCTTCTTTTTCTTCTATAATGTTGTCTTCAAAGTCCGTATAGTAAATATGTGTTTTCTTTTTTTCAATAAATTTCAGCAGATCCCGAAGCGCTTCCCGGATGCGCTCCATATCCAGGATCGTGGAATTTTCCCAAAAATCCTCTGACAGCGCGCGTTCGATCGAATACTGCGTCGCTCTGACCTGCGGAATCGTATAGAGCCGGGAAAACTGGTCCGCCGTCTGCATGACAATTCCTATATTCCGGGTTATATTTTTACTCTGCGGCAGGGACAATTCCATACTCAGCATCAGATAGTCAAACCGCCTTGCAAGCTCATCCTCGCGCCTGGGCACCATCAACGGCGCAATATGTTCTTTTAATCCGATACGGAGGCGGTCTCCAGGTTCTGCCATTCCGATTTTTCTTTCCCTTTTTATTGGCGCGGAAATACTCAAAATTATTGCAGAAGTCAAAGATCAAAAATGCTTCCTTGTCCATTTCCGGTCTGAACAGGTCTTTGCAGAGCCGGGTTCCTCTACCGATCATCTGCCAGAATTTGGAATAGCTCCGAACCTTTTTGAAAAGGACCAGGTTCAGAATCTCCGGAATGTCGATCCCGGTATCCAGCATATCCACGGAAACCGCAATCTGCGGCAGTTTATCCTTTGTGCTGAAATCGTCGATCAGCGTGTCTGCATAGGAAATGCTGTAGTCGATCCGGCAGATAAAATCCGAACCGTACTCCGGATAATATTTTTGAAAGCACTCCACGATTGCCTGGGCGTGAGGGCTGTTTTTTGCAAATATGATCGTCTTTCCCAGCTTGTCGCCGCCCTCCACTTTCAAACCATTTTCCATCAGGGCACTCAGCACCTTGCAGATGGTGTCCTCATTGAACAGCCACTCATTGACCGCATTCCCGGAAATATCTTTGTCGATCATCTAGTCATTGCTGAAGGTTTCCTCAAATTCCTCTTTTTCCTCTTCGGAAAGCTGGTCATAATGAATGCCGTCTTCCATGATCTTCGTCTTATATTCCCTGGTGCTGTAATCCACCAGATAGCCTTCCTCCACCGCCTGATCCAGCTCGTAGGCAAAGGTCGGCACGCCCCGCTCCAGGTCGAAGATGCTATATGTTCTTTGATAAGCATCAAACTTCCCGTTATAATACTTTACATTTAAATCTCCATTTCCAGCTATCAAAACACATTCACAATCATATGAATATGTCGATATTTTCAAAGTTTCTTTGGAGCATGTAAAAAATGGATACTTTCCATCCTAAGATGCAGCATTAGCATCTAATTTTCCTGTTCGAATTTTAGTCAATTCTCCAATTCTTACTTTTTCCACTTCCGTTTATCCTCACAAATATAAGCATTACGCTATCTTCTCTTTTACCGCATCCAACATATATAAAGTATCTGGATCAATATCAATGCATTTCGAACTATCCCAGTTCCCAGATATATCCCATGCTAAAGTATCATTCATTATGGTACAGGTTTTTATAAAATATTCTTTTTCTTTCAAAACAGCAAACACTTCTTTTTCTAATAACGGTTTTACATCATAGCATACTATTTTACCGTCTTCAAAATACACATATACCGTGTAATCTTCTGTCGGAACAACCTGAATAATTTGGGGATACATATTTGCCCTCCTCACATCAATGGCGCAATTTTATTGAGTTCTTTACCATCTTTAGCTAATTCCCAATTTTGCATTAATTCGTCCTGATGCAATACACACCATGCCAAAATCAATTTTAGCTGTCGCGATGGCAATGCTCCTTTTATAACTCTAGCTTCGTCAATTTCTACCAATGCTCTATTTCCATTATATTCTGCATGGAAATGCGGTGGGTTATGATCATCATAATACATAGTTACTCTTATTCCAAAAAACAATGATATTACTGGCATCCTCTTTCTCCTTTAACAATCTCTCAAACATCTTTCTATTTGTGTTCGTAAGCCTATATACTTCTGTATATTGTATTGCGTCGGAACCAGAACCTCCGCCGCTACAGCATTGCAAAACTTTTCCATCCCACGATTTCCAAAATTTGCATGGATTGGCGCATTGTAAAAACTATTTTCTCCCACCCACACATGTGCCAGCTCATGAAGGATAGAAAACACTTTTCCATTGTCACTGTCACAGGAATTAATAAAAATCAGCGGTGCATATTTATTCACAAGAGTAAATGCCCGAAATTCATCGACACTTAATTTCCTGCGAGTGTTATTTCCAACAATTCCGCTCATCATGATAAGAACATGAAGATTCTCCATTTTTCTTTTCAAAAAACGGAGGGATTCCTTTGCATTCTGTCTGTCACTATACCAGTCAACCTGAATATTCAGTTTCTTTCGGATATCGTCTGCAACAGACATAACATCTGTCGCCCCTGCCGCACTTCCAACATACTCCAATTCTTCCTGCCCGTTTTCAACTGCATATTCAGACATCTATTCCTGAATATCTGTCATCAAATCAACTGTATCCATGAGATTCCGGCTGGGTTCGGCTATCATAGCGCTGTCAACGGCGCGATATTCAACAATCGAACATTCTTCTACAGGAGGCTTATCAAGAAAGAAATACCCAAAGGGAATATTCGTCTTTTTACTCATATCTTCTACTTGGTTAAAAGTGAGAGTCTTTTCACCGGACTGCCATTTATATCATAAATCAATCGCAGAGCCGGCAATATTTTCAAACTGAATCGTTTGCAGAATCCAGTTGATTATTTCCGGTTTTACATAAACACTTACACCAGCCATCAGACCTCCTCCTTCCAGGTAATATAGATAGTTTCATTATACTTTTCCCAAAATTGTATTTCAATCATTTTAGAAAAATATTCCTACAGCATCAGCATAGCTAAATCGCTATTTTCTCTTTTACTGCATCCTACTCATACAATGTATCCAGATCAATATCAATGCACTTTGAATTTTCTATCTTCGGACGGACTCAATGATTCTGTTCGCTTGTATCCGAAATCAAAGTCATTTGGACAGATGCATTCTTTTTTATCTGCATTTACCCAATCGTAATACTCACCCATTGAAAACCTCGGGTCAGTTTTGTTTTGCTATGTACGGAACAATCACATCGTAAAACTTCTTTGTACAGTCCGCATGGAAATTCGCCATCTGGAGCCAATCGGTTTCATTCTCAATGCTGACATTATTTAGCTGAATGTATATTTTCGAGGATTTAATATCATCACCTCGATTCCAGTGAAGCGCTGTGCCGAGTACTGCTTCGATTTCTGACTTATGCGCATACAGACTATCGAAGGCCGCTTTGTTTTCATCTTTACTGGATCTGCTGAACACTACTTCCGCACGCGCTGCATCAAAGTTTGCAACGCAGCACAGATAAAATCCTCCAACACCAAAGAAACCGTTGATCCAGTTATCTCTTGACGGATTCACATTGGAGAACGAACCTCCTGCGCCGTGCGCTTTCTGGATAATCGGAAGTGCGTATGTCCAATATCTTCTTCTCAGTTCGTATCTGCTTCCCGGTTCATCTTCATTAGCTTCTCTATCGTCTCTCAGATAGAACACCAAATCTGCCGGTTCCTCATCATAAAGCTTGAACAGACGGTTAAGGACAGAGAGCTTGCTCGCAGTGCTTGTATTTGTCCATACGTAGATACCATCACCTATTTCCATAGATTTTGTGAAAGCATCTTTATTAGTGCTGAAATGGAGCGCAATATTGTCTTCTTCAGACAAAGCCAGCTTTGTGATAACCGACTTGTCTTCAATATATAAAATCTGAATAACTTTCTGAAACATCTCTACCCAGGTTGATACCGGCTGTTCTGTATTCTTAAATGTGAACTTCGCTATCAGTCTTCCTGTCAGTTCGTCTTCATCTTCCAGTGTATAGGTATCAAGTTGTTTTTCTTCCGGCTCGAATGATGTGACCGGAGTTACCCATATGGTCAAGGCTCTGTTGGTAAGATATCCGCTACGTTCCTCCAATTCCGCCAGCGTCCACCTATCCTTTTTGGAAATCCAAGTATTCATCCGGATGCCGCTTTCATCAAAGCCATTTTGCATGGTCTTCTTTTCGGCAAATGAGCTGTTGCTATATTTCGAGTTATAGGCCGTTAACGTTAGATTTGCGATTCTATGCAGCCACTTTTCATGTATCTGCTCATAGTCATCGCCAAGTTCCTTTTGCCAGATAGGGGTAAGATGCCGCGGCATAATATGTTCAATTGAATACGTGCCATCATCACAATGGCGATAGACATCCTTATCCTCGGATGTGCCAAAATTCTCAATCCTCTCCAAGATGTAGATCTTGTTTTTGCTGTTCGTAAGAAAAACCGGTCTTTCTGCAAAGGCAGCAGAGAATTCTTCGTCATCCGGAAAGCGAGCACGTTCCTTTTTCGATAGAAGCGCATACTTGAGCTTTTCAACGTAATTATCATCAGTTCCGTCATACCGGATGATTTCCCGATGCAACATGAGAAATATCTTGTTCAGGGCATTGGTTGGAAGGTCGCAAATAGTCCTGCGGAAGAGGTAATTCTCCGTCGTTAGGAAAATATCCGTAACCTGAGCAAGCGAAATCTTATTCTCATTGTAAAGTCTTAGCACTTCAAGGAAATATGGTCTTGTTACAGTTGTTTCCAACCGATTGAGCCTTGCTATGCAAGCATCAAGAGCTTTGTTTCCGGTGCTGGTTCCAAGTAGCATCTGATAGCGTTTGGCATACGCAAGCATCTCTATCAGGAGTTGTTCCGTTTCATATTTCCCCAGTTCAACAAAATCCTTAAAGTTCGTATATATCTTCTTTTGCTGCGGAATAGCCTGCTGCTTTACGCTCAGGTAATCTCTGATGAACGCACTGACATCGTACTTCGTGCAGATCTCAATTTATTCCAATATTTCTCATAGTAGTCCTCCTGTTCCTTAGAAGGCAATCCCATGAGAATAAAATTTCTGATTTTATCACCCTCGCTCAAATCCAGTCCGGTGGAATTAAGGCTCTCAAAAATCAGCTGAGGATTGTCCTCCATATCCAGCCGGATGTTGATAATTTCCAGACAGCAGATGGCGTCGTATAACTCATCAATGGAAATTTCTTGCTTTTGAATACGGTCATAGAAATAATTATAGTTCACTGTCAGGTTTGATTCCCGGATGTGCTCCGTCGGATCAGAAAAGAGTCTGCCAAAGGCCATCTGGTCATTCTTGGCTGGCTTGAGTTTGATCCGAGTATCTTCCGGCTTCCACTTATCCACAAGGTACTCCTCGAAGATGCGCTGCTTCAGGTTTGATGTTTCCGGGGCAATAATCCCCTGATCTATCAGATTATACATGGCAAGAAATAGCAACGATACCGTAGTCAAACGCTGTTGCCCATCAATAATAAGGAATTCCTCGTTATGTCCGTCCGGGTTATATACAGAAACAAGACTTCCAAAGAAGTGGCTCTTCCGATGCCCTTTGATTATCTTTACGAGATCATCATAAAGCTGTTTGCAGTTTTCGGTTTTCCAGTCATAGTTCCGCTGATAAACTGGAATAACAAAACGCTTATCCGATCCTTCCATGTATTTCACAAATTTGCATTCCGAGCCCTTCATTCGTATTTGTCCTCCTTACTGTAACGACGGATCACTTCCAATCGGTGTAATTCCGTTCTCCTCCAACATTTCGTTAATTTCATATAGAATTCTCCGTACAGACTTCTAAGACACATTGATAAACATATTCTTCGCCTTTCATTCAATACTCCGCCGTTTTAGTTATACTCACGGCCGATGGAATCTGCCCTGAGTATCGCGTCAGCCGTAGCCGTGAAGCGGCAAAATTCCTCATGCGGCTGTGTGCGTCACATTATACTAAGCGGCAGATTTATCTGGCGCTCAGTATATACTGCCACAAATCCAGAAAGTTTACTCCGCACTCAGCAGCTCCCTCAACTCCGCCATCCCTTTCTGTATCTCCTCTTCCATCTTCTCAATCCTGTCCAATATCGCCAGCGGCGGGTCATAATGTACCGCCTCATACTCAATTTCTTTATACTTATTAATCGACAGGTCGTAGTCGTTCTCCTGAATTTCTGAAAGTTTTACAAAAAAGCTCTGCTCGGTCCGCTTCCGCTCCGCCTCTTTTTCCTGGTTATGGTATCTGCGGACAATATCCGGGATGTCGTTTTCCTGCACGGGCTGACGTTTATCATCAAGAGAAAATCCGTCCGCTTTCATATCATAGAACCAGACCTTCTCCGTTCCGCCCGCACCGGTCTTTGTAAATACCAGAATCGCCGTGGACACGCCTTCATAATCCAGGCTTCCCTTGAAGGGCGGGTTTGCCAGTACCAGTGTGTATTTCTCAAAATCCGTATTGTTTTCTGACAGGCTGTCGCAGTACTCAATACCGGGATTATCGACACCGTGGAGGAGCATATTCATCGCCCCGATCCGCAGCATCGTCCGATCCATATCGAAACCGAAAAACATATCCTCATGAAAATGTCTGTTTAATTCCGGATCGAAAAAGAGTTCTTCTTCGCGCTCCCGCAGATAGGTCCGCGCCTCTACCAGAAATCCGGCAGAACCCATGGCCGGATCACAGATCCAGTCTTTTGGATTCGGTCTGACCAGCTCCACCATCATCCGGATGATATGCCTCGGGGTCCGGAACTGGCCATTGGCGCCTGCCGTCGCCACCTTGGACAGAAGGTATTCATACAGGTCGCCTTTGCTGTCCGAGTCTCCCAGCTCCAAGGAATCAATCCCATCGATCAGCTTGGTCAGCATAGCCGGAGTGGGCACCTTGAAAATAGCATCCCCCAGGTTTTATCGACTTTGTTCTTTAATTCACCTGTGATCATCTTTTATTCCGTTCCTTTGTGTTTTTTTCAATGGCAGTGCTGCATATTATTTTTATTCGAGTTTTTTATTGCTCCAGCTTATATAATACCAACTGATTGAGGCTGACGCCTTCCCGGCTTGCTTCGATTCATCATTCTACTCATCCGTTCCGTTCCAATACTGTAACATGTTCCGTGCGGATATCGTCCATCAGTTCCCAATGTATATCTTTCTTGGTATGATGGTAAACAAACCCGCATTTTTCCTGCGCGCGCCTGGACTTTTCATTTCCCTCAAAATACCCGCACCACAGCCTTTTCAGTTTTAAATCCTCAAAACCATGGCGTATCAGTTCTGTACATGCTTCCGGGATCAGTCCCTGCCCCCAGAACGGTTCCCCGATCCAATAGCCGAGCTCTCCTTCATCGTCCGGAAGCTTCATATTGCTTCGCGCGCCGACTGTAATGGCGACACATCCAATCGGCAGATGATCTGTCTTCAGGCAAACGGCGTATGTTTCTTCCTCGGCAAATACAGTTTGTATGATCTCCCGGCTGTTTTCAACGCTTGTATGTATCGGCCATCCTGCCACCGGGCCGACATTGGGGTTCTTCGCGTATTGATATAGATTTTCCGCATCATCTAATTGCCAGGACCGAAGGATCAGCCGATGTGTATATAACTCCATGAATCATTCCTCCTGTTTCACATATGTAATTCTTCTTTCTAAATATCCTTATCATATCTCTTTCCGATATTATCAATTCCATTGTTCGTTCTTTTTGCGTCTTCCCTTGGCGGATGAAAACAAAATTTTCATAACCAGATCCCTTTTTATATTTTACCAGAACCGGTGAATATTTCAACAATTTTCATAGTCATGCCGAATTGCTGAATTGCATTTCGAATTGTGGTAATTCCCTTCAAGTTTCAAGCAACTGAATGTGGCGAAGGCAACCCGGTTCATATATACATTCATCGCCTTTTTATCATCCAATAAAAGATCTCCTGAAGTCTTCGAATCTGCCCGGCAGTCACTACAATATTCCCATTTTTCACAGAAATCAGCCCTTCATTCTTCCACGCGTTTTGTATCCGATACAGAGACCTCTGGCTGATTCCGACTTCATCGGCCAGATCCGCGTTTTTCATCTCAATCCTGCTGTTTCCGGCGGCATCATGATGATCTTTCCAGTATTTCAAAATAAAGTAGGCAAAATGCTCACTTGTGTCATGGAAGATCAGACGGTCGGATTTTCCCGAGATATCTGTCATCTTGTTCAGAATATGTTTGATTATATATAATCCGAATCGGCCATCATGCTCCACAGCCTCCAAAAAATATTTTGCATCGATTTCGAGGACAATACATTCTTCCATTGTCTTGTTTTCTGTAAAATTAATATTAGACGCATTGGCCGCCCGGTCTATGCCACTCCATACTGGGGCTTTTTCACGTCCCAATATGTTTACCTTTCCATTCAGGGAGACCCGGTAATTGATATAGCTTCCACGAAGCACCAAATACACCAAGTCTTTTCCGTCTTCTATGTAGAATATCGGTTCTTCCTTAGCCACGGTTCGAAGGCGCATCCTGTCGTTTAGAAGGCAGCGCACCGCTTCCAGATCTGCCCGATCTTTTTGGCGCCGCACAATATTTACGATTTTATACAGATTCGAATATTCCTTTTCTTCCATAATTACCTCCGTCAAAGAGTTTTTCGCAACGATTTGAAACGGAAGAGCACAGACTTATCTGGCGCGCTTCTGTTCTAAATAGTTCTAATATTCGCCAAACTTTTTTATATTTTTACAGTTTTTTTACGTCCTTGTCAAGTGTGGCACATAACAATACGCCGGCACTTTCAATGATGGTGAATTTTTGTCCTATACTCTGCCACACGGCATAGACAGAAAAATCATTTTCTCCTTATAATAGTACCTATCAGTTGCCGCACTTGTCCGGACGGGATTTCCTTTCGCCCTTGGCGCGGCGCTGGGCGGTCTTTTGGGAAAGCATCTATTTTTCCTGGTTTCTTCTTTATTTGCAAATAAGGATCAGGCGGGCGCTGTGCAGGCATCTATCCTGCTGCTGGTTACAGCCGGCACTCTGCTTTACACGATTTATAAAGAACGGATCCGTACGCTCCGGATCTCAAATGCGGCTTCCTGCATTCTGGTCGGAGCAGCCCTCGGAACTATGTCCGCTTTTCTGGGAATCGGCGGAGGTCCGATCAATCTGGTGGTGCTGTTCTATTTCTTTTCCATGGACACCAAAACGGCTGCGGAAAATTCCCTGTATATCATCTTTTTCTCCCAGGCCGCAAGCCTGATCGCCTCGGCCGTCACGAAAAGCATACCGTCTTTTCCCGTCCTTATGCTGGTTTTTATGGTCCTGTGCGGGATCGGCGGAGGGATGCTGGGACGCTCCGTGAATAAAAAGCTCCCCGCGAAACATGTAGACAGGCTTTTTATCGGACTGATGGTTGTAATTATGCTAATCTGTATTTATAATGTTTGTAACTATACTGGTTAATAACCTGCTGGAACCACTGCCAGCACCCTCATAAAATAGAACATCTTACAAAGGAGGATTTTTCCATGCCTGCAGTCAGTGTTTTAATGAAACCTTCATCCAGCATGTGCAACATGTCATGCGATTACTGTTTTTACTGTGATGAGGCGGAAAAACGTTCACAAAAATCATTTGGTTTTATGAGTGAACAGACGTTAAAAAATGTCATCCGCCGGACGATCCTGCGCGCGGAGGGCATGATCAGCTATGCCTTCCAGGGCGGAGAGCCTTCCCTGCGCGGACTGGATTTTTTTGAAAAAGCGGTGGCCTTTCAGAAGCAGTATAATAAAAACCATGTCCAGGTGCACAACGCTTTTCAGACGAATGGATTCGCGATCGATGAAGAATGGTGCCGATTTTTTAAGGAGCATCATTTTCTCGTCGGGCTTTCTGTAGACGGCACGAAGGAGATCCACGATTCCATGCGCCATACCAGAACCGGCGGCGGTACATTTGATCTGGTGGAGCATGCCGCCCGGCTGATGGACGATCATGACGTGGAATATAATATTCTGACTGTTGTTACCCCGCAAATCGTCCAAAATATATCCGATGTTTACCGCGCCTACAAAAAAAGAGGCTGGAATTTTCAGCAGTATATCGCCTGCCTGGATCCATTGGGGGAAGGGCACGGAACCACGCCCTATTCTCTCACCCCAGAGCTTTACGGGAGATTTTTGATCGATCTGTTTGAGCTCTGGTCCCGGGATCTGCAGACAGGCAGTCAGCCTTACATCCGGCAGTTTGAAAATTATGTCGGGCTTGCGGCAGGCTATATGGCGGAAGCCTGCGACCAGCGCGGAGTCTGCGGAATCCAGAATGTGGTGGAGGCGGACGGAAGCGTCTATCCCTGTGATTTTTATATGCTGGATGAATACAGGCTGGGGAATTTTAACGAGGACCGGCTGGATCAGATTGATGCCAGACGGAAAGAGCTGGGATTTATCGAGCGGTCGCGGCAGCTGGGCCAGGACTGCAAAGGCTGTCCCCACTTCCGGCTCTGCCGCGGAGGATGCCAGAGAAGCCGGGATTGGAATGCTTCCGGTGGATTTTATGAAAATTATTTTTGTTCGGGATATCGGATGTTCTTTGAGCGGTGCGGGGATAAGATATATGAAATCGCAAAGAAGATGAAATGATAATATACCATTTCAATTTTTTTAAAAGCGACAAAACGTTACTGTCACTAATTGCCGCGGGAATTAAGGTCTTTGCCGCCTCAATTCCCGCTCTGTCTTGAAACCTGTATCTCATCCGATCAGAACTGTCTTCCCTTTGAACGCAAATCCATACTTCTGGATCCGCTCCCGCGGAATGCCCTTTGCCTCCAGCGCAGCCGAATATTTCATGCGGTCGATCTGGTCCAGCGCTGCCTGCACCGTATCTGCAAGCGCAGCTTCCTCGTCCGGATCGTGGACCTTAAATTCCAGGATAATGGCGTCGTCCGTGTCTGAAAGGGGCTCCAGCATCACATCGTACCTTCCGAAGCCGCTTTCCCGGTTGGAGGTAATGGTATATCGGTCTCCCAGATCCACCATCAGGCCGAGGACAAAACCGTGGTAGAAACGTTCCGGTTCCGTTGCATCGGACGGATGCTTTCCGGTATCAAAGTAGCTGAATGTGGCGAAGGCAACCCGGTTCATATATACATTCATTGCCTTTTTATCATCCAATAAAAGCGCCTTGATAAAGTTGTTATACGCGGGGGTAAAATCCGAGAACCAATCCTCTACCATCAACTCAAACATCAGTGACACTTCGCGGTTGGTTAACACAAGGTCATAGATCATCCGTTCCCTTTTATCCATCTCCCATTGCTTCACGCGCAGATAGCCGCTTGCAAGCAGCAGACTCCAGATTGCGCTTTCTTTGCGCCCTAACTGGCTGAATATGATCTGCTCGTCAATCTCTGTACGAAGCACTTTGCCGGAAAGGAGATCCTCCATCACCATCTTTGTATCCGCGCTTCCTTCACGGATCAGCTTTCCCACCAGGCTGTTACTGCTGGTGTTGGCCCAATAAGGGGCAAACTTTGCAAATTTCAGGTAATTGATAATAGACCAGGGATTGTAGATATCGGTCTTATTCCCAAATGTAAATCCATCATACCATCTCCTGACACCGTCCTTTTGATCTGACAGACCATATTCCTCCAGAGCGTTCCAGACCTCCTCCTGGGTAAATCCAAAGCTGTCCGCATATAGATCAGAGGTGGTTGTAACAGCTGTCAGATTATTCAGATCTGAGAAAATAGATTCCTTGCTGACTCTTGTGATCCCGGTCATCATCGCTTTGGCAAGGAACGGATTCGTTTTAAATGTGGAATTAAACAGGTTACGGATAAAGGAAACCAGTTCATCCCAGTAGCCATACACATAAGCCTCCTGCATCGGGGTATCGTATTCGTCCAGCAGAATGATCACTTTTTTTCCGTAATAGCGCATCAGGTAATCCATTAGATCCTTCAGCGACCTGGCCGCCAGATTGTTCTCCATATCAATAGAGATTGTTTTGTATCGTTTTTTTTCATTTTCATTCAAATAGCCGCTTTCCAAAAGAAAGTCATATTTATTATACAGATTTTCTATGATCTGACAGATGGTTTTCCTTGTGCCTGAGAAAGAAGTTTCTTTCACATCAGCAAAACTCAGGAAAATGACTGGATAAGTTCCCTGCAGCTCTCTGTATTTTTCTTCCTGCCAGATCGACAGATTTTGGAATAAATCGCTTCTTCCAGAATGGCTGATTGAGAAGAAATGTTCTATCGTATCCAGATTCAGTGTCTTTCCGAAACGCCTGGGGCGGGTGATCAGGGTAACTTCATCACCGTTTTCCCACCATTCTTTGATAAACGATGTTTTATCGATGTAGAAGTAATCATTTGTAATCAATTTTTCAAAATTCTGGTGCCCGATTCCGACTGTTCTTGGCATAGCTGCACCTCCCGGTCTTTTCTTGTATCTTATCATTCTTTCGGCGGAAATTCAACCGGTATGAAAATACGAAAAAGCTGCATATCTGCGGAACACGCAACAGTTATTCCAAAACGGACCACGACGCGACTTTTATGAGGATAAAAGTTGCTCGAATACCGTGAAGCAGATCTGGACCGGATCGAAAGCGAAGAAGGGATAAAACTCCGGATGAATCAAAGTATCCAGGTGGAAGGATCCTTCGGGGAACTAAAACAGAACAGTGGATTCCGGAGATTTTTGTGCCGTGGGAGCCAGAATGTGAAAGCAGAAGCGATACTTTTGGCATTTGCACATAACATCAATAAGCTGCGCCATAAGATTCAGGGAGACAGAACCGGGAATCACCTGTTTCCTTTAAAGAAAAGCGCATAAAAAGAGACCGTTCAAAAGACTCAGGCCCTGTCTGGTGACAGGGCCTGGGAAAGTGCGTCCATCTAAAAAAGCAACGAGGAATACCTCTCAAATTTCAACAAAAAAACTACACATTCCTCTGCTGAAACTCCCAAAAGCTTTGCCCCCAAGAGAAACACCTCCGGATCTGGTTTTGCCTTTGTAACCATTGTCCCGTCTACGATGGCATCAAAGTACTTTGTAATCCCTAAACCTTCCAGAATCATTTCCGCATTTTTGCTGGCTGATCCGAGAGCTATTTTTATGCCTGAATCCTTCATCCTTTCCAGCAGTTCCTTTACCCCCGGCAACAATTCCTCCTGTCTCAGCTTTTTCACATACTCCACATAAATCCTGTTCTTTTTCTCTGCCATATCATGCATCTCTTCTTCTGAAAAGCGGCCCATCATCCCTCCGAATCCCAGCAGAAGCTCCAGAGAACGCATTCGGGATACCCCCTTTAACGCCTCATTCTGCTGTCTCGTAAAGTCAAATCCCAGTTCATCTGCCAGCTGTTTCCACGCCAGATAATGATATTTAGCCGTATCTACTAACACTCCGTCCAGGTCAAAAATGGCTCCCTGGTATTGTTTTATATCCATGATTCCTTCTCCAAACCGACTTTATTTTCATCCTGAATATCATACACTTTTTTGTATACGTACACCGTTACCGGCTCTCCATTCAGAAGCTTAAAGCGGCACTGTTTCTGATCCACCGTGATTTCCAGAAGGCTTTCTTATGCAATATGTTTCACGTCAGCTCCATACAATTGTACGAAGATACGATTTCCACGGGATTCTGGTCAAAGAAGTCTGTGACAGAAAAGATCTCACCGGGACTCTGGGTTCGATACAAGATTCAGACAATCACAGCTTGCATCAGGTACTGCTATCTTCCTACAATACAGATGCTCCGAGAATATTTACTGGTTCAGACCATATAACGTATGCTTCTGTTCCTACGGAAGAATCTATATTTGTAGCGGGCCCTGTCATATTGAGCGACAATGCAAGGAGTAAATTTGTTCTCCCCGAAAACTGTAATGATACCTGGCTGCTGGATAATCTCTATTGCTGTGATGCAGAGAATCTGGTAAAAATTTTGCTGCTGATCTATAATTTATTTCATGAGAAAACGCTGTCTTTAGATGAAACCCTCTCTTTAAATTTTTTAAAAGGATCTGATACAAGGCAGGTATTCCAAAATTTTTCGAATATTATATTTGACAATATTGAGTCTGCTTCCAGACATAATCCTTATGATCAGGAAGTACGGGAGTTTTCGAGTATACGAAATGGAAATCTGGAATTGTTAAAAAAGAGCTGGGAAGAGGATTATATAGGGAAGGCCGGCACGCTGGCAAAAAATAAGCTGAGAAATTATCAGAATATCGCGATCGTCCTGGTTGCTTTAAGCGTGCGCGCAGGCATAGAAGGCGACGTGCATCCGGAAACAGCCTTTTCTTTAAGTGACAGTTATATTCAGAAAATCGAAGAAGTATCAAACCCGGATGCGGCTATTCAGCTTGGAAAACAGGCCGAAATGCAGTATGCCACCTTAGTGCATGAACTGAAAAGTAATAGAAAGAATTTGCAGGAATCGGCAAATTCTCATATTCTTAGATGTAAAGATTATATTTTTGCGCATTTACACGAAAGAATAAGGATTCCTGCTAACACCCCAGACCTGATCCTGCTGGGTTTTCCTTCACGTATGGCGAAGGTGCCATTGGCACCTTTTTTGCATATGAAGGTATATAAAATGGGCTTACACCTGTCATAAGGGTAAAAGTATCACAGTTCAATCCCTGTCATCTGCTGTATAATTTTTGAAGCAATCTCTTCCTGCAAATATACTTCGTTCAGCTTCTTTTTCGAGTATTTCAAATATGTGTCTTTTGTCATTTGGATAAGCAATGCTGTAAAAAATCTCTCCCAACTGAAATATTCTTGACTATTTATAAAATTCTCTGGTTTCTCTAAAACAGCATTCACCATTCCATCCGAAATGATACCTGACTGCAGGATCAGCCATTCGAAGGACTCCGGGAGATAAAGAACCATTCCTTTTTTTCTCTGAATCTGCTTCATCATCCGGTCCATCTCTGAACCAAAAGCAGCGCCATCCGCAATAATCAGCATATTATCAGCAGAACTTTTGATTGTCTCCACAAAAAGATTTGATTTTCCGCCTGCGCTGACCACCTTGCAGCGGCCCTTCTCTACTGCTCCGGTAAAAAATTCGTACCCTGAATTTGAATCTTCTACGATCACATACTCCGGTTTTACCGGTTTTGTATAATCTGTTTTCCCATAGATATGAAACAATTCATTATATGTCTGTTTCAGAGACGCATATTTTCCGGATTCGCGGATTCCATAGATTTCCTCCACACTGTAGGGCAGATTGGGAAGCCCCTCTCTTGTCACAATGACATAGTAATTATCTGACCCACGAACCGCCTCCGCAAATTCTTTTGTAGGCAGAAATGCGTTCTCCTCATCTATGAAAACAATCGTTTCGTCCATCAGGCTCAGAAGCGCTTTCCAGTCTCTTCCTCCAAGTACTCTGCAGCTTTTTTCGCATTTCAGATGAATCCCGCTGTCTTCTCCGGATTCATAATATTCCCGGATCATCTCGACAAGTGTTGTTTTCCCGGTGGCACTGTTGCCTTTGATAATGGTAATATTTCTCCGGATTGTAAAATCGTAACGCAGTTTTGCGTTGGAAACCGTAATTGCATAACTACCTTTCATCAGAACCTCTCCTATCAGATGCGGACTTAAGATAACCGATCCCCCGCAGTTTCTGTCATTTCCCCTCAAACAACCGGCACATACTGCTTCCTATCGTACAAGCATTCCGGCAATCGGCAGCAATTCGTCCATATTGTGGACGATCTGATCTGTGTTCAAAACCTTGGCCGTAAACCTTGCCTCTCCAAAGTCCATCAGATGACGCAGATTGATCGTCACATCCTGCAGTTCTCCAATCCTCAGAATCCATTTGGCGCAGTTATCTCCGCACGCGGAGGCATTGAAGATTTTTTCTGGTACTTTATATATGGCAATCAGCGTTTTGACCCCTCCAGACAGTTCCCGCGGAGAAATACCACCCAAAACAGGACTGTCAATTATCCGTGGGCCCAGGACTGTCGATCGGTCCACATCCCGAATCATGTTTCTCGGAAGATCATCTGTAATCCATTCATCTGTATACGTATTTTTAAAATATAAGACCGGATTGTAAACCGCCTCCGGCATGTCTCCATAAAAAATTGAAAGCATTTTGCACTCCTTTCAGGCGTCGGATTTCTGGTAGGCTGATCCATTCATCCGCAGCGGACGGATTTTTTCAGTATTTCCATATTCATTATATACAAAAACATTTCCTATTACAAGGCGTTTTCACAGGCGGGGCAATGGGGAATGCTATGCGGAGGTCAAGTAGGTTGGAGGCTCTTTAGAGCATCCAACCGTACAGGTGGAAATTTTTCTTCATCTACATACAAAAAACAGAGCCAGATACTTATAAAATCTGGCTCCTGTTGTAAAATAAAAATTATGCTTCCCCTATACCGGGAATCCTACAGTCAAGACATTCCCTGGTCATGATATTGATCCCAATCTCAGCGATATTCAGCCAGCTTCCATGTTTCAATCTCTTTCCTCATGCTGTGGATTTCCTCTGAAAGCATAAGCAAAGTTTCTTCAATTTTAGAAAGCCTGAATGCCAGGACTTTCACGTCTGCTTCCTGTTCCTTTTTTTCATAGGAGTGGCCTGTAGCTTCCCGGCAGAGGTCTTTGTGGCACGGCCTGGGCGGCCCACCTTTCCATTTGGGATGATCTCGCCCGTATCCGGATCAAACTGGCCGATACAATGCTTGCGCTGCACTTTCTTTTGTTTGGTATCCTCCCATTCATAAGTTGTTTCATATGCGTAGTAGGTATTAGTATGTTTATTATAGGACTTTGTAATTGACATAAATCTGCCTCCTTTATGCTAGTACAGCGAATAATAAATAACTAGCCATATCACTTGTCTGATTTTCCAGCTACTGCGTTAGATTTTCTAGCCGTAGCCACCGCTACGCCGTCGAAAATCTGCCTTGTATCTGAAAAATCATCCTGCGCGATATAGCCAGATACTTATTATTCGTTGTACTAGATAATATATCTATATTTTAGCATATTTGGTATAAATCAAAAAATGATTGAGACGCTACACTAGCTTCCTACGCTTAGCCTGATATGTTACCAATACAGACCCAAGGTTCGCTACTGGTGATGTGGTTAGCATCTTACCAGATGGGATTTCCACCCATTAAACATTGCGCCTTTCTGGGCGCACTTACTGTTCACACGGTGTCGCGCACTCGCTGCACGGCATCCGGCCAATACAGCGATGGGGCGGGCATCCAACCCGTCTACACTCCGTTCCGGTCCGTCCTAAACAAGCGTCGCTGGCGCTTAGGACCGCCAGCAGGCGACTTTTCAATGGGCTGGATGCCGTTACTGTGAGCACCCGGTCAGGGTGTGAACAGTAACCTTTACAAAAAATGTCTGCTCTCCCCGAAAAATGACGGAACAATGTTTTAGTTGTCCTTATCCATTCCTGCTCCGTTCACCCCGCCAGCACCAGCAGCAGATACACCAGCGTCGCCAGCAGCCCCACACAGAACAGGATCAGCCCATAAGACAGACTCCGTCCGATCAGGCTTGTATTTTCCTTAAAGCTGGTATACGCCAGCGCGTACTGGTGCGTATAATCCTTTTCATCCGGCCGCTCCCGCCATGCCGTCTTATTCAAGATCCCCACAACGCCGTTCACAAAGCTTCCCAGCCGGTACGTCACCGCGTTCCCTTCCAGCAGCTCCTGGGGCTGAGGGCTGTCCTTGTAGATCGTCTTCCGCAAAAATACCACGATCGTATCCACCAGAGTATCGAAAAAGCTGGCTTCCACGCTTCCCGCGATGGGCAAAATCTTTGCGATAAAATCCACCGCATGATCCAGTACAAAGCAAACCGCACCGCAAATTGACGGAACCACCTTGAGCAAGATCGGCCGGTACAGATAATCCTCCAGATCCAGCACCCTCGGCCAGTAATTGACATAGACCGTCTCCCCGTTTTCTTCCTTCCGGAGCATCCAGAATCTGACCATCACCACATATACCGCCGCGCCGATCGCAATCGAAGTCAGCCCGCCTTTCAGGTTCACGAAGCTGAAATAGGAGACTTCATGGATATGCTCCAGTCCGAAGAAATCTTTTACGAACCCCGCCGCCTTGTCCATAGTCAAATGCGGAAGGATCCCCATCACCGGGAATAATGCCGCGCTGACCGTCAGGGCAAACGCGCTTTTCCGGTTCATATAGGCCCCGCTCATGGCATCGTACCTGGCCTGTACCTCCGGATCACGGTTCTTCTCTACAAACACCGCGAAAAATAATTTACACATATACGCCACAGTGAATCCGCCGCTCACCAAAAATACCCACTCGATCAGCTTCATGTCCGCCGCCCCCAGAAGTACAGGACTGACCGCGCCTTCCTTCAGCAGCTCGATATATTCTACAATGCTTTCATGGATCAGTGTCTTGCTCACATAGCCGGAAAAGAGCGGAACCCCGCCGATCCCCAGCGCGCCGCACAGATAGATCCCCATCAGGAGCGGCTTCTTTCTTCCGAAGCCCCGGATGTCATTCAGATCCAGCTTGTGCAGATTCATGTAAATGACTCCCGCCGTCATGAAGAGCACCAGCTTGAACAGGGAATGATTCATCATATGGAGGAAGCTTCCCTGGACTGCCAGCGCATTTTCCTCTCCCAGAAGCCCCTGCGTCCCGATACCTGTCAGGATAAATCCGATCTGGGATACGGAAGAACATGCCAGCGTCCGCTTAAAATCATTGGAAAACAGGGCAAGCACCGCCCCCACTGCCATGGTCAGGGCTCCGGTCAGCAATACGAAGGTTCCCCACACTCCGTCATGAAACAAAATCTGGCAGGAGATCACAAGGATACCGAAGATCCCTGTCTTTGTTAAGATACCGGACAGCAGCGCGCTGGCCGGGGCAGGCGCCACCGGATGGGCCTTGGGCAGCCAGATATGAAGTGGAAATGCTCCCGCCTTCGCTCCGAACCCAAAGAACAGACAGAGCGCGGCAGGGTAAACATTTTTGCCCCGGCAGGCGTCATAGAGTTCACGGATGGTAAGAGTCCCTGCCTGTTGGTACAGCAGGAAGAGTCCCATCAGCATCACCAGGCCGCCGATCACTGCCACCGCCAGATATGTGGCCGCTGCCCGCAGAGATTCCTTCCGCTCATCCTGCGCCACCCAGACATAGGACGCCAGCGACATCACCTCGAAGAAAATGAAGGTGGTGTACAGATCCGCGGAGAGAAAGACAGCTTCCGTTGCTCCCAGCGTCACCAGCTGAAACAGATAGTATCGGTTCCGGTTCCGATAATGCGCAAAATATTCTTCGGAAAACAGGCTCGTCATCATCCACATGAAAGCGGCGATCGCGCCGTACAGTGTCCGAAAGCCATCCGCCGTAAAATGCAGGCCGAAGCCGCAGACGCCGGGTATAGTAAACGAACCGCCCGCCGCGCCGTACTGCAGCGCGATCACTGCCGTCAGGATAAATTCCGCGATTGCGGTCAGACTCACGGCCCGGTCCCGGAGCTTTTTACTTTTTTTCCCTATTATATAAGAGACGATACCTGCAGCCATTGGAAAAAATACAGCCGCGGCAAGCGCTATCCTTTCTTGTTCCATCGTGCCGCACCTCCTTATATTATAAATTCACAGCAAATCGCATCCCATGATGTCCATCCGGACATATTCTAATAAATCCCCGCCGCAATATCCTGCAGAAAGCAGATCAGCGGGTCCGAACACAAACCGATCGCAATGACCGCCGCCGCAAAACAGAGCAGCGGAAAGCACATCTTCCAGCCGGGATCCCTAACTCCTTCCGTACTCCTGCCGTCAAAATCTCTCCCCGGGAAAAATGCCCGGATTACGATCGACATCATATAGATCGCGGTCAGCAGCGCGGAGATCAGAAGGCAGCCGATCCCGAAATACGCCATTACATTTTCACTTTCCACCGCCGCCTTCGCCAGATTCCATTTGCTGATAAAGCCCGCCAGTCCGGGAACCCCCATCAGCCCCAGGGCCGATACGGTAAAGCAGCCGAATACCACCGGCATTTTTCGTCCGAACCCGTTCAGTTCGTAAATATATTTTTTATCCGTCTGGTGCATGATGGCGCCCGCGCAGAGGAAGGAACCGATCTTCATAAACGCGTGGCATACCATATGCGTCATGGCTCCCACCATGCCTGCCGGAGTCATCATC
The DNA here is from genome assembly GCA_009911175.1 of Lachnospiraceae bacterium. The sequence continues at coordinate 32,612 of QXWX01000021.1, read as the reverse complement.
GAAGCGCCCAGAATGATGTAGGACAGATTGCTCACTGTAGAATACGCCAGCCGCCGCTTGATGTGCTGCTCCTTCACCGCCCGGCTGCACCCGTACACGATCGTGAACATGGCAAATCCCATGACAATGGGCTGCACCCAGGTTCCTTTCAGAAATTCCGCCCCAAAGCTGTAATAGGTCAGACGCAGGATGGCAAACACCCCCGCCTTCACCACTGCCACCGCATGAAGCAGCGCTGTGACAGGGGTAGGCGCCACACCGGCCTGGGGAAGCCAGGCGCTCATGGGGAAGATGGCCGCCTTCACGCCGAATCCGAAGAATGCCAGCAGATAGACAAATAAAAGCCGATTGGTCTCCCCGCCGATCACTGCCGGATTCAGCACCCCGCCCAGGGTAAATTCCATGGTGTCCCCATAGACCATCAGAAAGACGATGGCAATCAGAGCAAACGCGGCCCCGCCCAGCGACATGTACAGATACTGGCGCACCGCAAGGATGGCCTCTCGCACCAGCGTGTGCAGGATCAGCGGCACCGTCACCAGCGTCAGCAGCTCATAAAACAGATACATACTGAGCATGTCCGACGCAAATGCCACGCCCAGCGTCACTCCATAGGTCATACTGTAGAACATGAAAAAGATCTTTTCGTGCCCTTCGTGCTCCATATACTCAAAGGAATAGAGCATGGCAAAGGGCCAGAGGATCGATACCAGTCCCCCGAAAAGCATCGCCAGCCCGTCGATCCGGAAGGAAATGGAAAGCCCCCGAACAAAATAGACCAGATGCAGCGTTTCCGTAGTACCGCGGGACAGCGCTGTCAGGACGATCGCTGAGGTTGCGATCGTCAGCACCTCCAGATAGATCAGCATTCCCCTTCTGGAGCGAAACGGAAGCACAGGCGTCAGGGCGCCCCCCAGTATCGGAAGCAGAATGGCTGCCACAATCCAATATTGACTCATCAAACCTTCCAACCTCCTTTAGAACAACGTTCCAATGATTTCGTTGAGATAGTGTATCAGCGGATTCGGGAATGTGCCCAGAAGTACGGATAGTCCGGCCAGAATGAGCAGCGGAATGACCATCACTCCCGACGGCTCCTTTTTCTGCAGTCCTTCGTAATCATAATCTGCTCCCGGCAGAAAGCCCCGGATCGTGATGGGCAACAGATATCCCGCCGTCAGCAGGGCGCTGACCAGGAGGACCACCGGTCCCAGCCAGGAAAATACCGGGATGCCGGATTCCAGCGAACCGCCTGCCAGATACCATTTGCTGATAAATCCGCTGGCCGGGGGAATACCTACCAACGCCAGGGACGCGAAGGTGTAGCACCAGATCGTCACCGGCATTTCCTTGCCGATCCCGGTCAGTTCATCTACCCGGGTCTTTCCGGTTTTATAAATGACCGCGCCTGCGCTCAGGAACAGGCAGGACTTGACGCAGGCATGGAATACCACATGCAGCAGGGATCCGGTCATGGCTTCGGGATTCAATAACGCCAGTCCGAACAAAATATAGGAAATCTGGCTGACCGTGGAATAGGCCAGCCGCTTCTTCATCACCTTTTCCCGATAGGCCAGCATGGAGCCCATGAATACCGTGATCAGCGTCAGGGTCAGCCAGGCGGTCTGCACCCAGGTTCCCCGGATCACCTCCGGACCCACCACGTAGAAGATGACGCGGACGATCCCCAGCACACCCATTTTCACGACCAGGCCCGACAGCACGGCGCTGGCCGGGGCAGGCGCCACCGGATGGGCCGTGGGAAGCCACGCATGCATGGGAAACATGCCGGCCTTCACGCCGAATCCCAGGATCATCAGAAATACCACCGCAAGCATCAGCGCGGAATGTCCGCCCGCAGCCTCCAGTCCGCTCCCCCCTGCCGTAAAGTCCAGTGTCCCGGCATAACGGTTCAGGAAATAGATTCCGAAGAGGGCCAGATACGCGCCGCACAGAGAATAAAACAGGTACTTTAAGCCTGCCATGATCGCTTCTCTCGATTTGTTGTGCATGATCAGCGGAAGGGTGGTCAGCGTCATCATTTCATAAAACATATAATAGGTCACCAGATTTCCGGAAAAGCACAGCGCCATCAGCACGCCGTACACCAGCACATAGAATCCGAAATACCGTTTTTCTTCCTTTTCATGCTTCATATATTCGCAGGAAAAAATGCCTGCCATCAGCCACACCACCGTGATCACCGCGGCAAACACCCGTCCCAGCGGATCCACGTGGAAATACACCTCCAGGCTGCCACCCAGCCGCAGAAGATGCAGCTCCGCCTGTCCCTCCGCGATCACGGCAAGGGCGCAGAGCATGGAAAATGCCAGTGAAAGAAAGGATACGCCCAGCAGCACGTTCCGTTTTTTCAGCCCGGGAAAAAACAGGATCAAAACGCCGCAGACGATCGGCAGAAATACCGCCAAAATCAACCAGATATTGAAATTCATGTATGCGTCTCCTTCCTTATATAAAGTGAATCAGTCCGGTCTCGATGATGCCGATGATCGGCTCCGACATCATGCCCAGCACCAGGTTGATGAGGATAAACAAAATGATCGTAATGGTATACAGCCTCTGCTGCCCTGCCTTCATCGTAAAATAGCCTTTTTCCGCTTCCACCTCCCGCTTCTCCGGCACATAGATCCGCACCACGGTTTTCAGGAAATAGATTGCGTTCAGGATGGTACTGACCGCGAGAACGATCAGCGTGGGCATCATTTTATGGGTGGGATGCATAACCGCCGCCTCCGCAAAGAGCAGTTTGCTCACGAACCCGGAAAACAGCGGGATCCCCACCATGGACATGGCTCCGACGGAAAATCCCACGCCCGCCACCTTGTTGCGGTAAGCGGAGCCTGTCAGGTCGAAGAAATTCCGGCTTCCCGCCGACACATCGGTCAGTCCGATAGCGGAAACAAACAACAGGGACTTGGTCGCCGCATGGGCCAGGATATGGAAAATGCTTGCCACCATCCCTTCCGTCGTCCCCAGGCCGAAGCCCATGTAAATATATCCGATCTGGGCCACCGAGGAAAATGCGATCATCCGGCGGATGTCTTTTTCCCAGATGGCGCTGATGGAGCCGAAGATCATGCCGCTCAGCCCGAACAGGAACAGCACGTTTGGAATCTTGCTCCCCACGATGATATCAAACCCTACCACGCGGTAGAAAATTTTGATCAGCAGGAAAATATATCCCTTGGACACCAGGCTGGACAGCATCGCCGCCGAGGATACCGTGGAATATCCGTAAGCGTCCGGAAGCCAGGCATGGAACGGGAACAGCGCGCTCTTGATGGCCAGTCCCACCGTTACAAGCCCGATGGTGATGGTCAGCGGGATCTGATAGGTACCCGCCGCCATGATGGCCGCCACGCTTTCCTTGATATTGGACATCAGAAGGTGCCCCGTCAGGTCGTAAAGCATGCAGATCCCCATCAGCAGCAGACCGGACCCCAGCAGGCTCATGATCATGTAGCGGACCGCCGCCTCAATGGTCCTTCCGTTCTGCCGGATCATGATCAGCCCGCAGGCGGCAATGGTGTTGATCTCCACAAATACATAAGCCGTGAAAAGGTCGTTTGTGTAGACCAACGCCAGCAAAGAGCTCAGCAGCAGATCCGTCAGGATATAATAAATATTGTGCTTCGTGACTTCCACTTCATCAAACAATTTTTTACGCCCGCCCAGCATGGACAAAAGCATGATGACACAGAAAAACAGAGCCATCCCCGCTTCCAGAGCTCCGGCCCGGATCTCATTTCCCCAGGGTGCGGGAAAATGTCCCATCATAAAGGTATAGCTTCCCCCCGTCCGCATCAGCCAGGACAGGAGCCACGCGGAGGCGGCGCCGATCACCAGGATGACCGCCGTATTCAGCCGTTTTGCCGCTTTTCCCGGAAGGATGGAGGACACGATCCCGGAAAACATGGACAGCATGATGGAAAAGAACGGTACATTTTGTACAAATGCCATTTAGATGCCCTCCTTTTTCAGCCGCGAAGAGATTTCATCCAGATCCAGCGTGTGATACCGCTTGTACAGGCGTACCGTCAGGGACAGCATCAGAGCCGTCACGGAGACGGAGACCACGATGCCGGTCAGCACCAGGCCGCTGGGAATGGGATTGATGTAGGCTTCCACCTCCTGCACTCCGTCCACTACGATAGGCGCGGACCTTCCTTCAATATAGCCTTTGATCGCCAGAAACAGATAGACTGCCGTGTCCATAATGTTCAGGCCGATGATTTTTTTGATCAGATTCTTCTGGAGCAGCAGGTTCGCGAACCCGATCCCAAACAGAATCATGGCGACAACTTCCCCCAGATTGGGGAGCAGATTGGAACCAAACATTTTTCAGAATCCTCCTTTTCGAAACAGTGCATAAAACATGTACATCGTTCAGAATCCTTCCTTTCGAAGCAATGCAGGGAACACGAACATCTGTCAAAATCCTCCCTTTCGGAACAGCGCAAAGAACGCATACATCGTACATGCGACCACCAGACCGACACAGATGTTCAGGGGCAAGATCAGGCCGCTGCTGATGATCGCCCCCGGCGTTCCCAGCGGGATCCCGCTCTCCAGATGGTGCGCCCCGGTGTAAAAGGAATAGCTTTTTGCCAGGCAGTAAAAGAGCAGCGCCCCGAAGCTGACCGCCTTGTAGGTCTTTTCCGTAAAAAACCGCTCTGTCTTCTCGAATCCAAATGCGTTCAGGTACAGGATCAGCCCTGCCCCTATGATGGCCCCGCCGGAAAATCCACCTCCCGGTGAAAGGTGTCCGTTCAGGATGATGTAAACGCCGAAGAGCATGATGACAGGCACCAGGATCCTTGCGGCCATCTGCAGGATGACATCCTTCTTCGGTTCATAAAAGCTGTCCCGCCGCTCCTCGTCCTCTGCGCTGCCCTTTCCCTTCTTTTTGTCATTGCGCATCAGGATGAGGACCGTGCAGGTTGCGATAAAAAGTACATTGGACTCGCCGAAGGTGTCAAACGCCCGGTAGTCCAGGATCATGCCCGTCACAATATTGACGGCCCCCGTATCCTGCAGCCCGTCCTCGATATACTTTGCCGCCACCTCATTACTTGCCGGATTGCTGGCGGAGCCGATCGGCGGAAGGTAGGAAACCTCCACGATCAGGATCAGGACCAGCACGGTACAGCAGAGCACGGCCGCCATTTTATAAAAGCGCTGAAAAAAACGGTATACCCGGTTATGCTCCGTATCATAGGTTCGTGTCATCACCTCGTCCAGATCATGCTCATACCGTTCCAGCTGCTTGCGGTCCGGTTTGTATTCCTCCCGCGGGATCACTTCCATATTATCCAGATAAAGGTCCTTTTCCCCGCTGAGCCAGTGCTTCATGCGGACGATCCGCTGACGTTTGTATTCTTCCTCGGATATTTTTCTACTCATCGGTTTCCTCGTCCTCCTCTCCAAGGGCATGGATCTTCTTCAATGTGACAAAGAACAGCACACTGGTCACTCCGGCTCCCACTGCCGCTTCCGTAATGGCAAGATCCGGGGATTCCAGAAGGATCCAGATGATCGACATGACCAAGCTGTACGACATGAAGATCAGGATGGAATTTAAAAGGTTTCTGGAAAAGCTAACGGAGATGGCGCAGATGACCAGAAAGCCCATCAGGATATATTCAAATACAGCCATTACGTTTCCTCCTCTGCTTTGTGCTGGATTGCTTTGTCGTGGTTCACTTTATTTTGATCCACTTTATCAGCATTCTTTTTTTTCTGATCCGCATAGATGATCTCTCTCTGATCCTCGTCCCAGAGGTGCTCCATGACCCCTTCCTCCAGCTCACAGCACCGCTCCAGATGTGGATTGGTGGTGGCCTCAAGGCGGGCGATCAGGTGGGAGGATACCGGAGAGGCATTCCACAAAAATACGATGATCAGCGCCATTTTCAGGGAGGCAAAATTCCATCCCGACAGGATGATCAGGCCCACCAGGGAAATGCCGATACCAAGAGTATCTCCCATTGCCGCCGCATGCATCCGGTTCAGGACATAATTAAACTTAAAAACGCCGAATACCTGTACGGCAAAGACGCCAAGTCCGGCCAGCAGGAACGCAACGCCGAGAATAAACTGCAGCCATTCGATCAGGATCATAGCCAGACACTCCTTTCCGGGGTTATACTGCCAGCTATCTGCTGCTTTTCCCCGCTTGCTTTTTCTGCTGTTTCTGCTTCACCAGTCCGGTTCATTTTCGCCAGTGTTCCTTGCATCTTCGTTGTTTCTTCCTGGATGTTTTCTGCCGGATTTCCCTCATATTCTCCCTCCTGGATCTGCACAGTCTGTCCTCTCCCTGATTCACTCTCAGGGATGTTTTCAGCCTGCTTTCTGCCGGATTCACTCTCACGGGTGTTTTCAGTCTGCCCGGCTTTTTCGCCCTGCTTCAGTTTCCTGTGCTTGGCCAGCTTCTCCAGATGCACGCCGCTGTACACCTTGGTCAGCACCACCACCGCAAGAAAGCTGATCATGGCATAGATCAGGCAGATATCCAGAAGGTATCCTTCTCCCATGTACACGGCAAGCATGGCGATCACCACCATGACAATGGTTCCCATCATATTCACCGCCACCACCCGGTCGGCAATGGTCGGCCCTTTGATGGCGCGGATCAGACACAAAAGCAGAAGGATCGCAAGAAACAGGAAAATGGAGATAAAGATCCACGAATGTTCCAATATGATCCGCATATCACTCACCAATCCTTTCCAGCTTCTCCAGCATTTTCACAAACACGGAATCCCCCATCCCCTCCGAGAGGGACTTGTCCAGGCAATGTACCACGCACTCTTCCTCATCCATCGACACCGTGATCGTCCCCGGCGTCAGGGTGATGGAATTGGCCAGTAGCACCCTGCAGAATTTGGATTTCAGATTCGTATGGACACGCACCATCACCGGCTCCACCACCTCGCTGCTCGACGTGATCAGACGGGTGACCGCCATATTCGCTTTGATGATCTCCATGATCAGCACAAGGATATAGCGCAGAAGGCAGACGCTTCTTTTATATAGAAGAAACTCCTGTCTCAGGCTATAATCCATAAACCTGCAGATAAACGCAAACATGAAAAGGACAATCACTGCGCCGATCACGGCAATCTCCGCAGTAATTGTCCCGTTGAATATGATCCATACACCAAAAAATAACAACAGCATGATCTTCTCTCCCTTGCGCAGCAGCATCGGCGCCGCATTTGCGCCGATGTCCGCGTAGTTTTCAAAACGCTATTGTCTATTATAACAGATTTTTCGACTTTTTTAATCTTTTTTTATCAGTTTTTTTATTTCTTTGCAGATTCTTAGTTACTGTTCACGACGCCTCGCACTTTACCGCAAGGCATCCGGCCCCTCAGCAATACCGCAGCCTTTCCACCACGCTCCCCGCACACAGTTTTTTATAGAACACCAGCGGCACCGCCGAAGCTGCCAGCAACAGGAGCGGCAGGCACACCGCCACCGGAACAACCGTAAAGTGATACGCAAACGCCCACTGATTCCGGATCACCACATCCTGACAGATGAGCCAGCTCAGCAGATTGCCTGCCGTGACGGCCAGGACCGACGCGCTGCCGATGTATGCCGCACTCTCCCAGATCAGCATCCGCTTCATCTGCCTGCCGCCCATGCCCACGGCGCTGAGCATGGCAAGCTCCTTTTGTCTTGTGAGAATTCCTGTGACCATGATATTGATAAAGTTCAGGATCCCGATCGCCCCAAGGACCAGGCTCAGGCTTCCGCCGATCATGGTAAACACCTGCTTCGTTTTCTGAAATTCTTCCTTCAGCGTTTCAAAGGAAATGCAGACCATGCCAGAGTCTTCCATCCATTTCGCCGTGATTTTTTCTGCCTCATCCCGATGAGATTTTTCCACATCATAGACCACGCTTAAGGGCTGTTTCTCACCGTACAGCTCCGCAAATTCCTGCTCCGGCAGGATCACGTTGATCCCGATGCTGATAGCCATACGCGCGGTCAGTGTGGAGGGCAGCTCTCCGACCGCCATCACCGTATATTCCTTTTTCTGCCCTTCCTTTCCCTCCAGAGTGATCCTGTCTCCGGGCTGATACAGCATCTCCGGCTTCACGCCCCACCAGGGCGCGCCGTCGCAATAGACTACGTATGTCCCCTGGGCCCATTTTTCCGCGTCAAATTCTCCATCCGTATATACCGCATGCTCCACCAGCGTTCCCGTAGCCGCGTAAGCATACAGCGGCTCCTGTCCTCTTTCCAGGTCGCACATATCCGTATATTCATTTCCCTGCTCGTTTTCCCAGGCCAGGCGCTCCAGAGCGTGCTCCGAAAGATCCGCCTGTCCAAGCTCGCAATAGACCTTTTCAAACCGGGTCAGCCCCTGAAGCCGGCTCACTGCTTCTTCAAATCCGCTGTCGATCCCTTCCAGGTTCTTGTCATATTGTCCGGCCATGGCCACCGTCCAGTCCGTCACCTCAAAATCACCGTTGGTCTGTGTTTCCACATACTGCTCCAGGTCAAATCCGCTGATGATGGTGTATGTGGTATTTAAAAGAGTCATGCTTAAAAAGAGGGACAGGATCACCAGCACCGCTTTTTTTCCGTCACGGCGCAGGTTCCGGAGGGCAAGGATCGCAGGCGCATTCTTTTGCTTTGCGGATTTTCCGAATCCCAATGTACTTGTTTTTTTCTTCCGCATCATTTTTATATGCGCTTTCCGTTTCCACAGGATGCTTCGATGTGCTTCCACACACTGCCATATGCTTTTCCGGCATCGCCCCGGCGCGCCCTTCTGTTGGGTCTCGCCGGTATAGCGCACCGCTTCCACAGGGGAAACGGATGCCGCAATCCGTCCCGGCGAACGGAAGCTGATATACACCGTCAGCAGGCTGAACAGCGCCGCCCCGGCCAGCACTGCCGGAGATATCGTATAATCCTCAAATTCATAGGTCTGCAGGAACAGCATCACTACGTATGGAAGGAGCTGATATCCCACGGCGTATCCTGCCAGAAGCCCTGCGGGGATCCCGACGGCGGACAGGCCCATTGCCTGCCGCAGAACGATCCGGCGCAATTGCTTTCCGGAAGCCCCGATGGTTTTCAGCAGGCCGTAATACTGGATATCCTGGGTGACGGAAATATAAAAAATATTGTAAATGATCAGGTAGCCGGAAACCAGGATGACCGCCAGAAGGATGACTATGGTCAGGATCGTGTAGAGATCGACGCTGAGTGACGAATATGCCGGGTTGATCCCGCCCGGGGTATCCTCCGGCAGTCCGGCCCGCGCGATCAGATTTGCCCATTTTCCCTGGAGGTTCCAGGTATTGGAAAAATCAATGTCCGCCATGACCGTTCCCTCATAAGGCATGCCCTCTCCAAAGCTGGTCATCCGCGTCGGCGCGATCTCCTCACTGTAGGCTTTCGATACCCATACCTGCTGTGCGGGCGCAACCGGATCCCCGTCCCAGACGCCGCACAGGGTAAAGGTATCTTCGCGCAGTGTCCCGTCAACCATGATTGGAAATACGATCCGGCTTCCAGGCCGATCCGGAAGCCCCATCGCGTCCAGGACAAGGCGGGGGACGGCGATCTCCATTTTCTCTTCCGGCATCCTTCCCTCTGTGGGAAATGATCGGAATGACTGAGCCGAATACGTTTCCCCGTACCGGACCTCCGTATAGAGCTTTTGAAGGCTTTCGTGCGCCCCGGTCCCGGTCACGATGGAATATCCGATCTTCTCGTATCCTCCGGCTGCTTTCACATTCTCATATTCCGGCATGGACAAAAACTTGATCACAGCCTGCGCCGAGCTTCCGGATGCGCGCATCATGCTCTGCCGCGCCACTTCCAGAATCCCGCCGCTCACCGTAAACAGCGCGGAAAACAGGATGGAGGTCAGGATGATGGCTCCGATGGCAATGGCATTTCTCTGCCGGTTCTTCTTCATCTGCCGGCCTGTGAGCAGGCGGATGACCTCTTTATTTCTCACCTGAAACATGGGTGTGAGCCTCCTTTCCGCTGCTGGGTCGGGCTGATCCGGCCGGTTCCGGCTGTCTGCTGATCCGCGCGGGTTCCGGCTGCTCTGCTCCGATGGAACCAATCCTGCTGGATCCCCATTGTCCTGCTCCGCCGGACTTGATCCGGCCGTCCTCAATACGGATGATGCGGTCCGCCATCTGGGCGATCTCCGGGTTGTGGGTGATCATCACCATGGTCTGCTGAAACCGCTGGTTGCCGGCCTTGAGAAATGCCATCACGTCCTGGCTGGTCCTGCTGTCCAAGTTTCCTGTCGGCTCGTCTGCCAGCACGATGGACGGCTTGCCGGCAAGCGCCCGGGCGATCGCCACCCTCTGCTGCTGCCCGCCGGAGAGCTGATTGGGAAACTGCTCCAGCTTTTCATCAATCTTTAAAAGCGTTACGATCTCCCGGCAATAGTCTTCATCGATCGTTCCTCCATCCAGCAGTACCGGAAGAACTATATTTTCCCGGACATTCAGCGTCTGCACCAGATTGTACTGCTGAAACACAAAGCCGATGCTGCGCCTGCGGAAGACCGCCAGCTCTTCATCATTCATACTGGTCAATTCCTTATCTCCTACCTGAACCGTACCCTCGGTGGGACTGTCCAGACCGCCCAGCATGTGGAGCAGCGTGGATTTTCCGCTTCCGGAAGTGCCGACAATGGCGGCAAATTCCCCGTAAGAGATATCCATGTCGATGCCGTCCAGCGCTTTTGTTACATTTTCCCCTGAACGATAATATTTTTTCAGGCCCCGGGCCTTTAAAACAATGGGTCTCATGAATTGTTTCCTCCTGAATCATATCAGATTTTTCCAACCGTACAGTTAGGAATTTTTTGAGCACATGTTCAGTATAACAGGAAAATGTCACAATCCACTCACAGCAATGTCACGATCCTGTGATGATTCAAACTAGTATAACCCACAATAATTACCACTACCTTACGCGCAGGATAAATTTCCATGTGCAAGGAAGCTGAATGAGGCGATGCCGGTAGCATCGTCGATTGAAGCTGACGCGGCAGATGGAAATTTAGACAAGCGAAAGGTGTGGATAATTATCGTGGGTTATACCAGATCACATCAACCCCTGCGTCAGAAGTACGCGTTATGTTGTTCCCTGATATTTCTTCCGGTATTCCCTTGGCGTGCAGCCGTAGCACCTTGAAAATGCCTTTGCAAAATGGCTTTTGTGGCGGTAGCCGCAGCGCTCGGCGATCTCCGTGACGCTCTGGTCCGTGTCCCGCAGAAGATTTCCGCTGACCTCCAGCCGGTATGCATTTAAAAACTGGACCGGCGTCTGCTGAAGGCACTGCTTGAAAATGCGCCGGCACCTGTCCTGGTTTACCTGGGCGGAAACGGCGATGTCCTCAATGGATATATTTTCGCCAAAATGCTGGTAAACAAACGTCATCATCTGCTTCTGGATCTCCAGGCCGCCGTTGTCATGGCTCGGACTGCCGGACGCTTTGCCTGGCTGATCCGGGAACAGCTCCCGATACCGCAGGAGCCTGCACCACAGGATATGCATGACAGCGACCACCTCCATTTCGTAGGCCGTTTCCGCGGCGGCCTTGCAGCTTACGATCTGCTTGATCAGTTCCGCGATCTCCCGGCCATAGGTCTGCGCGGAATGAAAATGCACGTATTCCAAAGCTGCATTGTCCAGGATGGGATCCATGTATTTTTCGCGGAGATGCCGGTTCCCGGCAAACAGGGACGGATGGAACCGGACACACGAAAACCGGCATTCCTTTTCCGCATAGGAATAGCCGTAGTGGAGCCGGCGCACATTTACCAGCAGGGTATCATTTTCTTTTAACACGACATGGCTGTCGTTGATGCAGTAGCGCATCCTCCCCTTCCAGATATAGATCAGCTCCAGGTCATCGTGCCAGTGGCAGGCCACGCGCATATCCGGAAATACGCTCAGATCGTAGGTACGGATGTAGATCGGGATATCTGTGTGGTCATACTCTACATTCTCCCGCAGGTTTTTCTCAAAAGCTGATGTGTCCATTTTTATTTGCCTCCTGTCGGGTTGTTTTGTTCATGGTCAGTTCCTTAATGATCATTCCTATATCGTTCCATACATTGAGCATAGGAGTACAGCATAACATCACCTCTTTTTCAAGTAAATACCCGGAAAACATACCTTTTTTTCGGATATATACTAAATTTTCTTTAAAAATAGGCTCATTCTTTCCTACTATAAAACAAATTCCGCTATGGTCTGTCCTATTTTTACAATATCGCTGCCTCCGCTGAATTCAAACTTGACAAGCCCGATGCTGCTGAACCACAGCTCCAATTCGCTGTCCATGTCAAATACGCCGGATGTCTCTACGGAAAACGCCTGTATCTTAGAATAGGGGAGCGAGGTGTAATCCTTCTTTTTCCCTGTCAGTCCCTGTACGTTGACCGCAATGACACGCTTGTCGGTAAATGTGACGGAATCGCGGATTCCCTTGTAGCTTCCGATGATCGTTTCTCCCGGAATCAAAAGCTGGTCAATCCCTTTTCCTACAGAATCCGTTTTCATAAGCTTCACGAAGCTGCCGTTTTCAAAATCAATCATAGTAAAATTCCTTTCCTGAAGTCTCTGTATAGAGCTTTGTTTTTAGTTGTGCTCACGGCCGATGAAATCTGCCGCACAGTATAGATTTATTTTAGCACACTTCTGATGGGTTTGGAGATTCATTTTTCATATTGCAGAACCCCTGCGGAAATATTATAATGTCAGCAGGAGGTGAGCACCCATGGGAACCTATCTGAATCCCGGCAATCATGGCTTTCGCGGTATCCGGAATGATATCTATGTAGATAAAAGTGGACTGATCCATCTGATCAACGGCACCATCGATACGCCCCGAAGGCTGACCTGTGTCAGCAGGCCGCGCCGCTTTGGAAAATCTTTTGCCGCACAGATGCTGTGCGCGTATTACGATAAGACCTGCGATTCTTCGGAGCTTTTTGACGACCTGGAGATTGCCGCGGATGATATGGAGAATGATCGGAAATATCGGAATCAGTTTGATGTGATCTATCTTGATATTACGAATATTATGGGAGAGTCCGGAGAGGAGGAGCTTCCGTCCTTTATCAGGCGCAAGGTCACAGAAGAGCTTTCCAATGCCTATCCAGACTTAAAAAAGGACGAATCCTTTTCCACCACCCTGATCAATGCCACCGAACTGACGGGAAATAAATTCATTATGATCATTGACGAGTGGGATGCTCCCATCCGGGAAACACCCGAGGTCCAGAAGCAGTATCTGGCATTTCTGCGCACGCTCTTTAAGAGCAGCGGCACCACAGCCCGGATATTTGCCGCCGCATATATGACCGGGATCCTGCCTGTCAAAAAAGACGGTTCACAGTCCGCCATCTCCGATTTTCAGGAATATTCCATGGTCTGCCCCATGGAATTTGCGGAATATGCAGGATTTACGGAAGCCGACGTGCAAAAGCTCTGCGCAGAATATCACCGGGATTTTTCCTTGATGAAGCAATGGTACGACGGATATACCCTCGATCCGGCAGGGTCAGTCTATAATCCAAATTCCGTCATGAAAGCTATTCGAAGCAATAAATTTTATTCCTACTGGACCGAAAGCTCTGCCGCGAAAAATCTGATGGGCTATATCAGTCTGGATTTTGACGGCCTGTCGGCGGCAATCGCAAAGCTGCTCGGCGGCATTGATGTTCCGGTGGATACCAGCGGATTTTCCAATGACCTGATCACCTTTCAGAACCGGGATGATGTGCTCACGCTGCTGATCCATCTGGGATATCTTGCCTATGATGAGGAATCGAAGCAGGTGCATATTCCGAATGAGGAGATCCGGCTGGAATTTGCCCGTGCGATCCGTGAGGTGAAGCGGGATGATACGATCCGGCGGATCCGTGAAAGCGAACAGCTCATTTTTGATACCGTCCATAAAAATGCGGAGGCTGTTGCCGCGCAGATTCAGAAGATCCATGCAGAAGAAACCGCAATTCTTTACTATAATGACGAACAGGCACTTCGCAGTGTGATCAAGCTGGCGTATTTCAGTTATAAAGATCATTATCTCAAATTTGAAGAACTGCCGGCCGGGGATGGATATGCGGATATTGTCTATTTTCCAAAGAAAGCATCGCCGATGCCTGCGCTTGTCATTGAACTGAAATGGAATCAATCCGCAAAGGGTGCCATCGGGCAGATCAAAGAAAAGAGATATCCGGCGGCGCTTGCGGAGTATGGGGGACGGATTCTGCTGGTGGGGATCAGTTATGAAAAAGGGGCGGGGAAAGATAGACACAGGCATACTTGTATCATTGAAGATGCCTGAAAGGATGTTGAATGAAAAGGGAAGTAGTAAACTGAACTACTACCGGCTAAAGCCGGTAGGTTCGGTTTGCTGCTGAAGCCGCAAAGCGGCATAATTCCTCATGCGGCTACGCGCATCACGATATAGCGAGCGACAGATTTATCTGGCGCTCACTATATCTTCCCCATATACAAAACCTGCGGAAATCCTGCCCCTACTCTTCCAGCCTCACCTTAATAACCACCTTTTCTACGCGGCAGGAATCCAACCGGATACACTTCGGCTTATGTACATCTTCCGGAAATAGAACCACAACATCCCCTTCCCTTACAGGAATTGCAGTACCGCATATATCTGTAAGAAAACCGACATCTGTTTCTGCATTGTAATCATCTGGCTGCTGTATTCCCGGTCTGCTCCAATAAATGCATTCTTCCCCTTTTCGAATATAGTGGATATCGGCATATTTCCTGTGATATTCGTACTTTAATTTTTCTGGCTCCATCGTATCATAGGAAAATAAATTTGCATACACCTCATCATTGAGAATGGAGTATTTTCCTTCTGAAAGATCTCTCCCTTCCAGACTGCGCAGGAAATCAAATGCAGCCTTAAACAGTGGATCCATCTTTTCATACAAGCTGAAATTTTTTAAATTATCAATAATCATGTTTCTCTTCCGCCTTGAATTTTCCGTATTTCGAAAAGCTCATCCTGCGCCCCCTTTAAAAGATGCAGATAGTCAATTCCCATAAAAAGCACGTTAATCCCCATATCATGCCAGTATTGGATCGTCTTTGGATTCCAATCTCCGCTTGACACGCCTATGGACTTACCGCTTTTTTTCAGTATTGCAATCCCTCTGCGGATGAGCTCTGTTGTCTCTTTTCCGAAAACATCGCCCAGACGTCCGATGGAGCCGGACAGGTCATTCGGTCCAAATAGGAAGCAGTCTACATACGGATTTTTTGCCATTTCCTCCAGATGTTCTATTGCAATATAGGATTCGATCTGGATAAATCGAACCAGCTCCTCATTACAGCGTTTTACATATTCCATCGAATCGTCCACGCCGTATCGAATAGCACGCATCGGTCCAAATCCCCGTATTCCCTCAGGAGGATATAGGGTCGCTTTCATTGCCGACTCCAGTTCTTCCGGTGTATTTACGGTTGGAAACAAAATTCCGGTTGCGCCCATTTCCAAAACTCTTTTAGCAAGAACATGGTCATTCCACGGAATCCGTACGATCGAATCCGTACCGCCGGAGTGGGCTGCAATGATATGCTCTTCCAGGATTGAATAATCAATCGCCGTATGCTCCGTGTCTATCCATACCACATCATAGCCGACAGACGCAAGCATCTCAGAGATACAATGGTCCTTCAGAAATACATGCGTCCCGGCAACAGGTTCGCAATTTCTTAATTTTTTCTTCAATGTTGACATTCCCGTTCTCCTGATTTCTACGTTATCCACTGAGCGGCCGTATTCTTTACGGCCGCCTCGCCTGCTAGTCCTCTCTCTGAATATTTACATTTTGCTCCAGCAGCGCCGCATTCAACTTATCTGCCGGAATATCACGCGGCTCTACACCAAGCTCTGCAGCCAATGAAGCCGCTACGCCGGCTCCCTGTCCGATACTCATACTGCCTGGCATGATCCGCGTTGCCCCCATTGCGTCATGAGATGCAGAGATGCACCGGCCTGCCACGATCAGACCGTCTATCTTTACAGGAACCAATGAGCGGAGAGGAATGTCAAAGGATCTGCCTTTACTTGGATTCTGGAATACCGCACTCTCACCGTCAGCCGTATGATGTCCGATCGGCGCACTCATGGATGCAATGGCATCGTCAAATTTGCGGAATGCAAACAGGTCTTCCTCTGTCAGCTTATAGATTCCTTTCACCTGACGGGTTTCGCGGATTCCCATCATAGATGCCGTTGCCAGGATATATGCGTTTTCATAGCCAGGGATAATTTTTTTCAATACGCTGACACATTCGTCAATCCGCTTGCGCGAAATCGTGATCGCATCAGAAATCTCCTCTGCTTTTGTACCGTCCACATGAAATTCACCGGTCATATTCAGATACATTTCCCCGTCCCGCGGACTTTCATAGATCAGCATGAACCAACTTCGTAAATATTCCAGTTCCGGTGGAAGTTCAACACCTTCCAGTTCACCGCCGATTCCGAATTTGTGGAAGATGCCCTCAGCCCATCCCTGCGTCGGAGAGTTGTGAACCCACTCGGGATGCTCCTTATAATAGTAATCCAAAACTCTCTGCTTATCGACCCCGGCAAGCTTTGTGATCAATGTTACAGGATGAAGCTCTTCTGTCGGGAGCTGATCGTATTCTGCTCCGGACCATGCACAGATATCCGCATCCGCCGTACAATCGACGATACATTTTCCGTAATATGCGCTGCGTCCTGTTTTATTTTCTACTACGATCCCACGCACCTTATCGTCTGTTGTAATCGCATCTGAAATCCAGGTCTCATATAATATGTCTAGTGTGTGTCCTTTTGCACGCTCACGGAGAACATATTCGTTAGCCAAAGACTTCGCCGCCTCTGCGTCATAATCAATAAATTGAGCCACTTTTTTACACTCTTCATATCCAAGCAGACCGTCATTTACACCGCCAAGCTCATACAATTCGTCAAAAAACTCTTCCGGCAATCCTTTGACCACTACCTTTTCCTGGTCATTGATCGCACAGAAAATTCCCATGATTCCGGCCGTCATCTGACCGCCAAGACAATTCATCCTTTCTACAACGAGAACACTGCTGCCTCTTCTTGCCGCTGAGATCGCTGCCGCAAATCCGGCGGTTCCTCCGCCTGCTACGATAACGTCATATGTACCTCTTACCGGGATTTCCCTTGATTTCTCCAAATATTTTTCCATAAATTAAACTCCTTCTTTTCTGATTGTTTCACAGTTACCTTTTATTTTTTCGTTAACTTAACAGTCCTGATATCTCCGGCAAAAACAGCCCTATCTTCGGGACATATGTTACCAACAGCAGTACGATCAATTCTGCCGCCAAGTATGGGATTAGTTTTCCAGACACCTTTCCAATAGATGCCTTACCCACCTTGCAGCCCACAAAGAGACTCTGTCCCAACGGTGGTGTTGCATTTCCCAGGTTCAGGTTTATACAGGATATCAATCCAAAGTGAATCGGATTAATACCATAAGTCACAGCAATCGGCGCAAGGATCGGCCCAAACATCAGCAGAGCGGAGGCCGGTTCCATAAAGCAGCCCATAAATAAATATAATAGATTAATGCAGAGCAGGAATACCAGCTTGTTGCTGATGATCACGGTAAAGAATACTGCCAGGCTCTTCTGGACCTGCAGAAGTGTAAGCGCCCAGCTTAAGGTCTTTGAACAGCCGATGATAATGAGAACTGTCCCGGTCAGCTTTGCGCTGGTTAGCAGCATCGCCGGAAGCTCCTGGAGGCTCACCGTTTTCATGATAAAGCACGATACCAGGATGGCATAAACTACAGCCAGGCATCCGGCCTCCGTGGCGGTACATATCCCGGATAGAATCCCGCCCATGATAATGACCGGCATTCCCAGCGGAAGAATCCCCTGCAGAATAATTTCTTTCGCCTGCTCTTTTGAATATCGCTCCGTCCGCACCGGAAAATGATATTTTTTATTCCGAAGGAATACGACGAAGCTTAATCCAGCCGCAATTAATATCCCAGGAATGATACCTCCCATAAATAGAGCCCCGATCGGCACATTCATCACGCTTCCGTAAATCACCATGATAATGCTTGGCGGTATGATGGGTCCCATGATAGATGAGGCAACGGTGATCGCCACAGATTCATCTTTCGAAAATCCGTCTTCCGTCATAGCCGGAATCAGAATCGGCCCCTCTGATGATACATCCGCCACAGAAGATCCTGTAATCCCGCCGAAAAACATACTGAACAGAATATTGACATACGCCAGGGAACCGGGAACCCGGCCGACGATCAGCGAAGAAAGCTTAATCAGCCTTTTTGTAATCCCGCCCTTATTCATAATTTCTCCGGCAAAGAAGAAAAACGGGATTGATAATAGTGGAAAATATGCCACCCCATTGTACAGAGACTGCGGTATCAGCGTCAGAGGATTCCCTCCCAGCAGAAGCAGCCCCACAAGTCCGCTGAAGCCAAGCGCCCAAGTGATTGGAATTCCTATAAAAATAGCTGCGATCAAAATGAGTGCCAGTAAAAAAATTGTCATAAATTGCCTCCTTTCAAGAACTGTTCTGGCTCTCAGATTCCCTGCTCAAATGTGGATTCATTCTCCATCTGTTCTTCCAGGGATATAAATCTGCACTCTTTTTTCCTGATTGCCGCAATTACATTGACCGTATGTTCAAAAAGAGCCAGCACACACCCTAACAGGACAAAGCTGTACACAATCGATACCGGCCACGGAAGGATTACCATTTTCTGCCCCTGCACCGTGCCGAGAAATCGGAAGCTTCCGTACACTGCAACGCTCAAAAATATTGCCACGATGATTCCGTCGAAAATATATACGGCAGACTGGAGCCTTGCCGGCAGCTTACACACAAGACTTTCCAGGGAACTGTGAGAATTTTCCTTTACCCCGATGGCCATACCAAGCATTGCCATTAAAACCATGAGAACACTGATGAGTTCATCTGACCAAAGGCTGGAAGTTCTGAATACAAAACGCAGGACTACATTATAGAAGGTCAATATCAGTATTGCAGACAGTGACAATATTGTCACGGCATCTTCTATTTTGTAAAAAATGCGCATAAATGTTGTATCTCTGAAATCCTTCTGTTGTTTCATGGAACCACGTCCTTTCTGCTATTTCGTCCGTTCAAGAGCCTCTTGGATCTCTTCGTAAAATGCTTTGGTTGCCGGTGTTTCCTCAAACATCTGATCCTTCACTCCGGCAATTTTGTCGATAAATACCTGCTTCTCATCATCTGTCAGTTCCGTGATCGTAACTCCCTTCTCGATCAGCGCCTCGGTTGCTTCTGCTTCATAGCCGCTGAAATCTTTCCATTCCCAGTCCATCACTTCTCTGCTGCTTTCATCTATAATCTGCTGAATATCCTCCGGAAGGCTGTTATAATATTCAAGACTCATTACAAAAGTTCCGCAGATTCCAATTGCATCGATCACAGTAAGATGCTTTCCATAATCCGCCAGCTGATTATCTAAAAGCAGCGATGCACTCTGTTCCGCACCGTCCACGGTTCCCTGCTGAAGTGCGGAATATACCTCGCTCCAGCCCAGCGTAACCGGAGAGAATCCCATGAGTTCAAAGGATTTTGCCAAATATGTGTTTTGAAGTACACGGAGCCTGATCCCATTCGCGTCTTCCGGTGTTCGGATTTCCCGCTTCGTATTCAATGGATTTCTATACCCTGTAGTATAAAAGAGCAAAAGCTTAAATCCCTTTTCCTGCAGCGATTGATCCAGATAGTCGAAAAATTCCTCATCCTGATAGCAGGCAAGCTCCGTATCCGGATCTCCATCAAACAAAAACGGCAAAGCAAATACAGACCAGCCAGGTTCATAGACTGCCAGATCTGTCGCAGCCAGGTCTGCCGCCTGAATCGTATTGGCAAGCATTCCCTCCATGCAGGCACTTTTATCCCCCAGACTTCCGCTGAAATAATATTCCGGTACCACACGTCCGTCTGATTTTTCCGCCACCATATCGAAAAGCATTTTTGTAAGGTTGCCGGAATAGGAGTCTTCATTGTTCGTATTTGCCGCACGCAGAAGGTATGTCTCCCCTGAAGCTTTTTCTCCGGAAACTTTCTCCTCTGTATCTTGGCTGTTCGCAGCTGTATCCTCTTTCTTTTCTACCTCCTTTGCGTCAGTCTCCGCCTTTCCTCCGCAAGCACATAAAGATACCAATAGTACGAATGTCAGCAGCAAGGACATCCATTTTTTCTTTTTTCTCATAAATTTCTCCTCTCTTGATTTACTGACTGCCTGAGCCCATGAAATAGCTTTGCTTTTACTATTACGGCTCATAACATGAACAGCAGTTGTTAAATTTTTTCTTGAATAGCTTTTATCGACACACATTGAAAACCCGAACCCAGAGCACTGTATTTTTAGCTTAATCCCCCTTTTTTCTTATTGTGTTCTGCGCTACAAGAATGTCAATGACATGCTTATGTGGAATCCCGGAAGACGAACAATCATATATCACCTCATCTATACACTTCAATTCCCAGTCGGCATACAGGCTGAATATCTCTCCTGTGCTCCACAAGTATGCGAACTGGTCTTTTTCTGGCGGAGGTCCGATGAACGGTTTCTTTACGTAGACATTCAGAGCGTTAATTCCATTTGGCTTCGTATGCGCCTGATAATCCGTAATAATTTCTTTTCTGAAATCCGGCCTCATGTGGTGCAGGGAACGGCTGGAATAAATGATGTCAAAATCATCCTCCAGTCTGTATTCCTTGATGTCTGCCCGAAATGCTTTGATAAATACCCGGTATCTGTCGGCAAGCCTGTACACCTTATCAATTGCACTGTGAGCAATATCAAAGGCAGTCACATCATAGCCGTTTCTTGCAAAAAATAATGCATCTTTTCCCTCTCCGCACCCTATTTCAAGCAACTTCACGTGCCCATTCGGCGGATACAGCTTCAGCACGTCATAGCAAAGCTCATTCGGCTGTAATCCCCAATAAAAATCATCATCCTTATAGACTTCACTGTAGATGGTCTTTTTATTGTCACCTGGAATATGCCCTAAGAGCGTATCTATATTCGTTTCCAGTACATCTGTCAGCCGGGGCAGTAATTCGATATCTGGATAAGACTGGCCTGTTTCCCATTTGGATATTGCCTGTGCGCTGACCTGCATCAAATCCGCCAATTTTTTCTGCGTATATCCTTTTTCTTTTCTCAATCGCAGTATGTTTTTTGACATTATGTTTTTCATACATCCCTTACCTTTATCCTTATTTTATTCTGGATTCTTCCTGGCCGCAATGGACGCCCTGTTGAGATTTCCATCGGCTCTTCAACCAGTGGTTGATATTATATTGCTTTTTAAAGGATCTATGCTAATACCTGAATAAAAAAGAATTTTTATATGTGTATGCCCTCTTTCTTTAAGCTTAAGAGTATTTCTGTGAAATGACAGTAATTCATATTTTCAAAACGAAATTCTCTATCCGCTTCCCGGACCGCAAATTCATCAATGGCGCAGGGGATGAATGCGCCCTTCTGCATCCGGCGGATCACGGATCTGATTCTCCAGTTAAACTAATCCGGAGGCGGGAAAGGTTTCAGATTTTTCAAATTCTGCACTTGTATTTTTCCGGCTGGTCTGGTATGATACTGGACCGAAATACGGTGCAGCTTATGATTGATGAGACGCAAGAAGAAATTGATGTTCAAAAGGAAACTATTATTCAGAAGGATCAAGAAATTGAACGTTTAAAAAAGTTACTGGCGGAAAAACAAGTACGTTTACAGAAAACAAACTTCAAACAGACGCTAAAACAGACACCGGCCGCATGCCTCCATGCAACCGGTGTCTGTTATAAATCTAAGGAACTGCTGGGAAATAACCTGCATATCCATTCGCAAAATCCGTGCTACCGCACTCTTGCGTCTGCGAATGCAGCCGCATTTTTCTCATTCATGCCACAACCTTCTTCCCTGCCGCTTCCAGATTGGACACATCGATGGCTGCCTCTACCCCTTCCGGCACTTCCGTCTCCAGCAGGATCTCCGTCTCTGTCTCTTTCACATGAACCTTAATCCGACCATGCGCCGACTGATAGGTACAGGAAAATTCATGCATGCTCTCCGGCAGATACGGGCGGATCGTGACTTTGGCAAAGCCCGGTGCCTCCGGGATGATCCCCGCAATTCCATTGTAATACCATTCGATGATATGCCCCATCATATCATGGCAGTGGCTTCTTGGATTGCTCTCCCAATATTCTCCCAATGTAGTCTCTCCGTCCAGGATAAACGCATAATAGCTGGGATGTGTTTCCCGCAGAATGAACCGGCTGACCAGCTCGTTCATTCCGTAGATCCTCGCGCACTGGATGATATACGGCAGACCCACTTCTCCGGCGATAAACGCGCCTTCTCTTTCCAATGTATAGCGCAATGCCCGGACCACATCCGCTTTCCTGTCTTCCGGCACCATATTCCAGAAGAGCGGCAGCGCCTGCGCCGCCTGTGTCAGCAAAATTTCCTCCGGGCGGGCAGCTGCCGCTGTATCATGCCCATCTGATCCATCTGGATCCGCAGGATGTGCCGCACCTTTCCGGTCCTCTGTTCCCCCCGATCCATCACCCCCGCCGAGACACTCATTGCGGGTCGTGTCCCCGGCAGCGCACTGATAGCACCAGAACCCTTTCTCCGGATGCCGCGTCATCAGCTTTTCATTATAATTCGCCCTGATCTCCTCCGCTTTTTCCAGCAGACTCTTCCGATCCTCCGCCTTTCCAAGCACCTGGGCAAATTCCGCAAGACATACCGCATCCGCATAGAGAAACGCAGTCTCGATATTTTCACGGGCCAGTTCATTTTTTGGATTTCCCCAATCCCCAAGCCCATGGTTGATAAATCCATCCGCATTCACCTTTGTCAGCAGATGCCGGAAGTAACGCATTCCGGCTTCGTAATTATCCTCGATGATCTGCCGGTCCCCATAGAACTGATAGTGCCAGTAAGTTCCCAGGATACAGGTGCTTCCCCAGGGAATGATATCGTAGAAACTCCCCATCCCCGGCACCGGGATCACATTTGGGATGTAGCAGGGGCATTGGGAGGGCATCAGCCCGTCTCCCGGATAAATTTTTTCACCCGCATAATCGAAGAAATAGTCTTCTTTCGTGTGCTGTGCGTACCGCATGTCCCGGAGGAATTTTTCCCACAGCTTTTTCCCGTCCTTCATATAGAAAATGGAACCTGCCATCAGGTGGTTCGGCTCCTGCCAGGCAAAACGCTCAATGGTGGGGCAGTCGGTGTGAACGCCTACCATATTTGCCTCCACGGTCTTTTCGATCATGTCATAAATCTGGTTGTAGCGCTCGTCATCACAGGTAAATGTGCCGGAGCGTTTATGGGCGCTGGTGATCGCATGGGCGGTGAGGTTCCGGATCTGAATCGTACCGCAGGTTTCCGCGTCATGATCCCGGCAGTCCAGTTGCTTCGGCATTCTCCCGCTCTCTGCGGAGCCGCCTGCTTCCGCGTCATGATCCCGGCAGTCCAATTGCTTCGGCATGCTCCCGCTCTCTGCGGAACCACATGCTTCCGCGCCCACGAACCGCCCCGCGAAATAGGTAAAGGTCATGCGGAATTTTTCCCACACATCATCCTGGCCGATGATGAAGGTGATACAGGAATCCACGGTGATCCAGTTCTTCGCCACCTGATCCACATCTCCGTTTTCATCCAGCTTTTCGGCAGGATAGATCCGGATTTCATCCCCGGCCTTTCCCCTGGCTTCCAGTTCCAGGATGCCGGACATATTCTGTCCGAAATCGAAAATATCCCGATGGTGCCTTACCCGATGCAGCAGCTTCCCTTCATAGGATTTTATGACCTTCACCGGCGGCATAGTCTGCTCCAGGATGTCCGCCCGGGGGATCTCCTCCTCCGGCACATACTCTGCCTGCTGCCACGCGCTGTCGTCAAATCCGGTCTCGCGCCAGCCAGCCTGACGGAGCCCCCCGTCTATCGTCTCCGAGCCGTAGACATTGCTCATGATAACCGGATGCTCCTTCACCTTGAAGCTGTCGTCTGCCGCAATCAGATCCCGGGTGCCGTCCTCATATTCCAGATCCAGCTCCATTGCCAGGATCAGGCAGCTTGCGCCGGGCCGGTAAGGATTCGGATTGGGCGGCATAAATCCCGGAAATGTAAATGTATAATGCTCGTCGCACTTGATAAACCAGCCGTTTCCCACCTCTGCGCCGATCACATTTTTTCCGGGACGCAGTATGTCTGTCACGTCAAAGGTGACATAATAGATCAGCTTCCGGTAATCTGTCCACGCAGGATCCAGCTCGTGGTCACCTGCCTTTTTCCCGTTGATATAAAATTGGAACTGTCCAAGTCCGCAGACCTTTGCTTCAGCTCTCTTTACCGCTTTGTCAAGCGTAAGCTCCTTTCTTGCGTAAAATGGTTTCGCGGTTCCATTTGTAATCCATTGTTCAAACATTTTTGCGTTCCTCCCAGTACAGTTTTGTGCATTATACACCTTCGGAGAGCGCCTGAACAGTTTCTAATGTGACATCCGAGAGGTTCAAAGCTGACATAGTTACAGGCCACTGGTAAACCCGTGACCTGTAACTACATTTCCAATAAGTTATTTTATACTCACGGCCGATAAAATCTGCCGTAAGTATCGCGCCAGCCGCAGCCGTGAAGCGGCAGATCAATCCTGCGCGCAGTATGACCTATTTTTTCAGGTCCATAACCGATTCCGGAATTTCGGATTGATTCGCTTTGTATGCCGCACGAGCTTTAGCCCGCTTTACTTTCAGAGCTTCCGGCGTTGTCTCCGCTTCCGCGACAGTCATCCTGCGTTCTTGTAAAACCATTCTGTCCTTTTGTACGGAATCATGAAGCGGAGCATCCTTTCCGGCATCCTCTGGAATCCCTTCCGGCGCGTGGTCCGCATTTGCTTCCTTCCCGCCATTGTCCGCCGCGAGGTCCGTATTGACTTCCTTCCCGCCATTGTCCACCGCGCGGTCTGTATTGGCTTCCTTCTCGTCATTGTCCGCTTTTTCCGTGCTTTCCACGGAATCTTCCATCCCAAGTTCCGCCTCTTTTGCTTCCTTGAGCGCCTTTTCTGCCTCTGCCTTCTCTGCTTCGGTCGGAAGCTGGGCGTATCTGCCGCTCTTTACAAATTCCCCCATCGTCTCTTCCAAAGCCCTGGTCTTCATCAGTTCCTGC
This sequence comes from Lachnospiraceae bacterium, assembly GCA_009911175.1. The sequence continues at coordinate 7,302 of QXWX01000021.1, read as the reverse complement.
CACATAATCCCAAGCTTCGCGCCTTCCGGTATAGCCGGATTATTCTTCACATTGTTCACTGTGCTTAAAGAAGCTGCCGTATGGTTCATTTTCACACGCTGGACGTCTTCCTTTGTCCTGCATCTCTTAAGCTCCTCCTCATAGCTTTTCTGCTCTTCTTCTATGGCTCTTGCTTTCTGATATGTCTGGGGATCATTCTTCTGCAGATAATCCATTTCCTCCCGCGTCAGCTTCTTACCGGCTGCCAGCTTCGTCCTGATCTGCGCAGAAAGCTTGGAGGATCCGTCTGCCTGTGCCTCCCGGATCTCTTCCGCCTGGCGCGCAGTTGGATCGCTTAATTTTGTACTTCCGTCAGCAGTGAAGTCATTGTTCGCTTTCTTCTGCTTCCACTTCATCTGCATTTCCATATTTTTTGTATACATGCCTATTGACTGCATCACAGAAAAATCCAAAACAAACACCTCCTCTAAACATTTATAACATCATAATCCCTGCATTTTCTTACAGCATGCCGTGACAGAATCGAAAAGTTCTTTGTCATCATTTTTTGACAAATTCTGGAGAACCTGCAGCCACTCTTCACACGGATAATGTATAATATATTTTTCGTCATATTCCTGAAATGTCTTTATACCTTCCTTCTCTGTTTTTTCCAAAAATTTTGAAAAAGCTTCTGACAGATATACCTTTTTTCTATGTTCCACTGCTTCATCTGCCTCTCTCTGCCATATCGGAATTGCACGGTGTTTCAGAGCCAGATAAATGAGCTTATCAATCTCTATGCTCTCCCTGTCATAAAAATCTTCCAGATAAACCCTGCCCTCCTGCCGCTCTTCTGCCGAAGCCGGATAATATTCGAGCCACTTTTTCTTTTCCTGTTCGCTTTCCACCAGATCCACAGGGGACTGCGGCTTATTCATACAGCATTTCTTATATTTTTTCCCGCTCCCGCAGGGACATGGATCATTTCTTCCGATCTTGACCTTCTTCTCCGGCTTATTGTACTGTGCTGCCGCCTTGCGAAGAAGCTTTTCCATCTCTTTCTGGCTGAGCTCATTTTGCTCCGGCTGTTCGAACATAGACCAGCTCCGCAGCATATCGGCCGCATGGATCGGTGATCTGCAGAACGCCTCCTTATTATATCGAAACATCATATCTACACATTCTGCATATCCTTCAAAAGCGAATCCATCTATCCTGCCGTCTTCAAAAAGGCGCCTGATCTCCGGAAGCATTTCCACAAAATGACATCCGCACATCGTATATATCAGCTCCGTATAAATATAATCTCCGATTTCTTCTTCATTATATACAATCTCTCTGATCAGCTCCTGAAGCTCTTCTTTCCCAAACTCTCCATCCAGATGCAGCTGTCCCACGACTTTCAGCATCGCGCTTCTTGCGTAATCATCCATATTTTTATTTTTTATAGAGGTCTTCAGAAGTTCCTTATCTCCATTATATGATATTGTACATATATCAGCCGCAAAGATAGATGCAGCCGAAGCGGGATATAGGCCGGCCTGCACTACACCCCGATCGTATCCACCACCGTCATCTTCCGGATCTGCCCTGCCGGCCCTGCGACCGCCGCGCAGACCGAGCCGATCATAATCATCACGATGACCAGCATTTCCCATACCGGGAGACTCCACGCTTCTCCCCAGCGGGAGGTCACAAGCGCCATAAACAGCATCCGGTTCAGCGGCAGCCCGGCGGCGCATCCCAACAATACTCCAAAAGCCGTATAGGTCAGGGCCTCGCCAGCAACCATCCGGATCACCTGCCGGACGCTCATCCCAATCGCGCGCATGGCGCCGTATTCTCTCAGCCGCGCGGACACACCCATGGAGATACAGTTGATGATATTGAAAAAGGAGATCAAGGCGATCACGCCGAGGAATCCATAGAGGAATACAGACATGGAATAGCTGGCCCCCTTGACCTCCTGATTGCCGATCCTTTTGTCAGAATACACGAAGCCGCCTCCGCACGCCTGCTCACATGCCCGCCGGATTTCCTGCACCTGTGCGTCGTCCGCGTTCTGTTCCAGCTGAATGTCTATCACGGCATAACCCGATTCCCCGGTCAGCTTCTGAAAAAATTCCTCCGAACAGATGACCATGCCGGCCGAAACTTCCGTATCCCCGGATTTTCCGTAAGAAAACGGAACGTCTCCCAGCACGCCCACCACAGGAAGCTCCCACTCCTTTCCGCCGGCAGACACCAGGATACTGCTTCCGAGCCGCAGCGTATATTCCTCCCGGAACACGGCCAGCACGCCTTTTCCGTTCATTGCGTCCTCCAAACTGCCCTCCATCATGGATTTTTCTGCCCATTGAAACTGCTGTTCTTCATAGGAAATAACATCCAGCGTCCTCCCGTCTGCCGGCACGGTAAACTCCGCATAGCTTCTCCCGAATGCCCGCTTCACTCCAGGATAGTTTACAAGCTCCTCGTCCAGTCCTGATGGGATCTGGTTCGAGTAATCCTCTTTACTAATATAAATATCCGGCGCCGACGGACGCAGCGGCGTGATCGCATGGTGCATAAAATCGATAGCCGTACTGAACGAAAGGAACAAAATGATACTGAACGCAAAGGAGCCTGTCACCAGCAGAAAATTTTTCCGGCTGCCGGAGGCATGATGGATTCCCAACGCCGTATCCACCTTGAAAAAACGGGTATTCGCCGCATGCTTTGCCGCCTGCACGGTGCCTGCGTTTCCGGAAACGGCGGTCAGCGGGGACACCTTTGCCGCACGCTTCGCCGGAGCCCTGGCCGCCAGCAAGACGGTGAGGAGGCCCACGAGGATCCCGGCAGCCATACTGGGAAAGCTGATTCCGAACACCGGAAGTCCTTCAAAATAGCCGGGGCTTAAAAAGCGCAGCATCCCGCACAGTCCCCAGACTACCAGGATGCCTGCGATCACACCTGCCGGAATTGCAGTCCTGCACCAGCTCAGCGCTTCCCTCCTCACAAATCGGGTCACCTGTCTGCCGGTGGCCCCCAGGCAGCGCATCATCCCGAAAAACTCTGTCCGCCGGGCAATGTTGCTGTTCATGCTTGCGGCGATCATCAGAATCCCGGCGATCATCACAAGCACGGCCAGAACCGCTGCCACAAAATAAAACTGCATCATATAAGAATCCCGGCTCTGGAACATCAGCGCAAGAACCTTCACATTCTGCCGCGCCTCCTCCGGCTTCAGGCCGAACTGCGCGCTGATATCGCCGATTGCTTTCTGGATATTGCAGTAGGGACGAAACTGTACATAATAAACCTCTTCCCGGGCCGCCCCGGTTTCTTCCGAGCGGAGCGCCGAAAATCCTTCCATGTTCAGGAACATGCCGAACGCGTCATGCTCCGCCATCAATGCCATTTCTTTGACGATCCCGGTAATCCGGTACTGCAGGGTGTCTCCCTGGGGGATCGTCATTTCTACGGTATCCCCTACCTGCACCCCAAAGCGGGTCTTTGCGCTCTCATTGAGCACGGCCTCTCCGGCATTCCCCGGAAGCGTCCCTTCCAGGATCTCCACATCCGGAAACATTTCCATCATCTCCGGGTCAAACCCGCAGACCGCAGTTTCCACCCCCAGGATCTGATAGCCGTCCTCTAAACGGTAATTCAGCACCCCGTACCGCACACTGCTTTTTACCTCCGGACGCGCTTTCAGCAATGTCCCATGCTCTTCATCCAGCACGAAGGCCGCATGCCAGTTTCCATAGGATTTGACTGCCTGGATCATCTGGGAGCGCATTTCCATGTCCGCCATTCCGAAGATCACAGTAACGAGGAATACGGCCAGCACGATGCACAGTCTGGTCATTCGGTTCTGCTTCCGGTGCTGCCTTGCCGAGATTTTGATCAAGTCCAGATAATGCTTCACTCTGACGCACCTCCCAGCTCCGAAAGTTCCCCGTCCGCGACACGAAATACCCGGTCCGCCGACGCAGTCAGGTTCCTGTTGTGGGTGATCATCAGGACCGTCTGCTGGTAATGGCGGGACGCCCTGCACAGAAGGTCCATCACATCCTGGCTGCTCTGAGAATCCAAGTTTCCGGTGGGCTCGTCGGCCAGGACCAGGGCGGGCCGCGTGATCAGCGCCCGTCCGATGGCCACTCTCTGCTGCTGTCCCCCGGAAAGCTGCCCCGGCAGGTGCTTCCTCCGATTTTCCAGCCCCAGCACCTGCAGGATCTCATCCACCCGGCCCTGGTCCGGCTTTTTGTAATCCAGCAGCAGCGGGAAAATAATGTTCTGCTCCACGTTCAGCTCCGGGATCAGGTGAAAGGACTGAAAGATAAAGCCGATGTTCTGCCTGCGGAAGATGGTGCGTTCATTTTCTCCCATGGCAAACAGGTCCTGCCCGTTTAAAAATACCTTTCCGGCGCTGGCCTCATCCAGACCGCCGATGCAGTTCAGAAGCGTTGATTTTCCGGAGCCGGATACCCCTACTACCATGCCGAATTCTCCTCTCTGCATGGAGAAGGATACGTGCTTCAAGGCATCCACACGCGCTTCGCCGCTGCCATACGTTTTGCTTAAGTTTTCTACCTTTAAGATTTCCAATTGCGATAACCTGCCTTTCTGAATGATTCAAAAGTAATCCGGTACGGCAAAGCTCTTCGGATGATCAGCCTGTTCCCATAAGGAAACAGGTCACTTCAATGGCTGCTGTTCCGGATTGAGTGAATCATAGCATCCCAACCTTACAATCCGGTGAATGGGAGCTTACAGATCTGTAAGATATGTCTGGATGATACAGCATGAACTTTTTTCATCTATAATCAAAAGGCTTTTTGGGTGTAACGTCACGGATAAAAAAATGTAGTCTGAAATACGCTCCCCTCCCCCAGTCTGCTCTCCACGGACAGGCTTCCGCCCTGCCCTTCCACGATCGCCTTCGCCAGAGGAAGCCCCAGCCCTACGCCCTGTCTGCTGACGGATGGCCTGCTGCGGTAAAACTGCTTGAAAATATGATGAATGTCCTCCTGCGCGATCCCGCTCCCGTTATCCTCCACAGTCAACCGGAACACCGCCGGAGAGCATTTCCACGAGATTCGAATCATTCCGCCTGCTTCCGTGTGGTCCAGCGCGTTTTTCACAAGATTTCCTACCGCTTCCTTTGTCCATTCCAGATCACAGGACAGCATTTCCTCCGGATCTCCCCGGACCGCAATCTCCTTTCCCTCCTGCTTTGCCCTCTCCAGCAGATCGTCCACGGCCCGGGAGACCAGCTCCGATACAAAACACGGCCGCTTCTCAAACACAATATTTCCCGTGTCCAGGCGCGCCATTTTCAAAAGGGATTGGATGAGCTGCTCCATCCGCTCCAGGGACTGCATGGATTTCCTGGAAAAATTTTTTACCGCGTCTTCATTTTGTGGCTCCTCGGATATGATCTCCATATACATGTTCAATGCAGCCAGAGGCGTTTTCAGCTGATGGGAAATGTTAGAGATCATATCCTTTAAGAAGCTTTTTGCTCTGTGCTCCATCTCGCTCTTCGCCTGCAGCGACAGGGCGAGCTGCTCAATACTGCCGAAAAGCTGATAGATCGTTCCGGTCTCCCCTGATGGTAAATGCTCCCCGAACCAACCGTCCGCATATCCGGCGATCACCTTTTCCGCGTTTTCATAAAAATGTTCCCGCCCCCGCAGGAAATGTGCCGTGCCCGCCAGGAGAACTGCCGCAAATAAGATTCCTGCCGAGAGCAGTAGCAAGCCCAGGGGAATGGAAGTCTCTTCGGCGAGGAGCAGCAGGTAAGCCGGCGTATCCTCCGTGTGGCCGATCGTCCGCAGCAATTTTTCTCCTGCTTCCGTCACCTCCGTATGATTCCAGGCCGAGGCGATCAGCGCGGGCTCGATCTCCCGCTCCAAAAGATACGATGCCGCCGCAAGCTCACGGTTTACGAGGATCCGCCGGATAGCTCCGGCCTGAAAGATACCGCAGATACCGAGAAAGCAGATCTGCAGCGCACAGATGCATATCAGAAAAATATAAAACCTCCGCGTCTGTTTTTCATACATGAATTTCAAAATATTTCCTCCTTCGATCATGCAAACTGCCCCGCTTTCCACCTATAAAGCGCCGCTATTCCTTCCACTGATATCCGAATCCCCGGACCGTTTTCAGATGATGGGGCCTGGAAGGATTTTCTTCCAGCTTTTCCCTGAGACGGCGCACATAAACAGACAGTGTATTGTCATCCACAAAATTACCTGCGCCGTCCCACAGCTTGTCCAGGATCGTTCCCCGGGTGAGCACTCTTCCGCTGTTTTTCAAGAACAGGCAGAGCAGCCGGTATTCCGCCCCGGTAAATTCTACAGGCTCCCCGCGAAGGAATACCCTGCCTTCCGCAAGATTCACCGTCACCTCTCCGGACTGCAGGATTCCCTCTCCGGCACCCTGCATGCTGCTGCGGCGCAGAAGCGCCCGGATGCGGGAACACAGCTCCCCAAGCTTGAACGGCTTTGTAATATAATCGTCTCCTCCGCAGTCCAGACCGCGGATGACGCTGGTTTCCTCATCGGACGCGGTCAGGAAGATAATGGGAACCGGATTTCCCGATTCCCGCAGCTTTTCGCACAAGGTAAATCCATTTCCGTCCGGCAGGGTCACATCAAAAAGAAGCAGGTCGAAATCTGCATTTTCTGTAAGTAAGCTTTCGGCCTCCCGGATTGTCCCGGCGACCCGGAGGTCAAATCCATTTTTTTGTAAAGAATAAGTCAGGCCGTCAATCAAGCTGATATCATCTTCGAGGAGTAATAATTTCTGCAAATAAAGCGCCTCCTTTTTCGTGTACTTACCGGCAGGCATCCCTGAGCCGCAGGTCAGCAGTGAATCTGCGCTCTGTAGATCACACATGTCTGCGGTTGTTCTGAAGCATAGCCGCAAAGGGACGTATACCGCTTTGCGGCTGCCGTGAATATAGATGATTCGACCGTCAAAAGTCCATTTTCATTGCTGAGATTATTTTTGAAGTTTCGTGCCACAATATATGGAGGCGATTTGGCGCATCGTTAACATATATTGTGGCGACTGATGACAACAGCGCCTATACAAATTTAGACAAGCAAGATATGCTTATTATTTTGAGGCAGTTCCTTAGCCGGCAAAAGAAATGAGACCTTTTTACGGGCGAATCATAGATATATTATACACGATTTTGGGAAAATAGTGGCTTACAAAAATGTAAGACGGAGAGACTTTACTCTCAAATTTCATTTTGCTATAATGAAATTATCTGATAAACATTATTTTCGAAAAAGGCGGTGATCAAAATATGACCGGGAAAGA
>QXWX01000197.1 GCA_009911175.1 Lachnospiraceae bacterium | reverse complement strand
TTAGGGAAGGGGGAGAGTGTGAGGATGAATTTATCATTGAAACCGATTGACTCCTATTCGATAAATCAAAGTGGAAATTGGGTAAGTACAAATGTATAAGAGAAGAATTTACTTATGACAAGAAATATTACAGAAAATCCATTAATAAATAACGTTTTATATAAGCAAGTTATTCAGAAAGAATACGTTACAGAAATTGAATTCGGCAGCAGAAGAACAGAAAAAAGATATACAGGTAGAACTCAATCGAGTAATTCAAGAACTTAAACGGAAGGATACAGATACCTATCGTGATAGTCATGCTTACCGTAGACAATGTAAAAAAGATAGAACCGGCCAGCCGTGGGGATATTGGCTGGCCGGTTCTGGTGGTCAATATGCAGGCCGTGGGCTTCGGCGGTGGCCGGGCGGGTCAATTCATTGCTGTAAAAATGCTGATTGAATAGGTCAAACATTTCCTCGGTCTTCTTTACGATTTCGGATATATTGAGCATTGGCATGTCCTCCTAAAATTATGTTTTAATTCTGTGTGACACATCTTACATATTTTAGGTGGGAAAGCAAGCCGAAAAAAAGACATTTATATCTAGGGGAAAATAGAGGCGATAACTTAGGCAGGGGTGCGAACTTCTGTTTCAGAGTTTCCGTGTTTGTATATGAATAAAACAGTAAAAATTAAATGGATAAATGATAAAACGGTAGAAGGACTGTTTCGGCAGTCCTTTTTCTCATGTCCTAAGATTTCAAAATTCATTTCTTTACATTTCAAATATCACAGATATTTTTATAGTGCTTCAGAAAATAATAAGTTGGAAAGCGGGGAAATCAGAGTTAATATGCTTACACGGCGGTTTGCGTTTGTGCCGCCTTTCGGGGCAGCCGTCCCTTTCAATTTAGAGAGAGTGAACAATTGTTTTTTGGAAAGCAACCAACAGTTGCCGGATTGGAACGCATAGGTGGATTGATTATGGAAAAACGCTAAAGTATAATGAATGCCTGGAGGATGTCAGAATGAAATTTAAAGAAAAATTGCAATTACTAAGAACAAATATGAAACTGTCACAGGAAGAACTTGCTAACAGGCTGGATATATCAAGACAGTCTATAACAAAATGGGAGAATGGACAGTCTTTTCCGGATATTCAGAACCTTATACAGCTTAGTGAGATTTTTAAAGTCTCCATAGACAGGCTTGTGAAGGAAAATGATATCTGTACAATCAGCCTCTTTTATGAACATAAATATCCTATGCAGGATATCAGGATTTTTTTAGTCAGGGCAAAAAATAACACATATATCACGGGTGAAAATGAAATCATGCCGTCACAGCCTGGTTCCCACGATTTCCGTTATGAAGATGGTGATTACCTGTATATGGATACTTACCTTGGCGGGCAGAAATTCATAGGCGGGGAACGTGTCTGGATAAGGAATCATGCAGTGTGGGCTATGAATTATTACGGGGAGAGCCTGGATGAGAATTTTGATATTATATTTTTGAAAGAAGCGCTTTCCCATGTGTCGGTTTCCATGCCGTTCCGAGGGCCGGAATTCTATCAGAAAGGCGATTATATGTACCAGTGCCAGGTGCAGGGTGATTTTGAATGTTTTTCAGGAGAGGAACGGATATATTGCAGGCAGAAAAAGGTATATGCCTGTATGTTCCACGGAGGGACTATCTTATGAACATGGTAGAAAAAGAAGTAGCAGTAAAAGATCTGGTTACAAAATCAAATCTTCCAGCAAGCGATTATGTGATAAACCCTTATGTAGGCTGCCCTCATGGGTGCAGGTACTGTTATGCCTGTTTTATGAAGCGGTTTACGAATCATAGTGAGGCATGGGGGAGTTTTATTGACATTAAGCGGTGTGACAAGCCGATAAGCAAAAAGAAACTGCAGGGAAAGTCGGTATTCCTGTCATCCGTAACGGACTGTTACAACCCATTTGAGGAAAAATACGAAAATACACGGAAGATATTGGAGCAATTGATTTCCATAGATTGTGAACTGAATATCTCAACGAAATCCCAACTGATTTTAAGGGACATTGATTTACTGAAACAGTGTAAAAATCTGAAAGTTTCGGTTTCGGTCAATACATTGGATGAGCAGTTTAAAAGTGATATGGATCGTGCCAGCAGCATCGGAAAACGGCTTGAAACGATAGAAACATTGCATGAGAACGGCATATATACCGTTTTGTTCATGTCGCCCATCTTTCCGGGCATAACAGATTATAAGGAAATAATAGTAAAAACACACAGATTCGTGGATGAATACTGGTTTGAAAATCTGAACCTGCGTGGGAGTTATAAACAGGATATCCTCAGCTACATAAAAAATGCCTACCCACAATTAGTGGAATTATATGATGAAATATATGTAAAAGGGAACATGGGGTTCTGGAACAATCTTTCTGTTGAGATTGAGGAATATTGCGTTGAACATTCAATAAAATATATAAATTATTTTTACCATAAGGAGTTGGTAGAAGCAAAATTAAAACCAAAATAACCGGGTAGTGACCGCCGCTGTGGACTTATTCTCTATATGCGGCGGTCTGTTATTTCTGTAGGCAGGCCGGAAATTACTTGGAAAGAGGGGAAGTGCTTAACTATGATCTGTCCATACCCATATCATATAAAAACGTCAATGGCTCTTAATGATTAACGATAATTGACCGATATATAAAGTGTCGAAATAAAATGAAAGGAAGGCAGAGATATGGCAAAGGAAGAGATTACACCGAGCGAATGGCAGATCATGGAAGTTCTATGGGCAAGCGATACGCCGCTGACATCCTCTGAGGTCTACAAGAGGATGCAGGGGAATGTGGATATGTCGATGAGGATGGTGCGGGTGCTGATGAACCGCCTGAACCAGAAGGATATCCTCGGATACACCGTGGATGAGCATGATTCGAGGGTTTACCACTACTATGTGCTGAAGCAGAAGGAGGAATGCGTGAAGGAGAAAAGCAGGAAGTTTGTGGACAGCTATTTTTCCGGCAGCGGGACAAATGCGATGGCGGCGCTGCTGCAGAGCTTCGCATTGACAGATGAGCAGATAAAGGAACTGGGGGAGATTCTGGAGAAAAGCAAGGGGCAGAATGCGGAATCCTCGGATAAAAAGGAGTGATGGCCATGCCCGACTGGAGACAATTAGCCAGCCTTATAAATTTTTGCACGGCTTATTACACTACCCAGCTTGTGCGGTGTGCGGCATTTTCATTCGTACTGATCGGGCTTGTGATGCTGCTCCGGAAAATACATTTTTCGGAACGGACATTTTTAAGGGGGATGTCGTGGGCATTGTTCCTGGTCATCCCGTTTCTTGGAAGATTGAAGATGTTTTATGAAAATGCCGCCGTACTAAAAGCAACATGGAGGATTACGGCAGTAACGGCTTCATGGCTGTGGGGTGACCGCATTTATATAGCAGGCATTCTGGTGACTGCCATCTGTATATTTGGAAAACGGATACGTCTTCAAAGAACTGTTTCCGGAATGGAAAAAGTTATGTTTGAAAATGTCCGTATCTATGTTACAGACATGAATATCACGCCATTTACCGTCGGGCTGTTAAAGCCGAAAATCGTCCTGCCGAAAGTGATGGCGGACAGTTACAGCAAAGATGAGCTTAAGTCTGTTATACAGCATGAGCAGACGCATATCCGGTTAGGGCATTTATGGTTTGGCTTTGCATGGGATATGCTCAGATGCCTCCTGTGGATCAACCCATTACTGACAGTTTTCCAGAAACATTTCCGTGCAGATATGGAGGATATCTGCGACAGGGTGTGCATACAAAGCAGCAGAAGGACGGCTCATGAATATGGCATGGTGCTGCTGAAAATCCTGAAACTGCTGAGTTCAAAATCGGAGGGTACGCCGCCTGCCGTCACCTATGCGGGGGAAAGGGAATTTGCAGACATGAAAAGGAGGATGGGCGAAATTGCCAGTTTCCGTCCATACCGGAAAAAACTGTGCGTAGGCATGTTAGCCACAGCTTTTCTGATGATTGCGGCCATGCTGTTGGCGGTACATACACATTCCTATGCCCGCTGCAATGAAAGCAGGGACATTCTAGTTGGAAATTATGACGGGGAACCTCAAGTTATTTCTTATGATACCGAGGAATTAAGCCAGATGATTTCGTATGATGACAGATACGTTTATGTTGAAAGGCAGGCCTTTGAGGATTTTTTAGAAGAAAACAATGCAGAAGGAGAAATTTGGATTGTCTTCGGCGGATTTTATAAACTTCCGGGTTTGGCTGGCATAGCGGAATCCTGTATTTATGAAAGCAGTTCAAAAGACAGGATAATACAGATTCCCTATGAAAGTATAAGGAATTACTGGTATTATGAGTTGCTTGAAATATTATAGGCCAACTGTACAGTTGAAATGGATTTCAAATAAATTTATTATCAAGGAGGAAAAAATTATGGCAATGGAGATTACAAACAATTACAGAAGTTATGTAGCGCAGGGTATGGCGGGAAACTCTGCTGCAGGCAGCACGAAAAAGAAGGAAACAGAAAAAACACAGGAGACGGCAGAAAACAGTAAATCCAAGAAGACAGCAGAGTATGCGAATGAACTGGCCAAACTTGTTCCAAGCGTAGATTTTAAGGTTGGAAATGTCTGCTCATCAGCCAAAAGTGGCAAGTCACTGACCGTCAATCCCCAACTTTTGAAAAAAATGCAGAATGATCCCGAAAAAGAGAAGGATATGAAAGACATGATAAAAGGCGTTGAGTCTATGTCTAGATTGGCAGAAGGCATGGCGAAAGCCACTGGCTGGACTATAGTGTATCAGCACAGTTATATTGATGAGAACGGAAAATATCATTGCAGAATGCAAACCAGAAACGATGGTATGTTAAAAATGAGTGCTAAGATGCGGGAAGAAAGGAAGAAAATTTCTGAGAAACTGTTTGAAAAGACAAAAGAAAAGGCAACAGAAAGGAAGGAAAAATTAGCGGAAACATTAGAAGAAAAGAAAGCGGAAAAGGAAGGGGATGGATCAGCCTATAACAAAGCAGAGCAGCTCTTAGAAGAAAAAATGTCTGCTTCCCAAGACGGCACGATTTATCTGAATGACGCAGATATGAAAACAATCATCGAAGCAACCAAGGAAGAGGATGCGGGCAAAACCACCATAAAAGATCAGCCGCAGGTTGGCGCGAATCTGGATTTACAGATATAAGAACAGCGGATCTTATTGGAATGACTTTTTCGGAAATTCATCAGATCGAAAAACAGGTTCTTATCATCAAAGCGGAAGCATCTATGAGCAGTATATGATGGGGTGGTTGG
>QXWX01000196.1 GCA_009911175.1 Lachnospiraceae bacterium | reverse complement strand
CTCTGTTTCTGTAAGGGTTATTATTTTAGTTGTCCGTGGCATAATGTTATCTTCCTATTCTCCTGTATTATATATATTATACCACCGTTTTGAATGTACGTCTAATTAAATTGGATTATACTAGTTTCCCAGGGATTACGGGCTTGTCCGGATATTTATGTTCCAATGCCTAGATACCGGTCATCTCATCTGCGGATATGGTATGACTGCCTGCCTCATGGTTTTTCCCTGCTTCATGGTAAACTGTGCAGATCTCATTCACTTTTTCCGCAAAAGTCTCTGGAGAATCCACTTTCTCGGAGGAATGAAGCCAGTAGCGGACGAGATGGGGGCGGATTTCCCCCATATTTTAAAAAACGGCTTACCGTCTTGGCAGATATGGAATCCACAATTCCTTCCTTTATTACTGCGTCCACAAGCAGATTGAGACTCCAGTGGCTAACCTTATATCCCAACTCTTCTGGATTGCGACAGGCAATTTCAAGGATTTTGATGATCTGCTCATCCGTGTAATGCGGAGGCTGTCCGGGACGCGGGCAGTCATTCAGGAAAGAGGAAACCGCCTCCGCCAGTTTGGCTGGATCTTTTTCAGAAATTTCCTGGAGAAGAGGAAGTTTCTTGATGAAACGGCTTCGCCACTTGCTGACAGAATCCTGTCCAAGAGCTACCTGCTTTGATATATACATGTTATCAAAGCCATCTGCCGCCAAAAGAATTATCCTTGCACGCTGTACCTGCCGGGCTGGAAGGGTTTTGCTTTTGGCAACTCTGGATAGAATGAGACGAATGTCTTCGGGCATTTTAACGGAGGCAGCAACAAATGGCATATCAATCTTCTCCTTACATTTTTTTCTATTATACCATATGTTGGAAATAATTTCCATATAATGTTACTTAATTATTAATGCGGCGCTGTACTAGGGAATAAACAACTTCCTTTTCATCAGGAGGAGGAGGCAACAGTAACCGTACATCTCTCATTTTCCATCGTTATGCGGACATAGATCGTGCATCCCTGCTCATTGTGGTTGACGCAGTTCTGGATCAGATTACTGATTGCCCGCTTCATCAGATCCGAATCCACTCAGACCGGACAGACTGTCAGGTTTTCTTCTGTTTCCCATTCTATGGGATGCTTATGAAAAAGAACATTTTAGCCGCTGTCAGTACCCTGATGATCTTTATACCCTGGACGATCCGGCCGCCTCGGATCTTTGACTGGGCGCTGGAATCCCCTACGGCAGAAATCATGATCTCCTGCTATACGGGATTCATGATCTTTGGCGGGCTGTTTACGATTCTTTCTTATATGAAGGCAAGGGTGCAGAACAACCATGAAGGTATGCCTTGTGATCCATGGGCTGTATCTGACGGGCGGAATTGCCGCGGTGGCTATGATGTTTTTTTGATAAAATGATTCGCGGTTACAATTCACAGCCTGGCCGCGTACTGTAATGCGGCCAGGCTGTGAATTGTAACGTTTTTCTTGAATCCTGATGCTCCTTGTGATACATTATAGTCATAAAAGATTACGCAAAGTAAACGCCGGGCCGTCCTCGGTTCTCTGAATCGCAAACCGTAAGAAGCTGTAGAAAAATAACTGACAGCCCGCAGATCGAAAAGGAGGCAATCGACATGCTGTTTGTAAATTATCCAAAATGCTCCACATGCCAGAAAGCGAAAAAATGGCTGATCGAGCATCAGCAGGAATTTGAGGGCCGGGATATCAAGGAGCAGAATCCCACGGCAGATGAATTGAAAGAATGGCACGAAAAGAGCGGGCTGCCGCTGAAACGCTTTTTTAATACCAGCGGCATCCTGTATAAGGAAATGAACCTGAAAGAAAAGCTGCCCGGCATGAGCGAGGATGAGCAGTTTCGCTTGCTTGCGTCTGATGGGATGCTCGTCAAACGGCCGATCCTGGTGACGGAGGACACGGTGTTGGTGGGGTTTAAGGAGAAGGAGTGGGAAGGATTAGTTGAACAATAGGCCAACTTCTATAGCAGCATATTGCATGTATACTGTCATTTTCCAACACCCCCAATTAAAATGTCAGTGAATTTTTGCCAACTGTACGGTTGCAATCCGAAATCTCAGTTTTATGCAGTTTATTGCAATAAAACTGAGATTTTTGATTAGCAACCTACTCATAAATGAGCAAAAAAGCGGCTGCGTTAGCAGACGTTAGAGTGCGTAAGCACGGTTTTTGCGAATGGATGAGTAGGTTGGAGGCTCTTTAGAGCATCCAACCGTACAGTTGGAATTTTTGCGATATTTTTCAATGATCCGGGAATCTAAATAAACGCCCCCGCCAGAAGCAGATTTCCCCGGTAATCCATCAGTGAGTCTACATACTGCTTTTCTTCGATCTGTGCGATTGCGCCTGCCGCATTTTTGTCCCATTTCAGTTCCATCACTGCCGCCGGCTTATCGGCATAGAGCATCCTTGGGATAAATAGGTCTCCGTCTGGTTCCAGTAATTATCAAACATCCCTGTCAGCATTGCGTCCAAAACCGACTTCGGACTATACATCGCATAGATTTTCTGTTTATCACCGTCCATAGTGACCAGTTCATAGCCATCATACCAAGCCCGCGCTTCCTCAAAGCTTCTGTTATGCTGCTCGCACAGTAATTCCACTTCCTGTTCCGTGAAGCCAAAAAATTCAGCCATTTCCCTTGGGTTCGTCATGGAATATTTCGTAAACATATTCAACGCGGAATGAGAACCATATTTTTTAATCGAAAGTATACCTGTCATAATATGCCGCCAGCATATCTGCTGCCATAGATTTCCCGAAACGCCTGGGGCGGCTGGCACAGATTAATTTTTTTCTCGTATTCAAAACAGCATTCGTCTTCTCAATCAGTCCGGTTTTGTCTACATATATTACAGAATTTATGCTTTCACGGAATCCCTTGCTTCCTGGATTCAAATGGCCGCCCATATTTTCACCTTCGTATTTGGTATCTCCACCCGATCCCCAGAATGCATATACCGGATCTGCTCCCCCATGATCTCCCGCATCATTTCAAAGGCCGGGATCCCGGTGCAGTGCCCCGTATAGAACCGGGTGTCCATCCCCCGCAGCTCCTTTGCCGCGTCCCGGATCAGCGCTGCCTCATCCGCTTCATACCCAGTCTTTTTCATCATGTGGAAGCCGCTGATCACGATATCCGGATCGCAGCCATACAGCTCCCGGAATCGGTCCAGGATATTCAGGATCCCGTTATGGGCGCACCCGGAGATCAGGACCGTCTTTCCCTCCGCCTTCACAACAAGATACTGCTCATGATCAAAGGAATCCTGTATGAATCCGTCTTCTGTTTTTCGTTTCAGACTGAGGTTGCTTTTCGGCCATTTCCGCCTGCCCGTCACTCCGGAGAAAATCGAGAGCTCCGGATCGATCCCGCAGTCTCCCTCCAGCAGGACCACCTGGGGCAATTGCCGGATCCTGGGATCAATTCCGATATATTTTTCCCGGCCGTCTTTTAAATTATAATATTCGTGTACTGCCCGGGCATGCATGTAGATCCTGACGTCCGGGTTCTGCTCTGCAAAGGACAGTATTCCGCCGGAGTGATCGTAGTGGCCGTGGCTTAAAAAGACCAAATCTATACTGCCCAGATCCACCCCCAGCCGTTTTGCATTCTCCCATGTTTTTTCGGATGCCCCCGTATCCGCAAGCAGCCTGTGATGCGGTGTTTCTATATAAATGCTGAATCCGTGTTCCGCATAAACCTGCTTTTCTCCCAAGGTATCTTCCATAAGGTTGATGATCTTCATAGTGCAAATCCCTCCGCCGCATTCCTGATCTCCGAGAAGTCACCCTCCTCCTGCTCTGGAAGCGTCTTCTGGAAATGCGGCGTTTTCTGATCCGAAGTTTTTGTTTCCTGATTCAAAAAATCCAGAGTATACGGGTCCCGCCTACCGTCAAAAAATTTGTCCAGCACACGACCAAATACCGGTTCGCCGCTTACCGCCTCAAATAGCGTCATGGAAGATTTCAGCTTCATGTCGTCCGGTCGGCCGAATATCTCCGTGGCATTGCAGGAGTTCAGCTTTAACAGTTCCCCGGAGATCTCGAGAAGCCTGCTGCCGAGAACCGGATGCTTCATATAGGCATCCGCCTCTTTCTGGTCTTTGACCGCATAATACCGCGCCGTGGGGCTGTGCCCAAGCCCCTGGATCTGCGGGAAAATATACCACATCCAATGGCTCGTCTTCCGGCCGTTTTTGATCTCCTGCAGAGCCCGCGCAAAATCATGCTCCTGCGCGTTGATAAAACGTTCTAATCCTTCTTTTTTCATTAGATACCTTCTTTCTTATCATTTTTTCAGTGACAACCGCCACACATTATAGTCCACAGCCTGACTGGCCGCTCATAGTAACCAACCGCAAACTGTAATCATGTTACTATTCACAGTCGGATAAAAAATGGCAGTCGGATTCTTCAAGCGAAGCTAGTACAGCATTGCGTAATTAACGGTGAATTCTGCACCTGCTATTTCTGCCAGTTCTGCGTTGTCGTCAATCAACGATGCCACCGCATCGCCTCTTTCCTCCGCCTTGTCCTGACTAAAATATCAGGCACATTATTCACCATTATATACGCAATGCTGTACTAGTAAGATGCCGATTGACAGTTTTTATCTGACTGGAATCAGTCACTTCACCCACATAAACAAAAAATCAAAATGTGAAGCATCGGCAGACGGCTTTGCCGACTGTTTTTGCGCATGTGAGTGAAATGACTGTGAATAGTAACGTAATCATGCATAAAACCAAAAAATTGTATTGACATCCACCACTTAACAAAATATTAGAATAAATGAGTAGAGATACTCTAAAAAGCGGTGTACCCTACCAGTAAGTGAGGGCTAAAAAAGCGGTGTACCCTACCAGCAAGTGTGGCAAGGTCGCTGTTCTCGGTGAGGATAAAGAACGGCAGAAGCCGGACAGGGGGATTCTTCATTTGGAACATTCCCGCCACCCGCCGCAGCGCATGAAACAACTCCATTGCTGTACCGTCCGGCAGTTCCACATCACACAAAATCAGTTCTATTTCCTTATCCTCAAAAATCCGGCGCTTGGCTTCCCCAATCGAGGGAATCAGAATCAGGTCAAAGCCCTTTTGCAACATAGCAGCCCGCAGCACTCCGGCGCTGGTATCTTCCGCATGGACAAAGAGCAGCGTATGAAAAGTCGGGGCCTTTTCATCGGATAGCTGCCGGTAGGCGTATTCCACCAGCATATCCTGTAGCAGCATCCCTTCCTATTATGTCAAGCCCTAAATGTAAGTTTTTTGCGGGCTTGACGTGTTTTTATACCTCTTAAACAGGAGC
>QXWX01000195.1 GCA_009911175.1 Lachnospiraceae bacterium | reverse complement strand
TTTCACTTGTCAGTCAAAAAGATTATCCCACAGATTTTAGAATATGTAAAACCGGCAGGTTATTCATCGCTTACTTTTTTCTGCGACTGCCTATATGTATCCCTCCGGTGGTAATCCTCTGTATCTGCCTGCTTTTTTTCCGTTTCCTCCGGCTGGCTGAAATTCTCCTGCCCGGTAAAAGTATTGCTTTCCTTTACAAAATCCGGCTTTTCTTCCTGTCCCGGCTTTGCACCGGACTTTTGGACTTTTTGTCCAGAAGCGGGCTGGTACATCTGCTTTTTCGCACGAGCCTTTGAAACATGGTTTGATTTGTGCTGTCCGGTATCTTCCTTTTGGAAATCCATGCTTTTATTCTCTGTAAAAGTGCTGTTTTCCCCCGGCTGGCTCTTTTCGGACTTCTGGACTTTTTGTCCAAAAGTTTCTTGATGCGTCCGTATTCTCTTTTCTGTATGCTTTTTCCTGTCCACGCTCTGCCCATCCTTCCCGGCATTGGCATCCCTCGGCTGATAGGCAGCACTGCCGCCACCAGTAAAAGCATTTCCGACTCCCTTCTGGAACTCCGAAACTGCTTTTTTCTGATAGGCGGTATTCTTTTTCTTATTTTGTGCCATTCTCTTAGTTCCTCCAAAATCATCATAATAATCACCTGATTTACTGCATCTCCCTGATCCTCCTTGCCGCTGTTTCATAATATCCCGGATTGATCTCCGCACCTAAATACCTTCTTTTTGTAGATATTGCCGCAAGTGCGGTACTTCCTGTACCCATAAAACCGTCAAATACTAATTCCCCCGGCTGACTGGATATTTGAATCAGCCATGAGAGGAATACCACATTTTTGACAGTAGGGTGATATATCCCATTCTGCTTCTGCCATACGGAATTGTAGGTTGCTTTGGGATACTCCGAGCCAAACCAACAGGCATTAAACCTTGTTTTATACTTTTTGCTCAGTTCCCTGCCTGCATGGAATCTATTTCCCGCTTTTTTCCTGTTCTGCAGCAATGTTGTATGGTTAAAAACCCTCCTTCCTTTCTGGCAGAAAATAATCCATTCTGCATTATTGGCAAAACTTCCCTTCAAATCGCCAATCCCTCCCACCGTTCCCTTCTCCACTACCATACAGTTTTTTACAATAAATCCTGCCTGCCGCAAACACTCATAATGATACGGATAGGTATCAAACCGGGTAAAGAAATACGCATGGGCATCCTTTTTCAAAATCCGGTAACTCTCATGTGCAAAAAGTTCATAATCTATTCCTTCATCTCCGTCCAGTATCTGATGCTTTGTATTGGTAAAGTTATTCTGATAGGAAATTCCATACGGAGGATCAGAAAGTATCATTGACACATATCCATCCGGTATTTGCGGAAATAAATCCATGCAGTCCATACAAAATATCTGGTCTGATAAATTTACCTCGCTCTCCATTTCCTCCCCACCTTTTATTCACTTCCTTTCGATTCTTCCGGCTTCGTATTCATAATTGCATAAGTCTTTGTATCTGTCGGATACTTATCCACGAATGGGATAACCACGTTGTCAAATAGTATCAGACCGCTTCCCGGTTCTGAATTAGTGACGTGCATGAGCTGCTTTTCTGACAGTCCCAGCTTGTCCGCCAAGATATGCTGGTCTTTGGCGTTCTGGTTCAGCAGATATACAAAATCGCTGTTCCCCAAGATGCCCTCGATTTCCTCCGATTTCAGAAAATCGCCCACGTTCTGCGTCAAGCCTGTCGGGATTCCGCCCCATTTCCGGAATCTTTTCCAAATCTCCACCGAGTAAATGGCGGTCTGCTTTTCTTTCAAAAGTAAATGGAACTCATCACAGTAATATCTTGTGGCAATTTTGCGCTCCCGGTTCTGCGACACCCTGTTCCAGACCGCATCCTGCACGATCAACATCCCTATCTCTTTAAGCTGATTACCCAAATCACGAATGTCAAAGCACATGATACGGTTATGGGAATCCACGTTAGTACGGTGGTTGAAATAATTCTGTGAGCCATGCACATACAGCACAAGGCTATTGGCAATCCGTACCGCCTTCTGCTTCGCTTCCCTCTGCATCTCCGGCGCAACGTCCCTCGGCTCATACTTTAACAGCGCATTATACAAATCTTCCAGTATGGGCATATTCTCCGGCTTCGGGTGCTTGAAATACCCGTCATAGATATGCTTGATACAGGTGTCAATGATTCCCTTCTCATCATTCTCCAGACCGTCCTTCCCTCCGGCTATCAGGTCACACAGGGTAATCAAAAAATCGCTCTTTAATTTCAACGCTTCCTTATCCCCCTTATGGGAGAGCTGAATGTCCATCGGGTTCAGGTAATCCTTTGAATTAGTGGCAAGCCTTACCACCTGCCCATGAAGCGCCTGCACCAGCGGAAAATACTCGCCCTCCGGATCGCAGACAATAATATCGTCCTTTGTGATAAGGAAACAGGATAAAATCTCACGCTTTGCAGAAAAAGACTTGCCGCTTCCCGGCGTTCCCAAAATCACCCCGTTCGGTGTACGCAGCCTTTTCCGGTCTGCCATAATCATGTTATTGCTGAGTGCGTTCAGACCGTAATAAATGGCGGGCGCAGGCATGAAAAGCTCCTGTGTGCAGAAAGGCACAAGGACAGCGGCGCTCTTTGTGGTGAGGTTTCTTTCAATCCCCACATCGTTACACCCAATCGGCGCACTTGCCATTAACCCCTGTTCCTGTAAATACTGCAAACACCGCAGGTTACAGTTCGCCTGCTGGATAATGCCGGACACCCTCTGTGTCAGGTTTTCAAGCTCCCGCTTCGTCCTCCCGTAACAGGTAATGAGGAAGGTCATTTTAATAAGTTTCTGGTTGCTTGTGTTCAGATCGTCAAGTAAATCCAGCGTATCCTTCTCATAAGTCACGATGTCCGTAGGAAGGATATCCATATCATAGCCGCTTCTTACTGCCTTTTTCTGCTCCTCAATCTTCATTTTCTGAATGTCGGTGAGCGCTCGTTTTATCATCTTGATTGCTTCCACCGGATCAATGGTCTGCATATGCATGGTAAGGGTGAGGTTATCATCAATATCCAGCAGCTTTTTCACCATCTCGTCCGTAAACTTCGGCGCAATCATGTCAAGGTAAGACACGCTCCCGTAGATGCTGCCGGACTTGAAGCGGCTCGGATAGCGGAAGTCAAACCCCGGCGGTGCAATATAATCCTTGACCGACTTCCCGGATTCTGACAGCTCCTTAAACGAAAAACGGAAAGGCTCCATTGTACCCTGGTTGAAATACTCATGCAGGATACGCAGCCTTTCCTTCCCGTCAAGACCTCTGGCGTTCGTGCCGATATTGTTTAAATTGTGTACCACGTCCTTCTCGATATTGCTTAACTTGCTTTTTGCTTCCCTGTACCCGCTGCTTTCCACGCCGAAAATCAGATATTTTGATTTGATAATGCCATTGTTGCCCTTTGCCGACTGGTGCTTTAACATCTGCGTGTACTCGTCACGAATATCGTCAAACGCATCCCCCTGTAAGGAAATGTCGAACTGCTCCGCAAGAGCCTGCTCGCTGACCTGCCTGTTAAATAAAAACAACTGGAACTTTATGGACGGATCGAAATAATTGATGAGCTTGCTGTATTCTTCCAGAATATCCGCCTGATCCTCCACTTCCAGCAAGTCATAGTTGATGTCGTAAAACTCCACCATTTTTGTATAATAACTGTCCGCCACCTGACAGATGCCGTCCCGGTACATTTTTTTGAATGTAATGGTTTTCTGTGCGGTGTCCGGCTTCGCCTGCTCTTTGCTGTTCCCGGCAAGCACACGTTTCAGCTCTGCAAGGCGTTTCTTTTCTGATAAGGTCAGCCCCGCCTTTTCCGGCATCCGCTTATTTTCCTGCGGTTTTGGCTTTGCCGCCCCCGCCTTTTGCTTTTTGTTCAAGGAAACATACCTCCCTCCTGATTCTTTCCCGTTCCTCCAACTGCCCGTAGAGGTTTTCCGATTTATAAGGTCTGATTCCCGGCGTGAGTACCTTCTGCCGGAGCATGAAGTATAAAACCTTCTCTGCCGGGAAACCGTCTTTTTCATACATTGCCAAAAAGAAGAATGGCAGCATTGCGCCTACCATGATAAGCGCCGCCCCCTGTGTCCCCAATACCCCTTTGGTAAGGAAATATAAGGGTACGCCCACAAGGGCAGCTCCCGAAAAGCAGATAATCTGCCTTTTGGTAAGGTTCAACGCTACTTTTGTCTTGATTCCACTCAGGTCTTTCGGCACTGGTACGGATATTGCCATAGTCTGCTCCTTTCGTGGGAAATGCCCGCCAAGTACAGCATTTTTGTACTCAATGGGCATTGAAAATTGATTTTGATAATGAGCCTGTCTTGAATAAGCTGAAACAGAGGATTACGGTATATGCCGCCACCGACCACAATGCGCTGTGCAGATTGCCCGCCACTGCGACACTCGCCACAAGCACAGCATAGATCGCCACGCATACCATGATAAAGAACCCCTGAAAAGCAAGTGCGACAAGCCCTTTTAAATAATTTGTCCCGATTGTACCCCATTCCCGGTTGGTAACTGTCGCTGCCGGGATTGGCGCAACTGACACATAAAGGTATATTTCAATCATGCGCCCATATAGAATGACGGTGATGAGGACGGACATGATTTTCATACATAAGCTGATTACCATAGTTTCCAGACCAAGACCGATAAGCTCCCCTATCCCCATTGTGTCAATCTGGTTGTTGAACATGGTTGTAAGGGTAGCCTGAACGTCAAGGCTCGTTGAACCGGAGATTGATGCTGCCGCCTGTGTCACCACATGGCTTCCCACGTCAAACACCGCCATGACTATATCAAAGGTCTTGGAAAGCAGCATGACAGCGATACAAGCCTTAAATAAAAAACGGAAGAACAGGCTTGTATCAAAGTCATGCATATTGTTTTTGTCGATTACCATTGTTATCAGCTCATAGATCAGCACAAAACTGATTATCATGCCTGCTATGGGGACTACCACGTTCTCCGAAAGCGTCCGTATCATGCTGAATATGCCGGAGTTCCATGTGCTGGGTGTCTTGCTGACCTCCCCCGCAATCGTCCCGACCTTATCATTGACATCGGAGAACATGGTATCAAGGTTGCTAAGCACCCACCCCTGCAGCATCTCCTTTATGAAATCAGTGATTTTGTCTATGATGCCACCCATTTATCTTATGAAAACAGGCTGGAAAGCTGTGGGATCACCGTCTGCGCCACAATGATAATGCCCCCTCCACTCATAAGCTGCTTGATCCCCTGTGATTTTGCTCATGTGAGATAAAGAAGTAAAAGAAATGTAAAAAATTTTGCCGTTCCCTATCCGGCTGACTGCCGGACGG
>QXWX01000194.1 GCA_009911175.1 Lachnospiraceae bacterium | reverse complement strand
TATGTTCCAACCACTCATTCTTTCACACGTTTCGATGGCATTTATTCCAAGCACATACTAAGTTGTTAACATTGATTGTGAAAGTGCAGCACGTCAACAATTCATTTTCTTATGGTGTAATTGAGGATATAGCGCATATCACTGATGCCGCCAGTTTTTTGACAAATTTTATATCAAGTGATTTTGGTGATGTCAGTGCTGAAGGGAACACACTTCGTGTTGGAATGAACTATGTAACTGCCAAAGTGGTCTGCAACACAAATAATATTTATATTCCCGTACAGAACAATGCAAAGGTTATGTTAGCAACTGCTGAAGAAATCAACTATGCTCTCGGATTAAATGATATACGGAACCCGCTGATATGCGGTTATCTTGAAATGTATGAGGGAACTAGCGGTTGTGAAAGGGTTACGCTACCAGTCAATCTCAACTCAAAATTTATCATCGGTCCCGAAGGCGCACATTTAAATATTTCAGGTATTTCAGGTCTTGCATCTAAAACTTCTTATGCTATGTTTTTGCTAAAAGCAATTCAAGACAGCTATATGAAGAAAGAATCCAAAGACAATGACGAGGATAATGTTGCATTTGTTCTCTTTAATGTTAAAGGAAAGGATTTGCTTGCCATTGACCAAATAAATGATTTCGCAGATGAACGAAATCCCGAAGCTGCACGAAAAGATACTTTTGAAAAGTATGAAAAGTTAGGATTGGCGGCGGAACCATTTAAAAATGTTAAGTATTACTACCCTTACTCTATCCCAAAAACACGTCATTGGAATACATATATGACACCAGAAGAGGTTGAAGATAATATCAAGAAGAAAAAAGCCAAGAAGTTTAAATATATTTATAAGTATGATAAAGAAAACCTTGACTTGATGTTTGCAAATATTGACGACTCTACACAGACAATGGAATCAATTATCAGCTATATTATGTCTGGTCAAGGTCGTTTCAATCACGTAAGTGATTGGCAGGATTTTCTCGAAGCAGTAAAAGAAAAATGTTCTTCTGAAACCTCTGGAAAGGATAAGGAAATTCCTGTAGCAAGTTGGCGTAAGTTCTACAGAATAATCAATAAGAGCATTACAGATAACAAGATTTTTGCAAGAGATATTCGAGAAGAAGATGGCGAAACTCGAATAGGTGATGCTTTGAAGTATATTAAAAAAAATGAGGTTCATGTCATTGATATTGCCAAGCTTTCTGAAGATAAGCAGGCGTATGTATTTGGAGATGCCATCCGTACCATCTATGATTTACAGTTAGGTCAATATTCTGGCGAAGAAGGCGTAAATCCACCCTCAAGAATTGTCATTTTTATTGATGAGCTTAACAAGTATGCATCCAAGGAAACTCCGAAGAACTCCCCTATTTTGCGGCAAGTTCTTGATGTTGCAGAAAGAGGTCGTTCTCTTGGCGTTGTCTTGTTTGCAGCAGAACAATTTAGAAGCGCAATTCACGACCGTGTTACTGGCAATTGTTCCACACACGCCTATGGGAGAACAAACTCTATTGAAATTACCAAAAGCGATTACAAGAGTATTCCTCCTGTATATAAAACTATGATGACCCGTTTGAAGCAGGGTGAATATATTATACAAAATCCCATCTTTCGGTCTCTTTTGAACATAAAGTTCCCGAAACCGATATACAAACAGTTTAAATAAGGAGATAGTTATGGCAACAGTAGGAAAAAATATACTTGATAACCTTACAACAGGGATGTACTCTGATTCCAAGGTTATTTACCGAGAATACATACAAAATGCTTGCGACCAAATTGACCTTGCTATTTCTAAGGGTATTTTGGCTGCCAACGAAGGTAGTGTTGACATTTTTATTGATACAAAAAAGAGATATATTAGCATCAAAGATAATGCAACAGGTGTAAGAGAGTCTGACTTTATTGAGGATGTTGGTGACATCGCTAACAGTAATAAAGAAATAGGAAAAAACAAAGGATTTAGGGGTATTGGCCGTCTTTGTGGTCTTGCATACTGCAAAACCTTGAAGTTTACCACAAGTTACTTGGATGAGAATGTTAAGTCAATTATGACTTGTGACGCTCAAAAGATGCGAAAAATGCTTGTAGAGAACAAGAAATATACGCTGGATGAAATTTGGGATGAAATAATTACATACTCTACCGAAACAGAAAAAGGCGAAGAACATTATTTTGAAGTGGAAATGTTTGAAATCAACAAAGAAAATACCGATTTGTTAAACGAGAACAAAGTACGTGAATATTTGAGCTTTGTTGTTCCAGTGCCATATAAAAACACATTCATTTTGCGGAGCCATATTTATGATTATGCAAAAAAGCTCGGATACAAAATCGACGAGTACCATGTAAGGGTAAATGGCTCTCAAATTTTTAAGGAATATACAACCAAACTCAAAGAACAAAGTGGTGCCAATTTAAAAAATTACGATGAAATATCTCGATTGGAATTCAAAGATTTTCGTAATTCTGATGGAAATCTAATTGCTTGGATGTGGATAGGGCTTTCACGATTTGAGAAGCAAATTCCAAAAGTAAACACAATGAGAGGTTTGCGTGTTAGAAGTGCAAACATTCAATTAGGAAATGATGATACTTTGCAGGATTTGTTTAAAGAGAACCGTGGCAACTATTATTTTGTTGGAGAAGTATTTGCCGCAAGTAAAGATCTTATTCCCAATTCTCAGCGTGACTATTTTAACGAAAATGAAACTCGTGTTTTGTTTGAAGACCTCTTACGAGAGTACTTTTTCGATGTTCTTCATAAGCTCTACTATGAAGCCAATAGAGTGAAAAATGATTACAAGCGTCAGGAAGAATATCTTGCAAAAGTTACAGAATACCAGAAGAAAGAAAAAGAACAAGGTTTTGTAAATGAAGAAGAACGGCAAAAACTTCAATTTGATATTGACATAGCAAAGAAAACGGCTGAAGATGCCCGTAAACGTTTGGACAAGTTAGACTCTGGCGATACAAATTCCCCTTTATTTGAAGTTCACAAAAGTATTGGAAAAAAATACAGTGCAGACAGATTAAAAGAGCAAGCAAAGAATACTTCTGTTGCCATAGAGGATGATACTAAGAAAGTGTTTGTTACCAGCAATATGTCCAAATTATCAAGAAGTGAACGAAAAATTGTAAGCAAAATTTTGTCCATCATAAATGAAGTTGCGCCTAAGGATATTGCGGAACAAATCATAGAAAAAATTAAAGAAGAGATGAGATAAGCCTTATGAATAGAAAAGTTTTGCTCGTTGAGCCAAATTATAAAAACAAATATCCACCTATGGGTTTAATGAAACTTGCAACTTATTATCGTATGGTCGGTGATGATGTTCGTTTTTATAAAGGAGATATGCGTTTACTTGCAGTGGATTTAATTTGTGAAGATTTAATTAATCATCTCTCCATTATATTCCCAGATGTGTTTTGGAAAGACTACTATCCTATTTTGTTCGCTTTTATCAAAGTGGGGAAATATGCTGTTCTTGAAAACGAAGAAATCTTTGCAGACGAACTTGTACTGGAGATACTAAAAGAATACCGAAAAAAATATAGAGATAAAGAGTACTATACTAAACCGAGATTTGATAAGGTCGGTATCACAACTCTTTTTACATTTTATTGGGACATTACCATAAATACCATAAATTTTGCAAAGCAACTTTGTAAAAAAGAAGAAGATGTTATGGTAGGAGGTATAATGTCCTCTATTTTGTCGGATGAGGTTTATGAGGCAACTGGTATACATCCTTTTATCGGGTTACTTAATCGTCCAGGCGATATAGACGAAGGCAATGAATTGATAATTGATGAACTTCCATTAGATTATTCTATTCTTGAGGAAATTGATTATGTGTATCCTGCAAATAATGCCTATTTTGCCTACATGACAAGGGGCTGTGTGAATAATTGCCCATTTTGTGCAGTTCCAACATTGGAACCACAATATTGCGACTATATTAATTTAAAACAACGAATTGAATATACAGATAAACGATTTGGCGCAAGAAAAGACTTACTCCTTCTTGATAATAATGTTTTAGCATCAAATTGTTATGACCAAATTATTGATGAAATCAAAGAGTGTGGTTTTGGTGTAGGCGCAACCTATACACCTCCGAACGAATATGAAATAACTATCAATAATTTGCATGATTCATATAATGATAGAGCATATATCCGAAAAGCAATTTCAATTTATAAGGAAATTATTGATAAGTTAAAAGATGATGCAGAAAAAACGGAACTTTATCTGCGTTTAGAGGATGCTTATTGTTTAAATTATTATTCTGCTTCTAAAGATAAAATTTTGGAATTAGATGAGTACATACGTCCTCTTTATGAAAAAACGCATAAGCCTTCAAAACGAAAGCGTATAGTAGATTTTAATCAGGGAATCGACTCACGCCTAATTACCAAAGCTAATATGACAAAGTTAGCACAAGTAAATATTTACCCGTTACGCATTGCTTTTGACCATTGGAAATTGAAAGATATTTATGAAAAATCAATACGAACTGCTGTAAGTAGTGGCATTAAAAATCTTTCTAATTATCTTTTGTATAATTTTGAAGATAAACCAGAAGAACTTTATTATCGGCTAAGAATGAATGTGGATTTATGCGAAGAATTAGGCGCAAATATCTATTCTTTCCCTATGAAATATCATCCGATAAACGATAAAGATTTTTTTATGAACCGTGATTTTATAGGAAAACATTGGAATAGGAAATTTATTCGTGCTATTCAAGCGGTTCTTAATTCAACGAAAGGAAAAATTGGACGTGGTATAGATTTTTTTGAAGAAGCATTTGGTAGAGATGTAGATGAGTTTATGAAAATTCTTTGGATGCCTGAGACATTTATTATCTATAGGAGAATATATGATGCTGATTTAAGAGAAAGAATGGCAAGCCGTTATACGACGGTGACAAAGCATGATTGTGATTTAACTACTGAATGGTGGGAAAAATTTTCGGCATTACCTTTAGATAAACTAACCAAGGCAAAAGAGATCATCGCTCACAACAAGTTTAAAAATGGAGATTATGAATGCCCTGACGATGAAATCAACACCGTTTTAAACTATTATAAAATCACTCGTGATGATACCGAAAACAGCTAAATAAATTGACAACGGTGGCAAGTTGAACTTTTTTCCGACATTGACAGTCAGGCACAGGAACTCTCCCACAGGCTCATAGAGGGCATGAAACAGGCACAGGGCATAACGTAACATCTAAAGGCAGAAAATGCCTTAGAATGGATATGTCAAATCCAAAAGTTTAGATTTGTCCAAAAATCCCAACTTTTGAGAAATCCAAACTTTCTTCTGTAAATCCTTTATTTAAGGCGTTTTCTGACAAAAAAGTTTG
>QXWX01000193.1 GCA_009911175.1 Lachnospiraceae bacterium | reverse complement strand
TTTAAGCTGCTGTATAATGTGTATTGGAAGGGGGACGAATAGGGAACGTCCCCCTTCTTCCATGATTTCATCCTAACAATGATCTTATCGGACATATTTGCATTATAAAAAGGGAACCACAGGAATGTGCGGGAAAATACAGCATATTTCTGTGGTTACTTTTTTATGTTTAAGAAATTAATTTGCGGTATATTTGCAGTAGCTGGGGATTTTAAAACGCCGTTTTACACATTGTCATTCTGCGAGCGGGTGTAAGAGCATAGGGGGAATATGGGGCGGCATGGCGTATCTGGTTTGGGCGTGCTGTGCCGTCATTTTTACTGTAAAATCTAAAAAAAAAATGGACACCATAATAGGTGCCCGTGCCCTTCGGCGTACAATCTATATTATGTCCTCAGACGTAATATTTTAATCATTTTCTGTTAAATAAATTCTACAATTATTTCGATTGATTGTCAATGGATTTTGGCTGTAAATTTTTTATCTGCTGTTCTAACTCATGAATTTTAGCTTCCGCCGCGTCTTTGGCATTTTTCAAGGTATTAAAATCGGTTTGTAATTTATCATATGCATGAATAAGATTTTGGTTTGCTGCCCATTCTCTATGAAACAGATGTTCCAAAAGGGTGTATTTTACTTCACGGAACAGTTGTGTTTCGTCCTGCAGGTTGCAGGTCAGTTTTCCCATAGGTGAGAGGATGGAAGTTTTGGATATGGTTTTTGCGTTATTGATTATGAGCACACAGTCATGGGCAAAACCGTCTGAAGCGCCAACTTTCCGGTAATACCATTTTCCACTCGGATTATCTGTTGGGTGATATGCTTGCGCCAGTTTGGAGGATGAACTTGTAGCAGGGATGACAAACATGAGATTATTCCAGGTTTCCAAGACAAGAGCCGGATGGCCGTATGACAGTTCCGGAGCATAGCGTAATCCGAAATCGACCATCAGGATATCTCCGACAGAAACATTCTGGCTGTACACATGTGTCTTTTTGTCCTGCCATCTGTTTAAGCTGTTTGTGATCATTGCCATTTCAGAGGCAGACCAGGCATCCACATCTGCATTAAGGTTTGACATCAGATACAGATAATTGGCGAGAACATCACTTGTGTCCTTTGCCGGCTGGTTTCGATAGGCTGGATTTAAAGCAATCTGCCCAAGTTTTCTATAATCAACTCTCATGCAATTCCCCCTTTGTTTCATGGTATCTTTTTTCATTATAAAAAGCGGATGCGAAAATAGCAAGTGTTTCTGTCGAGATATGTCAGAAGAATTAGAAAGAATTAAGTTTTTGAAAAAGCTATATAAGAAATCGGAAAAACCAGCTCCAAGGTACATAGACCTCCAGAAAGAAAACTGGGGGATATTTGGATGAATGAACAGAAGTGTATAAAACCGAATGCTGAATCACCCGATCGAAGTGTGATGTTGAAGATGGAGCGTTGTGCGGAATTTTTAGCCCGCATGATAGAAAAATATGGGCGGGAGGTGTTGGCGGAAATGGAAGCCGGGGAGTCAGAGGAAAAAGAGAATAGGGAACAATGATGAAAGCTGCCGGTTATATTTGAGATAATCGGCATATTTTCTATGTCACAGCATGCAAAAAAGGGATGTGTTTCTGTCTCTGCCGGAGTTTTCAGGCAGTTGCTGAAAAAAGTTATTTTGGGGCGCTGACAAAAGAAAAGTTTTCCGATATAGTAGTTCTTGTAACAGATAGACGAACAGAAAGTGAGCAACCGAAAATGAAGAAGAAATGTTATCTTTACACAAGGGTTTCCACGGCTGCTCAGATTGAGGGGTACAGCCTGGAGGCACAGACGGAAAAACTGAGGGGGTATGCGGCCTACAGGGAACTGGAAATAGCCGGGGAATACTGTGACGCAGGGAAATCCGGCAGGAGCATCAAGGGCAGACCAGTGTTCCAGCAGATGCTGGATGACATCGTATGCGAAAAGGATGGGGTTTCTTTTGTTCTGGTGTTCAAGCTGTCAAGGTTTGGAAGGAATGCGGCAGATGTGCTGAAATCCATGCAGCTGCTTACAGATTGCGAGGTTGACCTGGTATGCGTGGAGGATGTCATTGTAGTGGACGGGAGCCATGAGCCGCTTGTCACGCCGGAGCAGTGGCACTTCGTAAGGATGAAGAGGGAGAGGCATAAGGGACGTAGCAAAAAGACAGAAGAACCGGAGCGGATTAGTCTTTTGTCAGGGCTGGTCAAATGTCCGAAGTGTGGAAGTGGGATGATTGCAAAAAAGAATAAGAGCATCAACCACAATCATGGCGGATATTACAAAACTCTTTACTATTATGGCTGTAATAATAATAGGAAATGCAATGGCCGGGTATGTGATTTCAGCCATACCTATAATCAGGAGAAAGTGGACGGCGCGGTTTTTGAGATAGTGAGCGGCCTGACAATGCTTTCTGTATTCCGGGAGAGGGTGCTGCATCATCTGGAAAATACGGATGTTATGGACAGGCTGGAGACAGAACTGAAAAAGCTGAGGAAAACGATACGGTCAGAGGAGATGAAAAAGAGAAAACTGGGGGAAGACTTGGATAACCTGGATTTTCTGGATGATGATTATGATAAAGATTATGAAAAACTCCAGGGAGAGATTGACCGGGTGTATGACCGTATTGAGAAGGCAGAGGCCGAAATGGAAAGGAAGATGAAAAAACTTTCTGCAGCAAAGCAGGGCACCCAGGCGGCGGACAGGATTAAGAGGCTTCTGGAACACATGGGGAAGCTGTATGGGCATATGTCCTGTGAGGAGCGGCGGAAAATGTATAGGTTTTTTATTGAGAGAATAGAAGTTTATCCGGAGCATCCGGATGGGAAGATTATAAAAAGCATTGCTTTCCGGTTCCCGGTGTTTTATGGGGAAGAAGATTTGAAAGAGGATAAAGCGCCGGATGAGCAGGTAGTGTTCACTTTGGATTGTGGAGAATTGGGACTGACGGCATCTGAGGCAAAAGCGACATATGCACAGATCCGCAAATATGTTTCGGAGAAGTTCGGTGCAAAAGTTTCCTCTTTATATATTGCCCAGGTGAAGAGAAAATATGGGTTGGATTTGGGGAAGAACTACAATGTGTCAAAGAAAACGAATGCAAGGGTTCCGGTCTGCCCGAAAGATAAGGAAGGATTCATCGTAGATGCGCTGAAGCATTATAAGATGCTGGACACGGATGTGGAGATGAAAGAGCAGGGGGATTTGTGATGAAGAGGAAGAAATGTTATATCTATATGAGGGTTTCTACGGCGATGCAGGTGGATGGGTACAGCCTGGAAGCCCAGAAGGACCGGCTGACAAAGTTTGCGGAATTTCAGAAGATGGATATTGTACGGGAATATTGTGATGCGGGGAAATCGGGGAAGAATATCACCGGACGCCCGGAATTTTCCCAGATGCTCCGGGATGTTGCGGATGACAGAGACGGGGTGGATTATATACTGGTGTTCAAGTTGTCAAGATTTGGGAGGAATGCGGCGGATGTGCTGAATTCCCTGCAGTATATACAGGACTTTGGCGTGAACCTGATTTGCGTGGAGGACGGCATTGATTCATCAAAGGATTCCGGTAAGCTGACCATCACTGTCCTGTCCGCGGTGGCGGAGATTGAGCGGGAGAATATCCTGGTGCAGACGATGGAAGGCAGGAAGCAGAAAGCGAGGGAAGGGAAATGGAACGGCGGGCTGGCGCCTTTCGGGTATAGGCTGGATTCTAAGACAAGTACCCTGATGGTGGAGCCGGAAGAAGCGGCGGTTGTAAAAATCATTTATGAGAAATTTGTCCACGAAGGCATGGGAGCGGATTCTATCTGCAATTACCTGAACCAGAGGGGATATGCAAAGCAGAAGAATAGGGAGTTTGAACTGAATTATTTTTCTCGGGGGCTCATCATGCGGGTGCTGGACAATCCGGTGTATATCGGGAAAATCACTTATGGAAAGAGTACCACGGAACGGGTGAAAGGAACCAGGGATGAATACCACCGGGTTCAGGTGGAGGATTACATGGTCACGGACGGAAGGCATGAGGCGATCATTGATGGAGAATTGTGGACGGCGGCGCAGGAGAGACGGAAGGAAACGGGTGTCAAGTGGAATAAGACACACAGCCTGGATCATGAGCACCTGTTGTCGGGGTTGGTTATCTGTCCGGTCTGCGGCAAGGGGTTTGCCGGGACTGTCCGGCGGCGGAAGAATAAGAAGACCGGCGAATACAAGGATGATTTTTATTACAGGTGCCAGCACAGGAAGAAAATTGATGAGGAACATTTCTGTGATTTCAAGCCGTCGATCAACCAGAGTGAGTTTAACCGGGAAGTGGAGAATGTGATTCTGGATATGGCGGCGAATGAACAGTGGAAAGAATTTGTCCTGCGGAAGATGTCGGAGAGGGTGGATGTGAGCACACTGGAGACGGAGCGGGAACAGCTTAAGAAACATTTGCGGCAGGTGATTGGGGCGAAGACGAAGCTGACGGATATGCTGGATAAGCTGGATGTGTCCGATAAACATTATGACCGCAAGTATCAAGACATGCAGGACAGGCTGGATAATCTGTATGATAAGGCATCTGAACTGGAGGATACGATCGCAGATATTGATAGCCAGATAAACGGAGCCTATGAGAAGCAGATTACGGCAAAGCAGCTTTACAAAATCCTGGCGAATTTTGACAGGCTGTATTACCGGCTGACGGACCTTGAAAAGAAGGAATTTTGAGAGACTTTATAGAAAGCGTTGAAATTTATCCGGAAAAGTTGGATAATGGACGCATGCTGAAGCAGATAAACTTTAACTTTCCAGTGTATTATGATGGTGAGGTTGGTAAGGAAATTCGGTTGCTCAATGAAAATACAGTCGAAAGTATCGTGTTGCTTTCAAAACTTCATACAAAACAGAATATAGAAGTGGAATTGGAAATGAGCGAGCTTGATTTGACGGCTGCGGAGAGCAAAGCCACTTATGCGGAAATTAAACAGTATGTGCTTGATAAATACGGATTGAAAGTATCCAGTTTGAATATTGCTCAGATTAAAGCAAAGTGTGGTATTATCGAGCGTGAGAATTATAATACGGCAAAGAACGAAAATGTTAAGCGGCCAAACTGCACAGAAGAAAAAGAAAATGCAATAAAAAATGCGTTCAAATATTTTCAAATGATTTAAATGGGAGGATAAAATGCTAAAAAAGATAAAGTTTAAAGGGGGCTTTTTTAATGAAGAAAAAGAGCTGAAATTATTTATGAATGAAGATAGAATATCAGTTCTTTACGGGAAAAATGGCTCTGGAAAAAGTACTATTTCTAATGCTGTGCGTAAGGCAAAAGGGGATGTAGTTGATGATATAATCCAAGCCACATTACTTGATGAAAAAGATATGGCTTTTGTGGATACGCAGTGTATTCATGTGTTTAATGAAGATTATGTGAGTTCACGTGTTAAAATACGAGACGATGGGTTGAATGCAATTATTCTTTTGGGTGAATTAGGCCACTTATAAATATTTTTTGACGCAAAATGGCAAAATTTCTGCATAAGAAAAACACTTATGCCAATGCTG
>QXWX01000192.1 GCA_009911175.1 Lachnospiraceae bacterium | reverse complement strand
CCACATTTGTACTGCTTACTTTTTTCTTACTCGTTCTCTTTTGTTTCATAGAAAACCTCCTCTTATTCAATTGTTGTTAGGAGATTTTCCCGTGCCAGATCAGAAAACCTCCCGCTTCATGTGGATCAAAGCACGAATTTTCTGAACGGCAGGACACAGAGGCCCTTGTGTAGAAATGTCACGTTCTCAGATATATCGAAACCAGACGTTCCGATATAAGAAACTTTAGAAAATCTGCTTTTCCCTATTGTAGCATATGGCTGTACGGGAATACAAGAGAGAATCCAGGTATTTTCGTGCGGATGTTATCCGGTAAATGCTTACCGGGTTTGGAGTAGCAAAATTGGAAGATTAAGTTAAAAAAGAATGCTTATCAAATCAGGGGGGACAGTCGATAAATAATTATACAAATAGTTTGCCCGCTGCGGAGAATAGACTGATAATACAGGGGAGGGGCGGCTATTGGGAGTCCAGGAAAGGTTTTTGTGAATTCTGTATAAAAACATTGAATTTTGTGGACTTTTGCACTATACTGAAACAAGTAAGGGCTATCAATAATAAGGATTATGAGGATGTGTTGAGATGATCAAGGATAGAGTGATTCAAAAGAGAATAAAGGGGAAAGTTCTGGCGATGGCAATGACGGCGGTTATGGCATCGTTTTTTGTGCCGTTGAGAATTGAGGCTGCGTCGGTTAGTACGCCAATTACCAGTAGTAGTACATCAAATTTATTGTTGGAAAGTACGGGTTATCATTTTGAAGGTGAGGAAGTAAAAAATTGTTTTACTGTCAAAGATGAAAATGGACATGATATTTGTTGTGGGCATACTATAACTAATGATGGTACGGAATCAAGTTTTGGAATTAAAGTAATAAGTGGAAATCATAAAGTCACTTTAGACAATGTTAAAATTAATACAACTAAAGAAAAAACTCTGTCTGATGGAACGGTAGTCAGAGGGGATAGTGCCATAGAAGTTGGAAAAAATGCAGGGCTTGAACTGAATTTGGAAGGTACAAATAGCCTTGTAAGTAGAAAAGGTTATGCAGGAATCTATGTTCCGACTAATGCAAGTCTTACAATTAATGGTTCGGGTAGCTTGAATGTTGAAAGTAAATATGGAGGAGCCGGTATTGGCGGTTCGGCGAACGGTGACGGCGCTCATGCGGGTAAAATTACAATTAAAGGCGGTACGATAACGGCAAAAGGAGGCGCTGGAGGAGCCGGCATTGGCGGTTATAAAAATGGAGGAGCTGGCGATATCACAATTGAAGGCAGCAGTAAAGTAACTGCTTTTGGTGGAAATGGTGAAAATGATAATTCAGAAGGTGCACCAGGTATTGGAAATGGTAGTTACAATATAGTCGTTGGTACTGTAAAGATTAATGGTGGCTCAGTAAAAGCTCTAGGTGGAACAGATGCGAGTGGCGCAGAAAATAGTAGGGCAAGTGGTATTTCATGTGATCAACTTTCATCATCGCAGAGTATAGTAATTACAGCAAACGATGTGAGCCCTGCTATAGTCGGATCTTTTACTGGACTAATATGGGAAGCAAAAAGTGGAGCGAATGATACTATTGTTGAAGGAGATTTATGTACAGTCCGGGGGCAGGCAACAATGCCACCCCTCTTTAAGATCGGAATGGGACAGGAATTATTTATTCCTGCCGGGAGTTCATTGACGATTCCAATAGATGGATCTTCACTCGAGAACGAAGGTAAAATTACTGGTGCTGGTAAGATAATTAACGCTCATAAGATGGCAGACGTAGGTGGAAGCAAAGAATCTACCATAAAAGAAGTGATAAGCCTTGGCAAAGAAGATATTACATTAACGACTCCAAATGTTGTATACACAGGTACTGATTTAAGTAAGAAGGTGTATACGATTAATCCTACGAGAACAGTTGGTAAAGATACATTCCCTGTTGATGAGACAGGGTGGAAGCCTACCTTTTCTCTTGATGGCAAGCCCTTAAAAGAAGGAGATCCTATAATAAATGCTGGAACCTATAGCGTGGAATATAGAAATGGGACTTTGAGGTTTGAATTTGAGTTTACAATCGATCCGTTAAATCTTAAAGATTGTAATGTTTCTGTTTCTGGTGAAGAAAAACAATATATTGGTAGAGCATATACTCGCGCTGATTTTGCAGTAGGTGATATCGCAGTATCCTGCGATGAGGGAAGGATAAAGCTGGTAGAAGGCACAGATTATACGTTTGACTTGCCTACAACGAATGATGACAACAGTGCTGTTATAAATCAGACAGAGGCAGGTACGGGTACAATAAGAATTACGCCTTATAGAAGTGGTAATGGTAATTTTACAGGTAGTAAAGATGTACCATATACAATAAAACCGGCTTCTCTTTTAACTGCAAAAATTAAGTTGGGTGTGGACGAAAAGGGGTATCTGTATAATAATACACCGCATCAAGCAACTGTAGAACAAGTTACATTAGATACGTTAGACCGGAAAGACGGAAATAAAGTTTTATCGCCGGACGACTATAAGGTTGAATATTTAAGAGGTACCGAAATAACGACTGATTTTACCAGTGCAGGAACGATTACAGTTAGAGTTGTAGGAAGTGGTAACAATTTTACTGATTCGGCAACAATAACATATAATATCAATAAAATAGTATTGAAAGTGAAAAGTATAACTGCCGATGGAAGACAATACAACGGTAAATCCAATGTAAAAATAAGTGGTATAGATGTGGATTTTGATGATCCTGATAATGCAAAATCTATTTTAAAGGATGATTTGCCTAATATTGGAAAAGATACAAAAGGGATGGAAGGTATTATAGTAGGTGCAGATGGTAAAGACGGTGTAAATGTTGGGACATATAATACAGTTAGGCTTGAAGGAATGACTCTTTCAGGCACAAAAGGTAGTAATTATTCTGTAGATGGAACATATACTGTTGGCGCTGCAGGTTTGAACTTATTGACAGCGCCAGTGGTAATTGAACAGCGAGATGCACCGGCGCTTAGTGTTGGTGGTAGTTATACTGTTAGTTCAAATCCAGAAAAGTTTATCCATACAGTAACTGTAACCGGCAAGACAGAAAATGATGTTATTGATCGCAGTGGAAGCAGTAAAGTGTGGGTATGGATGGATACGGAAGATCAGGACGCTGAAAATAGCCAGAAGACAGAGGCGGTCTGGACAGCATTGGATCCCGAGAATAACCCGGATGTTTTGACTCCGATTGCTGTTTTTGACAACATTGAGCCGGGAAGTACACATACGTTTTATGCCTATGCTACAGAGTCAACCAA
The DNA here is from genome assembly GCA_009911175.1 of Lachnospiraceae bacterium. The sequence goes on along the minus strand of QXWX01000192.1, from coordinate 2,374 downwards.
TGTGAAGGGAAGCGAAGTCTATTCGGATCCAGATAGAAAATTTGATTTGCTGGAGCGAACAGATAAACCGGAAGCAGGTGTACTGACAATTAATCCTGATCCAAATGAAGATGGTGAAACCTATACAGCTACGATTACACCTCCAGAAGGAGATGCAGGGCCCTTTGAATATGGCTTTGACAGCGGTAATGGTATCGAATGGCAGGAGTCACCAACTAAGGCAGATTGCCTGTCAGGTACACAGTATACAGGTTATATAAGGTATGCTGCAACAAAAGTTTATCTGGCAAATGCGGAAGGAACGCAATGTGGTGAACCAGTATCTACGGAAATGCTGCAGGCTAAAAAGCCTGAAATTACGACTAGCGCCGGAGGAACTACTTTTGGCGGAAGGACGAACGTAATTATTACTTATCCTACAGCGATGCCGGGAATGGAGATTTACTATACCACAGATGGTAGCACTCCGAGTAAGGACAGTAAAAAGAGTACACTATACAAAGGGGAAGAACCATTTTCGATTGATAAGACAACAACAGTTAAGGCAATTGCTACCAGGAGTAATATGAAAGACAGTGATATGGCAGAAGAACTCTTTACCGCTGAGAAAGCGATAGAAGTAGCAGATGGAAAAGTACAATCTTTAACTGATAATACAATTCCGTCTACATTAATGGGAGTACAGCTTGATCCTGATTCCCCGCCGATCAGCAATGCAGAGTCAATCAGAACTTATATGAATGCCTATCTGCGTACCATGAATTCGGGATATGAATTTGATAACGTGGCATATTACGACCTTGAAGTAGAAATGAGAATCTACGATACGAATGGTAAGCAAGTAGATAGTGTACCTGCGGGAGAAAATGATTTTCCGCGTAAGATAGACCTTACATATGATAATCTTCGTTCCGCAGATCCGAAATTCCCGGATCTGAATGGTGAAACAAAGTACGATTTGGTTGCGGTTCATATGTACTCTGGGAAGTTTGATAAGTTTAAAGCTGGGGAAATGGAGAACATTACCAAGATTGATCAGGTTGAAGGAGATCACTTATCATTTACAGTAAATGGAACCTCACCACTTGCAATTGGTTGGAAGGTAGCAACGAATACCAATCCAGATGACCCGAACAACCCGAATAATCCGGACGATCCGAACAACCCGGATAATCCAGATGACCCGAACAACCCGGATAATCCGGACGACCCGAATAACCCGGATGATCCAACCAATCCAGATGACCCGAACAACCCGGATAACCAGGATCCGAATGCAAACGGAGACGGCACAGGCAATCAGAACGGGGACGGCACTAACGGAAATGGAACGACCTCTTCCACCAATGCAGCCGAACAAGGTGCATCGGATGACAGCAAGAGTGCTCTTTCCAACCTCATGCCGAAGACCGGTGACCCGATTTCCTTTATCCCGTGGATTGCGGCGGCAGTCGTGAGTATTGGAGTGATTGTCGGTATTGTGAAGAAGAAAAACGGCAAGAAGAAAAAGCCGAACAAGACCACAAAGAAGACAACACAGAAATCGACTCAAAAAACAAAGAAAAAGAAATAAGTAATTGAAAACCGCCCCTTGCGCTTTAACGAGTGCCGGGGCGGTTTTTATCAGCTAAATGAGAAGCGGTGATAAAAAAGAACAAAGTAAAAAAGAGCAAACCTGGAAGTGCTCTTTTTTACCTTTTCTATCTACTTTTTCAATTTTGGAGTTGTGATCTGTTTGAAGGCTTCACATATATTCCAAATGCTGACCGCATCAAAATGCTTGCGCACAATAGAAAACTGTGATGCCTGATTCATATATATAAGCCTGGAATTCGGGATTCTATTAATACGCAACACGTATGTATCCCATACCAATAATATAGCGTGATTCGTCTGGTCTGTCAACAGTTTTTTTCAATAATTCTATTTTTGTACGGAAAATAACATCATGAAGCCTGCGAAGTGCTTGAAAATACAGGCTTTCTTAGCGATTAAGATATAATCGTAATTGCATTTTTAAATGGGGCTTAGTATAATAGGAGTGTAAGCAAATATAGTTAACAGATGATTGAGGGGGATTATAGATTGAATACAAAAGATGAGGCCTGTCCAAATACGTTTCCTTCTTCAGTAGTCGAAAGTTGGATGAGAGAAAATATTTAGGACTTTAGAAAAGGTGATGGTACTGCGTATTTTGTATTATATATTTTGATTCCAGTTATAATAACTATTGTGAGTATAAGTGAACTTAAAGACGATGGTATTTCAATAGTGTATTGTTATATAACAATATTAATCCTGAATTATTCACGGCGGTATAAGCTCGCATAAAATTCGCCGCAGTTATCGTTACAACCACTCCCAATACCTCACT
>QXWX01000191.1 GCA_009911175.1 Lachnospiraceae bacterium | reverse complement strand
AAATGAGCAAAGATGTGTCTATTCCCACTTTTACTATTCAGTATTTAATGGAATCTGGTCAGGGTCTGACCAGTAACATATCGATTGCTCCCAGATCCACCTCTCCCCACACTTTACTCCCCTCATTTTCTATGATAAACTATTCCCAAAGAAAATCCAGAAAGGGGTGGTTCCATGCCCGAAAACATCAGAATCCCCATAGGAGAAGAAAACTTCGAACTCCTGAGAAAGAGGAAATGCTACTATATCGATAAAACAAAACTGATCCGTGAGCTGTTGGAGGAGAATTTCAAAGTCAGCCTGTTTACGCGTCCGCGCCGTTTCGGCAAGACATTAAATATGAGCATGCTGGAGGCGTTTTTTGATATCCGCAGGGACAGCAGGGAGATCTTTGCGGGTCTGGAGATCATGGAGCGGGAAGAGCTATGCGCGGAATGGATGAACCAGAGTCCTGTACTTTCCATTTCCTTCAAGGACGTGGCAAATGACAATTTTGAGGATTCCTACGAACAGCTGCAATTCGAGCTTTCCAGCCTGTGTATAGAACATACCTACCTGCTGGATAGCGAGAAGGCCGATCTGGAAGATCAGGCCTGCTTCGCAAGGTTGAAAGCCGGGAAAGCATCGGAGACAGAGGTCAGGAACAGCCTGTTCATCCTGACCCGGATGCTGCATGCCTATTATGAAAAGCCGGTGATCCTTTTGATCGACGAGTATGACGTTCCCCTTGCAAAGGCCAGCGAACACGGCTATTACAGTCAGATGCTGAATGTGATCCGTACGGTCATGAGCAAATCTCTCAAGTCGAATCCGTTTCTGCAGTTTGCAGTGATCACCGGATGTCTCCGTGTCGCAAAGGAAAGCATTTTTACAGGGGTGAATCATTTTAAAAGTAACTCCATCTCTGGAAACCGTTTCCTGGACTGCTTCGGATTCACGGAACTGGAAGTAGTGCGGATGTTGCAGGATGCCGGCCTGACTTCCAGGCTTTCATCCGTTAGGCAGTGGTATAACGGATATCATTTTGGAAAGCAGGACGTTTACTGTCCGTGGGATGTGTCCAATTTTGTATCAGACGTGCGTCTGGCTCCGGATCTGGCTCCGGAAAATTATTGGAAGGATACGAGCCATAACAGTATCATCAGGCAATTTATCGGCAGGGATGGCTTGGATGTGAACGAGAAGCTGGAGAAGCTGCTCTCAGGAGGGAGCATCCGGACAAGGCTTACAGAGGACTCCACCTATGATCTGGAACATGCCGGGGAAATAGATTTTTGGAGCATCCTTTACTTTACTGGGTACCTGACCATTGACAGGGAGGACGCAGACTGCCGGGACGGGGAGGTCAGTCTCAGGATTCCCAACGAGGAGGTCAGGACCATTTTCGGAGATACGATCGTAGTATGGTTCGGCGAGACAATCGGCATTCGGGCGGCGGAGCGCAGTGAGATGTTCGGGGCATGGTGGAGCGGAGATGAAAATGCGGTGACCGACGCGGTTTCGTTTATCCTGAATGACACGATCAGCTATTACGATTACAGGGAGGATTACTATCATGCGTTTGTGGCCGGACTGTTTTCCGGGGCGGGATACCTGGTCACCTCCAACGATGAAAATGGACTCGGCAGGCCGGATGTGGTCGTAAAGGATCGGAAGACCCGGAAAGTGATCATTATAGAAGCAAAGCATTCCGATTCCGAGGCGGATATGGAAGCAGACTGCCAAAAAGCCCTGCGGCAGGCCGACTTGCAACAATACGCTTCCAGATATCTCAACGGATATAAAACGATCCAGTGCTATGGGGCAGCATTTTTCCAGAAAAAATGTCTGATCAGAAAAGTAACTCTGCCGGGGTTAGGGAAGGGCTCCTTGTTTGAGATTGAGTAGGATACGAATCAAGGTGTTTTGCCTTTCAACCCCAATAATAAAAGATAATGAGAGCTATTAATGCGTTCAAAGGCTTGGATTTTTTACCGAATGTGATATTGGAGATGCTGGACGATGGAAGCGCCTCTCAATGAATACAGCTTAGAACTGCTTCTGGAGGTCTGTCTATTACCATATTATCCGAAAGAATAGATGTTGAATTGTCATCTGGGAGAAAAGAAGGCTTTTCTGATGATGAGAAAAAATCTCTGCGGTCAGAAATTTATCAATTGCTCAAAACAGTCTATCAATTATTTGACGAGGTGATTCCAATAGCCAATCGGGTTGCCTGGTTTGTATCCTATGTGTTGTTTGAGATCGGCGATAAATCAGATGCTTTTATTGCACTTGCCTCAAATTGCGATAATATTGGAACAATAGATGTTGTTAAGATAGATGAGAAGGACTTGACGGATATTTCATTCGATGAAGAGGACGGTGATACGCCGACAATCGGTATTACATGATATCGAAAAAACCGTTGCGGCAAGACGAAATGCTTCTTAAGGAACAGCCATAGAACAATACAGCAAGAGAAAGATAGATCAGCGGCTGCAGAGAGGAATTTACTATGGATCAATTTTTAGATAAAATCAAGAATCAATTGAAGCTGATGGCAGAAGACGAAAAGGATGCATGGATTCTCTCACAGGCGAAAATCCTTCCGGATTGGAAGCAGGAGGACTTTTACAAGAGTATCTGCGGTACCAAGAAGGTGATCAGTATGCCGGAACGAAGTGAGATAACCGCATTCTGTGAAAAAGTCAGAAATGGAGATCTATGCGTAGAATATGAGACGCGTTATGTTGAGTTTGACGATTACGGTCATTTTCATGATGATTGGGAGCATGATTTCTATGATCCGGATCATGCCATGAATTTTATTTCATCTGTGATCAAGGGGTGTCATGACCTGATCGTATTGGAGGAGTATGAAGCTGCGTTTGAAATACTGGATGATATCATAGGCCTTGAATTTGTCATAGAAGATCACCCGGATACTGACGATACCTGTGAAGATGAGTTTATGGATTTGGATATGGCTGCTCATGAGGGAATATTATCGCTAGACAGGGACCATCTGCTCAGGGATTATATTGAGTCATGCAGGAACAGCTCAAAGGATCTCGGGCATGTGGCTGAAAAGATTGCTGCTGCATTTGAAATGAAGCTGTTTCAGGATTGTAAGACATCTTACTGCATTACAATGACTGAAAAGGATCCTCTTCTGACGGAATTAAAAAAGAAACTGGAAGAGGATTTGAAGCGGAAGGAGAGAGAAGCTGCTGAAAAAAGCAGGCAGGAAAAATATTACCGGGGGGAATTCAGAGATAAGGAACGAATCAGACACATCCATGGACTGATAGAGTATTTTGGAAAAATCGGAGAGCAGGAAAAAAAGCCAAAAGAATCCTTTTTGAGAGGGACATGGTCACAGATTTCCGGTCTGATTTCAGAGCTTATGCTTGAACCGTATATTGATGATCAGTTTCAAATTGAGGAAATATGGAATATTGTGGAAGCTTTGCTGAAGCGAGGCGGATTTGAAAAGGAACCATGGGAAGTAAAGCAGCATATTCTCGAGGAAATATACGAGAATGATTATTACGACTATTACGGCGTTTGTGATCCGATGAGGGATTTGGCAAACGCGATCTGCTCCAGTAAGGCAGAAAATCTGAAACGCGCCGAGATCATGATGAAAGCCGGGCGGGGCGCAGAGGCAGCAAAACTATATCGGGAACTGGGTGAAGACGATAAATGCGCGGAGTATTTTGAAAAACATCTGGGGAAAGAGGAAGAGCCGTATCAGCTTCTGGTAGACTACTACAAAGAAAGAAGCCACGAAAAAGCTGTGGAGATTGCCACTCAGGCGATTCAAAAATGTCAGAGGGATCAGACTCCGTTTTTTCTGTTTCTTTTACAGGATGCAAAGGACAGGGGAGATGAAGCGGCATTTAAGAAATTGATGCAGAGTGCTCATAGAAGAAGGGCTGTGAAGTCATCAGAAGTGGATGCAAGATTTTTCTGACTGGATGCGCAGATTGGATGAATCAATGACCCGTGCTTTCCATTTCCTTCAAGGACGTTGGGGGTTAAAAGTCTGTCTACATAAGCATGATCCGCCCTGCGATCTCGCAGGGTATTTTTTTCATTTTCCCCATCGGGGCGCCATCCTCCACACAACCAATCTCCCCCCAGTAAAAATCTGTGCATCTTTTGTAAAAATCTGGTGTCTCCCCGCCTCCCGTACATTGTGTTATGATAAACCCATGAAACGCAAAACAAACACAAAACGTACGAGGAGGTAAAGGGCTATGAAGAAAAAAGTCATCAGTGTTCTGCTGGCGGGTCTCATGGTATTGGGGCTGTCAGGCTGCCAGGGTTTGCGGAAAATGACAGAATTCTGGACTTAAGCGATCAGGAATTTTCCGACAGGATCTATGATTCGGTAAAAGACGCATACAGCTATGACGGAAAACCGTATGCATATCCGATGTGTCTGGAAATGCTGGAAATCTACTACAATGTAGACCTGTTTGAGGAGGCCGGGATCACAGAGGTTCCCAAAACCTTCGAACAGATGGAAGAGGCATGCAGATAACTACAGGAAAAGAACATCACGCCCTTTGCGGCGACCTACAAGAATAAACGCACGAACAGTAAAGAGGACTTATTTCCCCATTTATTGTCTGTATAATGGGGTTAAACCCCTCGCCTTTAGGCGAAACCTTTAGGTCAACCCCATAACCTCAAGTTTAGAAAAAAGAAAAATCGAGATACTAAACGTGAGGTGAAGAATATGGAGAATTATAGAAAATCGTCACATTGCACGTATGATATCAAGTACCATCTGGTATGGATTACGAAATATAGGAAACCAGTAATTACAGGGAAAATAGCAGTTCGGACAAGAGAATTGATCCGAACCATTTGCCAAAGAAATGATGTAGAAATCCTAGCGGGTCATGTTGGGATTGATCACATCCACATGTTAGTGTCAGTCCCGCCGTATTTGTCAGCAAGCAAACTGGTACAGTATATTAAAGGGGCAACATCAAGGAAACTGCAAATGGAATATAAAGAATTGAACAAACAATTTTGGGGGCAACATTTATGGGCAAGAGGATACTTTGTAGCAAGTAGTGGAAATGTGACAGATGAAATTATCAAAGAGTATATCCAAAATCAAGATTTACAAGAGAATACAAAAACGGACAACTTTGAGATAAGTTAAGTAGAAAAGGAAATAAGTGAAGCGGCGACAACTTTAGGCTGCTTCAGCAGCAAATCGAACCTACCGGCTTTAGCCGGTAGTGGTTCAGTGAACAGACTGACCTGCGCAATCTCCGGATTATGATCCGTCAGCAGCAGGGCGGTGTGGGAAGCAAGACTTTGATGCAGTTCCTCTACGGCATCCTGGGATAAAGGCTCCTGGTCCGTCATCAGAAAATCCTGGATATCCTTCGTATAATACAGATAATTGGTGGTGATCTGGTCATAATTGTTGAGCAGGGTGTTCAGCAGATTCGTTTTTTCAATGATGTTCTGCCGGGTCTGGTCATAGACCATGGTCCTCATCTGCTGGTACATGATCAGCGTAATGCTGAGAAAGAGGATGACATAGCTCAGGATCAGAAATGGGAGGCATGCCACGATGATCTTATTTTTTATTCTATAGGGTGCGCCCAGCTAAGGGCTTGGAATTCGGTGGGTGAAAGTCCTACGGTGTAAGGTACAAGC
>QXWX01000190.1 GCA_009911175.1 Lachnospiraceae bacterium | reverse complement strand
GCTGATCGTATTGATATATTTAGCAATCCTGCTGATTGTGCAGTTTACCTTGATTTCTTACACAACTGGAAATCTGATAAAGCAATCTCTTGTCGCGCAAATCAGGGAAATAGAATAAACGTATAAAATTTGGAGGAATTATCTATGGATAACAATAAAAGAAAAGGTGTTAGTCAAAAAATGTGTTGGTGTCACCTTAAATCAGCAGTAGCTGGTAATTACGTACATCCCCCACACTATGCCAATAGCAATTTTTCCCCATTGCGCATAAAGAGGAAAACAGTATATCTTTCAAATTATTGACACATCGGAAAGCAATCGAAAATAAAGCATTATAGCGATTGATATACTTCGTGGCAACTCCGCGGTAATGATTATAGGCCTCTTTGATAAAGGAATGTAAGCTATTTACAGTATTGAGGTTAAAGATTCCCCTGCTTTCTTCCTGATTTATATCTACAACTGTACAGCTTGCCAGCGTTTCGAGCACATGATAACTACGGAGCCCGTCTGTAAGCACAAGGGTATCCTCTGCTATATGTCCACGAAATATAGTATCCAGTTCTTTTCCTGATGGTTTTGCGCAATTTACGGTTTCTGCGGTCACCCCTCCATCACGCGGAATGCCGGTGCAGATAGCGATATATTCATTTGAAATCCCACGTTTGGCAGCTTTCGCGCCATGCTTACGCGCTTTGCGGCCTGCGGATTCTGGAGCAGAACTGCCTTTGTAGCAGTCAAGAACAAAGGTTTCATCAAATTCCGCTATGCTGGAAGGAAGAACGGGATTGTTCTGAAAAAGATCTTGTAAAGCCATAAGTACTTTGTGTCGCATATTAAAAGCAGTCTGGTGAGAAAAACCATACTTTTTTGCGGAATACTCCAACGTTTCACCATAAAGCGTGTCGCAGATAAAATCTGACCATACAGATTGCGTATAATGAGAATTCGCCATGAATGTGTGAGTCGTGAACATAAATGTCTTCTTACATTCATGACACATAAAACGCTGCTTTCCACGTCGGTGTCCATACTTTATGGTATGTGTGCTGCCGCAGTATGGACAGTTAGGTCTGTCTTGCGGTTGTTGATTTATAGAAACAATACCGAGTACGAATTGAATGATTCGGTCTAAGTCGGATTCACATAATGTTTATCAAAACCAATACATTTTTTGACTAACACCAAAACAAATTATACAACTATCTGTATTCTATATATTCCAAAAACCGTTTTACCGCTAAAGAACTGTTTTTCTTACTCCGCAGGGCAAGACCGATATTACGGAACGCCGGAACATCTAATTCCTTTGTTATGATTTTATATGGCACACGCTGTAAAATAAGCTGCGGCAATATGCTGATACCTAATCCACTCTCCACCATAGACATAATGGCGTAATCGTCCCATGTTGTAAAATGTATTTTCGGCGTGACATTACACCTTTCAAAAATTTCTGATATTTCAGCTTTTGCCCCCTTTTCCAACAGCATAAAGGGATAATCGGCAAGGATTTTTACTGGAAAGCGGTCACAGTCTGCAAGGGCATGGTTTTCCGGCAGAACAACAAGCAGTTTGTCCTGTTCCAAAAAACAGGTTTCCAAATCCGGGTGTGCAGGTAGACGCAAAAATCCACAGTCAACACGCCCCTCTAATATCCAGTTTTCAATTTCCGTATAATCCCCCAATAACAGCTCATAATCTATGTTTGGATAATCCGTCTGAAATCTTTTTATAATATTGGGAAGCCAGTGTGTAGCCACACTTGAAAATGTCCCTATTCTGATGATACCCGATTGTAAACCGTTTATTTCGTCAATCTGCGTCTGTAACTTTTCGTATTCCGCACACACACTTTTTGCATAAGGCAAAAGCGCCAAACCGTCTGATGTTAAACGCACCCCCGACCGGCTGCGTTCAAGGAGCAATATTTTCCATTCTTTCTCTAAATCGTTAATCATACGGCTAATTCCCGATTGGGAATAATTCAGCCTTTCAGCGGCTTTTGTAAAACTCCCATATTCCACTGTCTTAACAAATGCCAAGTATTTTTGAATATTCATATCCATAGCCGCCCCCACTTTCATCTGATTTTATCATGTTAAGCATGATAAATATTCGCTTTTGTGATTTTACTTTTTATGATACCCTATGCACTGGAGGATTTCAAGGCTTCCAAAAGAAATTTACCAAAAGAAAGGAAGTATGCGCCATGATTTATGTGAACGATATTTACAACATAGCACCAAATGAATACCATACCCCTTTGCAACAACAGACCTATCAGACACTTGAAAAGCTGCATATCCCCTTTGAACGGGTGGAAACGGACGAAGTTATCACTATGGAAGATTGTATTGCAATCAACAAAAAACTGGATATGGAAATGGTAAAAACATTGTTCTTATGCAACAGACAGCAGACCGCTTTTTACCTGTTCATTACCACAGGCAGCAAGCCGTTTCGTTCCAAAGATTTCAGCAATGCGTTAGGTGTTTCCCGTGTTTCCTTTGCTCCCGCGGAACTTATGGAAACAATGTTAGGCACTAAGATCGGAGCGGCAACTGTTTTCAGTGCCATACTGGATAATCAAAATACCGTTCAGATTGTCTTAGACAAAGATGTTGTTAATTCCGAATGGTACGGGTGTAGCGACGGGATAACCACAAGCTATATGAAAATAAAGACGGAATACATTACAGACACCTTTTTACAGTATGTAAAACATATTCCGGCTGTTATCGAGGTGTAAAATTATGGGACTTTATCATAACAGGATTGTCGTCAAAGTAGGCACTTCCACTCTCACAAATGAAATCGGGCAGAATAACCTGAAAGCCTTTGACTGTATCGCCCGTGTATTGTCTGACATTCAGAACATGGGATATGGAGTTATCCTTGTATCGTCCGGCGCAATCGCCGTAGGCATAAACAAATTGCAGACAAAATCACGCCCTACGAGTATGCGGATAAAGCCGGCTGCCGCCGTAGGACAATGCAGTATCATGTATCTGTATGATAAGCTTTTCAGCGACTACGATAAAACAGTGGCACAGATTTTGTTAAATGCGGAGGATATGGAAAACGAGGAAAAAAAGGGAAACCTAATCAACACATTTAATACGCTGTTAGAAATGGGCATTATTCCAATCGTCAATGAAAACGACTCCGTAAGCTACACGGAAATACAGTCGGAAGATAAACTTTTCGGGGACAATGACACACTATCGGCTGTTGTTTCGGTACTTTGCAGAGCAAAAAGCCTTGTGATTTTTTCAGACATTGACGGCTTTTATGACTGCGACCCACGCCTGCACCCGGACGCAAAGCTGATTGACAGGAGAAAGATAGAGCCGGACAGCAAACACCCGATCTATATTAAAACCGTGTTAGGAACATACGGGCATTTGTACCCTAACAGTAAGCACGAAATAATCCGTATCTATGAATCCCCCATCATTTTTGATACAATATCTAAGGAAAGTATCAGATTCAGCGTAATAAAAAAGAGCAGATATATTCACTGCTCTGAATTTGATTCTTTCCTATTGTACCAGATTGCGATAAATTTTCTGATAATTTCTCTATAGAATTAGTATTCTTCTAGAAACAATTTATGAAATTATCAGAAAATTATTCAATCAATCTACGTTAGAAATAGTGTAACACAAAGGAATAGAGTAGGCAAGCCATTGCGTTAGCAATTTGGTACAATAGCTCCAAATCAAGGAGGTATTGCCTATGAATGAAACAAACCTTACAAAAGAAGATTTCTGGATGAAGCGAATTCAGGATTTCCAAAAAAGCGGATTGTCAAGAAAACAATGGTGTCAGGAAAAAATTGCCTAATAAAGTAAAGCTTGCAAAAGTGTCAAAACTAACCAATATTAACTAAATGCCATTTTCTCCTTAACCACCCTTAGCACATGGTGCCAGCACCATGTCTTTCATATCATTAAAAGGAAAATCTTACGAATTTCTATTCATCAGCAAATAAGAATTACGATACAAGATTATATATCATTTCAGCCGTATCTGAAACACTTAAGTTTTTGGTTAGTATCTTTTCAGGAATAATATGAATGAAATCATTTTCTTTCCACCATCTTCTCATGTCTTGTTCGCCAAAATTTGCCTTATTAGGCTTTGTTTCGTGTCTCCGTAGCGTTTCTTCAAATGGCAAGTCATAATAAAAAGCAAATATATCTTTCCCATATTCTTGTACAGCCATTTCAAACAAAGGCATATAAACCTCCGTAGGAAGTATGCCTTCCAAAATTGTAATATCTGAATTTTGTCTGCCATACTTGAGCAACTGCATTATCAAAGGCAATGCTTCTACATCTTTAGCGTGCAATATTTGCATTCGCACCATATCATGTGATATTAACATAGTGTTCCGCCCAAACTTTTCCTGCAATATTTTTGACACCGTAGTTTTTCCACTACCAGAATTTCCTCTTAATACAATAAGCTTAGACATTATCACATTCCCCATCCATGACATCTATATTAGTATTCGTCATTTACGTATAATTTCTAGTGCCACATCTTCTAAATCGTAAAAAATAACAACAACAAATACTTTCCTTCAAAAAACTCTAATTCACATAAAACATATCGCTCATTTTTTTGATAAATCTTTTTCTTTCATTATTTTCGAACATATAAGAAACTCCACCGGCTAAACCGAACATTTCACTTGTATTCATCAGCACTTGCCATTACTTCATCAAAGAATGGTTGCAGTCTGTTCCACTCGTCTCTACGGCTTTCCGCATCAGATAACAATCTATCATCAATAGTTTTCTCTTGCATTTCAAGATTTTCACGAAGCCATTGAACTGATTTACCACAGCACTTGCCAAGCTCTTTTCAATATTATATTGTTGGTTTTACTTTGAATAAACAGCATCATTTCTTGATAGAAGATACACACAATACTGATTCATACTGATACCTTCCCTTTTGGAATGCTCTGCCAATAGGCGATGTAAGCTGCGAGGTAATCTCAATTTAAACTGACCAGAATAGTCTTCCAAGCTGCTTGGTTCATTAATCTTAATCCCCTCTTCCAGTGCGGCTTCAATCCATTCCCTCTTAGCATCTGCTGCATTTGCCACCGCTTTTTCTACTGTTTCACCACAGGTAATACATCCCGGCAGATCAGGATAAGAAACCACAAAACCACCTTCATCCTTATCCTCCACAATCTCCATCCGATAAGACATTGCCATATAATCATTCAGCGTTTTCATCGTTTCTTTCCTCACTTTCTACGATCTGTTTCACCATCTCAACATAAACTCTCTTAATTGGCTCATGCTTCGGTATCGTAATTGGCATACACCCTTTTTTCTAAATGTATAATGACTGCTTCCACTTCTTGGGGCATTCATCTCATATCCATAGCTCTCTAACACCTTACGCAATTCATCAAACCGAATATCTTTTGATAAAGCGCAAATACGTGCTAATAGTTTATCCCACTTTGACTTTGACATTCTGAATACCTCCTATTTACATTATATGTGGTGTCGTATTTGGTGTCAATCATTTTGTATACAATTTTCTGGCAACAAAAATTTTACAAAAAAGCCTAAACCTGAATCCTAAAATCCCGTTGAATTATACACAGGTCATACGGTGACCTGGTATAACTCAATAATCTCCCGTTGACGTTTGG
>QXWX01000189.1 GCA_009911175.1 Lachnospiraceae bacterium | reverse complement strand
AGATGCTTCTCCAGTTAAAGAGATTATCGCACAGATTTCGGGACTTGTAAAAACGTTAGATTATTCATCGCTTACGGTGGAAAGCCTCAATGTTACCGTTCCCTGTCCTTGCTCCGCTCCCGTTTCCGGTACAGCTCTAATGCCTTTACAATCGTATCTTCCATCTGTTTCGCAGGCGTCCCCGGTGAAAAATATCTGCTGATACGCTCTTTTGGCATACGAAACTGTTCCTTCTGGTTCCCCTTTTCCTCTGATAAAATAGAGAGGATGACGTCCTCATTCAGCCTCCCCTCGTCTGCAAATTTACGCATTTTAATCGCCTGCGCATGGCTCGGTGTGCAGTCCTCTAACTGCATGGTGTCAAGCAGGATTGTCTGTTGCTCTTTCGGCAGGTAAGACAGCTCTACCGCTGGACGTATGGCAATTTTACCGCTGTCAACCATATCCAATATCGGTGTGATTAGCTCGGTTAAACGGATATATCGCTGAATTTGGGTATTGCTGTCTGGTGATTTCTCTGCCAAAAGCTCTCTTGATGTCTGTCCGAAATTCTGTCCCACTGGGACAGAATTATTTTTACAAGGTCTGCCCGCCTGCCTTTTCATTGCGTCCAGTTTCATCTTATAGGCAAATGCTTTTTCTGATGGTAGTATCTGCTCCCTTTGCAGGTTGGAATCCACCATAATCAATACTGCTTCATCATCTGTCAAGTTACGGACAATGCAGGGTATCTCTTTTTTCTCTGCAAGCTCACTCGCCATTTTACGCCTGTGTCCGGCTATCATTTCATAGCCGCCCTCTGGCTTTTCACGGACAAGGGCAGGCACCAGAACGCCATACTGCTTTACGCTCTCCGCCATATCCGCCATGCTTTCGTCCATCTTCACTTTAAACGGGTGGTTGGGAAAATCGCTGATTTCCTCCAATGGGATTTCCCTGACGGATTCCCGGCTTTCGTTGTCCCGTTCCTCCTGTGTGCTGAACAGGTCAGCGGCTGAGGGAAGCGGCATTTTTATCTCTTTCGCCACTGCGTATCACCTCCCTCGTAAATGCTCCATACGCCTTTGCCGCCGCACCGTTCTTGTCATAGCTGTAAATGCTCTGCCCTGCGGCGCTGGTTTCCGCCGCTTTCACCGCAACGGGGATGACCGTCTGGTACACTTTGATTACCCTCCCATAATTCTGCCTTAGATTGTCGGCTGTGGCGCGGGCAAGGTTTGTCCGCATATCTGCCAGCGTCAATAACACGCCATCTACCTTTAGTCCGGGGTTAATCTGCCGCTGTACCTTTCCTATGGTTTTCATAAGCTGTGTCATTCCCTTTAAGGGCAGATAGTGCGCCTGCACCGGAACAATCACGCTGTCCGCCGCCGCAAGCGCATTGATGGTGAGCATACCCAGACTCGGCATACAGTCAATCAGGATATAGTCATAATCCTTTTTCAACCCGCTAAGATAGGATTTCATGGTGAACTCCCTGCTCATGGCGTTTACAAGCATGATTTCCATGCCTGACAGCTCGATATTCGCCGGAATCAGGTCTACACCCTCGTCATGGTGTAAAATCCCTTCGCCCGCTTCCATCAGTTCGTCACGGATAATCTTTTCCATCTGCGTTGACAGCGTGACAGAAAGATTGTCCTGGTCTGCCCAACCCAAAGAGGTTGTCAAATCCCCCTGCGGATCGGCGTCCACAAGCAGCACTCTCTTTCCCTCGTTTGCAAGCCCTATCCCTAAGTTTACGGCAGTCGTGGTCTTGCCCGTTCCGCCTTTCTGGTTTGCAAGGGCGATTACCTTACATTTAGACATCACGGTTTACCTCCTTTCCTGAAAAATTTAATAGCCACTCTGTATAAAGCAGAATGGCTATGTATGGGTTTTGGGCAATAAAAAAACCGACTGATTCTCGTTTTGAAAATCAATCGGCTGTCATTTAAATCCCAAAAAACTTATCAGAGGAACTTAATTCTAATATTTTTGCTTTTTCAATATATTTCTGCTCCACTTTATCAATACGTTCCCGCAATATTGGGATAATATACTGTCCTTTAATCCCTTCACAAATCTCAAAAATTGTTTTTAGCTGGTTTATATGTGTATTTTCCATTTTATCATGAATAACAAATTGTGGAACATTCATTCCCAGTTCTATACTATATTGCATATAAGCTAAATCATATGCAACGATAACTGCTTTTTTCTTTCCTGTTCCAACTTTTCCTCCAAGCGACGCAATACTAATAGGAAACTTTTTTTCCTCCTTCCAATTTTCATTATAAGCCAACAAATATTTTTCTCCATAAAGTCTTTGACAATAGTCAGAAAATATTTGATTGAATGTCTTAATCTTATCTTCTATTTTTTCATTATTCATTTGTTTTTCAATATCAGAAAGCTCTCTATTAAGATTTTGACGTATCTGCTCCTGTTCTTCCAACAAATGAATAGACTGTTGTATCTCTCCCTTTTTCAACGATAACTCTTCAATCTTCCGATTAAGCATATTCAGTTCATCCAGCAATCCTTCATCCAAAACTTCTATGGTTATTTTTTCTTTCTCCTTTAAAATTTCGGATAACTGTTTCGAATATTGTTCTAATAATTCCTGTTTTGTATATAACTGCCCTTTAATAAAGTCAATCCTATTTTGTATCATTGAATTATGGAAATTTACCATTTCTTCAAAACTCTTTTGCAAATCAGGCATATAACTTTGAGCTTCCGTATAAATTACTTTTAACGTACCAAAATCAATATCCCTTTTCTCTTTAGAAAGATTTTCAATACTCTTATTTATATTCTCTATCTCAAAATCCACTAACTGCATTTTTTCTTGTAAATCGTTGATGCGTACTGTTAGCTTTCGTTTTGTATCTAATTCGTCTCTATAAGAATCCATATAAGATAACTGCTGTCTTTTTTTATATAAATCTGCCAGATCCGAATCAATAATCTCAAGCGACTGTTTCAAAAGACTTAATGATGTTATACTTTTACTTTTTTCTAATGCTTGAATTGTTTTTTGGCACTCGGCTATTCTTCCTGCAAGTTCATTCTTTTTGCTAATCAACTTTTCGGTATATATCTGAAACAAGAAACAATAAATCGCATCATAGTCATCCGATGTAGTCATTATCGGCAGATATTTTATCATCTTATCTTCCGCCGTATTTTCCAATCTTACAAATTTTGGTATCAACTGCCTAAATGTCGGATTTGGCTCACTTAAATTAAATAATAATCTCTTTAACTCATTCCAAAACTCCTGTTGATTATAACTCTCATCTAAAATATACTTGTTTCCTCTAGGATATAAATCCCTTTTAATTGAATATAGTTTCCCTTTTTGGTCTACCAAAATCAACTCGGCCTGAACTTTATATTCACTCAAAAAATCTTTCACATCTTTATTATCACTTCTTGTATCTGAATCATAATAAAGCTCTCTAACTGATTTTGCCCCTAAACACAAATCAATTATCTTTATTGCTGTAGATTTACCAACACTATTGCCACTTTCAATAAGATCTTCAGGTGTATTATCTACAATCAAATTAAGTCCTTTTAAATTAAATGTTATGTCTCTAATAATATCTTCAGAAGGCTGTGTTTTGCGTACTATTAACTTTTTTATTTTCATAATACACCTTTCCTTCCTTTATTTTTATAAGTGACAGTATAAAAAGCCAATCTAAAGCATAATAAATAAAATCTACATGAATCTTCTCATTGATTTGTTGTTGAACCTCTAATAAAATTTCTTCTATAGATATAACTTTTCTTTGTTCTAAAATAGTTAATAGAATTCCACCTAAATAATATAAAGACCTATTCGGTTCACGTTCAACATTCACAATCATAATGGTTTCTCCAATATTTTGCACTCCATAAAACAATAACATGTAAAACATGTCACTCCTAATTCCATATCCTCTATGTACATAATATCTATTTCATCCGCAGCTTTTACGGTCTCAAATATTTTGTCCTGTACCATGTCTATTATCTTATCTGAATTTTGTCTTATTATATCAATATCTTCTTTACCAGAATCTTTGTTTTCTAGCAAAATAGTTCCTCTTTCCTTCATATACCATGAATAGACACAATTCAGTATTTTTGCTTTTCCTCTCATGTTGGAATCATCATAAGCGTTTAAGTACCCTTCACAGATAGAATAATACGCAGAAAAATATCTTATTATATCCTTATACTTAATCACATGATTATATTCTATCTTTTCATCTGGTTTAAACTCTTTCGAATCAAATGTGCTTTCTATATCGTCACTTGAACATACTTCTCCCAATGATTTTACTACAGCTGAGATTAACGAAGGAATTCTCACAGCATTTTTAATTGAAACTTCGATATTTCCTTTGTTCTCTCCTACAATCAATCCTTGATTGCTTCCACTATTATCTATTTTGTAATCATTTCTTGTCATTTATGAATGTCTCCCGAATTATTTCCAATTAAAATACCGGAATTATTCCCACTATTTGAAACCCGCATATTTCCTTTATTTTCAATATTTCTACTATGTTCTTCTTTTATTTGTTCCAATATCCTTTTCGATTCGTTTTTCGCTCTTACTGCTATAATCGTTGAAATAACTGTAGCCACGGCCCCTATCGCAGTAAATATCAATGTCCAATCCATTTTCTTTCTCCTCCTAAGTTCCATTACTATTTTAACAAAATTTATTATACTAGTCTATATCCTCGCATCATAATTTTGTGCTATCCCGTCCATTACACGAATCCAGGTCACAAACTCCACCCATCCGTCTAGTGTTATTTCGTCCATAATCCCCTATTTTGTCCACAAAATACGGTACAATCAGCACCAAATAACACGAAATAATGCAGTTTTCACCCTGTCCCCAAATTAGGAGACAAAATACTCTACTGCATTCTCCGGGAACATCTCCTTGAATTCTCCGTAGAGCTGCGCCGCAAGCGTCTTGTTGTGGGCGATGACCAGCGTCGGCTTCTGCAATTCCTGAATGACATTCGCCATCGTAAATGTCTTGCCGGAACCCGTAACACCTAGTAAAGTCTGGAATTGGTTGCCCTCCTTGAAGCCTTTGACCAGCTCGGCGATGGCCTGCGGCTGGTCTCCTGTGGGCTTGTAGGGGGCTTGTAATTTGAACTCTGGCATATGAAAACCTCCAATTTGTGACCGAAAAAAGTTTGCTTATTCGCCCGAAATTCGTGTAATTTGATTTTCGATTCGTGTAATTTGGGCTTGCAAAGCTGGCGAATAAGCGTTAAAATAGCAATTACACGAATGCAGGTCACAAAACCGTATTTTTGAAACGTAACAACACTGAATAACACCAGCCAGTACAGATAGTATTATCCAGTCATTTGGTTTTTCATTATAACACATAAGTCAAAAAAAGTACAGACCAAAATCGAACTTTTGTTCTGTACTTTTTTATATCTTTTTATGCCATTCAGTTATGCCACTATCTTAGTTTCATGCAAGAAATTCACTGATTTGTTCTATATAATTATCTTCTGAAAAATCTGTACCGCTTTCACTTTCCTCCTTTGGGATTACTTCATCAATAAACGGCTGGAGATCGTCTAAGCAGTCCTCAATGATTTCGGCGGTATCTCCGTAATTATCACCTGATAAGAATTATCACCAGTTACCAACGGCAAGCCTTGATGGTAACTGGTATGTAGTTCCTATTACTG
>QXWX01000188.1 GCA_009911175.1 Lachnospiraceae bacterium | reverse complement strand
GTGGCAACCCCAACAAGATTCCCATAGGACAAAATGAGCGATAAGCGAATTTTGGTACTATGGTAGAATCTTGCTCTAAGAAAGTGGCGGCTTCCTCTGTGTGGGCTTCTGCTGATACCCCCGGCTTGTTCGGCGTGGATTCTGCCAGCTATGCGGCGGTGTTTCTCCCTCTATTACTTACTACGCACGGCAAGGCAAATCTGGCAAAGTTCCCCGGAATTTCTTTTCGTGTTTTCGTAACAGAATTTGACAAAAACGGAAAACCAGCTCCGTTTTGCAGTGATATACGGACGGTTTCAAAAAATGCCAAACTTTCCGGCAATTATTTTTCCCCATACTACCTACTACGGGAAAAAAAGAAATTTTGGCAATGTTTTCCGAAAGTTTTTGAATTATTTTATTGCGGCGCAAAATCCGGCTTGGTTTTTGGCGCAAAAAACAGGAAACCTTTTCTTGATTTCCTGTCTTTGGCTGCCGCTGATGGGCGGCGGTTATTCTGTTATCATTCCCCAGAAGCAAACTTGTAGCCCACGCCTAAAACGGTCTTTATGTAAGTGGGCTTGCCGCTGTCCGGCTCTATCTTTTTCCGTAGATTGCATATCACATTCGCCACGTTTGACTGGCAGCTTTCACTTTCCATGCTCCACACGGCTTCAAAGATTTGCGCCTTTGTGAATACCCTCCCCGGACTGGCGGCAAGGTAGCAGAGTGCGCCGTACTCTAAACGTGTGAGAGGAATGTCTGCCCCGTCTTTCAGTACCCGGCGTTGGTGCGGTCTGATTTCCAATCCCGGAAAAGTAAGTGCCGGGGAGTGGGGCGGCTGCATGGCTTCCAGCGGTATCATATCCGCAAGGGCGGCTATGGCTTTCTCAACCGCTTTTTCTTCTGTGTCGTTAAATATAAGCATGACTATTTTTGCGACAAATCTCACCTCCTGTTAGGTAGGCTGTCCGTCAAAGCGGAACTGGAACAGGGCAGCAATAAGCCGCCGTTTGATATTGTCCTCGGTGTCCTTGTTGACCTGTCCGTTTTCAAGGGAAGCAAGCCGGATTCGCTTGCTGTAATGCCGTAAAACCTCGTCAATGGCTTCCGGCTCTCCGCTGGTTGCTCTGACAATGGTTTCATACGGTACAAGTTTAGGATTCCTCATGGAAAAGCACCTCCATTTCTTCATGCAGCATTTGCAAGGCACTGTGTATGTGATGCCACGCCGTACTCCGGCAGCGTCCGTACAGTTCCCCGATTTCCTGCTGTGTGTAACGCCCGAAAAAGTAAAGGAAAATAATTTCCCGCTTTCTTTCCGGCAGAGATAACAGGGCGGCGGCAAGTTCCCCATTGGTGAGGATAACCCTCTGACCGCATATCGTAATGGGATATTCTTCATAGGGTGCTTCAAAATATTCGTCTGTCGTGCCTAAAGGGTAAAACTTTTCTTCTGTGAGGTATTCAAGGGATATTTCTTTTTGCCGCCGTCTGCTCCTATCACGCCATGCGTTGAGTGCCGCAAAGCGTATGACGGTCTTGCAAAAGCCATTGAACGTATACATGATATGTTCCTTGTATGCTTCTGTGCAAGGCATAGATGATTCCCCCTTTCTCCCACATAGGGCGGTGCATGGTTTATGGTTGCTTGTTTATAATTCAAAGTAACAACAACTCTATGCGCAGGTCTTAACTCGTTTCGCTACTTTAATTATCTTCTCCCAGTATCACATTTTACCATTCACAAAAAACAATTTCAGCATTTTCGTAAATAGGACATATATCTTTCAAGATATTCCTTTTGACAGTTTGTATTTTTTTATAATCAATATTATTGGTAATATAAATGCAAACTTTTATGTGCATACCAATTTTATATATGTCACATTTTTGCAATGTCATAATACCGCTAAGATTCTTTTCTACAAATTGGAAAACTGTTCTTTTTAGTTCCTGATTCGTTGTCAACCCTCCTGACAATTCGCGGAAAGAAGATATGAAAACACTTATCGGTTCTTTTATTGCAGGCAAGACTATAATTGTCGTAATGAAAAAATCTCCAGTATAATGAAGGAAACCCAAACTTCCGTTAATATCTATCAGTTTTATCAAGAACGCAGACAGTGCTACGCCCAAAGATAATATGCCGTCGATAAAATTTCCTTTCGATTCTGTTGCTAAAAGTGTACTGGAATCATTAGTTTTACGGCTCTGGCTTCTGTTAAAAAAAGACAGCCCAAAACATATGATACACATAAGTATCTCATAAGGAATTACAGGTTCAATCATCAAAGGGGTTCCAACGCCATATGCAAAATACCCCCATGCTGCTTTTGCAGTACGAGCAACAGAAGAAAACAGCAGCACCAATGTTAATAAAGTTCTAAAAATAGAATATAATGGCTCTAAAAAATAAAGACCGTCCGGGTAATTCTTTGTCTTTTTATTACTAATTTTTGAAATTTCCAATGCTGCCAAACAAGAGCAGGAAGCAATCATTGAAAAGGAACAGTCTAAAAACAGAGCTTGAATATTTGTTATCGAAAAAATCCAAAACCCACCTATTGCCATTATTAAGTTTACAATGCAGCTTACTATCAGTGATTTGCGTTCAATTTGTTTTTGTGTCATGGTTACCTCCATTGCCTTGGAATTTTATAGTATTCAGATTGACATATCCGTACAACAAGCAGTATACTATAACATGTGTCGTTTTTCTATCTTCAATTTTATCTATAATTGTTGCCTAAACGACACTGCCGCTCGAAACTGTTGTTTAAAGGAGAAAACTATGAATAAACATGATAGGCGGGTCAAAAAGACAATAAAAGCATTACAGTCTGCTCTTGCTGACGCAATGCTTGATAAGGAACTTCAAAAAATTACAGTACAGGAATTAGTCAACAAGGCAGACATACATAGAGCTACTTTTTATTCGCACTACCATGATGTGTATGACTTATATGAGCAAATGGAACATGACGCTATATCTGAGTTCACTAAATTTATTAACGATAATCCAGCAGGTCATTACGAAAATATTTATAATTCCATTATTGATTATATTTATGAAAATCCTGCCCTAAGCCGTTTGCTTTTTTTCGGAAAGGGAATTGACCACAAATTTCAAGAGCATATGTATGACATCATCGAAGAAAAATATCTTGAAATATGGATGCAAGAAGAAAATATATCTTCCGTTTCAGAAGAAATGCTCTATATGGCGACATATCATATTCAAGGCTGCCTCTCAATAATCTCACTTTGGATTAAGAATAATTTTTCTACCCCAAAGGAAAAAATAATCCAGCTTATTTATTCTATTGACGCAAGTTGGAATATGCCATAAAAGAAATAATCTGTGTGGAGATAAAGAGGGATTCCGTAGTAGTCGGCACTGTGGGAATGTGCATAACTTGCTGTCTTATGGAGTTGTGGGAAAGTCCGTTTGCAGAATGTGGGAAAGCTGCACTTTAGCTTTTCCATGTTCTGTGAACGGACTTTTCCATGACGGAATAGCAAGTTATACACATTTCCACGGTGCTTGTCTTTTGGTCTTTAGTTCTTTTGTTCGGAATAGTGTGGTGCTGGCGGTCTATCTCTTGTTTTCGGTTGCTTGCTTCTTTACCATACATGAGCATTTGCCCCAGGGTTATCATTCCCATATCCCTCAAGCAGATTGATAACGCCCCATACTGCCACGCCTGCGCCGATTGCTGTTACGACTGTCTTTAATCCTGTTACCGCTGTTGTGAAAAAACTCATTTTTCTACCTCTTTCTTTCCTTAAATTTGATTTTTTGATAAAGAAAGAGCTTTGATATGTAAATCCCCCGCCCTTTGTGGTACAATAAGGGCAGGGGAATCCTTTTGGAGAACCCCGTGCGGGCATCCGGTACATTCTGTTTGGCGATAGGCTGTGCCGGGTGTCCTGTTTAGTCCGTTCCCAAAGTACATACAAAACTCCTGATTTTGGCTTTATGCCAAAGGTTTACAAGTTCCATATTCAGTTGTCGTTTTGCACTTCTGGACACAATGTCCAGAAGCCGCTATTTAGTTGTAGTTGGAGAATTATCCTCCTGCCCGCTGACTTCCCCGCAGTCAAACGCTTCATCCACCTCTGTATTTGGAGTAACTTTCATGTGCTGCAGATGCTTCACATAGTCCTCAATGTCAAAGGTGTTTTTCTGGTCATAATCGGACAGCTCTTTGTACCTGCTATGCTTCGTTATATCGAATTTATCCGAGAAGAATGGTCTGACGCCTCTAAGCTGCATGATACATTTCCCGCCGTCCATGACCGCAATCTCATCCTGGCTCATCAGCGCCTTCCCGGTCTTTTGGTAATTCAGACCGTAGGACTGTGATGTACCCCTTGTGTCGGAAGTGTTGTAAAGGTCATGAGGTAAGCGCCTCGTGGACGCTCCCTCCCGAACCGTGCGGGCACCTCTCGATGCACACGGCTCTCCATATGCCATCAACTAACAAAATCAGTCTTTTCCGTGTATCTCACGGTGGCACGCCGGGCATACTGCTAGCGTTTTCCTGCGGTTCTTTAGCATAACTTTTTCCCACTCATATTCACCGCTAAGGCTTTTCAGCCGTTTTACCTGATGAATCTCCACGTCATTTGTGTACTGTCCGCAGAGTTCACAAGTTTTCGAGCGCAGTTTTGCCGCTATGCGGTTTGGTCTGTCATACCGCTTGTAAGCCGGCAGAATATCTGCCTGCGGCACATTGGGCTTATCCTTGCGGATAAAAGGCCCCCTGTAAAATACGCTCTCTTTCATACCGCTTTTTGTCTTGTAAATGACTGTAAACCGTCCATCTCTAAAATATTTCTTCTTAATCTTTCTGGTCTTTGTGCGGTATTTATTTGCGAATGTTTTCAGCATACTGTAATGCATCAGACTCGCAAACTTGCTCATTGCGCATACATTACATGCCAGTGAGTAGTAGTTGTACAGACCTCTGATTTCAGAGTTGTACTTTGACAGAATTTCAATGTCTTTGCGGTTAATGAGCTGTGGTCTGTGAATGGCTTTCCAGTGCTCTTTGTGTGTAACTTTGTCTTTTTTGATACGGATTGCACCATACTCCAATAGTTTCGATTCCCATTTCTCATGCGGCATATATAGTTTCACTGCGCCGCTGTATCCCTTCACTTTCCTTCCCTGACGTTTTGTGACTTCCCGGCTTTTTGAAATTGAAATATCGAAGCCAAGAAACCTCGCCCGGTCAGTTGCGTGAGTGATTTTGGTTTTCTCCACTGACAGTGTAAGGTTCAGTTTTTCTTTGAGGAACACGGCTAAATCTGCTTTTAAGGCTTCTGCATCCTTTTTGCTCCCGATAATGCTTATGATAAAATCATCCGCATAACGGACGTATTGCAGGTTTTTGTAAGTTTCATCCCGAAACTGCTTAGACGGGATTTCCCTCTGCTTCTCCCGCAGTCTGCGTAATTCCCCGGCACGTTCTTTCTTTTCGGCTTCACTAAGGCTGTCCCATACTTCCCTGTTCTGGCGCATAAACCTCTGCACCTCACGGTTCCGTCTGGCGTATTCCGGATTCACTTTGCGGTTTATCCTGTTTCCTTTTATAAAGCCTGCCTTGTATTCCTCCACGTACATATCCAATTCATGCAAATAAATATTTGCCAGGACAGGACTGATGCCAGAACCCTGCGGAGTGCCGCAGTATGTCCTGTTGTACTGCCATTGTTCCATATATCCGGCTTTTAA
>QXWX01000020.1 GCA_009911175.1 Lachnospiraceae bacterium | reverse complement strand
TTTAAACCGTAACTTCCTAAACTTAGGTATTATAGAGTCAAGAAATTACATAAGAATTAGCTATGGCTCTTTTTTATATGCGGGAACAAATGGAATCAGTCCTTTTTCATAACATATCTCCTGTATTTCTACTGGAAGCATTCTGGCATCAAATACCAATCCATCTATGGAAACCATCCATAACATAGGATTACTGGCAGCTTCTGATGGAAGACACCATTCAGCGTGAAAATAGTCAATTTTCAACATTTTCTTAATCTGGGCTGCCTTAGAAGATGCTGTAGATGCAGCAACCTCGAATGGGGCTGCCAGATCTTTCGCTGTCATATGGATTGGTTGGTTTTTATCAAATATAAAATTATTACTCCCAATTGCATAGACAATCCCTGCAGCCCAGGTAGTACTCCTGCCACTTTTTAATGGCGACGGCCGTTTACGGCATAACTTTTCAAGTGCATGAAGGCACAATTCTTCATATTCTTTATTCAGATATTTTTCACTATACTCAATCAACAGCTTTGAAATTTTCTCATAGGTTTCTCTCATTTCTTTTGGAACATTCATCTTTAGTCTCCTTCTCTGTTAGAAGTATTAGTTCTTTTTATTCGATTTTTCGGGAACGATTCTTTTCATTTCTTCCGGAAAAATATTACGCAGTTTATCTATAGAGACCTTTGTTGGAATTTCCCGGATTTCTTCACCGTTGATTTTCTGGTAAGTAAAACGTTTAAGGTATGTCATTATGTCTTTGACAGAATACCTAGACGTGAGGCCGGCTGCTTTAATACAGTTAAATACACGATAGTAAAGCATCATGGAAATATGGTTCAAAAACAACCATCCATTATAAGCATCCGAATCCTGCATATAGGACTTATCATCTTCCAGAACATCTTTATAGACTTTATTTGCATCTTCTATGGATTCACGTTCTTTGTAGGTTTCATAAAGTTTTTGCGCTTTCAAATCCATGTCAGTCCGAAGTGTCAGTGTGCCCATACGTACTTCCTTTTCCTGAAAATCCACAAAGGTGTATCCTTTGCAGCCACGCTCAATACGTTCATTATAATCTTTGATTTCCTGGTTCTTCAACCCTAGATCCGTAAATGTTATGACCAAATCTTGCAAAACAGTTATTTTGCGTTCCGCTCCTGCCTTTACCCGTCCGCGTTGTTTGACCGCTTTATATTTTTTCATAGTGCAGTAGTAAATCGTCCGGTTATGATATTGGAACATTCCTTCCATATGGCTGATTCCTTTCTTTAGACTTTGATAGTCTATCATGGAATCATTTCTTTTGAGCGGCACGATATAAGAGATTCCATTGTCCTGAAGATATCGAAAATTTTCATCCGAACCAAACCCCTTGTCGGCAATCATTATAAAATTTATCATACCAAATTCATCTAATGCATTTTTCAGGACGGATACATCTGGTTTATCGCCGGCATTTACTTTGAAATAAGCAGGCCCGAAAGTCGGACACAGACTAAAGCAATACAGAAGGTTCATTTGAGGATCCTGAATGGAGCAGTGGTTATAACCAATCTGGGCAAGGTTTAAATTCTTTGAATAAGACACAATGCGTGTTCCATCAAAAAGAAGGAATTCACTGCCTACCGTATAAAGTTTCATAAAATTCACCTGTGCCAGCCGGTTTCTGCCAATTTCCCTAAGCAGAGCGGTAAGCTCGTTTTTTCCAAGTCTTATGCGGGGATGAAGTACCGTATCATAAGAATTCGAGTAAAGGAAATCCACTCTTTTTAAGGCAGTTGGCTCAATCAACCGTATTTTGCCTATAATAAAGATTGCTTCCGCAAGTTCATCCCGGTAAAAAAGCTGAAGGTTTTCCAAAATATCCGAACCTAAAAGCTCCAACATCTCGACAGCGCCGGCTTCAAGAGGCCTGCCAAGCTCCAACGGTTTCATAAGGGTAGCTTTTTGTCTATGTTTTGCCGGGATCAACCCGGAATCTTCGGTAATCTTTCCAAGATAACCCGTAGATATTTTTTTTGGTTTTTTAGTCATCGGATCATAAACTGTTTTGAAAGTATATAAATAATAGCAAGAGCCTACTTTCTTAATTTCACGACCTTCTCCCCTGAATTCTTCTACCCATTTCGGATAGTTTGCTCGTTTACTCTTCATATCTTCATCTCCTGATATAATACCTAATAGGTATTATATCATAAAAAATACCGAAAAGCAAGGAAATCCAATGCTTGTCGGCATCCTATAATACCTTTATGAATATGGAATAAGAGGGTAATACCTAAACTAAGGAAGTTACGGTTTAAACTGGATATCACACATTTTCTGGAGGTGATCCAAAAACAAGGACACTCCTTCACCTTTTCCTTCGTATTTGCCGTTTCCAAATGTGCGAATCAGATCAAAGAATTTCGTTACCGGTTTGTTAACGGCAGCCCGGTGCTGTTTGATAAGATCAACACCGCATTTACCTATCTGAACAAAAATACGGAACTGTTCAAGGTTGTGAAGGTAGAGATGACAGATACCATGGAAGAATATGTAAGCCTTGCAGCCAAAACGGAACAAGCTCAGAAAGAATACTTTACAGCGCCGTTAGGGAATGATGTGTTCCAGTTTTCTGCTTTTCCTTGGGTTGCGTATACCCATATCTCCCATACGGATTCTGGAAATAAGGACAATGCCGCACCGTTATTTGACTGGGGCAAATATGAGAAAAAGGATGGCAAAATCATGCTTCCATTCTCTGTCCAGGTTCATCACTCTTTTGTGGACGGAGTGCATATAGGCAAATTAGCAGAGAATTTACAGCGTTATCTGGATGCAATTTGAAGGTTCTTGTCCATCCGGCCAGAAATTAGCTTGCAGACTATCGAATTCGTAAGACCATTTTCTAACCAGATGGAATCCCTTTCCAAACGATTACTCATCGCTCTGTTATACCTTATTGGACGAAGTTTGCCTGCGCGTGGAACATTATATTACGGTGTGCCCGTGGGTATACATGATCGGACGAAGCCCGCCTTCCCCGCAGGGGCGCGTATTACAATGTGCCCTTGGGTATACTTAACGCCTCGATGGCAACACTGCCTCCACGGACGATCTCAATCCGGTTCGCATAGCATTTTTCCAATAAGAAGATCAGGGCATTATTGCGGTTCTCTGTCTGTATACTCTCAATCAGAACTGTTGCCGGAGAATAATCAATAACAGATGCATGGAATGTTTTATCATCACTTGTCAGGCTGATCGTCATACGGGAAATCGTTTTGTCCTCGGTTATCCCTACGGTCAAGCTATCCAGATTATAAGACTTTCCAGAAAATATTCCCGATATTCTGGCAAGAACGCCTGTCTCATTTTCAACAAATAAACAAATCCACCTCTTTTTCATGTTCAGTGCTCCTCTC
>QXWX01000019.1 GCA_009911175.1 Lachnospiraceae bacterium | reverse complement strand
TGTCGGCATCCTATAATACCTTTATGAATATGGAATAAGAGGGTAATACCTAAACTAAGGAAGTTACGGTTTAAACTTTACGCTGTTTGTTATGAAATGGAATAGAATAGAAGAACAAAAATAGAATCATTGATGGAAAGCCACAGACTTCTAAAAAAGAGGCCTGTGGCTTTTATTATTTTGAAGTATCCGGCAATGCGCCAGTGACGTATTTTACCGGATTGTCTCACAGGATGCAGGAAGAGTCATGGGAAGTGGAAGGAAA
>QXWX01000018.1 GCA_009911175.1 Lachnospiraceae bacterium | reverse complement strand
GGCGGAGGAAAGAGGCGATGCGGTGGCATCGTTGATTGACGACAACGCAGAACTGGCAGAAATAGCAGGTGCAGAATCCACCGTTAATTACGCAATGCTGTACTAGTGTAGTGTCGTCCAAAGCATTGCCGGGCGGAACAATCGGCATCACATTTTCCTCCGGCTCAATCATAAATTCAATGACAGCTGGCACTTTTAATGTATTTTATGCTGTTTCAAATGCAGCGGCAATCTCATTTTCTTTTGTTACTCGAATACCTTTCGCACCATAGCTTTCCGCCAGTTTCGTAAAATCCGGTGTGTATTCAGGGCAGCGCTCTGTTGGAGAATTACAGATATTGGGACAGCTTTTTCTGTACCGCATGCAGGTACTTGAATAATGCTTATCAAAAAACATTGACATACATGCAAATTGTATGATACTATATACGTGCAAAATACATGTATAAGGGGGTGAGCTTTTGCCACGAAATAAGTATCCAGAAGAAACAGTTCAAAAAATATTGGACGCTTCTTTAAAATTATTTTTAGAAAAAGGATATGAAGAAACAACTGTATTAGACATTATAAGCGAAATGGGCGGTCTGACGAGAGGAGCTTTTTATCATCATTTTAAGTCAAAGGAAGAAGTATTTGACGCTTTATGTGAAAAACTTTTTTATGAAAGCAATCCCTTTGAAAAAGCAAAAAGGCACAAAGAACTGAATGGATTAGAAAAGTTAAAGTGCGTATTAAGAACATCTTTTGATGAAACAGAACATCATCAGTTAAGTATGGCGTCCATGCAACTTATGGGAAGTCCAGCTTTTCTAAAAAAACTGATTGAAAGTAATCAAGAACTAGCACCTATGTATCAAGAATTGATAGAGGAAGGAATACAAGACGGTTCTATTCAGTCTGAACAGCCAAAATTATTAGCAGATTTATTTGTTCTTTTAACGAACTTCTGGTCGATACCTACTATATATCCCATGACTGCTGATGAAGCATGGCAGAAATTTTTAATGATTAAATCAATTATGGATAATTTAGGTCTTCCAGTAATTGATGACGAATTCGCCAAATTATGCAAAGAAAACGCATAAAGTCGCACATGAAGATAAAATTGTCGAAAGGCAATTTTATTTTAAGCAAAATACATACACGCAACATGTATAAAAGGAGGTTATTATGAGCATTTATATTAGGAAAAACAAGTTATTATTTATCTTAACAATTTTAACCAGCATAATCGCTTCTTTGGGTTATGTTTTTATGGCTGTCCTGCTTCAGCAACTATTAGATATAGCTATTGATAAAAATTTCCAGCAATTTTTAAGATTGGTTGTATTTTCGATTATCTATTTTGTAGTATTGGGATTTTCTCTTTATCTTCAATCTCTGCTCAGCAAAAAAGTAATATGCAAGATTATGCTTCAAATCCGTTCAGATGTTTTTCGGGGAACAATCAATCATAACATAGAAGATTTTGAAAAGAAAAATACCGCTGATTACATATCTGTCGTTACAAATGATGTGAAAATGTTGGAGGACAATTTTTTACTTCCTCTTTTTGAAGTAATACAATACACAGTTATTTTTATATCGTCTTTCGTGCTGATGATTTATTTTGATATCATTGTTACAATTTGCGTAGTAGCCGCGATTGCAGTTATGATCCTTGTTCCAAGCCTGCTCGGTGGAACACTGGAAAAAAAACAGAATATGTTTTCTTCAAAGCTGGCAGATTTCACAGCCAACTTAAAAGACATTCTGTCTGGATTTGAAATTATTAAATCATATTCCATGGTAAAAAGCGTAATACAGCGATTTGATAAAGTAAATACTGAAACAATCAATTCTAAATATAGTGTTGATAGATTATTTGCACTAAATGAGGGGCTTTCTGCTTTTCTAGCCCTTATGGTCCAGATTGTGGTTTTATTTTTATCTGCTTATTTTATTATCACGGGACGCATAACTGTGGGGACTTTATTAGGAATGGTACAAGTAAGCAGTAATCTGGCAAACCCTCTTATTATGATATTTACAAATGTTCCTAAAATGAAAAGTGTCCGACCTATTGTAGAAAAGTTGGAGAATATATCAAAACATTCCTTAACGCCACCCAAAAAAGAGAATATAGCCACATATAAATCTCATATATGCGCAAAGGATTTGTCCTTTTCCTATGACGGGAAAAAAGAGGCATTAAGCGGAATAGACTGTCTTATTGAAAAAGGTAAAAAATACGTTATTGTTGGAAAAAGCGGTTGCGGAAAAAGTACACTGATTAAACTCTTATCTGGTTACTACTCCACATACACCGGAGAAATATTGTATGACGATACGGAATATCATATGCTGGATAAAGATAACGTGGTTCAGTTGTCCTCAATAATTCATCAGAATATCTATATGTTTGACGAAACCATATACGACAATATCTGTTTGCATGAACATTATCCAGAAGAACAAATTGAAAAAGTTATAGCGGACAGCGGATTGACCGAATTTATATCAGAACTTCCAACTGGCTTGCAATATCAGGTGGGAGAAAATGGATCTAATCTATCTGGTGGACAAAAACAAAGAATTGCAGTTGCACGCGCCTTAATCAGAAATAAACCTATTCTGATATTAGACGAGGGTACATCCGCTATTGATATGCAAACAGCATATGATATTGAAAATAGATTATTAAAAATGGAGGATTTAACACTCATAACGATTACTCATCATCTAGAACCGAACTTGTTGGATAAGTATGATGAAATTTTTTATATGCAAAATGGTCGCATAAAAGAAAAGGGATGTTTTAAACACCTTATCAATACAGCTTCATGTTTTTCAGAATATTTTCATCTAAAGAAATAGAGGACAATATAGAGGATTTCAAAAGCTCATGCAAATATTTCTTTGCATGGGCTTTTTCTACTCTCCGTGTATAAACAGAAATCTTTCATATTTCATAAATCTATATCCTCTAATACTTCTGCAAAGCTTCCATATCTCTTTGTATTCGGGTCTCTGCTAATACGCTTTGCTTCCTCCATTGCTTCATGCACTTCTGGCTTATATCGCGGAATTCCAACACTAAAGTAAGTCCTGATTCCAAGCGATCTATGCGGATTGTTTCCGTTTTCCTTTTTTAAGACACTGACCCAGGCTGTAAGTTTGTCTTCTAATCTTTGCCATCTTTCTTTTCCTCCCTGCTTGCAAACAATTCATCTAATAGTTACTGCTGCAATACATACAATTATGCCAATTACAATACCATGTCTCTTCCAGGTCAGCTGAAGATATCCTACAAATTCACGAATCAAAGCATTCAATGTAAAATACCATTTCGTCTTTGCGCCAAACCCTACACATTTTATTCCTTGCTGCTTCGCCAGAATTAAGGCTCTGAAAACATGATAAGCAGTCGTAACTATAACAATTCTAGCATTCTCTTTGTGTATCAACTCCTTTGAAAACATCAGATTTTCCTCAGTTGATACCGATTTTTGCTCTGTTATGATTCTTTCGTCATCCACTCCTTGATCGACCGCATAAGCCGCCATAGCCTCACTTTCCGGAATATCCTCGCCTGGCCCCTGCCCTCCGGACATGATCAGCACTGCATTTTGATTCCGCATTCCTCTTCTTTTTCAGGTGAATAAGATTAAGAATTGCAGATAGTGAATACATTGCCATCAATGACAATACGTATATTGCAGAAAAGCTAATAATTACGTAGAGCATTGTACTAAACTTGCCTTTTTCCAGACTCCCGATCACCGGCCAGACAACAAGATATACAGACAGCAAGATTGAAAATAGCATAGATAATAAATTAGACGGTTTCATTCCCTCATGCCTGATGATTTTTATACCTTCTATAAAGAATGTGACAATCAAAACCGCAGGAAATGCAATCACACTGACTACCGCCAAAATAAACAGAAAAACCAGGATTCCGATGATTGCATCATGTGCTGCGAGCCATGCTGAATATTCGGATAATATAAAAAACAAAAAAACGGCCAGACATGTCATCATCCAGAAAAAGGAGACGCCGCTCCATAATGTCCTGGGGTCACATAACATAATTCTCGCAAATATACAAAATGGTATTAAAAAAAGAATGAATGAAATCTGCCACATACCTGTATTGCCTCTTTATCATACGATGTTTTTTTACAAATCAAAAAGAAAATCCTCATAATCTTTTACATAATACCGGATATTCGTTCTTCCTTTTTGAATGATCGCATGGCCCTCTGCCTCCAGTTTTGATTTCTGCGCCTGCACACCGCCGGGATATTTGGGATTTAACTCCCCTTTTGCTTTCAGCGTCCGCCAGTAAGGCGTCTCATCCTTTGTTCTCTGATGGCTTGCCCATGCCGCAATAGAAACGAAAATACCGGCTGTAATAGGCTCCGTAAAATCCGCGCCATTTAACTTAGCAAAATGTTCACGAATCTCTCCTACAGTGGTCACCTTCCCGTAAGGAATCTTCCTCATAATTTTATCATACTCAATTGGCGGCGCAAAATACATTCTGTCCCCACCATATTTTTTAATACTTTTCTGATCCGTAATCACTTGAATCTTCGGCATATCCTTACTTTCATGTAACATTGCATTAAAATCTTTTTTATCTTCATTCGCCATATTCCGTTCCTCCTGTCTAAATCATAGTACAATTCCGTTCCTTATGCAATGAGACAGTTTTAAAATTATGATTCTATTATTTTTCTAATAAAAAACGAACTAAAAATTTGATTATCCGCTAAAACACAGTATCTATCGGCATTTTCAAGGAAACAAAACGAGAAAAAATTGTCGGCTTTTATTTGTTCCTTGCGAAGCAGATCAACAAATTTACTACTACGCAATGCATGACAAAGAGTTTTTCAAAATATCGTTGACAGATTTAATAAACATAAGTATAATATGTTTATCAATATAGGGAATGAATTATACCAATGGATTACGAAAAACTCACTTTAGAGGAGCTAAAACAAGGTTATAGGTATGATAAAGAAAAAGATGCTTATATTTGCAACTATTGCGAACAACATTTTGAAGTTGGGCAGATTTTTTCAATCGAAAACAGTTTTTATGTTGCTGAACACGCTGTATCAAAGCACATAAAAGGAATTCATAGAGGAAATTTGTCACAGCTTCTCGTTTCTGAAACAAAGTACAATACGCTAACCCAAAATCAGAAAGAGTTACTATCGCTTTTTGCTAAGGGTGTGTCCGATAAAGAAATGGCAAAAAAATTAGGTGTGACAGAAGCCACTATAAGAAGGCAACGCTTTACTTTTCGAGAAAAAGCTAAACGGGCAAAGTTATATTTAGCAGTATACGAGCAAGTATTTGAAGCTAAACCAACTACGGATAATGCCATAATACCTATTCATAATAGTGCAATTTATGTAGACGACCGCTACTTGATAACCGAACAAGAGAAACAACATATTTTAGAAACCTCTTTTTGCAGTTTGGAACCTCTTGTATTAAAAACCTTTTCGCCAAAAGAAAAGAAAAAAGTTGTCATTCTTGCTAAGATAGCCGAGCAGTTTGAAAAAGGCAAACAGTATAGCGAAAAAGAAGTAAACCAAACATTGAAGCCTATTTTTGAAGATTACATAACGATTAGACGTTATCTAATCATGTATGGCTTTATGGGACGCTCAAGGGATGGTTCAAAATATTGGTTGACAGACTAGGAGGAGGAAATAATGCAACCAGTCATAGACCATATTCAAATTGCAGTAAAAGACATAAAATAGGCAGAAAATTTCTATGAATGAGGAATAAGAAATGATTAGTGATATTGCAGGTTTTGCTTATGATTGCCAAAATGCTGATGCATTATCAAATTTTTATGTAAAGTTACTAGGTTGGGAAAAAATTCTTTCAGGGAATGGCTGGGCAGGGTTACGCTCTCCTCAAGGTTGGATTTTTGCGTTTCAGGAAATTGAAGAATATGTAGCACCAGTATGGCCATGGCAGAAAGATAAACAACAACAAATGGCACACATTGATTTTCTGGTTGATGACTTGGAAAAAGGTGTTTTACATGCTTTAGAATGTGGGGCAACGAAATCTGAAATTCAGTATTATGACACTTCAACAGTTATGTTTGATCCAGAAGGTCATCCGTTTTGTTTAAGTACAGTCAAACAATAAAATCCTATACTTATTTTGAGGTATATGATTTGTTAGAAAAGACACTGTGGGAAGACAGTGTCTTTTTTTCGTAAGTCTACATTCCACATATAGAGACAAATTATTTCTGCCAGACAACATTTGTACCCCTGTTGTCTGGCAGATACGCACTGACTTTCCTTATTCTATTGTCTCAATAGAATCCACGATACTCATTTTCGCGATCCGCCTCAATGGTATGCACGTTGCAATCAGGCAGGCAAGCACAGACATTGCGGTAGCCTCTGCCATGGAAACTACAGGAATTGAAACAAGCTGGATGGTATCCGTACGCGCGGCTTCCACAAAAATAGTACAGATATAACCCGTCACACATCCGATAAGGGCAGCAATGATTCCATAATATGCCCCTTCCCACAGGAAGGTCTGATAAAGCACCTCATGACTCATACCGATCGCCCTCTGCATCCCAATCTCCGTTACCCGTGTATGGATATTCGTATAGACCGTATTCACAATATTCAAAAGGCCGATCAACCCGACAAAAAGGATCAATCCCCATGCCAGCATCCGTATCTGTTCATAGCTTTCCGCCAGCTGACGGTCCGTATCTTCATAGGAAAGATATGTGGTGCCCGGAATTTCCCGGCAAAGCGCTTCTACCGTCAGGTCAAACTGCTCCCTGTCCGCCTCCCTTTTCAAAACAGGACATATCTCCTGATATTCTTTTCTCCCTGTTAGTTCCGGGTAAAGCCGGTCAGACACAATTACCTGGATTCCGTTCGTGAACCCCTGATTCCCCACACTGGCAAATCCGTCTGTCCCGTCAAATGCCTCTATCACCGGCAGCTCTCTTCCATTTATAGAAACCGTTTCGCCTGCCCGGAATTCCGAATGCTCTAACTCTTTCCCTTCATAAACAATGGGGAACGGATTCTTTATAACGCAGCCTTCTCCTGCGTTGAGGCGCTTCATATCTTCTTTTGAAATTCTCCCCCGGGTATAATAATCCATATATGCTTCATTGAGGCCGACAACCTGGAGAGTCTCCCCCGGCTTTAATTCAAATCCCGGCGACATTCCGGAAATCAGTTCTTCCGTATCATAAAGGGAAAACTGAATGGCTGCTGCCGAATCCACCGCTTCGTTCCCCAGTAAGTTCTCTAAATCCGCACTGGTAAAGCCTGCCGTCTCATTTATAATGGAGTAATCCCCCAGCCGCATTTCTTCCATTAACTCCGCGGCATTTAAAAGGGCCGTAAAACTCTGCAGGGCAACAAATACAGTAATACTCATCACAAGGGACAAAATGGTGATAGCCGTCCGGCCGCGGCTGCGTTTCAGGTTCAGCCGGGCATAATATGCCGCGAAGTTTCGAATCTTTTTTGTTCTGCGGTTTCTGCGCCTGATTTTTGTGTCCCTTCCGGACATGGCCACAGTCGGCGCCACTTTTCCGGCATACCGGACAGCCGGAACAGCCGCGGCAAATGCAAAGAACAGGGTAAAAAGCGCCCCCACAGCGAGGAACAACGGTTTTCCAGAACTGTTCTCCTGTATCAGTTCCTGTAATCCTGCCGCATCCTGCACCATGAACATCTCTGGAGATACAAATCCTGTCGCCATCGAAAAGATCGTTTTTGCCGATAAAAACCCAATCAGCATCCCGATTGGAATCCCAATCAGGCATAGAAACAGAATCTGTAGGGAAACAATCCCGTAAAGCTGCCCTTTCTCACCTCCAATGGCCCGCAGCACCCCGTATTCTTTCATACGTTTCGATACTGAAATCTTCAGCACATTGTAAATCACAAGGCCCGATGCCAAAAGAACGAGACCGCCGACCATAATACCGGCCAGTTGAAGAAACGAAACATCCATTCCGCTCTCCCCGTTTTCTTCCGTATCATCATACGGAATTCCTGCAGCAGACAGATAAACTATGTTATAAGTCACATCCAGCTCCGGAATCTGCAATCTTTCCGCCACATCCTCTACTGTACTCTGCATACTTTTTTTATCTGCCGTCCGAAAATCCACTACATAATACACCTGCCCGGACGGGAACAATCTTTCTGCCGTCCCCTCTCCCACTATCCCCGGAAGCATGCCGTAAGTATACGCCACATAATTACTCTTCGTAATTCCTGTCAGGATAAATTCCTCCGTATAATCCACTGCAGGCAGAATCCCATGCCGCCATGCTTTCGAAGCCGTCAGGGAAATCTTATCCCCGACTTTTCCCTGAAAGCCAAGAAATTTTAGCACATCCTCTGACAGCGCAATCTCCATCGGGCGCTCTGGAAGCCGTCCTTCCAGGAGTTCTGTAAAAGCCGGATACCTCTCATAACTATGATCCAAATATTCTACAAGGCTAAGTCTAAGCTGGCTGTTCAGCTCTATCGTCCCCAGGTCAATCGCCGCGCCAATATAGGAAAAACGGGAATCAGATTTTATTGCGGCAAGCTGTTCTTCTGTGAGCTGCACAAAGGAACCGTACTTTTCCCCTGCAAGGGCAATTGCCTGTTGTTCCTTCATTGCATTTAAAATGCCGATGGACTGCCCGATTACAGTTGTTATGATCGTAGAGAGAATCACAGCAATCAGGATTAATATGGAAGTAACTTTCTGGGCAAGCAGTTCTTTCCACGCCAAAACACGATATGATTTCATGCTGCCACCTCCGAGAGAATACCATCTACGATTACAAACTGCCTGTCAGCCATCTTTGCAATCCGGTTATCATGGGTAATGACCACCAGTGTCTTATCCATCTTTCTTTGGACGTTCTTAAGGAGTTCCATGACCTCGCTCCCGCTTTTGCTGTCAAGATTCCCTGTCGGCTCGTCTGCAAAAATGATGTCGGGCTGCGCCGCCAGGGCACGGGCAATGGCAACACGCTGCTGCTGCCCTCCGGAAAGCTCATGGGGAAGATGGGCCAGGCGTTCCTGAATTCCAAGCAGTCCCGTAAGCTGGTCCAGATAGGTCTCTTCCGGCTGCTTCTTATCCAGAAGAATCGGCATGATCATATTTTCCCTTGCCGTCAGGACCGGCAGGAGATTAAACTGCTGAAAAATAAAACCAATCCGTCTGCGTCGGAACGCAGAAAGTTCCTTATCATGAAAGCTATAAATATCCTTTCCATCATAAGTCAGGCTTCCAGACGTAGGCCGATCCAATCCTGACAGCAAATGTAACAATGTACTCTTCCCACTGCCGGAAGGCCCTATTATTGAAATAAAATCTCCCTGACCAATCTTAAGTCCTGCCTTATCAAGCGCTACTACACGGTTCTCGCCACTGCCATAAATCTTCGATAGTTCTTTTGCTTCAATAACCATAAAAACACTCTCCTTATCAATGATAAGATGAGTATAATGGACAATTCTCAAGAAACGCTCAAGATTATGAAATGAATAAAATCAATTTATCCGAAATATTGCCGTTGCTGATGCCCCGCCGCCTGCCGGATTCTTTAATTCCAGTGAGCCTCTATGTTTCAGGCATAGTATCCGGGCGCTGTATAATCCCATCCCAAAATGCTCCGTCTCCTCACTCATCTTGCCAAAAGGCCTGGGGCCATCCTGAAGCAGCTTTTCCGGATAGCCAGATCCATCATCTGCTACCGTCAGAAGAAGGCAGCCTTCCCGAGCCTCCAGATAAACAGACAGGTTATTCTGGGCAAACCGGGCCCCATTTCTGATCAGGTTCTCAGCAACATTTAAAAATATTCCATGATCCAGCTTCACGTGCCCTGTCTCCGGTACAATTACCGACGTTTCCATTGCTGGCGCCAAAAATTTCACCGTATCCAATAATTCTGCGTGAAGCTGGGAATATGCACATTCCCTTTCTTGGAACGGAAGCTGCTCCAATCTCTGGATTCCACTCATTGCCTCCACATAGTTCTCAATGCGAAGCACATAATCCTCCAATCTTTCAAAAGCTTGTCCGTCCTCTTTGCCTTGCCGTATGAGCTTAATGGTTCCCTTTAATACGGTAACCGGATTGCGCAGGTCATGGGAAAATGCCGCATTCAACCGCTTCCTCTCCTCTGCCTGCTCCCATAACTCCTGATTTGCCTTAAGAAGCTCCGCACGCATAGTCTCAAAACCTCTGCAGATCTGTCCCAGTTCATCTTTTGAAACCTCCGGAACTGAAAAATCCAGATCATGGTTCAGGATACGTTCCGTCCCCTTTTGTAAAACAGCGATCGGCATCTTCAGCTTTATGTGGTAGAACAAAACCCCCGCCGCTCCCAATCCTCCGGCAGGGAACAGGATACAGGCCAATAACTGAAGCACATCTATTATCTCTAAAATCCTTTGCTGGTCTTTTGTCGGCCCCTCCAGTATTATCGTTGTTCCATCCGACCGGATCTCGATTCCTCCGGCAGGATAACTGTCACGGATATTTCCACAGAATACGAGGAGCAGCAAAAGAATCAACAGAGAAACCATGATACAACAGACCGACAACACAAAAAATGCTTTTTTTAAATCCATATTTTTCAGGCGTTCCATTTATATCCACACCCCCAAACAGTTTCAATATAACTGTGAAATGTATATCCGGCCAGCTTTGCCCGGATCTTTCGGATGTGCTCCATCACCGTGCCACTGTTTCCGTCACCGTCAATTCCCCATATCGCTTCATAGATCCGTTCCCGGTCAAAAACCTGCCCCGCATTCATAGAAAGAAGTTCCAAAATGTCAAACTCTCTTTTTGTCAGCAAAACTGGCTGTCCACTTACTGATACGGCTCGGTTTCCATAGTCAATGGCCAGCTCACCAAAAAAGCGAACGATCCGATTCTCCATCGAACGCTGTTCTCTCCGCAGGTGCGCCGCAACCCGTGCCCCAAGCTCATCTAAGTCAAAAGGCTTTACAATATAATCATCTGCCCCTGCCCGAAAACCTATGATCTTATCAACTGATTCAACGCGTGCCGTAAGAAACAGAATCGGACTCGAAACAAACTGCCGAATCTTCTTGCAGACCTCCAGACCATCCATCTCCGGCATGTTGATATCCAAAAGAATCAAGTCCGGCTTCCCTGTCAGCTTTTGGAGCGCTTCCCTGCCACTATAAGCGGTAAGCACATCATATTCTGACGCAAAATAGCTTTTTATCATATCAGTAATTCCAGGTTCGTCATCCACAATCAATAGAGTATACCGCCGCATCCATCTATCCTCCACACATTTAATAAACCCATTATAACCAGCAAATTCCAAGAAATGCTCAAGAAGTGACATGCAGCTGTTATTTTTGTGGATAATATCTGCCGCAAGGCATTTTTCTTACACTTTATACATTCTCATATTTGACGGACTGCCGCCCTCACGGAATCCGAATCTCCACCTCTGTCCCCTCCCCCGGCGTGCTGCTGTATTTCAGACCATATTCCATACCGTACATGAGCTGCAGACGCCGATGGGTATTGTACACCGCAATATTGGTCCCGGAGCTTCCCTCCGCAATCTTTTTCTCAGCCAGAATGTTCTCCAGTATATCCGGCTGGATCCCCACCCCATCGTCCGAGATCAGGATCACGATCCCATGCTCTTCCTCCCAACCGGTAAGCACGATGGTCCCCTCCTTCTCCTCCTTTTCCATGATGCCGTGGAGGATGGAGTTCTCCACCACCGGCTGGAAGGTCAGCTTCGGGATCGGGCGTTCCATCAGGCTGTCCGGCATATCCACAATAAAATCAATGTTATCCGCAAACCGCATGTTCAAGAGCTCCACATAGATCGACACATGCTCCAGCTCATCCTGGATGGTGCTCAGGGACTGCTTCCGGCTCAGCGTCAGCTTGTAGAACCGGGACAGCTTCTGCACGGCCATGGTCACCTCCTGGGAACGTCCCTGCTGTGACAGCCAGTTGATCATATCCATCGTATTATACAGGAAATGCGGATTCATCTGTGCCTGCAGGGAATTGAACTCCGCGATCCGCAGGTCCTCCGCCGCCTTTGCCTGCTCCTCCACCAGGTCATGGATGATATGGGTCATATAGTTGTAGGAATCCACCAGCGCTCCAATCTCGTCCTGGGCATCCGAATCCGGCAGAGCCGCCGGTAGTCCCAGACGGCACTTCGACATCTGGTCGATCACTGCCGACAGGCGATTCGTCAAAGACCTGGACAAAAGCGTGGCGATCATAAAGGACGCCAGGATGCACCCCAGATAGACCAGCCCGAACAGTCCGATAAAGATCCGGCTCTTTTGGATCAGCGGTTCCGATGGGACCGCCACCACCATAAACCAGTCCGTATTGCGGATCCGGTTAAACCCGGCATACACATCCTCACCCAGAATGTTTTTGGAGATGAAATTGTTCGAGGACATGACCGATTCCTGCACCACATCGTAGCTGAAATGGTACGTCCCTGACAGTGCGATATCCGTCGTGGCAACCATGCTGTCCCGATTATTGATGATATAGGCCACACTGCTGTTGGAGCTCATATTATTTTTCAAAAGCTCGTCCAAGTGCTCCTGTGAAAAATAAACGGCAAGATAAAACGTGATCCATCTTCCTTCGTAGACTGTCCGGCCTCTGGTAATATAGGCAATATCCCCGTATACACCCTTCTCATACGTACCCAGATAAAAGGACGGGCAGAACAGCCTGCTGGTGGAAGGCTCTCCCGCAAAGATCCCGTACCAGTAAGTCCTGCGCACCCGGTCCATGGATTCCGCCAGAGGACCCAGGGCGCTTTCCGAAAAAAACTCTCCGCCGTCAGGGATATCCACATAAAGGCGGATATCTCTGATCAGCCCCCCCTCTGCCAGGCCCTCCGCTTCCTTTCTGAACGCTTCTGCTTCTTTCGAATCTACAAAGGACTCCAGATCTTCCGTTCGTGCCGGATTGACCAGTTTATTGTAAAATTCATGCTC
The DNA here is from genome assembly GCA_009911175.1 of Lachnospiraceae bacterium. The sequence continues at coordinate 68,509 of QXWX01000018.1, read as the reverse complement.
TGTAAGCTGTCCATTGGCAGCTAGGATATCCGCCACTGTCTCCTCGATCAAAGGCGCGGTCTGAATGGCTGCCTCCTGCTCCTTCCGCACGGTATCGGCAACGATCATGTCATAGAGCTGTGTAAAAAACAGCACCGGTATTGCCACCATCGGTATCGTAACAATGACAAGATGCGTGATCGTCAGCTTGGTCTGAAGCCGTAGATTCCTGTAAAAACGCGTGATTTTATGAAAAAGAATTCCCATTGTCCGGCCTCCCGATGCCCGTATCCATTTGTGATAATCACCCCAACATCTTTTCCCTGTATTTCGAAGGCGTCAGCCCTGTAAACTTTTTAAAGCTCTTGCTGAAATAATTTCCGTTGCTGTATCCCACCTTGGCGGAAATGTCCGCGATCTGGTTCCTGGCGTCCTCCAGCAGGCGCATCGCCTTTTCCATACGGTATTCGGTCAGATACTGGTTCAGCGTCTGCCCGGTCTGGTTCTTAAAATATGTACAGACATAGGATGCGGACAAATGCACATAATCGCTGATCTCCTTGATGGATAGCAGATCGCTGCCGTAATGCTTTGCGATATATTCTTTGATCAGAAAGATCACATTATCCTCCGGAACAGAAAGCTCCAGCCGCTGGAACATCAGCCTGGTCCGCTCCTCCAGAGTATGATGCAGTTCCTCGTAGGTAAAGCAATTTTCCAGATATTCGATGATGCTTTCGCTGGAATCCGTCCCTGCGGAATCTGCGGAAAGCTTCCACTTCTGCCGGCAGTCATTTAAAGCGTTGAACAGCCGGTAATATGCGTCCTTGATCTGATTCGGCAGCATTCCGTAGTTCTTATAGTATTTCTGATGCAGACCGTCCAGGAAGCTCTGGCATCGGTTCTGATCCTTTGCCTCCAGCGCCTCGGCAAAGCTTCCCGTATCATTTTCCAGCCCCGCCGGACCTTCCGCCGCAAATGTATATCCCCCTCCTGTATCCTCAGATGTCAGCAGTGTGCCTGCGTGAAAGAAAAAGCTGTTCTGGATGGCGACCACCGCCGAAGCATAGGAATGATATGCCCTTGCGATTCCATTCACCGTGTCTCCCCGGCTCATGACAAACAGTCCAAAGGGTCTGAACTGCTCTTTGAAGAAAAAGTCAATAGAAGACAGTACGGCCGCGGACGGCACTCCGCCCTCTCCAAACACATGGAACACATGATGCACCGCATGCATCCGGATATAAACCGAATTCATGTGGAAATTTTTCAGGAAACCCTTCAGATTCTCCCGGATTCCCTTGATCAGCACCGAGATAGGTTCCTCGGTCCGCAGCTTCACGATATACGTCACAAAGCCGCTTTCCGGCGACAGACGAAGGGAGAGTTCCCGCAAAAGAGCTTCGATCTCTCCGCAGTGATCCCTATAAGGCTTCGTCAGCAGAAGCGCGAGATTGGATTCCGTTTCCATGGACAGCAGATCCTCATTCTGCCTGGACCGCAGCACCTGCTGACGGCGGCGGATGGCCTCCGCCACCGTTTTTTGAACCTCCTCCGGGTTCAGCGGCTTTTCTACATAATCAATGGCTTTCAGCTTGATCGCGGCTTTCAGATATTCCTTATCTGAATAGCCGCTCATAAAAATAATGCTGGTGTCAGGCAACAGCTCCGTCAGCTTTTCCACCAGCTCGATCCCGTTCATCCGCGGCATGCGGATATCGGATAAAATGATATCCGGCTCCTGCAGCTTTGCGATATGTAAGGCACGCAGGCCGTCATCCGCCTGAAAGATCTGATGGATCCCCATGCTTTCCCAGTCGATTGAGGACGCCAGCCCCTCTCTTGTCAACAGTTCATCATCCGCAATTAACAGCTTCATTCTATTCCCGTCCCCTTTGCACACAAAAGCCCTTCCGGGCATTCCGCCAGCCAGTTCATTTTTTCATTTTAGCAAATCCTCCGGAAAATTGCCACAAAAAAAATTTACCCTTAATCGAAGAAAATTGCTGTTTTATGTCAATCCGCCTGCTGATAGAATAGACTCATACGGAAAGCCTGCCTCAATCAGTCTTTCCGCATCCTATGGGATCAAAAAGAAGGAGGGTAAAGCAGGTGTCGGATTATGTTTTGGAATTGAAAGGAATTACGAAAATATTTCCCGGCGTAAAGGCATTGAACAACGTGCAGTTCCAGTTAAAAAAGGGCGAAGTTCATGCGCTGATGGGTGAGAACGGTGCCGGAAAATCTACATTTATAAAAGTCATCACCGGCGTTCACAAAGCCGAAGAGGGCGAGATGTTCTTAGACGGCCGGAAAATAGATTTCAAAGGGCCCAGGGACGCGCAGGCCGCGGGAATCGCGGCCGTATACCAGCATCCCACATCCTATCCGGATCTGAGCGTCGCAGAGAATATATTCATGGGTCATGAGATCATCAAAAACGGCATGATCCAGTGGAAAAAAATGAACGAAGAAGCCGCCACGCTTCTGGAACAGTTAAACGCGGATTTCAAATCCACGGATGAGATGGGGGCGCTCAGCGTCGCTCAGCAGCAGATGGTAGAGATCGCCAAAGCGCTCTCCACCAATGCGAGGATCATCATCCTGGATGAGCCTACGGCCGCGCTGACCAAGAATGAATCGGAGGAGCTGTACCGGATCGTGGATAAGCTGCGGGACGACGGCGTGTCTATCATCTTCATCTCCCACCGTTTTGAAGATATGTACCGCCTGGCCACCAGAGTCACCGTATTCCGGGATTCCCAGTATATCGGAACTTATGACGTAGACGGGATCACCAACGCAGATCTGATCAAGGCCATGGTGGGCCGGGAGATCAAGGACCTGTTTCCGAAGCCGGAAGTCAAAATCGGTGCGGAGGTTTTGAAGGTCGAAGGTCTTTCCAGAATGGGGTATTATAAGAATGTCTCTTTCAGCGTCCATGCGGGCGAAATCATCGGGCTCACCGGGCTGGTCGGCGCCGGACGTACAGAAGTGGTGGAGAGTGTATGCGGGATTACGAAACCGGACGAAGGAAAGGTGTATCTGGAAGGGAAGCCGATCCAGATCAAGCAGCCCTCCGACGCCATGAAGCAGGGCATCATCCTGCTTCCTGAGGATCGGCAGAAGGAAGGATTGATCATGAGCTGGGGGCTGGGAAGAAATGTAGTCCTCCCCACCATGGGCAAATACGCGAAAAACGGCTTCAACGACGAGAAAAAGGAACGGGAGATTTCCAAAGAGCTTCTGGAAGACGTGGACACCAAGGCTGTGACCATCTTTGACCCGGCCTCCTCCCTCTCCGGAGGAAACCAGCAGAAGGTGGTGGTTGCCAAGGCACTGGGACAAGAAATGAAAGTGGTCATCATGGACGAACCTACCAAGGGCGTCGATGTCGGCGCAAAGGCTGAGATCTACCAGATCATGGGCGACCTGGCGAAAAAAGGATATGCCATCATCCTGATCTCCTCCGAAATGCCGGAGATCTTAGGCATGAGCGACCGGATCATCGTCATGTGCAACGGAAGGGTAACCGGGGAATTGAGCAGAGGCGAGGCAACCCAGGAGGGCATCCTGGAGCTTGCCATGGAAAAATCAAAGTAAGGGGGAAACAGGGAAGATGAAAGAGAATAAATCAGTCTTAAAGAAGATTACCGATTCCCGTGAAGCGAGCCTGCTGATCGTACTGATCGTCCTTTGTATCGTGATCTCGCTGCGGAGTCCTTCTTTCATGACATTAAAATCCATTTCAGATATGTTGAAAAACAATGCGGTCATCATGATCATGACCCTGGGAATGCTGGGAGTACTGCTGATCGGCGGAATTGATATCTCCATCGCTTCCACGCTTGCATTTTCCGGTATGTCGGTGGGTATGCTGATGAAATACGGCATGGTGCAGAATACATTCGTATTATTCCTCATCGCCATCGGGATCGGCGCACTGTGCGGGCTGCTGATCGGGCTGATCATTTCCAGAGGAAAGGTACTGCCGATCATTGCCACAATGGGCTTTATGTATATATACCGGGGGCTTGCCTACATCATCGCCAACAGCCAGTGGGCCAGTGCGGAAAATCTGGGAACCTTTAAGGACTTTGCACTGGGAAGCGTACTCGGAGTGAACAACGTCATCATCGTTATGGTGATCTGCTATATCATTTTCTTCATTGTCATGAAGTGGACCAAGATCGGAAGAATGGTCTATGCGGTGGGAAGCAACCGGGAAGCGGCCCAGATCTCCGGTATCAATACGGCAAATGTGGAGCTGCTGGTCTATACGGTGATGGGTACGCTCTCCGGACTGTGCGGCGCGCTGGCGGTTTCCATTTACTCCTCTGCGCAGCCAAATATGCTGTACGGCAGAGAGATGGATGTCATTGCGGCCTGCGTCATCGGCGGCGTCAGCATGACCGGCGGCCGGGGAAGCGTAGCCGGAGCACTCTTAGGCTCCCTGATCCTGGCGATCATCGCAAAGGCGCTTCCGCTTGTAGGAATCGAAGCGATCGCGCAGAACACGGTAAAGGGCGTCATCATCTTGGTCGTGATCGTGCTCAATGTCATCACGCAGCGCATGATGGATAAGAACAATCTGAAAGGGAGGGAGATGTAACTATGGCTGGAAAATCCGGAAGAACGATTGCCAATGTCCCGGAGAAATCTCTGAAAAAGACATTATTCTGCTGGGAAGGCATGTTAGTCGTATTGTTTATCCTGATCAATATTTTTTGCGCAGGTATCTCCCAAAGCTATCAGTTCAGCAACGTTTTGAGAGAAATGCCGAAGTACCTGACAGAGATGTTCCTGCTGTTTCCGATGGCATTCATCCTGGTACTCGGTGAGATTGATATCTCCGTAGGCGCTACGGTCTGCCTGTCCGCTACGATGACCTGCATGGCCTCCAACAAGGGACTTCCCTTCGGGATGGTAATCCTGGTCGCGTTACTGGTAGGTACGGTGTGCGGCCTGGTGAACGGGCTGATCCTGACCAACTTTCAGGAGCTGCCGCCCATGATCGTAACGCTGGGAACCCAGATCGTATTCCGCGGGATCGCGGAGATTGCGCTGGGAAGTGGCGGATCCATTTCCCTGACCAATGCGGACGGCTTCCGCATGATCGCCGGGAAAGTCGGGATCATTCCCTACATTTTCTTTGTCGTGATCATCATGGCCGTATTGTTCAGCGTGGTCCTGGCAAAGACTACCTTCGGCCGGAGCGTATATGCCATCGGTTCCAATCGGCTGGCGGCATACTATTCCGGAATCCATGTGCAGACCATCCGGCTCATCATCTATACCGTGATGGGATTCATGGCCGGGCTGGCAGCACTGTTTTTGACTTCCGTCCTTTATGGGGCGAACACCACCACCGGAAACGGATTTGAGATGGATGCCATTGCGATGGCAGTATTCGGCGGGATCTCCACTTCCGGCGGAAAAGGAAGGCTGCTGGGCGGAATCATTTCCGGCTTTACCATCATCTGCCTGCGGATCGGCCTGGGCCAGATCAACATGAACCCACAGCTGATCCTGATCATACTGGGAATTCTGCTGATCCTGGCGGTACTGCTGCCGAACATCTCAGCAAAACTAAATGTAAAGAAGAAAGCATAAAGATCATCTGTTGTATTATTTGTTATATTGAAACCTTTTTATACCAGTTATTTCATGATACCAGGTATCCGGGCCTGATTCGGCGGATAAACTGCTTATATTCAGAAGTCCTTGCCAGAATACCCACAGGGAATCCTTTCATGCATACCCTGTGTGGCGGGCGGGCTTCATTCGATAAGGCAGATCTGCCGGACAGGGGATACTTTGTATAAAAAATCATATTCCAGGGAGGAAAGAAGCATGAAGAAAAAATTATTAAGCGCTTTATTGTGCACAGCTATGGTCGCTACAATGGCAGTTGGATGCGGCGGCGGAAACAGCGACAGTGGGAATGCTGACAGCGGCAGCAGCAGCGAAGCTACTAACGATGCAGGCGACGACGCGGAAGAAGTCGGTGACGACGGCGGAGAAAGCGGCAGCGGTACATATGCGATCGTTACAAAATCCGCGGGAAACCCGTTCAACGAGAAGACAGCCGACGGTTTCCAGGAAGTCATCGAAGCAGCAGGCGGCACGGCAATCGTAAAGCATCCGGAAGCACCGACAGCGGACGCGCAGGTTTCCGTAATCCAGTCCCTGATCTCCCAGGGTGTTGACTCCATCTGTATCGCGGCAAACGATGAGAACGCGCTGCAGGCAGCTTTGGAAGAAGCAATGGACGCAGGCATCAAGGTATGCTGTGAAGATTCCAAGACCAATCCGGACAGCCGCCAGGTATTTGTAAACCAGGCAGGTGTACAGGAGATCGGACAGGCTCTGATGGATGCCGTACTTGATATCTCCGGCGGAGAAGGACAGTGGGCAGTTCTGTCTGCTACATCACAGGCGGCAAACCAGAACGCATGGATCGACGCAATGAAGGAAGTTATGGAAAGCGATGACAAGTATTCCGGACTGGAGCTGGTAGAGGTTGCTTACGGCGATGACGAGCCGCAGAAATCCACCGACCAGACACAGGCTCTGCTTGCAAAATATCCGGATCTGAAAGTGATCTGTGCTCCGACTACCGTTGGTATCAACGCGGCAGCTAAGGTTCTTCAGGATGAAAAGTCTTCCGTGAAGCTGACCGGCCTCGGACTTCCGTCTGAAATGGCTGAGTACATCGGCGACGATGACGACCACTCCTGCCCGTATATGTATCTGTGGAATCCCATCGACCTTGGACGTCTTGGAGCTTATACTTCCATGGCACTGGTTGACGGAACCATCACAGGCGCAGAAGGCGACAAGTTCACCGCAGGCGACATGGGCGATTATGAAATCGTTGCGGCAGATGACGGCGGTACAGAAATGATCTTGGGCGCACCGTTCAAGTTCGACGCTGACAATATTGACGAGTGGAAAGACGTATATTAAAAAGCAGAGGTTTCAGGAACATTTCTGAGATATGAAACAGAACGAAGAACGCAGCGGTCATGCCTGCGTTCTTCGTTTTCATACCTGCCAATATGCGGATTACTGCCGTACATCCACAAGTCCGGTCTCTATCATATCCTCGCCAAATTCCATCATTCCGCCGGTTACACATACATTCAGATATATATCTTCCAGATCCGGCTCATTTACGATCCAGGCATGCCGGGTCTGAACAGATTCTCCCGGTTTTAATGCGGAAATATAATTACCGCCGTTCCCATAATCCGCATGGGGCGACCAATATTTCTGACTCCAGGCAGCTCCGCTCTGCACGATATCGTCGTATGCCTGGCCGGATTCCCCGCAGGTACCGCCTCCGGCAATGTCACAGAGTCCTTCCGTATCAGAATAGGTATAGATGCGGTATTCACTGTCCTGCTCTTTCAGAAGCAGGAGGTTTCCCTGATAAAGTACGTTGTGCAGCTCCTGATCGCCGTTGTTGGTATACGTTGTTGTCACAAGCACCAGCTTCTGGCTGACCTCTTCGGTCCCCACAACTTCGTCCAGCGTATTCACCCCATCCCCCTTCTTGATATAGGATAGCTGGTTTTTCATCAACTTTCCGTCCTCTCCGACTGCATCTTTCCTGTATCGCATCTGCGCAGTCTGCATCCTGTTTCAGGATGGACTTTGCTGTAGCGTACATTTGTTTTTCAGAAGCAAGGATCAAGGTTCCCAATTGTTCTTTCGTCACTCATTTACATCTCCCTTCCGCCGGCCTCTCATTTGTATTACATCTATTAGACGTTTCAGTGACAAAAATATCCCCACTTAAATGAAAAAAAGAGACCACTGTATTCAGCAGTCTCCGCTTTTCTTTTTTTATCTTTTTCAGGCAAGTCTCTCATTCTCCTGCCAGCGGCACAGCATCCCATTCATTCAGTCCCAACGCCTGCCTGTCTTTCGCCTGCTGCAGTGTAAGGACGGGAAGCTCCTCCGACAGATACTCCATCAACTCGTCAATCCCCTCTCTGGTCACGTTATTGATCAGAAAGATCCGTTCACACCCTGCATTAACCAGCCATTGCCTGACCATCGGAATATTGGCATAGGGCGAATCCACCTTCGTAATAATCCCTATGAGCGGACGCAGGATAAACGAACGGCCTCCAGGCCCGAACAGATTGTACGGCTCATCTGCCGCCTGAACCATCGCCACCACATCGGCCTCAAAGGAAAAGCAGGCAAGTCCTACGCTGAAGCACTTCGACTCCGCGTATTCCCCCGGAGAATCGATCGTGTCCTCGTTGGTATTGGTGTATTGTGTTTTTACATAATGAAGCTCTTCGCCTTTCAGAGCCTGTGTCAGAGAGGTTTTTCCCGCTTCGCTCCTGCCCATCAAAAAAAGTTTTTTCATATTGACTTCCTGTTCCTGTCATATTAATTTTTATGGACTTCGCAGGTCCGAAAGCCCAGTTCTTCACCGAAAAATCTGACCACCTCTTCCACCGCGGTCTGAACCTGTGACAAACCTCCGGTGAGGATCAGAGAACCGCAGAAGCGATCCATAAATCCAACCTGCACATCCGCGCTTTTTACCGCTATATCCGCTGCAGCCACCACCGCTTCCCATGGGGTGAAACGAATCAGGCCGATGGATTCACCGGTATGGTCTTCCCCTTCATGGACACCGATATGCAGGGCCAGATTCTGATAGATACATGTCTCGGATGGGCTGAGCACATGTGCCAGACAAACCTCCTTGCCCGGAACCCGCACACGCGTCATGCGCAGCCGCTTTCCCTTTAGATGTTCATAGTCGTTATGGAACAGCTTTTCCAGCAGTTCCTCCTTTGTAATTCGAGCCATCGCGTCACTTCCTGTCCCGTAGCTGCCTTGTAGTTCACAGATACGCCCTTGATCCTGTTCTCAGTCATCAGAGACTTTTTTTGCCTCTGCCTTATCTCTTCGTAATGCCGCAGACTACATACCCCAGGGAATCCCGGAAATAGTCCACGATCTCCGTCATTGCGGAAAACACCTCCGAGATATCGCCTGTAATGATCAGCGTCCCGGTAAAACGGTCTGCGAAGCCGAGATAGACATTCCCGCTTTTCACCGCAATATCCGATGCAATGACTGCGGATTCCGGCGGTGTCATGTTCATAATCCCAATCGCAGATGAGCGGTAGTCCACCTGCGGATTTAATCCCAGTTTCTGATATATGATCGGAGCCGGACTTCCCATCACATGGGCAAAGGTGATTTCCTTGCCGGCCACGGTTTCCTGCACGATCCTGATCTGTTCCTCATGAGTACTTGCCATTGATTTGTTCCTCGCTTTCAGAAATGAACTTTTTCTGTCGTATCCGTTGATTTTTCAGATACTTATCCTATTAAAAATGATACTCTCAGAGCAAAAATATGTCAAGCATAAGAGCGGGAAATCCAGGATAAACTTATAAAGCCTTGATCATATCAGATATCTTGAGGATATACCTGATGTATGGAATTATACACCTGCCTGGTATTCTGATAATAACCGCTGTTCTTAAGGTAATAAATCTCATTCACACTATACGGCAGCATATTCAGCCCGTCTCTTGCAATAAACACAAAATAACAATTTGAATCTAACACATTCTCTGCAAATACTTTCGAATACAAAAATCGTTCCTGTTCATCTACAAATACAACTGCATCCGCCAGTGCTTTCAACCGTATCACTGCACTCTCTGTATCTCCTGATAAGACAGCACATTTTTTGTCACATATCACTTCCGTTCCAGGTCCTGTCCTTCCGGATAAATAATCGCTTACAATCTGAATCAGAGTGGTCTTCCCTGTAGCGCTGTCTCCCTGAATCACCGTAATATTCCTGCGCAGATTTAACTCATAACGCAGCTTTTTGGTGGAGACAATCACTTTGATATTACCCTTCAAAAATCTCCACCTCCTGAAATTCTTTTAGAAAATCAACGTAGCTATGAACCACTTTCCCACTGTTTTTGATACAGATTTCAAAAGGCTCTTCAAACTCCATCTCATATCCGAGCCTGATGGTAATATCCTGTATTTTCCCAATCTCTAATATCCATTTTGCACAATTATTCCCGCAGGAAGAGGCGTTCACTATTAAAGACGGCTCTTTGTACATGATAATAAGGGCTTTCACACCGCCTGACAGTCTTTCCGGAGCGATCACCCCAAGAACTGGACTGTCAATTGCATGCGCAGATATTACCGATGAACTGTCTACGTCCAAAACCATTTCCTTCACCAGTTCATCCTCAAACCATTCTTCCTCATAGTTATATTTAAAATAGGTGTCCGGGCTAAACACATAATTCCTGTTTTCGATGTCCCTTGTGCCTCTGTTGAAAATGATGTTCAGCATAATTTCTGCCCTCCGAAAGTCATAACTTTCATAACCAACCGCATGATAAATACCTTCCCAGCATCTGTTTTACCTTCTCCAAAATCTCCTGCGCAGCGGCTTCACAGTACCTTTTCCCCAGCCCAGCCGCTGTTCCCACTGCCAGGATTTCTCTGATTCCCGGAGAAGCCCCTTCTCCGTCCACGGTTGTGGTATGCTCACCATAATATGTCGTACTGTAAGTCAGATCGTATGCCGGACTCAGCCGCCAGCAATCTTTCTCTTCATCATAAAGAAACGAAAAATTTTTCGAATGGTCATCCCGGTTGTGGGCAAACACATTGAAACACATCCTGCGGAACATATTCTGCATATCTTCCTGGTTATTTCTTGTTAAAATTTTTGTCAGCTTCATCAGGCTGTGATAATCCAGACTCGGCTGCTCAAAATCCAGTTCCAGCAATGCGGCCGCTGTCAGCATATGAATTTTTTTCGTTTCACCCGCACCGTCCGCCCTCACCCTGTCAAATCGCTTTGTTCCAAAGTATCCTCTGCACTTCTGAGAAGGGAATAATTTTGTCTCGGGCATCTGGATTTTGCACGCAGCCGCACACTTTGCGTACTTGTATTCCATAAATCCGCTCTCTTCCCCATCTATATGTCGAGCCGGAAATTTAATAATCCAATCCTCTTCCCCTATTTTTGTCATGATCTTGGGCCTTGCGCCGCCGCTGGTACCTCCCAGGTGATAAAGCCGGTCCAGTTCCTCCGTGTATTCTGTCTCCAAAATGCTCTGGCATTGCTCTGACAGATAATCCAGATCCAGGCCGCTCCCCTCCTCTGCCACCTGTATTTCCGGCTGATAGGTCAATGCCCCCATTCCGGAACTCCCGACGATTGCCAGCCGGTCCAGTATATCCATCTGATCCGCATTGATCCCCTTTTTCTTTAAAAGCCTGTTCAATAGAATATTTCCCCACGCATCCGGCAGGCTGTCCGCAAATACGCCGAACAGGCCGTGAAAATAGTCTTTTTGAGGGATGAATACCTGTTTTTTCAGAGGAAGGGAAAACGGGCTGATGGAAAAACCGTCCTTCAGCCATTCGTCTGCATACTCGAATGCCGCCTTTTTCTCCGGTGTAAGGGCCAGTGTACCTGCCAGCCTGCCTTGATACAGCACCTTAAGATATCTATCTGCCTTCACGAATAACCTCCTCTATATTCCGATATGGAATCTGTGTAAACATATTTCGGATCTCGTCCCCGCAGTCGAGTGCAACCGCAAGCTTTGTCAGGGAAAGCAGGGAAATCTTTCCTGTCGTTTCAAAACGCTTGATTGATCCAAAACTGACTCCGCTCATCTGGCTTAGCTTTTCCTGTGAAACTAAACGACGCTTCCGAATCCTTCGTATTCTCTGCGCCAGGAGCAGATCCATCTCTTCCGGCGTCTCCCATACATATTCTGCCGCCACCTTGCTACACCTCTCCTTTGCATATACAGTTTCTTTTCAGTATAGATAATATATGATCTATTTTATACATTTTTCCATAAAAACAGCTCATATATTATCTATTTTTATTATACACTTTTCCAATATTTTATTCAACGGCCCAGGCAAAATTCTTTTGTATAAGGTGTTCCAATGTTACAGTTCACGGCCCAACCGGCCGCGAACTGTAACGTTTCAATGCAGCATTCTTTTGAATCATTTGTGAGTTTGCAAAAAGCCTGATATAATAAAGAAAAACAAATCACGAAAGAAGGGGCCGCCTGTGAAAATAAAAGAAGTAGAAAATCAAACCGGAATCACCAGTCATAATATTCGTTTTTATGAAAAAGAGCAGCTGATCTTTCCGCAAAGAAATCCCATGAATGGTTACCGTGAATACACCGATGCTGATGTCAAGCTGCTGAATCGAATAAAACTGCTGAGAATACTGGACATTTCTGTTTCAGAGATTCGTGAATGTATACAAGGCAGAAAAAATTTATCAGATGTTCTGAGAATACATATGGATGACCTCAAAACCAAGGAGCAAAGAATCAGACAAAATCAACTCTTATGTGAACAGCTTGCCGATCTGGAATTCGATATAAACGAAGTGCCGGACAACCTGTTAGAACAAATATTTCATAATAAAGAGGCTTACTGCAGACAATTAGAGCAGCTAAAAAAGCAGGACCGCATAAAGAGTCTTATTTTTCTTTCCAGGCAGTCAGTCTGCATTTTAGGATGGCTGTTTGTCATGATCCTGTGTTTGTATTTTTATTTCGAGCTTTTTACTGCTTATATGACTTTGCCGTTTCAGTTGATTGCACTTTCTATGATAATCGTTGTGTTCGTCTGCATGATTCGGATAATATCTTACAACGAAAAGGCATAGGCCTTTAGATTATGTTACCATTCACAGTAACTAGATTATACAGAAAATCTTTCTTTTTTCTTGACCTTAAACCTTGTCTAAGGTGTAAGATCAAACAAAAAAGGAGGAGTTACAATGCACGTTAAGGTGGAGAATATCAATTTTTCTTATACAGAGTTGCCTGTCCTGCAAAATGTAAGTTTTCAAATTCAAAGTGGTACAATAACAGGTCTGATTGGTTCCAATGGTTCCGGCAAAACGACCATGCTGAAAATAATGGTCAAAAAATTAACACCATCCAGCGGAAATATTTTGGTAAACCAAAGCCCTGTATCCGCTTTGTCAAATACGAATCATCCGTTCACATTTGTGCCGGATACACCTGTATATTATGAAGAGCTTACCGTTTTGGAACATTTGCAGTTTGTAAAAGCGCTGTATCCGCAAAATCCTCTTTCCGTTCAAGGTCTGATCAAACAATTAGATTTACAGAAGCATCTGCACAAAATTCCCTGTGCCCTGTCAAAGGGGAATCTGCAAAAGCTTATGATTGCACTTGCGCTGCTGCGTCAATATGAAATATTTTTGGCAGACGAACCCTTCACAGGGCTTGATCCCCGACAACTCCATATATTTAAGCAGATTCTGCAGGAATTAACGCATCAGCATAAAGCTATACTCATTTCAACTCACTCGCTGGATCTGGCAGAAGCCATCTGCGGCAGATTTGTTTTTCTCCACAACGGGCAGGTTCTTGCGGAGGGCAGTAAAGAAGAAATCACTGCGCAGTACCATGTGAGCGATGCAGTTTCATTAGAAGAACTTTACCTGCACCTGACAGATCGCTGTACATCCGATACAGTCAAACCGTGATTCTGATAAAATGAAGGAGGCATGAAACATGTATATCTATAAAATGTTGTGTCTGAACAGGCTGCGGGAGTGTAAAAGAATGGTAAGCAATCTTTTATTACCCTCTCTATTTTTCGTTTTCTTCACCGGTTACATCTTGTTCCTCTTTACTGCTTTCGCTGCTCCTGCAATCGGAGACATAGAGGGCTTCCGGCCTAGGATCTATAACGGCCTGATTTCCGCACTGGCAGGATATTCTTTTTGCTGCTGCTTTTTCAGAGTTAAGCCTCTTATTATTGTAAAGCCCGCTTCTATTTCCCTGTTTTGTGAAAAAAGGCTGAAAAAACTGATCGGAATAAAATTTATCGGAATCGCGTGCAGGCAGTTTTTACAGGCCCTGTTCCTTGCATTGTGTATAAATGGGGTAAATTGGAACCGTGATTTTGCATACACCCTGTTTTCTGTTTTATATTTATTAAATTCCGGAGGATTGCTCCGCTGGAAAATCTATCATAAAAACAGAAAAACCTTATTTGATTTTGGTATCTTGCTTTTATTATATTTATCCGTTTTTTTCGTCTGGATACATCCCTTCTTGTCCGGTATTGCTTTTTTACTGTGGTGTTTCATGCTGTACCGCTATTTGCTCACACTTCATCTGAATATAGAAAAATACGAAGATGAAATGCAGTTTATTGAAAAAATACATACTGCCCAAAACGATCATAATACGGTTTTATTAAATCAATACGCAAAAGAAAAAAAGCTCCGCAATCTTCCTGTTCGAAAAAATGCACCGAAACTGCTGGCCAGATTTCCTCTGGTCTGGAAAGCAGGAACCTCCATTTACAGATTAAGCAGGGAATTTATTTTAACCGGATTGCTTTTCTTTACATTCAGTCTGACCATCTGCCGGGTTGAACTATTTTGGACGATCCCGATTTTGGATCAGGAATCGACACGTCAGCTTCTGCTGACCGGAAGTATCTTTGCGGTATTTCAACTGACTCTTCGAAGTATGCTGCTGCAGTTGGACAGCATTCTTGAAAAAGCACAGGACGGCCTGTTGATTCCATTATCAGAAAAGCAGATCGCATTACAGTTTGCCGTGATTCCAATGATCGTTATTGCAGGGGAAGGGATGCTGCTGTCCTTGATTCTGCATACCGATATATTCCGAATTTTGGCCGTATGCATCATCCTGGCTGCAGCAACTGTTCTGATTTTTTGGTTTGATATCATGCATAAGGAACTATTATCAAAAGGATATTTTCTTTTGAGCACTATATTTTTCATCTCTTCTCTGATGATTTCTTTATAAGCCGGTCAAGCCAATTAATTCAAAAAATATGAAACCTTTTCCCCTTTATTTTATCTTAATATGTGTAATGCTGCAGCAGCAAAGACGAAAGGAGCGGTATACATGAACCATTCGCTGATTGAGCAGGCCCAGAGCGGCGACGGTGAGGCGCTGATCACGCTGATCGAAAACAACAAGCAGGAAATGTTCCGTATTGCGTTCGGAATTTTAAAAAACGCCCCGGACGCGGCCGATGCCATCCAGGACACGGCGCTGACCTGCTATGAAAAAATAAGCACATTGAAAAATCCTTCCGTATTCAAAGCCTGGATGTTTAAGATCCTGATAAACCACTGCCGCAGAATCCTCAAAGAACGGCATAAACTGGCATCAATCCAAGAACTGCGGGAGCACGATGAGAACCCCGGCCCGGAAAAAGAGGTGACAGACAATATTGAATTTTCCAGGCTGATGGAGCAGATCGACGCAAAATACCGGCTCGTACTGCTTTTATACTATGCGGAGGAATTTAGCGTCAAAGAGATCGCCGAGCTCCTGGGTCTGAACGAAAATACAATCAAAACCAGGCTTTCCAGGGGCAGGGATCTGTACAGGAGGCTTTATTTACAAGAAATGTCCTATTCCGAATCCAGGGAGGCAATGCCCCGCAGATAACAGGCAGAAAGTCCATTTTCTATGCAAATTGACTGTAAGGTAGTGTAAAGCATCGTATAAAAAATGATACGGGTATTGCCCGCATTAAAAATCTGCTTCGCAGATGACAGGCAATCAATTTGCTTCGTAAATTGGTTACAAATTTGGAGGTGTAATGAATGAATTTAGAACAAAAAATGAAACAGGAGCTTTGCCGGGAGCTGATCATTCCCGATGCGGTAGATGAAAAGCTGAACGAAGCATACCGGCAGATTTTGAGCCGCAGGCCCCAAAAGGAACGTACCGTGAAGCAAAATGCAGAGCAAATAAGTGCAGAACAAACAAATACAGCGCATATACGGCAGGGAAAGCGGCGGATGGCAGCATGGGCCGCAGCAGCTGCGGCAGCCGTGATTACAATAAGTGCCGGCGGTCTGCTTTTCAGCCAGCCGGCACTTGCAAGGGATCTTCCGATTATAGGAAATCTCTTTAAAAAAATCCAGGAAACCAACATCCGTACAGATCCAAAGGACAAAACCGCATATGAAGAGATTGAAAAATATTCGAAAAAAGCAGAAGCTCCGCAAAGTGATACAGACGGAAGCTCCGCAAAATCTGGCAGTGATACAGACACTGGTTCCGCAAAATCCGGAGTCAATGCAAACGGCAGCAGTACGGAGCCTGGAACCATTGCCGATGACAGCGGTGTAGAGGTTATGATTTCCGATGTATACTTTGACGGCTATGACCTGTACTATACACTTTCCATACGGACAGAAGACGAAGAATTGAACAGCTCTGAGTTCCTTACTCCGCTAAACTTTATAGAGGGAGATCCGCTTCCCTTCTTTGCTCCGGCCTTCATAAACGGAACAGAGGTGACATCTGTATTCATGCAGCCTCGGAAAAGCGATGACGGCTCTTTTGTCCAGCTTGTACGCATTTCCATGGATTCCGCGGGCCTCACTTCCGCGGATAGCCTGGAAGTCAGACTGGATTTTAACGCAGTCGGAGGCACAAGGCTGGAAGATATCGGCACCTATAAAGGGGCGTACCATGAGGCGATGGGGCATAAGACCATACGCGGAAACTGGAAGCTGGCCTTTCGTACATCCGCAGACCCGTCCGGCAGCAGAAGCTTGAGCAGTCCGTCAAAGAACCAGGGCTTCACCGTCACAAAGGCCGCTGCCACCCCCAGCAGTCTCCACCTTACAATCCTTGTCCCCTTCGGACGGGACACCCATGCGCTGGTTCCTCAGATTTTTGATTCCGCCGGCGCAAAGGTTGAATGGGAGCATATTTCTTACGCATCCGATGAGACAACCGGACAGCCCCTTTTGGAGATCACTGCAAATGCAGCGGAAGCTTCTCAATTTGTGGTAAAAATCGTGGATAAGACTGCCGGCACTGATGATGCGCCCCAAGTGATCGCGGAAATTCCGTTTGAACTGCAGTAATGTTTTTTCACGGGACTGACGGTCCATACCGTTTTTTCCCTGATTCCCAAGGAAAAGGGAATCCCTTGTACTTTATGCCTTTCTCAAAGTCCTGAAATACAAGGGGATTCTCTCTTTCCTCCGGATATCCGGCCGTTTCACACGGTTCACTTTATACTAAGTCCTTCCCGTCAAATATCTTTTTCGAAATTTCAAAAGAAATGATCCAAACTGCCAATCCGGCAGCAAACAATATCATAGCTGAAGTCCCCGTATTGGAATGGCGCAAATACCCGAAGCTTTCAAACAGCCGCATCTGTTTCATTACATCTACAGCAAAAGGATACAGATAAAACAAAAAGCATAAGTATCTTGTTTTTCCATAGCCAAGTTTGTACTGTATTGGCAGGAAAATTCCCATCCCAATCGCCTGAGAGAGAAAAACAAACGCCGCGGATTGAGCAAAGGATTCCACCCTGAGTTCCGGAATGAATTTCATTTCAGCGAACGACACAATACAGCAGAACAGATAGATTATAATGTATAAGATGTATTTTGCCGCAACCACCCTATTCCTCATATATGGGGTAGATGAAAGCAGAGCGGTCGCTTTCGGATATTGATTTTCCTTTCCCGAAACCGCCAGGTTAAAGGTTAGTGAGACAATCAAAGTCGCCATCAAAAGTCCTGTCATTCCGCCCATTTGCGGCTGCCTGTTTGCGATTATCAGAGGGATTCCGACTGCAATTGCAATTTCTGCCAAAGCATATCCTTTTATAATCATGATGTCTTTTTTTACCAATGTCATTATCATTTTGATTCACGCTCCTTTGAATCTGATTGTTGTATACCACACCCAACCTGCACAGATGCATCATTGCCTGTCTGCGAAAAATATGCCGGCTGTGCGGTTGGACAGGCGCCGTTTCCATGTCATTTACTTAAACGATTCTTTACGCTACTTTATATATGCAAGCATAATATCCTCTATTGCAGCTCTTTCGATCAGAACCTCCGGATATGCTGCTTTGATTTTTTCAGCTTTGTCCGTAATGCCGGTAAAACCATAATTACTTTTGTCAAAACTCAGCATGAAGGGCTGTATACCCGGCAGCAGTTTTACATCGCCTTTAACGATTCTGAATTTCTCCAGCAGCGCATCTTTGTTCTCTTCAAATAAAATAGTTCCTGCATGTATCATGATCAGCATATCCGCGGATTGATCTAAATCTGTCGTGTTGTGCGTGGAATAAAAGACAGCCCTGCTTCCCGCCTCCATATATGTTTTCAAAATGCGGATAAACTGCTTCCGCATAAAGGGATCGAGTCCGCTTGTCGGCTCATCCATAATCTGTACCCCATCTCCCTCATGCCTTGAAAACACTGAATTTAGCGGCATACACATTTGTGTAATGTGTATCCTTTCCCAAAATCCCTCTAACTCCCCAAAAAGCAGGCGCCATCCCTCTGGATAACGCCTCACTTCCTATCTCTATATCTTCAACAGAACCACAGGCATGCTTCCCGCATGCCCACTTGGTTCTACATAGTTTTCTGTTTTCACCTTATGACTTCAATATACTCAGATTCTTCTTGTTCAGCAACTTCTGCTGCTTTTCATTCTGCTGCTTCAATTCTGCGTTTTCTTTCTTCAGTTTTGTGATCGTCTGCTCCAGCAGTTCGATTCGGTTCTCCATCACCATATCCAGAACCTTCCGCTTGCTGTCCACCATCCCTGCCTGGAGATCCAGTGCCCGGTCGATCTCTTTGCGTACTATCGGATTCTTATAAAAAAATCCCCTCGACAGCCCCGTTTTCTTCATCAGCTTTGGGATTGTAACCTTCTCTTCTTCCTCAATCATTTCCCGGATTGCGCTTTTTGCCCTCGCTATTTTTTCCTCACTGACTTTCCGGTTCTTTTCAATCATGTTGTCGTACTTGTTCATATTCTTCGCCCCATCCGTCTAAATATTTTTCTATCAGTTTACTCTTCCGTTCCCGGACTTCCCTCGTCTCATCCGCCAGAATCTGTAGGCTCATTTTCCTGTAATACTTCACATTTTTTATACTCCGGTGTCCGAGCAGCTTTGCGATGGTCCAATCGTCATAATGCATCTCTGTCAGAAGGATTCCATAGCAGTGACGGAACATATGAGTGCCAAATCCGAATAACTGCCCCTTATCATCCCGCAAATCTTCTTTTTGTACCATTATCATCACACGACTTTGCACCGTACTGTATTGCAGAGGTCTCTCCGGATTCTTTTCATCTACAAAGATAAACTTCGTTTCCCCATATTTCTTTTTCGTATACTGGATTGCTTTCTGGATCAGAATTTCCAGTTCTGCGCTAATATTTTTGACAAATGTGTCTGTTTTCATTTGATGGATGCGTATCATTGGCCGCCCTTCCAGCTCATACAGGCAATCTGTCTGCAGCGTCAGGGTATCGGATATCCTTGTCCCAAGCATTTGGTGGATGACCATGAGCCGACACATCTGTTCCTCCATTTTTACAAATGCGGCATTAAATCTTTTCAACTCCTCATCACTATAGGATTTTAATTCTGTCCTAACCGGATGCGGAATATCTGTATTTAAAAACAGGTTTTCCAGATGGCTGGCTCCATAAATTTTCCCAATGGTTTCCAGCAGCGCTCTTAACCTCGTCAAGTCACTTCTGAAATTGTTCACCCCGGTATCCTCTACCTGGAGATAGATCAGATATACTTCAAGAATTTTTCTGTTGATATCCATGCAGGATTTCACTTTCGGATAATGTTTATCCAAGTATTTTGACATCCGGCGTATAGCAGTCAACTCCTTAGAAATCGTAGCCAGCGCTTCATATTGTAAATGCCGCAGCACCGCTTTTTTTGTTTCCTCCCTTATATCAGGCTGTATGATATTTTTAAAATTCAACGTCTCAAAATTCTTAATTATATTTTCCTTATATGGGACATCTATTTTTCTTAAATCCCATATATCTTTCGCTGTTTCCCTCCTCGTATCTTTCGCTTGCGTAAAAAAATGTATTTTTCGGAAATATGTGATCACTCTTGATGGCTTGATGTCTTCTTTCCCATACACGCTGATTCCCCGTTCAGTCCGTGACAGCCCCTGCTGCATAAGCCATACGTTCAGTTTTCTCAGCCATTCCTCTAAAGTCTTGTCCTGAAAACTTTTGATCCGGCTTCCCCCATCCTTCAAAAACCGGCATATCATATTGTAATATATCCGTTCCTTCATCATTGTTGCAACAGATATATTTTTTTCTCTTTCCATTAAGAATTGACGGAACTCTGTTCTCATCTCTTCTGTCGGAAGTTTTTCCATATCGAAAATCAGGTTCGCGGTTACCCTGTCTTTCTGAGCCTGCGGAGCTTTCCGAAAGCATTCCATCTCACAAATGGAAACTTTATTCTCCATCTCCGTCCCCTTTCTTCAACCCTGCCGCAAGGCTTTCTTCCTGCTGGCTGAAAAATTCTTCATTTGCAGCATCCAACCTTCTTGGCATATAATCGATGTAGTTTTTATGACAAGCTTGTCATAAACCTTATCTGCGTATCCATCAAGGCTCTGTTTCAAAGATATTGAAAGAAAGAAAAGCGGAAACAAATATACCGAATACACTTGAGCAATCGCATTCAAAAAATCAGGATATGCCTGATTTCATTCAGAATGCAAGATAAATAATTATGTTATGAGTTTTTGGGATAAATGGCTGAAATACAGCATTCTTGTGGATCCCGGCCTTTCTCAAAAACTCAGCACATAACACATATAAGAGTTTGAAGATGCTGTTTTCCCTGTTTCGTGGAGAACCTGGCAGACCGTCTCATCCGCATGGAGGATCCCGCGTTTTACAAGATATTCATGAAGCCGGTCATAAACAGGTTCGAAATAGGCCAGCGCGCATTTGATACACCAGTTTGAGGTGGTTTCCCTGGCCAGCGGGGTTCCCATTTGGAGCCAGTCCATTTCCTGGCGGTAGAAAGGAACCGAATTCAGGAACTTCTGATACATGACGAAGGCAGCCATAGACGGCGAAGCCGGACTGTGTGCCAGCAGGGCGGTGGGTACCGGCGCCTTGACGATCGTGCCGGTATCCTCCTCACGGCAGACCGGGCATGCAAGGACCTCCTGCATGTAGCGGATCCGTTCTACCTTTGCGGGAGTGATCCGAAGCTCTTCCCGCACAAACTGCCAGGTGATCGTCTCCATCGGAGTGCCACAATCCGGACACGGCCTCTCCCCTTCCGGTATCGGACAGCGGATCTCTCTGACCGGGAGTTTCTGGATCTGGTCGTCTTTTTGTTCAATTGTTTTATATAAGAGCCTGATCAAATCTTCCGTATGCTCCACCATAGGATGTTCCTCCTTCTTTTCTTGTCCCTTTATTATAGTGGAAACTATGGCGGTCTGCAAACTGCCCCGGATACATCCATCGGCATTTTGACGAACTCCTGATGTGTGGATAACTTCTAAAAATACAGAGTTATCCACCGGTTTCCGGAACTGTGATCCACAAAAACCCTCCGCCAGGCGCCTGTTTGTGGATCACGCTCCTGAAAATCTGCGGCAGTGTGGATAACCGTTCTTTTTTTGGCCGTGCAGAACCGAAAAAAGATTTTTAAATTCTCTGTTTTTCACAAATCCGGCTTAGAAATCCCTTTTCTGAGAAGGGCGCAGCGCCCTGGGCTGGTCGATGGAGAGTCCTTCCATCAGCCACCGGTATTCCTGCCGGGTAAGCATCCGCGCTTCGGACGCGCTGCGCGGCCATTGAAAACGCCCGGCATCCAGCCGCATATAAAGCAGTACGAAACCATTTTTATCATGATACAGCGCTTTGAGCCGGTCGGCCTTTTTGCCGCAGAAAAGATACAGAGTGTTTGCATAAGGATCCAGCTGATAAGTATCCCGGAGGACCGCCATGAGGCCATTGATCGAAAGCCGCATGTCGGTACGCCCTGTAATGAGACAGAGCTTTGATACTCCGGAAAGATTGCCTAACACAGGTTCTGCAGCGCGAGGAGGGTTTTTGTGATGGTTTCCTGCGCCGCATCATTGGAGATTTCCATATGTACTCCGTGGAAATCAAGGTGGAGTACCATGGGATGGACAGACTGGGGGTTCAAAGCAAAAGACGCTGCTTTTGTGCCGGATATATTTTGTGGAACATCCAGGCAGACGATTTCATGCTTTTCATACGGAACAGTCGGTGCGATTTTTTGCGGGATCGCATAGCCATTCTGGCGAAGGCGGCGGGTATGGTAATCCAGTGCCTTTGCGGTGATCCCGTGCTGTTCACACCAGGTTTTGACTTTCAAGCTGCTGGATTTACAGTCCTTGATCAGCTCGAACCATTCCTGATCGGTACGTTTGATACGTTTTTGAGCCATAAAAGCTCACCTCTTCCTATTGATTTGGAGTAAGCGTGCATAGGGCGGTGGAATGATCTGACGCACAACAGGCCCTGAATGCAGAAACCTGGGAATTGGCAGGGGCTTCTCCTGTAAGGGAATTATCGCATAGATTTCAGGATTTGTAAAAACGATAGGTTATTCATCGCTTACCTTCAAACTGGGAATGGTTTTCTTCCAGGTACGTGACCACCTTCCGGTCCACCCATAGTGACAATGACTCTGCCCACTGTTTATCCATGTCGCATTCCAGCATGTCATCTTTCTCCTTTCTATAATTTCCTCTGCTTCAGGTACGACATGATACCAGCTTCTAAAGTGGAAAGCCATCCACGGAACCTGACAAACCTGAATCCCGGAAACTGTGCAGATATGACAAAGGGCTGCTTCATCCAGCGTTGGAAAACCCAGATCTAAGCGGCAGCCTTATAACCTGCATCTCTTCCCTACCCCCATTACATTTGAAAGCAAAAAGCAGATACAGTTTTCTGACCATAAGGTTACACTGCATCTGCTGTCTCCGGCATTCTTTTCCCTATTCATTTTTATCTATTTCATCTGCCCTCAATAACGGATAAAATAATCCTTAAACGGAATACTGCACTCATCCCGGGCTGGAACAAAGTACAGGTCTTTCAGTACATTTCTCCTGACCAGCGCATCCTCCTGTGCTTTCATGATCACGGAGCATACCTGGAAATCTTCATATACATGTTCCAGGAGCAATTCCATCAGTTCCTGGATATCTTCCCTGTTCTCAAACTCGGGCAGGAGGTCCAGCCGCAGGATCCCCATGCAGTTTCCATCCACTGAATACTTATAAGAAGGACAGACCTCTGCCATTCCGATAATTTTCTCCAGTTCAATGTCTATGACCGTAAAACGGACAAAATCCTTTTCCTGATACCTGCTTTCCCAAAACTCCATGCATTTCACAAACTTGCAGAAATCCGTATAATAAAAATCATCGCCGCAGCAGTCTCCGTTAAAATACTTTGCAGCCTCCGGGTTGCTGTAGCATTGGAAAAGTCCTTCCGCGTCCTCCATCCCCATTTATCTCAGCAGGAAATGCTCCGATTTGTATACAGGGCATTCCTCAAATACATTTGTTTCACTCATTTCCATCTTCCTCAATCTGTCATTTTATACTATATCATAACGGAACTTATGTTTGTATTCAAGTAGATTTTTCCTGCCTTTGGATTTACAGGCTACCGCAGTGGATTCCTTACCGCTCCATTTCCCTTTTGGGCTTCTTTTTGGATCTGTTACAACTTTTCACCTTCCGTTCCGGCCTTCGTATGACTTCCAGATTCGAGTCATATGCAGTAAATACTGAACCGTCTGTTTTTTCTATCCGGTATTTTATTCCGTATGCCGCTGCCATCCGTTCTTTGGCTATCCCCCTTTCGCCATCGGAATATGTTTCCACCTCACACCCAATCTTTTGGCCAACCAGACTCCTCCCGCAGTTGCTTAACCAGCCGGAAATATTCCAGAAATGTTTTTCCCTCCTGATATTCTGTCCATGCGGACCTTCATGGCATCTTCCACAGGCCACTTCTCTTTCAGCAGTTTCCATAATCGTACATAATCCACCTTATAGGCTTCTGCTAACGACTTAACAGTCTGATATGTTTCTCCCTGATATGTGACTGTCATATCCCTTCCACTGCCTGAATCTTTATATATGTATTATTCTTTTTTTAATGCATCCTACATTAAGCATCATACGATACCACTTTCCTGCTGGAAAGCAATCCACAAAATGTACCAATAATCTGTGTTTAAAACTGTGCATTCCTACCTATCCTCTGATTTATTCCCAACAAAAAACCGGCTTCTGGAGACATCACTCCTCCCTGCCAGTCATTACATTTTTTCCCTCTACTTCATACACATTTTTCCCTATGCCCTGTATATTAAGTAGCCCTATTCCACTACTAAATATAAATAGCCTCCTCTTTGACAGAAGAAGCCACTACATTACTTTTACTCATTCATTTTCAAAACCATAAAATGTATTATCATTTTCATCCACATCCCCAGGTTCCGTTTCAAATTCCTCTTCTATAAATCCTGTTTGTTCAAGATACATAAACACAAAATAAATTTCTCTTTGTGTAATTTTTTTTGTGAATAATCTTTACAAAATTGTGAGAATTTATTATATTCACGTCTTGATGACTTACTCTTTTTGGAACAATCTTCGCAATATTTCTTATAATCAACCAAATATAAGATTTCCCGGTATGACATACTATCTAATATATTTACATATTCATCAAAGATACTGCTTTGAATATGTCTACCTGACAAATAACCATTTCGTATAAGATTGCCAAAAAATTTCACTTTATCATTAGTTGCAAGTCTTCTTACAGCCTCCTTCGCTCTCGCATAGTTAACGATAAATTCGACATCATTAACCATATCAGATGTAATAGAATGAGAATTTTTTAAGATTATATCTACCAGTTCTTATTCCTTTTTCTGTTGAAAATTTTCTAAAGATTTATCTATTGAAGAATCTAATAACTCTTCAATAACCGGAATTGCTTTTATCAGCGCTAAAAGAACCGAATTTACCACTGGATTTTCCTTAACTTTACACTCTCTAGCTCATTATCCATATTTCTTTCCCCCAATATATCTATTACAGCATTGCTTAAATAATGGTGATTAAACCATATTATAATCATTGTTCAGAAGCAAGACAACAGCGCAGCAAATTTATACAGAATTTACCAGATACCATATTTTTTTGGATCACTTACTGTTAAGTATTCCGAAAATTCTCATCTTTTCACAGATTAAAGCATAGTGTTATAACCTCTCAAAAGGCAATACTCTTCACAATATGCCAATAAGCATTATAAGTTACATCATCCTCATTCTCCTGAACTGAATATATTTGTTTATAGTGGTAGTCTGCCTCCAAAAGCAAACGTTTATATTTTTCTATTAAACTATACTCCGTTATATTATATTTTTTTATCCACATATTAACGGATCCTTGATGTACACATATACTTTTATTTAATATTTTGAAATTATTTTGTGCAAGTTTTTGGTTCCACTGCTCTGCTGTAAAATACCACTTTCGAAAAGGTTGTCGTATTTGCGTGATCTCATTCCAATATTGAGCAGTAACAGAATCATAGGGTACAATTTGCCCTAAAATAAACACTCCATCCTTTTTCATTACTCTTCGAACTTCTGACATTGCTTCATCCAAATTTTCTACGTAATGCAGGCATTGTCTAGAAATCACAACATCAAAACTATGATCTGGGAACGGCATTCTAGCTACATCACTCTCGACAATTTGAATTTGCTGTTCATCAATCTTTTCTAGCATGGATAAGCAATTATCTACAGCTGTTATTTCTACATCTTTTTTATAATTATTTAAAATGTATTTAGATACCGCACCTGTCCCAGCCCCTAGATCTAATATTTTATATTTTTTATCATCTTCCGGCAAAAAATCCAACATTCTTTTTAATATTGTTTCATTTGTAACCCACAAAGATATATTGTCATACTGCATTGACCTTTTGGTGAAATGCTCTACAATATTCTCATTCCTTTTCACTTTGTTTTTCATATTTTCTAATCCTATTCATTTATCTCATTTTCACCTTTAATAACTTTAATTATTTTATCAAGCCACGTATCTATATTGGATTTATCTTTGTCTACATTGTTTGTTCTCTCCCAAATAGAGAAAAAATCTTTACGCACATCTTTTACAATTTCTTTTGAATTAATAAACAATGCATTCATTCTCTGGTCACTCTGCGCTCCTACAGATTCATGAATCACCATCCATTCCCTGTTAACTAACTCATATTTAAAAGGGATAGACTCTTCTGTTAACGCTACAAAATATTGTTTTGGGTAGTCATGCATTGTCTTTTTCCAATTTTTAACCATTTGTATAATATGTTCATAACCCACTTGACCAATACCAACATGAGATCTTTCTTTTAGGTATTTTTCTAATTCCGCTTTGTTATGTATCTCATAAATTTTACATCCACTTTCCAACGCAGAAAAAAAAGAGGCTTTCCTAAGAGTATGTTCATCAATATATGCTTCAATATGTGGACTTCCTTCACCGAAACGCTTTTTTGCCATTTCTTGAATCATTAATTCAGATTTGAACATTACCGTCATCCTTTTTGACAATAACAATATTTCTTTAGAATTATTTTCCATTTTAAGAATAAGTTCCTTATAATCTTTTGGTGACATAGAAAGCCTTATATTGACCTTAGTAAAATTGAAACCATCTATTGTATTTTCTTTTGCTTCTAACTTCTTTCTCTTCTTCTTATGTTTTGCTTTTTCAGACATCTAGTATACCTCATTATTCCTCTTCTTGTGAGTACATAAAGATGCAAACCAATTATTTCCCTCAACTAGCTTTCCAATGACACACCTACGAATATCTGAAAATAAATGCATAACAAAGAAAATAATGACTTTCGTTGTTATTTGTATACCTTCAAATTCTGGATAAGTAATTATAAATTTATCTTCTTTATCAGAAAGCAAATACTGAAGACATATCCTCATTCTCTGGATTTCTTTAACAGTTAAGTCCTCTTTATCTGTAATAGGTGAAATTAATGTAAAAACTTGATAACATTTTTCAAACAGTTGATTATCTTTTAATTCATGATACAAACTCAAGCTAGCATTTGTTAAGCAAAAAGAAAATATTGTGGAATATGAAAAATGCTTAATTAATAACTCAACCAATTTTTCATCTTTTTGCTTTGTACTACAAAATCCCATAATGTCTTGTAGTATATCAATGTATTCTAAAAGGGACATATAAAAATATTTTTGATTCGAAGTTAGATTCAAATATATCTCTTTTGGAAATCCGATTCCATAATTCCAAATCCTATTTTTCTCCGATATAACAGAAATTAGATGTTCCTGAGTTTTTACTTTGGACTGTTCAAATCCTTTTCTTATTATTTCTGCCAGCTCTTTACTATAATAATAATCAGGTTTATAGCAGATATATTTAGAAACAATATTGTATTCAATTTCCTCATCTGTATCTGAGCCATAATCAAAGTTTAAAAAAATGTATTCCGTATCTTCTATAATAATTTTGTTTTTTTTCAAATCTAAAGTACATTCTTTACTTACTTTTAATTTGTTTAAAATCTTACTTACCCCAATAATAATTATTATATCTTTCCCATCTACCGCTTTTCGTAATACATTCATCGAATGGGAGAAAATGTTTAATCTCCCAATAAAAACAGCTTTGAAATCATTTGTTTGCAATGTCTTAATGAGATCATTGGAAACAGACTCAGAAAATGTATATTCTGTCTTATTTAATTTAACACTTCTTAATTCTTTACAATCGCATCTATAATATAACGCATCTTTTATTATCGTTCGCATACTTCACCTTATTTTATGATAATCCTGCATAAAAATTAATTAGTTGCTCATATAATTGTGTAAATGACATTCCTTCACATAAAAACGGATGTTTATAAAAAAGTCCTAACTGTTTTTGGATACCACATAATCCATATTCACTACCCAACACTATCAAACGAATAATATCAAGAATAATCGGTGCTGCAAGTATGGAATCTTCTCCCTGCCAATTTAATTTTAGCGACATTGGCTCATTAAGCCATCCACTAAAATACACAGCATCCCATGATTCTTTTTTATCTCCTTTATATTTAAAATATTCAATCGACACTTTATGTTCAAAATCATCATATCCTAATAAGTTTTTAATTCCATTTGTCTTATCTTGAATCTTTGTAACGCAATACTCCGGCATTGACAATATATAGCCGTCATGATTTCCGATAATATTAGTACTATACCATGCATCTAGATGTAAATTACGAATTCGTAACATATCAGCAATTACTAATTTTAACATTGTCTGTCCAGTACTTCCATCTCTTCCTGAAACTTGCACACCGTACTTTCTTGCCAAATCATTTATAAAACAAAACTCTAGTGTTTCGCTTGGAGTAAAATCTACAAAATGCGCATTAGATTCAATAGCTGCTATCGCATATAGCAATGAACTAGGCAATTGTTTTACTTCTAACTGCATAATATTATCATAAGATAGCTTGAGAATATTTGACTCTATTACTTTGGCTGGAGAACCCATATAGAAAACAATTACATTGTTTAAATGGTTCTTTGATTTAAAATCCAAAATATCTTTTTTTATAAATTGTATTGCTTGAGTTACCGTTTGAGGGTTATAATAATGATTAAAATTGTCCTCCAAAGGAATATCCATATCTGTATGAATACCTTTGTATGGCATAATCTTATTTAACTCTGGTACGAGACTTATTATTTCAGTAGAAATAATCCCTTTGTTCATTGCACATTCAAATACACTTTTATCCTGATAGTCCCAACCAGAAAAAACCATATCATGTACATCTGTAAAATCTTTACCAAAGAGTTTACCATAGTCAGTAATACCATATTTTAATGGAATATATCCATATTTCATTGCCATGCTACCTACAATAACTGTTGTAGCATTATCACCCAAAAGTCCAACAAACATTATTCCTATCATGATATACCCTCTTCTATCAATTTTTGACATTGAACAACCCATATATATTTTCCATCATAAATCCATTCCATTTCTATTTCATAACCTAGTTTTTGATTAATTTTCCTTCCCAATCCTTCTAACTCAGTAAATACTGACTCATATCCATAATCTATAATTTTTAATATATTTTCCTCCACCCCACGCAAAATGGTTTCATTTTCCTCATTTTGATAACATGTGATTGCATTTCCTCGAGTTAAACCTGATACAATCTTAGACAAATGTCCTTTTATCCAACTAATATTATATTTACCTTTATCTGAATGTAAAACACCAGAAATCACTGGTTCAATATACTTCTGTATCAGTACTCCCATTCCTAATATAGAGCCATCCTCTAAAAACAAAGCACATTGTTCCTTTGCTTTCTCTGAAAAGAAAGAACGCCAAACTTCCAAAACTCTTTGCAAAACCTCGTCATAATTATTTGCACTAAAGCTTTCAAATGCACCTGATATCATAGATCCAAAATCTAGATTTTCTTTGTTTTTGGGTACGACAGAAGATCTGACCATATATTTATCTTCTGGCAGCCTCTCTGACAAAAGCAGTTCTACATCCTGATTCAAAAAAGATGTATTATTGAACCTTTTGCAAAATCGTATAAAATCGTCTACCCCAATCCCGTAAAACACAGGAACCTGTATCCCCATTTTTGCCAATTCTGCAAGCATAAGAGCTTTTGTCCCACAATTTTCTGTAATGTTACTACTATCTAATACTGTAATATTAAATATATTCATTTAAATCCCCCATTATCTTCAATACTCTATCAATCATCATTTTTTGTATTTGTATTAACGATAACTTTTGATTTGCACAAAATTCCCGTATCTTCTTTCCGCATCTTGTAAATAAAATTTTGTTGATTACAAACTTCCACTCCTTTACAACAAATACTTTTATCCAATACTGAATTTTTTTCCTATTTTGCTCATAAAAAACTAACTTCCCAGATTTCTCAAAATAATTATAAATGTCTTTTTCCTTCTTCTTAATATCATCATAAATTGAGAAATTAGGAACTGGAGTTAATGGTTCACTAGCATAAAGACTTTTGTGCTTTTCCAATGTCAATGAATGCATTAACATCCATTCGTCTATGCAGCAAAATAAGAATACGTTTATACATTCATTAGCAAATTCTGCTCCATATGCACTTTCAGCACAATAATATATATCAAGTAAAACATACTCATATGTATTATGATACAAAATAAATACCGTGAAATATTCAATCAATAATTCAACACACTTTGAAAATATCATTTGGGATGAAATATTCAAAATTATTTTGTGATATACCTCCACTTGTTTTTCTAGATACAACTCACTGGTCTCATAATTCCTTGCCAAATCAATTATGCTACGAAGTGGAATACCATCTGAAAACCAAATGCGGCCCTCTCCATCTAATATAACATCAGTTTTCTTAGCGAATAACCACTCATAGTTTTTTTTCAACCCTTTTTTCATAATAGAAAATGTAAAAATATCATACTTTCGATGCGGCCAATAACATACATCCATTTTCCCTTTAGAGATATAATATTTTATTTTTGTTCTATTTTTTATCGGATTGAGTACTATATCGCGAACAAAACTATCGTTTCGTTCATTCATTGGAAAAGATAATTTTCCATTAATGATACTGATTCTTTTTCCAATGTATCCCTCAAGTTCAGTTCTCTTTATATTAGTTATCCAAAGGAACTGACAATAATTCCGATTAAAATATGACCGCAATATATTGGCACCATGAGTAGCAAATGAAGAGTTGCATGTTAAAAGTCCTACCGCATGTACTTTTATTGCTAAAAGTGCCACTTCATTTGTTAATTGCTCTGAATATATCAAACAGCCCTTTTGAAATAACTCTTCCTGATTAATTTCATATTCTAATAATAATGCATTTTCAGCATTCCCGTTAAAGATAATATTTCCTGTCAACATCTTATTCCTTCATATCCTTTATAATCCTCTTAAGAATTTCTTTATCAATATCCATATTTCTAAAATTAATAACTTTAGGCCAATCTTGATCTATCCATTCCTTATTATATTTATTAACAGCAAAAGAATACCTGGGAAAAGCATGATAATGAACAAATCTATCCTTCATCATTGCAACAACATAATTAAATTTTTCTGCACCAAAACAATTTTGACATTTTTCCTCATACCATTTTATTACTCTGGGAAACTCTTTCACTTCTTCCTCTGTCATTTCACTCAAAGAACTTATCTGACGTTTAAGAAGTATAACGCACGCCCCTAATGTCACCTGTTTTTCGCGTATAACTATAATCCAATTTTCAAACTCTTTAACTTTATTTTCTGTTGGTTTAAATTTGCTCATAAATTCCATATCTTTTTCTCCTCTTCTATATTCTTTACATATTCTTTAAGTGCTCCAACCACCACTGGTAAAAATTTTTCCTCTTCATTCATTAACATCCCAGATAATTCATCTATCGAAGTCCATCTTATATTATCTGCAGCCTCCGTATACGTCTTAGGGTTTCCCTCTACAGAACAAATAAAAAAATTTATCGCAACAGGAAAGTCCTTTTCTATGCTCTGGCAAGAATAAAATGGGCGGCAATTCTGTATACTCTTTTTCATGACTATGCTTTCTTCCATACCAGCTATTTTTGTTATCCTCAATCCAGTTTCCTCAACGACCCTTTGTTTTATTACGGTAACTGCATCTTCTGTTGCTTTTACTTTCCCACATGGAACTTCTATTAAACCAGACTGCTTTCCTTTCCTAACTCTATTTTGTATCAACACAAATCTTCTTCTTTCGATCATACGTTCAATGATTGCCCCTACTCCATATACACAAAACAAATTATTATCTGGTATCTGCATTTACATCCTCTCTTTATTATTTATTCTTTCACCTATAGTCCTATTTGTTAAAAAGGAAATTTTATACTTACAGATATGGTTGTATATAACTCTCCCATATATCTGCAACTACTTCTTCTGCTGTCACGTACTTCTTAGAGTTCAACATAGAACCTGTCGCAAACAACTTCATTTTTCCTTCATCAAATTTCACATCATATACTCCATCATAAGAAGCGGTTCCTGGTGAAACCACTTCATTTTGTGAAATCAAAATACTTTTTTCACTCTTTCCAAACATACTTTCCAAAAACACTTTTAATGCTCTTATTAATTTTTTGTTTTTATAAAAATGAAAAACAACTATTACTGAATTAACTTTATTTATTCTCAGAATAATGTCCTCATTTTCTCTTTCATATTGTTCCCCTAAATTAATAAGCCATTCCACTATTTGCTCGTAACTCTTTAGTATAAAATCATTCATTTCCAAATTTGTAGGGTGTTCACTAATCTTTTTCTTTAGTATATTGAATCTTTCAAAATAATCTATCTCTCCCATTCCATCGTCTGATGTCATAAAAAGTTTTTCGTTTTCCTTTTTACTTTTTTCAGCATCCTCCCTTTTATACTGTGGACTATTCGTTCTATCCATTACTATTCTTTCCGCTTTATCTAATTCCTCATTAGTAATCGAATCTGATCTTATCCATCCTGGTCTTGGGATTCTATTCATTTGTTTATTTAAAGCTACCATAACTTTATTGGCTAAATCTTCTTTATTTGTCCACCATTGTACCATCCTATTCTTTTTAATTTCTTTTTTAAATTCTTCTAATTTTTTTTCTTTAATAGCATCTCTTTCTATCATATCTGTAGTAATCTTAGCATTTTTATCAATTAAAAAGGCTAAGATAGGAATCTCTTTCTTCAAAGCATATCGAAATTCCTTTTGCGTGTAACTTATTCCCTTATCTTTCCCTCTTTCTATCACACTTCCATATTTATGACCTACAATTAAAACATAATAATCAGAACTGTCAATTGTATCTTGAATAATTTCCCACTGTTCCTCGTCTCCCGCACTGAACATTTCCATCCCAATGGGAAAATGATACATAGATAATATTGTGTCTTGAACCTTTCGTCTTTCTTCTTTCAAATCATTATATGTAGAACTAATAAATATTTGATATTTCTTTTCCATAAATCTTCTCCTCTATTAAACGAGTCTAAAACACAATACATATCCATTCTAAAATTATGCTAAATCTATCCTTAGTAAATATGGTAATTACTTCCCATACCCTTTATTCAAACCGTACATACGCTATTAGCACATACGGCTTAATCCTATGATATTTCCGTTTTATTCATCCAATGTGCCTGACTCTCCATTGTCAATTTGAATGAATCCACTTTCACTATAAGGTATACCCCTTCTCTCCCCCTATGATTAGTAATCTCTTTGATACTATAGACATTCGGACTTCCTGTTATCTATCTGATTTCCTCTTTCTTTTCTATCTCCTTGATGAGATGTATGGTATACAATGGACATTACTTCCTCACCATAACGTTCACAATGATATTGTCTACTGTATAAACAAGCACATCGACCATTTCCAACCTCATAATCATTTCTCAGTTCTGTTGCTCCCTGTCCTACACTTAAACCTGACATTACTGCTTCGGCTCCAAAGACTCGGTATAGGTAGTCGACTAGATTTTACCTGATAGGATTTTCCTATTGTATGTTATCAGCCTACCAAAGCGAAATGAGTTACCTCCGTTCGCTAGGTAAAATCGGCTATGCCGATTTCACAGCTTATTCCCTTTAAATATTATACATTTTTTCCCAATTTTAACAATGCATAAACATCATATAATGCCTTCCAAACATCATATCCAGAAAAATTTTTTTTTTTTTTTTAATATGCGTCATTTTTTTGCCAATAGATTGTCTTATATAATGAAGTGAACTGCAAAAGATAGGAGAAATTGAAAATGGAAATATCTTTGTCAACTAAATATCAAATAGACAATGAATTCAAAAATAACCTTGATGGCTTTTTAGAGCAATATGGAATTTTAGGCTTAAAACAAGCATTACAACTTTATAGAGATACTCAGCAAGAGTATATTTGCAAAACCAGATCATCTATCTCTAAAATCCGAATATTTGATATATACTACATGGAAATACATGAACATCAAATTACAATTTACTCTCAAGATGGTATATTTCATAAATATGGAACTTTAAATAGCGAATTAAAATTACTATCTTCTTATGGTTTTATTAAATGTACACAGAACTGTATTGTATCATTAAGAAAAATCCGAACAATATGTTATAATGATATTATATTAACTAATAATATGAAAATTCACATGAGTAGAAAATACGCACCTATAGTAATTATGGCATTTTCCTTTAAATAAGAAAATACTATAAATATAACTTTGTATTTACAGCCTTAAAAATAATTCGCACTAATACTTTTTCTTTTTGGTACATAATATTTTTATTACAAGTGGATAAAATGGTTATATTATACACAGGAAAACAATTAATGCAATTCCTGTTTTATCCGATGCGATAATGGCGTTCTTATCTGCCTTTTTTAAGTTGCCCCCTTCTAGCAAGCCTGATAAAGAGAACCACGATCATCCTTCTGGCATCCTAAGAGATTTCCAACCAGATGATTGCTTCGCAAGTGAGACTGCATAATAGCCATGTTGCCACCTGCTGGAACCAGTTCCTTACCGCACTCCCGTCCTTAAAGGAAGTTGAATCCTGCACATCAAAAAATGGGAGCAGAAAATTTGGCTGGTACTTTCAGTATGGGTTATATCAAAATGCAACGGAACTCAAACAGGAAAGAGAAAGACATATTGTCTCAACCGACAAATGCTGTGATATAGCCTTTTAAAGTAATTATGGCATGAATCTTGAAGCCAAAATAAGTTTCTTTTTTAGAAGGACATCTTCCGTAATTTGCCCCGTCTTCACGGAAGGAACAACAGTAACGTGCGCACCCAAACTTGCAGACCGAAAGGGGGAAGCTGTCAATAACAAAATAACGGCTAGCTGGCATGAGAAAGGAATGAGACAGTTTCTGCCGAAGCAGTTCCGTTACCTGCAAAAGTGCCCTCCTGGTTCGGTTAAACCGGGTACGGGAGCAAAGCCGGGGAAAAAGATGCTGGTAATTACGTTTTACAAAAGAATACCAGGCATTTTCAGAATCTATGCCAATCAACTCGCCACAGATACTCAGAGTAATAATTTCAGAGTCGGACATTTTTGCAGTATTCACATTTCGCCTTTGTGAAACAGAATCAGGGACAAACTGTCGGTACAGGTCATACAACGAGTTAAATTAAGTCTTTGCTATTTTCATTATAAGCAAAGCCCGATAAATCAGTGTCTTCAGGGACTCTGAAAAATCGGGAACTTAATATTCGTTGTACTACTGTGAAAACGGCAATCCCCTTCAAAGCTTCTAATGCACTGCTCTCTCGCACAACACCTTATGTAAACACTTTGGCTGACACTCAATTTCCCCACCTTTACTTTTCAAGATACCATTATTCCTCTCTGCCATTCCCTCTACTTCATACACATTTTTCCCCATGCTTTGTGTATTCTGTAGCTATATTCCATTATTTTAAACACAATATACGCTATATACAGTCAAAAACCATAGTCCAGTTTACATCCATAATCAGCAGCTCTGCGTTGTGCGACAGAGCAAGTGCAAGAGCGTATTTCATTTTCATGCCTTTTGACAGCATTCCTATGATATGTTCCTTCTGCAGAGAAAACATATCTAAATACTCTTGATACGCACGCTGATTCCACTCAGAATATGAGGGCGCAATCAATGAGGTCATCTCCTGAATCGTCAGTTCATCATAAAAGCTGCTGCTGTCAAAAACAACACCGATTTTATCCTTGAACAGTCTTTCGTCTGCAGAAATATCTTTTCCGCGAAATGTGATCGTTCCTGCCTCTCTGCGGACCAGATTCAGCAGAGAATAAATGGTTGTGCTTTTTCCCGCGCCGTTTGCGCCTATAAAGCCTGTGATACAGTCCTCCTGAATCGTAAAACTGATATCTTTCAGTTCAAAATTGCCGTAACTCTTTCTCAATCCGGAAACCTCTAAAATTGATGCCATGTAGTCATACCTCCTCATAAAGAATATCCATCATTGCATTCAGTTCTTCCTTAGTGATATCCAGTGCTTTTGCGGTCTGTATCATGTCCTGCATTTTCTGCTCTACAAGGCGGCGTCTGGAATCTCTGAGCAGTTCAATATTACTTGCAGATACAAAGGTCCCGATACCAACCTGGCTTATCACAAACCCTTCTTGTTCCAGTTCTTCATAGACCCGTCTTATCGTCAGGACACTGACTTTCAAATCATTGGCAAATGCACGGATCGAGGGAAGCGGATCATTTTCAACCAACTCTTCTTTCAGGATAGCATCCTTAATCTGGTCTTTGATCTGTTGATACAATGGGATGTCAGAAGTGTTCGAGATTAATATTTTCAATGGTCCTGTCTCCTCTTTTAATGTGATGTATCTATATACACACTATGCACTATATACACTTATATGTCAATAGAATTTTCTATACATAAAAGCCGCAGACCTCTTTCATCAGAAATCTGCGGCTTTCAATACCAT
Organism: Lachnospiraceae bacterium; assembly: GCA_009911175.1. The sequence continues at coordinate 31,961 of QXWX01000018.1, read as the reverse complement.
ATTCTTGCTGTTCTAATTCCACACAGTCATTTAAAAGTTTGCTCACACCATAGGGATGTAAATATTTCGGACATATTTTAAAAGCTGCAGCCGCGTCTGCTCACATACGAAACAGACACGATTGCAGCTAAGCTTCACCACAATGCTTCATAAATTTTCATAATATCCGCCTTGCTCGGCACCCGCGGGTTGGTGGCGGTACAGCCGTCAGCCAGCGCGGCATCTGCCATACGGTCGATGGCGGCAAAATATTCTTCTTTGGATATCTTCTCCATCTGGGAGATGGACAGCGGGATATCCATTTCCTTCATCATGAACTGCACCCAGTTCACCAGGGAGCGCACGGTCATGATTTTATTATAGCTGCTCAGGCCCAGAATCTGCGCCACGGTGGAATAACGCTTTACCGCAGGCAGATAGTCCGTCTGACTTTTGCTGTGCTTATTGATATCACTGTTAAACTCAATGATATGCGGAAGCAGCATGGCATTGGCCCGCCCGTGGGGGATATGGAAGGTTGCGCCCAGTTGGTGCGCCATCCCGTGGTTCAGCCCCAATGATGCGGAGTTAAATGCCAGACCTGCCAGGCAGGAAGCCGAGTGCATCTTCTGTCTGGCGTGGGTATCGCTGCCGTCTAAGTATGCCCGAAGCAGGAACACGCCGCAGATCTCGATGGATTTTTCCGCCAGAGCCGTGGAAAAATCGTTCCGGTTCGTACTCACGCAGGCTTCCAGCGCATGGGTAAATACATCCATTCCCGTATCTGCCGTCACCGCAGGCGGCACGCTTTTCACCAGCTCCGCGTCCAGAATCGCCTCATCCGGCGTCATATCCCGGGATACCAGCGGATACTTTCTCTGTTCTTTCGGATCTGAAACCACCGCAAAGGAAGTCACTTCCGAGCCCGTCCCGCTGGTCGTTGGGATTGCGATCAGCCCAACCTCCCCATAGCGGTCAACCCTCAGCGCAAATTCCCGGATAGACTTGGAGGAGTCAATGGCAGAGCCGCCGCCCACCGCCACAATCACATCGGGCCTGTACTCCAGCATTTTTTTCACGCCTTCGGAAATCTTTTCGATGGGCGGGTCCGGAACCACATCCTGGAAAATCTCAAATTCCTTGCGGCCCTTTTTCAGAGGATCGGTTACCAGATTGATCATACTGCTCTGAGCCATGAACGGGTCCGTGATGACCAGCACCCGCTGGTAGGGAATTTCCGAGAGCCTGTCCAGCGCCTGGTCGCCAAAATATATCTTTGTCTTTATATCAAAACTTTTCATTTGACCGAATCATCCTGTCGCATTATTTACTCCGGATAGATGCATTCTGTCCCTGCAGCCTCCATCGCCTGCAGCCACTGCTCGTCGGGCTTTTCGTCTGTGACGACGGATGTAATCTCACCCAGCCCGGCAATGGTGTTGAATGCCACCTTTCCGAATTTGCTGCCGTCCACCACCAGGATCTTTTCTCTGGCGGATTCCAGCATGGTTCTTTTGTTGTCCGCATGAAGCTCGTCGGAATCCGTGATCCCAGCCTGCAGGTCGATCCCCTTGCAGGAGATCACTGCCTTGTCCACATGGTACGACCTCAGCATCCGGTCCGTCTGGGGGCCTACCAGGGCGAATGACCCTTCCCTGGACACGCCTCCGGTGGAAAGGATCTTCCAGTCCGGCACATCCAGCAGTTCTATGATGATCTCCACTGAATTGGTGATCACCGTCAGATTCTTTTTATCCTTCAATGCTTTCACGACATAGACGGCGGTGGAACTGGCGTCCAGCATGATGCTGTCGCCGTCCTTCACCATCTTGTTAAACAGCCCGGCGATGCGCTGCTTGCCGATCACGTTATGGTTCTTCCGGACCTTAAAAGGCAGATCAATATTGGTGTTTTCATTGATCACCGCGCCGCCGTAGCTCTTAATCGCATATCCGTCATTGACAAGCTTCTCCAGGTCACGCCGTATCGTCTCCTCCGACACCTTGTAGAACTGGCTCAATTCACTCACTACCACGCGGCGTTCTGCCTGTAGCTTTTCCAGTATCTCATTCCGTCTCTCAATCGCAAGCATCGTACCGCCTCCCAACTGTTTATAGTATCGCATTCCTGATCTGTGCGTCCGGATGTGCGATCACGGAGGAATCCAGGAACATCCCGTCCTTTGCAGTCACTGATCTTGCCCGTTCGATGGCCGCCTCTACGGCTGCCACCTCCCCGGTCAGCATCAGGTAGGATTTTCCGCACATTCCTCTTGCGATCCGAAGCTCCACAAGATCCACAATCGCTGTCTTTGCCGCTTCATCTGCCGCCACTATGATCGAAGTCGCATCGTATGTCTCCATGATTCCCAGGGCCGAAACCGCTTCTATCTCGGCTGCCCCGTAGATAGCCGGGAAAATGGATTCGTGCGGGTTGCCGAGTACAAAACTGTTGATCAGATGCATTCCATGCAATGTTTTTGCCGCTTCCACGGCTGCATTGACTGCGCTCAGATCTCCTGAAATGATGACGATATACTTTCCCGGACATACGGTCTGTGCTTCGATGATACTGACTTCAGAGGTCTTCACCATGGCGTCTGCCGCCACGACACCTGCTGAAACAGTCTTATATTCTACCATTCCAATTGCCTTACTCATTTCCCTGCACGTCCTTCCTGCGTCTCAATGATCACATATTTCTCACTTACTTCTTTCACCACACCGTCAATAGAGGCATGGATGCCCACGCTTAAGCCCTTGGCCGGTTCCGCGATCATCTGTCCCGCGGCAACGGTATCCCCCTGCTTTACAATTGGGGAAGCCGGCGCGCCAATATGCTGGCTGAGCATGATCTTTACCCTGCGAACCGGTACCGCCGATTCATCCAGCGGCGCTTCCCTGTTGTACTTCGCCAGATCCAGTCTTGCCATGAGACGTTCCATCGGAACCTTGCGGTATTCCCTCTCTTCCCCTACCGGCTCGGGTACGACTGCAGGCGGCTTCAGGCCATGGCTTCTTAAGCCTGCCTTGTACTCTGCCATCAGTGTTCGCGGTGAGAGTCCCTGGAAACAGGAATACATCTCACACAATCCGCAGGAACTGCAGAAAAACGTGTTGACAAAGATATCCGGCTTCTGCACATCCTTACAGGTCGCCGCACGCATGAACAGGTGGGGCTCGATCGGATGGCCCAGACGGTTTCTCGGACACAGGTCCGTACACATACTGCACTGGCAGCAGCATGCCGCCGCCCGTTTCAGGTCTATAGAAACCTTCTGCCGTTTCCTCTGGATGATATAGTGGGATTCCGGAAGCACCAACACCGCATTGGTCGTCTTGGTTACCGGCTGGGAACCGCTTCCGATAAATCCCATCATCGGTCCGCCGATAAAATACACCGGATTGGGTGTGGTCACTCCTCCTGCAAGGCGCACCGTCTCCTCAATGCTTGTACCAATCGGCACGCGCACGGTCATTGGATGCTCTACTTCCGCCACCACGGACACCAGCTTATCCATCACCGGGGTCTGCTGGTTCATGGCCCTGTATACATTGTAGACCGTCTCCACGTTGAACACGGCGACGCCGCATTCGATGGGAAGCCCGCCCGGCCTTACGACTTTTCCGGTCACCTCGTAGATCAGCACCACTTCATCACCGGCAGGATAGACTTCATCCAGAAGCCCTAACCGAACCTCCGGATAAACGCCGATGACTGCATTGAGCGCCTCGATCGTCCTGGTATATGCTTTCTTGATTCCGATGATGACCTCTTTGGCCCCCACCGCCTCTCCGATCAGATGGAAGGTATCCACAATCTCCTGGGCATATTTTTCGAGTAATTGTCTATGTAATCTCAGTAGTGGTTCACATTCTGCGCAGTTCAGAATAATTGTTTCCGCATTCTCATTCAGCTTCGCATAGGTGGGAAAGCCCGCGCCGCCGGCGCCCACGATCCCGTTTTGCTGCATGAGCATGCTTAATTCTTTCATATCCATAATCTTTCACTACTCCAGTCCTGTTCCATCGTCAATAATTCCAACGATCGCCGCATCCACAGGGGCATCCGGCATGCCGCTTCCGATCCTGGCCGCGCTGCCCTGTGCCACCAGTACGTATTCTCCTACTCCGGCGCCGATCTTGTCAATGGCAATGAGCTGTTTTGCGCCGTTCTGCATATGCTCCAGAACATCTACGATCATGAATTTATTACCGACTAAATTTTCACTTTTCCGTGTTGAAACAACACTTCCTACTACTTTTCCGATTAGCATATGATCCTCACCGTGTCTCCTGTCGCAATTTTCGATGCATTTGCCTCGTCCGTATCAATATGCATCTCCAGTGTAAAGCTGTCGTCTACACGGATCTGCACATGGTTAAATACGGTACCGCGCTCATTGTCTGCTTTTACGGAAACAATATCGCCGTCATGTACTCCGGCTGCCATGGCATCCTTCGGCGCCATGTGGATATGTCTCTTCGCAATGATACATCCCTCGTTCAGATAGATCACGCCCTTCGGCCCCACAACCGCAACTGCCGCGGAGCCGGCGATATTGCCGGATTCCCGGATCGGCGCCTTCACACCGAGGCGGATGGCGTCTGTAGCGGATACCTCTACCTGGGATTTGCTTCTGACAGGTCCTAAGATCCGGACATTCTCAATGGCACGAAGCTTTAAGCCGACAATGGTCACTGTCTCGTTGGATGCGTACTGTCCGCCCATCAGCTCTTTTTTCTTCGTCAGCTGATAACCTTCCCCGAATAGAGCCTCCACATGCTCCTGAGTCAGATGGATGTGTCTTGCGGATACCCCGACTGGTACGAGGTAACCATTTTCCGCCGAAGCTTTCTGCTTTTCGATTGCTTCTAAGACCATTTTCGTAATTAATGCTACATTACTATTGTCCATATCAATTCTCCTCTTGGTGATGCAGGATTTATTGCTGTTCACACTTACGGTATCCGCAGCAGCAAATCCTGCATATCTTCTGAGGGACGCATCCTGACGGAATACCCCTCAGCTGGCATCGCTCGTACTTATTTGATTGCCGGAAGAATCTTCTCTACATCGCCGTGAGGTCTTGGGATCACGTGGGTCGCTACTAACTCACCGAGTCTTCCTGCCGCTTCCGCGCCGGACTCTACTGCTGATTTAACAGCACCTACGTCTCCGCGTACCATAACGGTTACAAGACCGGATCCGATCTTCTCTGTTCCTACCAGTACAACATTTGCTGCTTTGAGCATGGTATCTGCTGCTTCGATTGATGCTACCAGACCTCTAGTTTCCACCATTCCTAATGCTTCCTGTGACATTCTTTTTTCCTCCTTCTGGATTGTCTGCTCTACAATAACCTCTTCTGCCTGCCGCGCCGCCTGCTTCACTCTCTGAACTGTCTTGGCAGGCGCTTTGGCTGTTGTTTCTGCTTTCTTTGCGGACGCAGCTTTTGATCCTGCAGTTTTCTTTGCTCTGCCTTTTTTGGCCGCGCCTTCCGCTTTGGAAGAATCTACGTTCTTCTCCTCGCCTGTCGGCTTCTTCTCATCTGCCATGGTCACTGCCTCCTTAACTTACCCGGTTCGCGCTCTGGTTCACCATCTTGATGATCTCCTCGTGGGGACTTGCGATCACCGCGTATGCCGCCGGTTCTTTGATCCCGTTCGCGGCAGCGGTTTCGATCGCCTGTGTCACTGCGGACACATCCCCGCGGATGATGATGGTGACAAGACGCCCGCCCAGTTTTTTCTCCCATGTGACCAATTCCACCTGCGCCGTCTTGCACATCATATCAATGGCGACTACAGCTGCCGTCACACTCGGGATTTCAAAAAATCCATATGCCTGTCCCATGAGACTGCTCCTTTACTTATCAATCTGAGGGATTCTCCTGTTACGGCCCGCAGCCCTTTTTTTAATCCGGACCGCGGATCACAGCTTCTCTCAAATTAAACCGTAGGGAGAATCTTCTCTACGTCGTCATGCGGCCTCGGGATCACGTGTGTCGCAACCAGCTCTCCAAGTCTTGCCGCAGCGTCCGCTCCTGTCTCGACAGCCGCCTTCACAGCGCCTACGTCTCCGCGTACCAGAACAGTTACAAGACCGGATCCGATCTTCTCTGTTCCTACCAATGTAACCTCAGCCGCCTTTGTCATTGCGTCTGCTGCTTCGATTGCTGCTGTCAAACCTCTGGTTTCTACCATTCCTAATGCCTGCTGTGCCATTTTTATATCCTCCTAGACTTCTTTTAAATATTTTTTATTTGGTGTTCCTTTATCTAAGCCGCTCAGTTTGAGCATCTTCTCCGTATCCTCCGTGGGCCTTGCGATCTTGTATTCCGTTACGATTCCCGCAAGCTCTTTGGCCCTGGCGCTTGCCGCCTCTAACGCAGCCTGGACATCGGATACGCTTCCGCGAAATTTCACCATCACGATCAGCGGTACAGGTAATTCATCCGCATTCGCCGGTTTGTTTTTATCAAAGGTCTCCAGCCGGACATTGCCTGCCTTGCACCCGGCATCTGCCGCGGCGTAGGCGGTCGCCAGCCCGAATACCTCCAGCATTCCTACTGCTTCTCCCATAACCACTCTCCTTCGCAGGTAATTTCAAAGATCACGTCAATGTTCACGACGGCAGACCACAGAACCGTCCGCTGCCGTTCTGAATCATCACTACTTATTCACGATCGCGATCTTGAGGCCTTCCTGCTTCAGATTTGTTACATGTGCCTCGTTGATCTGCTCCAGCGGAAATTCATGTGTGATCAGGTCATCCATCGGAAGTCCGATCGCCTTCGCCCGTTTCAGGAAGTCAAATGTAGTCGCGTAATCTCTCAGGGTGTATACCCAGGAGCCGACCAGCGTGATCTCCTTGGAGCAAAGGTCAAAGTGCGGATTGATGGTCGCGTCTCCGCCGTTGATGAAGAATCCCAGCTCGCAGAGTCCGCCGCCGTTGCGGATGAACTTGTAGATATTCGCGTGAGCCACCGGAGATCCGGTACACTGGAACGCGAAATCCGCTTCGTATCCGCCGAATGCTTCCTTCACTGCGCCGCTGAGCGCTTCGATTCCCTTGTGGTTCATGAAGTTGACGGAATTGTCTGCTCCCATCCTCTTCGCGAAATCCAGCCTTTGCTGATTGCCGTCTACTGCCACAATATTTTCAATCCCCATGGTACGGAGGATCGCGATACAGATCAGTCCGATCGGTCCGCAGCCCTGAACCACAACCCTGCTGTTGAACCGCAGGATGCCGGTTGTCTTCGCCCTCTCAACCGCGTGGATCAGTACGGCGCAGGGTTCGATCAGGATACGGGACTTCAGATCCAGATCGCTGACATTGAATACGGTGGAACCCTTCCGGATCAATATGTAATCGGAAAACCATCCGTTCAGATGAATATCATCGTCCGGAAGCAGTCCATATACATCCGCGCCGCCCACATTCTGCTTGTTCAGGTCGAACATGGTAATATCCGGGTTATCCTTAAAGATCATACAGGTTACTACCTTGTCACCTACCTTCAATGGCTTTCCGGCACTGTCCGCCTTGACATCCTTACCCATCTTCACGATCTCGCCGGTGCCTTCATGTCCCAGCGCTACCGGGATCAGGCCGAAAGGATCTCTCTTAAATTCATGAGCGTCTGTTCCGCAGACGCCGCAGCCTTCTACTTTTACAAGGATATCTCCGTCGCCGACCTCCGGCATCGGAAATTCCTTTACATCATAATGCTCCAGAGCCGTCAGCATCGCTACATGCGCAGTCTTCGGAATCGCCTGGCCTGCTGCCGGTGCAGCTGCCGGGGCCGAAACCGGCTGGCTCAACATGCTTTCCAGAACCTGCTTTACAACGGCTTCTACATTTGCAGAATTCATTTCCATTTTATATTGCCTCCTCAACTTACGACCAGCCTGCCTTTATACTGCCGCGGAACCAGTCTCATTTCCATGGCTGCCTGTTCCGCTGCAGGCTGATCTCCTGCTTTGCTTTTATCGAATACACAGGCTGTCGCACATTACGCAGCGTCTCCTCTTCGTAAATGCGCTTGCGCTTGTCAGTCCTTCTCCTGTCCGGCTGGCAATGGTAAAGGTACAGAAGCCCTCTCCGCCGAACCCGATCGCCGCATAGGACGGTCCGTTCTTTACAAGGATCGCTGTGTCGATCGCCTTTGCATATTTGGTGATATTGTCCACATTCTTGGAGTGGATGTGGGCAGAATGACGGTTGCCGTGCTCCAGCCATACGGCCTGCTCTACCGCATCGTCAAAATCCTTTGCCCTGACTACCCCCAGGATCGGCATCATCAGCTCCTCCGCGATCAGCGGATGCTCCTTCGGTCCTTCAAAGGTAATGCACCGGATATTGTCCGGTACGGTTACGCCGATCATGCCCAGCAGAGTCTTTGCGTCTCTTCCGACACATTTTCTGTTCAGGCGTCCGCCCTTTAATACCACCTCTGTCAGCGCATCCTGCTCTTCCTTGGAAGCCAGGTAGCAGCCCTGCTCGGTGATCATGTAATGCATCAGCTCATCCGCAATGGAATCCACCGCTACGATCTCCTTCTCCGCGATACAGGGAAGATTGTTGTCAAAGGTACATCCATTGACAATGTCCTCTGCCGCCTTGCGGATATCTGCTGTCTCATCCACCAGCGCGGGCGGGTTGCCTGCCCCTGCGCCGATACCTCTCTTGCCGGAGGACAGCACAGCCGTCACCACACCCGGGCCTCCGGTCGCGGCGATCAGCGGGATATCCTTGTGCTTCATCATAATGTTGCTGCTCTCCAGGGTCGGCTTCTCTACCGTACATGCAATATTGTTCGGGCCTCCGGCCTCCAGTGATGCTTCGTTTATCAGGTTGACGGCATAGATCGATGTTTTGATTGCTGCCGGATGTGGATTGAATACGACCGTATTGCCTCCTGCCAGCATACCGATCGTATTACACAGCACCGTCTCGCTTGGATTGGTACATGGAGTGATTGCGCCGATGACCCCGAAAGGTCCCATCTCGATCAGTGTCAGCCCTCTGTCTCCTGACCAGGCTGTTGTTTGAATATCTTCTGTTCCGGGTGTCTTCTCAGCTACAAGCTGATGCTTTAAGATCTTGTGTCCGACATTTCCCATGCCGGTCTCCTGTACTCCCATCCGCGCGAAGATCTCCGCATGCTCTTTGATCTTTCCGCGGATATTGGAAATAATCTTCTCTCTCTGGTCCATGGACATCCGGGCAACGATTCTTTGTGTTTTCTTGGCTGCCTCAATGGCAGTGTTCATATCCTGGAAAACACCGTGGTTGCCGGTCACGTCGGAAGCAATCTGCATCTTCGCCACCACTTCCTGCACAATGTCCTGAACCATCTGTTCATTTACAGACACGCTATTACCTCCTTAAATACTTCCCTGCCGTAGGCCGCAAGCTCGGTATCCTGCTTGGCGGTACCGCCGCTCACCCCCAGGGCTCCGATCATTTTCCCCTCTGCTTCCAGCACCTCTCCGCCTCCAAAGATGACGATCTTGCCGTCATTGGTAAACTGGATGCCGTACAAGGGCTGTCCCGGCTGGCTCAAATGGCTTAAAGCCTCCGTTGACATGTTCAGGCTTGCCGAGGTAAATGATTTATTTAACGCAATGTCAAAGCTTGCTATGTAGGCTCCGTCCATACTCTGGACCGACACGGGCCTTCCGGCCTGGTCTGCAACCGCCACCACCGCACGGACGCCCATCTCCGATGCCTTCGCCTTGACCTTCTCGATCAGGGCATTGGCTTTTTCCAGAGTCATCTTATGCTTTTTGCATGTGGAGACATGTCCGGCTCCATGCGCGGAACCCGTATTTTTCATTCCTTCCAGTACGGCCTGCACCACACCGGAAATCTCCTGTTCATTCATAGCAGTCCTCGTTTCTTTTCTGCCGGGCGCAGGCCCTTACGCCCCATACGCCCCGGCCTTCTGCGGTTTTTCTTACATTCCAAGCTGGCTCATGACCTTCTTGGTGATCTCTGCTACCAGGTCCGCATCTGCCTTCGGAGCCGCTCCGCCGCTGCAGTTTCCACCGCATGTATGGCAGCTCGGCTTTCCAGCCTTTGCATTCGGGCATACGTTTGCAGGATGCTTTCCGGGAAGTCCGAACTGTCTTCTGATCTCATACAGCTTTTCCACCTGCTCTTTGTTCAGCTCCTGCGGTCCGCCGATCTGCATGGTCTGCCATAACAGACGCGCGTAGAACTCAACAGATTCCATCTTATGATATGCATTCAGCAGAGAATCGGAGTAGGTCAGCGCGCCGTGGTTCTCCAGCAATACAGCGTCAAAATACTGCAGATGCTCGGATACCGCGTCCGGAATCTCCATCGTGGAAGGTGTGCCGTACTTCGCGATCGGAACACATCCGAGAGCGATCACTGCTTCCGGCATGATCGGCTGTGTCAGCGGGATCCCTGCGATCGCAAATGTAGTTGCATACAGCGGATGCGCGTGTACTACGGAATTTACGTCCGGTCTCTCTTTGTAGACACGCATATGCATCTTGATCTCCGATGACGGTCTGAAGCCCTTATTTGCCTGAAGTACCCTGCCTTCCGCATCTACCTTGCAGATGTATTCCGGAGTCATGAAACCTTTGCTGACGCCGGTCGGTGTGCACAGAAATTCATTGTCATTGAGCTTTACGGAAAAGTTTCCGTCATTTGCCGCAACCATTCCGCGGTTGTAAACACGTTTGCCGATCTCACACATCTCTTTTTTGATTTCAAATTCGTTTTGCATCCTTTTTTCCTCCTTGGATTTATAATGATTCAGGTCCGCAGACCTTAATGCACCCATTTTATACTATATATTTCTCTCTATATCTCTTTTATCTTACCCGCCGATCTGGCATTCGATCCCTGCTGTCTGCTCCGCAGCCGTGAGCAGCTCCCGCATTTTCTCGTTGGCCGGCGGCTTCACATCGCCCATCAGGTATTCTCTCCCAAGTCCGGCATATTTATCCTGTCCAAGTCTGTGATACGGCAATAAATGGAGCCGCTTTACATTGCCGAGCGCTCTGGTATATGCGGCGATATCCCGGATCTCCTCCGGTGTGTCGTTAAAACCCGGAATCACCGGGACACGGATGCTCAGCTCTGTCATATGGGAAGCCGCGATCTTCTTTGCGTTTTCCAGCATCAGCTCATTGGACCTGCCGGTAAATTCCCTGTGCTTGTCCGGATTGCAGTGCTTGATATCCAGCAGATACTGATCCAGATAAGGAAGCACTCCTTCGATCACTTCCCACTTTGCGCAGCCCATACTCTCCATGGCCGTATTGATGCCGTTTTCCTTTGCCGCGCGCAGAAGCGCCGCCGCAAATTCCGGCTGGCAGAGACTTTCCCCGCCCGAGAGCGTCAGTCCTCCTCCGGTCCGGCGGTAATAGGGGCGGTCCTTCTCCACGGTCTCCATGACCTCGGCCACGGTCACATCTCTGCCGATGATCTTCGGCTCTCCCTGGACCATCATGGTCTGTATGGCATATTCCTGAGATTCCGGATTGCAGCACCAGCGGCAGCGAAGCACACATCCCTTCAAAAACACAATGGTACGGATTCCATTTCCATCATGGATCGAGTACCGCTGAATGTCAAAAATGCGGCCCTTTGTCTTCTTATAGTCTTCCATGGCGCTACCTCCTGCCCCGCTTACGCCTCATTTCCGAAGCCCTGCTCGGTCCGGCGGATGATATCATCCTGCAGCGACTTGGACAGCGTCGTAAACAATGCGCTGTAGCCTGCCACACGCACTACCAGGTGCTTGTACTGCTCCGGATGCTTCTGCGCGTCCAGAAGCGTCTCTCTGCTGACCACGTTGAACTGCATATGGCTGCCCTTCTGGTCGAAGTAGGAACGGATCAGGCCTACAAAGTTGTCAAGTCCTTTTCTCCCGCTCAATGCGGACGGATGGAACTTCTGGTTGAACAGGGTTCCATTGGAAGCAATATAATGATCCAGCTTGGATACCGAATTGGCTGCTGCCGTAGGACCGTTCACGTCCTTGCCCGCAGATGGTGATACCCCGTCTGCCACCGGCATATGTGCCAGTCTTCCGTCCGGTGTTGCCCCTGTCTGCGCGCCCAGCGGAACATTAGCCGATACCGGATACAGGCCGGCCTGGAAGATGCCTCCCCTTGGGTTCCTGTAATTCTCCAGCGGTCTCGTATAGGTATAAGCCACGTCCCTGGCAAATGTATCCACCTCCGCAATGTCATTACCGAACTTCGGAACCTGATCGATCAGCTTCTGAAGCCGTTCTCCGTTGGCCTTGACCTCCGGTGATTCAGATGCCGCGACCACGGTTTTCAGGATGGCTGCGATCTCCGCTTCTCCCACGGCCTGTCCGGCTGCCCTCATCTCGTTGGCCACATTTGCCGTAACAGCCGCAATATCTTCGGCGTCAAGTCCTTTGCCGTAATTAGTCATCAGAGCGGTCTTTATTTCCTTCATAGTTACTTTCTGTTCGTCGTACACCAGCTTCTTCACGACATACAGGGAATCCGCCATATTGGCAACCCCGAAGCCCTGGGGACCAGTGAAATTGTAGACAGCGCCGCCTTCCTGCACGGTCTTGCCGCGGTTCATACAGTCGTCTATCATGGACGATAAGAACGGCAGCGGACAGCGCTCCGCATGAGCCATATCAATGGCATTGTCTGCGTTGACCAGCAGCTTGATGGCATAATCCATCTGCATCTTGTATGCATGATAAAATTCCTCGAAGGTCTTCATATCCTCGACATTTCCTGTCTGCGGTCCTACCTGTACCCCTTTATCCACGCCGTTGGTAAATACCAGCTCCAGCGGACGGCACATATTGAAGAACGCGGCGTCATGCCATCCTTCGGTCTTGCCCGCCTTCTGGGGTTCCACACATCCGATGATGTTGTACTCCCGGGCATCCTGCAGCGTCAGTCCTCTGCTGACCAGGGACGGAATGATGACTTCATCGTTGTAATATGCCGGAAGCCCGATCCCGGTACGTGTCAGTTCCGCTGCCTTGACCAGAAATTCATGAGGCGAACCGTTCCACACACGGACTGATAAAGACGGCTGCGGAAGGAATACATGCATAGACGCCTGGATGCACATGAAGGACAAGTCATTGGTCACGTCAATGCCCTCCTTGTTCTGTCCTCCGGCGATCAGGTTCTGGAACAGGCTATAGCCTGCAAATCCTTCTGCCGATGCAGCGTCACGGCACTTGTTCAGGTCGTTCAGTTTCACCCAGATGCAGTCCATCAGTTCCTGAGCAAATTCACGTGTCAGCTTGCCGCTGTCCAGATCCTTCTTATAATAAGGATACATGTACTGGTCAAATCGTCCCGGCGAAATGGAGTGCCCGCTGGATTCGATCTGCAGAAGCTGCTGTACAAACCAGAATGACTGGCATGCCTCATAGAATCCGTTAGCCCCTTTCTCCGGCACATTGGCACAATTCTGTGCGATCCGGAGCAGTTCCAGTTTTCTTGCCCCATCGGTGCATTTCTCCGCTTCTTCCAGAGCCAGCTTCGCATACCGTCTGGCATAGGTCACAGCCGCGTCGCAGCTGATGATGACTGCCTGCAGGAAACGGGACTTCCTCTGGTAGTCTCCGTCTGTCAGGCTTAAGGCAGCCATCTGTGCCTCCGCTTTCTGCCGGATTCCGGAAAATCCGATGGCGAGCACCTCCTCATACTTGACCGTCACATGTCCTACACCATTGTAGAAATAATTTCCCGGCGTGAACATGTTGTGTTCCATAGCGGTCAATGTCTCCGGTTCCATATAAGCCGTTGCCAGCTCACTGGTGGTCCTGCCCTTCCAGTAGGCATTCGCTTCCTTCAGTTCCCGCTTGGTCTGCTCCGATATGTAAAATGGATCGGCAGACCTGGTCTCTACCGTGTCAAACTCTGCTTCCAGCCATTCGTAAGAGAACTCCGGGTAGGTCTGACAGCCCCTTGGAGCGATGGTCGTGCTTCCCACGATCAGCTCCAGGTCACGGATGATGATCGGAATATTCTCCAAAATGTGCTGAAATGCCTTCGCGCGGCGGATGACCATGGGTTCATTTTCCGTCTGACGGTATGACTCCGTGATCAGGACAGCTCTTGCCGACTCAATCTCCGGCAGCTTTGCGTATAAATGGTCAACCAGCTTTGGAATCCGGTCAGTCTTCGGGATATCCGTACTGTTGTAAGTATATAATCCCATCTGCTTGTTACTCCTTTCTTATCTATAAACCACACTGCACCACAAGCCGAAAAAGGATCTCCCCCCCGACAGGCCCGCCGGAAAACGAACCCGTAAATGATACATTTTTATTATGTAATTCACAGATATATTTTAACCTTGTAGAGAGAAAATATGAGACTCCCCATCCAGGTAATTGCATTATACTCCTAAAGTAGGTAAAAGTCAACAAAAACCAACATATTTTATTTGGTTTTTCATCTGATTCAAATAAATCTCAACATGAATTATATTTGGTTTTATGTGGTTTTATGTGGTACTTTCTCTGTTAATCCGATAAAAGCGCATCGGCATTTTACCTAATCCCAGCATAAAACCACGCTTTTCATTGGCAAACCTGCACAATTCAAGTCTTCGTAATACTTTTCTTTCGGGCTGCTGTAAAAGTTGATGTCTGCCTATGCAGATATGAACTTTCTGATATGCTCCGCCACAATGTCCATGAGATTTGTACGTGCCTCCACGCTGGCCCATCCGATATGTGGAGTGATCAAAAGCCGTTCTTTTTCTTTCACCTTCAGCAGAGGGCTGTCTTCGGACATCGGCTCCCTGCAGAGAACATCCAGGCCTGCCGCCGCGATCCGGCCTTCATTCAATGCATCCGCAAGAGCCTCTTCTGCCACGATCTGTCCCCGGCCCAGATTTAAAAAGATGGCATGCGGCTGCATGGATGAAAAAGCTTTCCGGTCCATCAGCCCTTCCGTGTAGGGATTCAGCGGGGCATGAACCGACACGATATCCGAGGTTTCCAGCAAGGTCTCCAGATCCACCTGACGATATCCTTCCTGCGCCGGCGCGCCGGATGCCGAATAGTAAATGACCTCTGCGCCGAACGCCCGGGCAATCTCGGTCACTCTTCTCCCGATCGCTCCCAGGCCAATGATTCCCCAGGTTTTTCCGGTAAGCTGGCGAAAGGTCTTTGCAAAGTGGGTAAACATGACATCATTAATGTAATGCCCCTCTTTCACATAATCGTCATAATACCGCAGGTGTTCCATAAGGTAGAAAAGCATGGCAAAGGTATGCTGGGCCACGGACTCCGTGGAATAGCCAGCCGCGTTCCTCCACTCGATCCCCCGCTCAGCCAGATAGTCTTTATCCAGGTTGTTAGTTCCTGTCGCCGTCACGCAGACCAGCTTCAGATTCCCGGCTGTATGGATAGTCTGTCTGTTTACAGGGACCTTATTCACGATTAAAATGTCTGCGTCCTTTACCCTTTCAGGCGCTTCCTCCGGCTGGGTGAAGTCATACTCCGCCACATCCCCCAGCTCGGCAAACCGGGAAAAATCCATGTCCTCGCCGATTGTTTTTTTGTCAAGAAATACAAGCTTCATAAATATCCTCCCACCGTCCATTATCTGTTGCGGCTTATACGTTTTCTTACGGACAGCACAGTAAATGCGCCACCCTATGCTGAGCAATTACCTGTTGCGGAACATTTCCACGATATCAATCATTTCCTGAGATGGATTGGATATCACCGCAGACTGGAATACCCTGCACGGCGGGTTCTCCTTTACACTCTCCACTGCCGCTGCCACGGCCGATATACTGCCTCCCACAAAGACCAGCGCATGGCCGCCGCACTTCGTATCCTGTGTCACGTATTCCACATCTGCCGCTTTCAGCATCCGGTCTGTCACCAGAACCGCATTTGCCTCTCCAAGGACTTCTACCAGCCCATAAGCACCATATGACATATTATATCTCCTTTCTCCGGCCATAAGGCCCGATCATGCTGCCTTCCGTATCTGAGAAATGGGGCAGCTTCCGTTTATTTATTGATGGTCATCCTGATCGCCGTTTCCGTTTCCTCCGTAGGAGCCGCAATGATCGTGTGGGAAACGATCTTGGACAGCGGTTCTGCCGTCCGAAGCGCGGCCTCCATTGCCGCATTCACATTGGAGACCGTCCCCCTCATTTTCACGCAGGCTCCTGCGGAGAGACGATTCCTCTCTACAGCCTGGATCTTTACGTCCGCCGCCTTTGCCGCCGCATCCAGCGCCACGAAGCATGCGCATTCGCTATCCAGCTCGAACACCCCGATCGCCATACCTGTGTACTGCTCTGCCATACTTTGTTACCTCCTAAAAAACTGATCCGCCCGTTCCGAGATACCGGACTTTTCTGATTCTATTTCCTGATGGTTGCTGTTCACCTCTGACCGGACGCTCACAGTATCGCTCATGGCACTGTCCCTCCGGCGGGCTTCTTTCCAGTTTTTTGTAAACTTTGAATAATATTATACTATAGAACGTATTCATCTTGCAACAGAAATCACAATTGTGCCGATGGCCTCCGCCATTTCAATCAATATTTATGCTTGAATATTTGCTGTATTTTGTGTTACTGTATTTATAAAATGATACCATTACAAATCTAATCATTTATTTGACAAAAGAAAGGAAGGATCCTCAATGTCTTCCATTATATTTGATATCCACACCCACACCATCGCCAGCGGGCATGGCTCCGCGGCGACAATCACGGACATGGCAAAGACTGCCTTCGTCCGCGGCTTAAAGCTCCTTGGAATCTCCGACCACGGCCCCGCCACTCCCGGCGGAGGAAAGCCCTCCTATTTCCGCAGCCTTGCCAATGCCCCAAGGATGCGGCTCGGAGTAGAGATGCTCTACGGCGCAGAGGTCAATATATTAGATGATCAGGGAACACTGGATCTGGAGGATGAGATCTTAGCCAGGCTGGACTATGTGATCGCCAGTATCCATAAACCAGTGAAGAAGCCCGGCACGATTGATGAGAACACGGCGGCTTATATCGCCGCCATGAAGAATCCCTATGTCCGTATCATCGGACATTGCGATGATGTGAAATATCCGGTGGATTATCCCGCCATTGTACAGGCAGCCATGGAAAACCGTGTCCTCCTGGAGATCAACAGCAGCTCTTTGAGTCCCGAAGGGTATCGGGGGGATACTCGGTTCAATGATCTGATGATTCTGAATCTGTGCAGACATTATGATTATCCCGTCATCCTGTCCAGCGACAGCCACGGGACGGAACATGTGGGAGATCTATCCTGCGCGCTGGAGCTTGCCAGGACGGCGGATCTGCCGGACAAGTTGATCATGAATTATTCCCTGCGCGAGCTGAAATGTTTTTTGGCATAAGAAGCGATCTATGAGTATAAAAGAGAGTGTGCGTCAAGACGCACACTCTCTTTTATAGCCTGCAGATCCTCCATGCCTGCAGCACTTATTTCATTTCCGGCCCGCCGAACCAGAGCATGGGATTCTTCCCTCTCAATTCATCTCCCATATTTAATGCCAAGATGTTCCAATTGATGAATCCCCCGTTCATGATCGGCTTTCCGGTAAATGGATCATAATATTCATGGAGGCTTCCGGTTTCCTCCAGATCCTTTCCCAGAAGCGTGATCGTCCGGTCATAGATCACTTCTGCCTCTTTCCGGTATCCATAGTTCATAAGCCCCCGGAACACTACATAATTCGCCACCAGCCAGACCGGTCCCAGCCAGTTTGACGGATTGTTTGTCACGGACAGGTCAAACATCTTCTCATCCTTGGCCAGCGTCGTCAGTCCGTACTCCGAGCCAAATGTATTTTCATCAAACAGATGTCCCACCAAAGCCTGCGCCTGTTCCTTTGCCGCGATTCCGGCATACATCGGAATAAATCCCGACCAGACCCGGATCTTGATCGGAAGAGTCTTCCAAAACACTCCCAGGCCCTGATGAAACCAGTCAAATTTCCTTGTCCTGACGTCCACATCCGCGGAATAGAAAAACCGGTCCCTGGGATCCCAGCATTCCTTCTGAATTGCTTCGATCAGCTTCTCCCGCTTCTTTTTATAATACTCTGCCCGGTCCGTATACCCATACACCATGCAGAGCTTCTCCGCCGCTTTCAGCTCCGTACACATAAAGCTGTTCAGATAAATATTTGCAGTAGAGAACTTCGGGCGGCCGAAAGTAGCCGGATCGTTGTCCATTCCGATCATAATGTCGTCGCACCACACATACAGGCCGCAGCTTTCAAAATAATAATATTGGTCATAGCATGAGAAATATTTTTCTATCCCGTCAAAAAAGGATCTGGCCCAGGCATATCCGGAGGGCGTCCCATAGTTCATATCTCCGGACGGACGGGCTTCTTCCGGTATGGTATTCTCTCCCGCGAACTCACTGATCAGGCAGATCTGGCTGCACAGGAATGGTTTGTGCATATTCATCAGAACCCCTTCCTTATGCTTCATATTCAGATAAGGCTCCGGCCACTTTGCCGCCTCGATCATCATGGGGATATAGCCGTCCTCCAGCTGGTGGTCAAAAAAGTTGCGGACATTTCCTTTTGCATGTTCCAGCAGCCTCTCCTTCATGGACGGATCCGCATATGCATCCGCCAGATTCAAAAATCCATATACAGACCAGAAGGTATCCCAGTCCCATACGTTTCCGTCATATACCGAACCCGGGTCAATGAACGGAAAACGTATGAAAGACCTAGGCTGCTTAAGCACATCTTCCGTATGCTCCATGACAAACTTCTTTATCATCCGTTCATACTGCTCTGTTTTATCCGTTCCCATAGATTTTGCTCCTATCAAACGCTGTTTTTAAATAAGCTTCCTTTTTCCGGCCGCACTCAGCCTTTTACCGCCCCTGCTGTCATGCCTTCCATCACCTTCTTATTCAGCCCGGTATAGAGGATCAGCATGGGGAATACGCTCATGGAGACAGACGCAAAGATTGCCCCCCAGTTTTTGGAGCCAAATTCATCCGAGAAATACAGCAGTCCTGTCTGCACTGTCTTCAAAGAAGAATCGCTGATAAATGTCATGGAAAACAACAAATCATTCCATTTGAAGAAGAACTGCAGTACCAGAACCGTAATGATCGCATTTTTCATCAGCGGCACTACGATATACCACATCATCCGGTAGATCCCGCAGCCGTCGATCACAGCCGCTTCCATAATATCATCCGGAAATGACCGCAGATATCCCTGCACCAGGTAGATGGACAGCGACAGGCCGAAGGCAATATACGTCAGGATCAGGCAGGTCCTGGTGTTGAGAAGCCCTGTCCTGCTATAGATCTGGAACAGGGGGATCAGCGCAACCGCTACCGGAATCATGATTCCCAGCGTAAAAAATCTGGCAACTGCTTTTTTGAACCTCCACTGCATCTTTGTTACGGCAAACCCCACCGTAGTTGCAAAGATCACGATAAAGATCAATGAGACCACAGTCGTGATCAGGCTGTTTTTGAAAAATGTCGCCATGTTGCCTCTGGTCCATGCATCAATGTAATTCTGGATATGGAATCCTTTATTCAGCGCATAGGCCGGGAACTCGCTCCATTCGGACTGCTGCTTTAAGGAAGCGGTCAGCAGCCAGAACAGCGGATAGATCTCTATCACACAGATCAGAAAAATAATAATCCCCCGAAATCCTGCTCTTACATTCTTCATTTGCTCTCCCTCCTCTAATCTTCTTTCACATCAAACTGATTGATCACGACCGATCCAAGGACACAGATCAGGAAGATCACGATCGCAATGACGCTTCCGTATCCCACCTTATTGTAGGTAAAAGAAACATCATACATGTACATGGACAGTGACTTGGTCGCCGTACCCGGCCCGCCCTTGGTCAGCGCCAGAGACGATTCAAACATCTTCACCGTGCCCGAGAAGCTGAATACAAGGCAGGTAATGATCATCGGACGCAGGAGCGGCAGGAGCACACTCTTGAAGAGACTGAAGCTGGACGCCCCGTCAATCCTGGCAGCCTCAAGGATATCGTCCGGAATATCCAGAAGCGCCCCATAGAAGATGACAGAATAGAATCCCATGGCTACCCAGATATCCATAACGCACAAGGCCCAGAGCGCAGTGCTTGCCTGTCCGATCCAGGGCTGGACCAGGTCATGCAGCCCGACAGAACCCAGGAAACTATTCAAAAGCCCGTAGTTCGGCTGGATCTCATAAATCTTCGCGAACAGCTGTCCCACTGCAACCGTCGGCAGCACCACCGGAAAAAACACCAGTGTACGTATGATGGTTTTGCAGCGCTTGAGCCAGAAGCGGAACATCAGCGCCAGTAACAGCCCAAGCCCCACCTGACCGATCATAACTACAGAAATATATTTAAAATTTACAGCCAGGGAATTTATAAAGTTCTTATCCCGGAACAGATTCATATAATTCTTAATTCCTACAAATTCCCACTGCAGTCCCGGGCTTCCCGTGAACAGCGAATAATACAGGGACCAGATGACTGGAACCATGACCAGCGCCGTATACAGAACGAGCGCGGGAACGACAAAAAGCGCAATTGCTTTTTTATTACCCAATACTCTATTCATATCGTTCCACTTCCTCTCTTATTTCCAGAAAAGGAGAAGTGCCTGGGATGCCAATGAGACAATACATCCAGACACTCCTCCTTATGGTTTTTCGTTTACTTGAATATCTGATTTACAGACCTTTTTCCATTTCAGGATTTCTTCTTACATTAATTATTGAGATCATACACATCCTGAATGGACTGCATATATTCTTCTCCTGTCATCTCGCCGTTCAGAAGAGGCTGTACGTTCTCCTGCGCGGTCTTGGAAATCTCGCTCGGCATCTTTGCTTCCCACCATGCGAATCCTTCCGTAGACTTGTTGATCTCATCCAATACAAGCTGTGTATACGGATCCATGTCTTCCGCTTCCACCGTATAGGTATATCCCTTAACCGTTGACAGTTCGTTCATCGCCAGATCGCCCATATTCTCACAGAAATATTTCAGGAACCATGCGGTTGCCTCATCGTATTTGCCCTTATCCAGCGCAAGGATATTTCCACAGTTCATAGAATAGGAGGTTGCGCTGCTGACAGATTCGTCTTCGATCGGAATGTTAAAGAATCCGATCCCGTCTTTTCCTGCCGGGTTCTGGCTTTCATCTGTCAGGTTCTGCGTAAACCAGGAACCGTTGTAGAAGATCGCTGCTTTTCCGCTCATCAGCATGGAACCTGCCGTATTGGCATCTACCGTTGTGATCCCTTCGCCGAAGTATCCTTTCTCTGCCCATTCACCCAGCTTATCCGCTGCCGCGATCAATCCTTCATCCGTATAATCCACTTCTCCGGCCGCCGCCTTTGTCATAATATCATTTCCCAGTGTCCTTACCGCGTATCCGTTGATAAGACGAGTCGCAGGCCATTTATCGGAACCGCCTGTTGTCAGGGGCTGAATATCCTTTGCCGCCAACTTTTCCAGGACCTCCTCAAAATCATCCCATGTCTCCGGCACTTCACAATCCGCCTCTTCGAATAACGCTTTGTTATACCAGAAGCCTTCTACGTTCAGTCCAAGCGGAAGGTCATACAGGTCGTCTGTTCCGGAAAGCCCCTTCATCAGCTCCACGGCGCCTTCATTCAGGTACTGTGTCACTCCGATCTCCTCCAGCGCTTCGGAGATATTTACCACCTTATCCGCATCAATGAGCGTAGTAAGCGGTGCGCCTGCCTCATATGCGAAGAAATCCGGAAGGTCATTGGAAGCTGCCAGCGTCGCAATCTTCTGCTGCAGGTTGTCCGCAGATACCATCTCATATTCCCAGTCAAAATTCGGATTTACATCTTTCTTATAATTCTCGCAAATCTTGTTCAGCAGGATTCCATTGTCATTGTCTTCCGCCCAGATTGTCAGGATCTTGACTGTTTTTTTCAGCTGCGGGTCCTCTCCTGTAAAATCTGCTTCCTCCGCAGAACCGCCTTCCTCTGTGCCTGAGGTCTCTTCTCCTGCCGTTCCCGCGTCAGAACTTCCCCCGTCCGAAGAACCTCCCGAACCGCCGCATCCAACTGCGAGTGTTGTAACCATCAGTGCCGACATGATTGCTGCAATAACTCTTCTTTTCATGATATCCTCCCTAGTATTCATTGTTTTTTATTTGTCCCGGGATCTTTCTTATGTAAATATCTTAGCATTTTATACGTAATTTTCCAGTGAGTATTTTTTTATATTTTGTACACTTTTTTTATATTGACACTTTTCTTTTTAGTAATTATGCTTATACTCATTCGGAGTCTTCCCCACATGTCTCTTGAAAATATCACAAAAATAACGGTAATTATTGTATCCGACCCTACCGCTGACTTCACTCACCTTGTAGCCGTCCTTCAGCAGTTTTTTCGCCTGCCTGATCCTCAGCTCCGTCAGGTATTTCACATAAGAGGTGCCCACCTCTGTCTTGAACAGCACACTCAGGTACGCCGTACTCATCCCGGCCCTGTCCGCCAGTTCATTCAGTCCGATATCCTCGCTGTAATGCTCATCAATGTAAGCCAGCAGCTCCAGGATTGCTGCATGGCTGCTTCCGGTCTTATCCGCCTCAATATATCGTGTAATATCCGTTACGATCTTCCGTGCATATCTGCGGACCTCTTCCCGCGAGGCCATCTGCTCCATCTCCTGATACGAAACCAGGGTGTCACGCGAAATCTGCGGCTGGCGCTCTGTCAGGATATCACTCTGCACACAGAGCCACTTATAGACCTCCCGCCGGAAGTCCTCCGTCTGCACATAAAGATCTCCAAGCTGTCTCAGCGCCTCTTCCATATACTTCTGAAATTCCCCTCCGCGCCCGCCGGCCATAGCAGACACGCTGTCGTCAAAAAGCTCTTTGAGCCGTTCCTGCCCTTCTCTGTTCTGCCGCATCGCCGTGCTCTCTTCTCTGGACTGGAAGCATTCCCGCTCTACACGCTCCAGCACATTTTTCAGCTTTTCAATACTGATCGGCTTATCAATATAACCCTTGACCCCCAGCGACAGCGCCCGCCTGGCATATTCAAATTCTGTATATCCGCTGATAACCACGAAGGCCGTATCCGGACAGTATTCCTTCGCCTCTTCGATCAGGGACAATCCGTCCAGCCCTGGAATCCGGATATCTGTGATCACAAGGTCCGGCTGACATTTCCGCACAATCTCCAGACCATGGATTCCGTCATAGGCGCAGCCCACCACTTCATATTCCAGCTTCTGGCGCGCGATCATTGCCTTGATCCCTTCCACCACAAGATACTCATCGTCAATCACTACCAACCGGTACACTTTTTCCGCCTCCCGTTCTGTGCGTGCTTTCCTCCAAAGGCAAAACCACTGTTATCCTGGTTCCCCGTCCCCTGCTGCTTTCCGCCGAAAATCCGTATTGTTCTCCATAGTGCAGATGGATGCGTTCCCGAATATTGCGGATTCCATATCCGTTTTCCAGAACCGTCAGGTCATCCATCCCGACGCCGTCATCCTCGATCGTAAACCGCATCTCTGTCCCCTGCTGCCATCCGCGTACCCGGATGCTCCCATTTCCTACCTTGGGCTCCAGTCCGTGATAGATTGCATTTTCCACAAAGGGCTGCAGAAGAAATGTCAACATTTTTCTTTGCAGGATCGGTTCCTCCACCTCAATCTCCAGTGAAAACCGGTCATTAAAGCGCATATTCTGCAGCTTCATATACTCTTCGATCCGCATGACTGCATCCGCGACCGTACTGAATTTTTCTCCCCGGTTCAGCGACAGCTTAAAATTATTTGACAGGGCAAGGATCATCTCCGCAATCTGATCATCCCCATGTATGATCGCCACACAGTATAGGGAATCCAGCGTATTATAGAGAAAATGCGGATTGATCTGAGACTGCAGAAGGAGCAGTTCCGCCTCCCTTTCATTCAGCCGGGCGGTGAGAAGATACTCCGACAATTCCAGATTCGTGTTTACCATTTCTTTGAACTTGGAACCGATTCGCCCCACCTCGCTGTCATCAAATATCTCGGTTATATGGCGCTCGCCTTCCCCTACCCTGCCGATCACCTGCTCCAGCTGGTTCAGCGGCCTTGTAATGCTCCGGGAGATCAGCCTTGCGAGAAAAAAACCGAGTCCTGCCATCAGCCCTGCGCACAGAAATACCGTATTGCGGATCAGCTTGCTCTCCGCGCTCAGCTCATTTCTCTCGATCACATTCACAAGCTCCCATCCTGTCGTGGCATTGCAGACACTCGAGAACAGATACCTGCCCTGCTGCTCTTTCTGTTGAAATGCCCGTGCCACTTCTTCCGCATTTTCCAGATCCGGCCCGCCGTAGACTAGGCTGCAGCCGTCCCGGCAGTCCATGACAATGTATTCGTTTGTCTCGTATCCCTCGTTTCCCGTGACAAATGATTTTGCAAGAATCCCTCTGCTGATATTCACCACCACATATCCCATGGGTCTGCCTGTTGCAGGATTATTCAGAAATTTCGCGATGCTGAATCCGTCTTCTTTGACGCCGCCCAGAACAACCTCTCTGAAAAATACTTCCCTGCCTCCGGCTTCCCTTGCCTCCTTGCTCCATGCGTCCTCTAGAAAATCGTGCTCCGCATAATACTGATAAAAGTCATAGGTTCCTCTGTTCACATTGCTCAGAAGATAATAATGCCCGTAAAGATCCATGAACGCCACATGATTCACAAAGCTTTCCTGCGTCGTCAGCCGTTCGGCCACTTCCCGAATGATCTTCTGCTCTGTCAGGGTAAACGCCTGCTTCCCGTCTTCTGTCTGACTGCACAGTACCTGCTGCAGGTCCGGGTCATTGAGAAAGGCACGGATCATTTCTATGATGGAGCTCAAGTTCATGTCCAGCACCTTTCCGGTATTTTTCAGCGATGCCTGATGGGATTTCCTGTAGTTTTCTTCCACCGTCCTCCTGGAAATCTGATAGGAAAAGCTCCCCAGCACGCTGATCCCCAGTACGGAAACCAGCAGCAGGGAAAGAAATATCTGATGCCGGATCCTCTGATGCCCCCACCATCTCCTGATCTGACGGGAATGTTTTTTCTGCTCCATGATTCACGCCCCTCCCTTTCCCTGCATTCCTGCTTTCCTCCAAACTTCTTGCTCCCGCCATGCAGCCGGATCTTTCTGATCTCTGCCTGAGATCTCTGTTTTATCGGCCCGATGCCTGTTTTCTTCCCTTTCTCTGTATATGCAGGATATTCCTGGCCTCCTCCGGCGTTGCGGTCTCCAGCCCCATCGCCCGAATCAGAGCGGCCGTTTTTTCCACGATCTGATAGTTATACTCCGCAACTTTTCCTTCTTCCAGATATGGGCTGTCTTCAAATCCCACTCGTACCACTGTGGCTCCCAGTGCAATCGCCGCCGCCAGAAATGTCCAGTTATCTCTTCCGAAGTGAGTCACTCCCCACAGCGCGTCTGTCGGCACAAAGGAACGGAACGCACACAGCATCTCCGGCGTTGGCTGCATGCCTCCTTTGTGTCCGAATACCAGGTTGAACAGCTTCGGCTCCGCAAAAGGCATATCGCGGCCGACCAGTTCCATATTATGCAGCATTCCGATGTCAAACACCTCCGTCTCCGGCAGGATTCCCCGTCGGTAGACCGCATCCGCGCAGTAGCGGATGTCCTCAAACGAATTGATATATACGCT
This sequence comes from Lachnospiraceae bacterium, assembly GCA_009911175.1. The sequence continues at coordinate 6,264 of QXWX01000018.1, read as the reverse complement.
TTCTCCCAGATTGGTGCTTCCACCGTTCAGTGATGCGCTTTCAACCTTCTCATAGTCCAGCGGATTGCAGCGCTGACGGATATCCATTTCCGATACGCCGCCCGTAGACGCCTGGACCACTACGTCTGTCCTTTTCAAAATTTCTTCAAAACATGCCGTCATATAATCGATCTCCGGGCTCAGGCTCCCGTCCGGTTTTCTGCAGTGCAGGTGGCACATGGCCGCCCCCGCATGTACGCTTTTTTCCACATCCTCTGCCAGCTTTACCGCGTCAACCGGTGTGCCTGCCTGCACCGGCGCCAGCGATACTATCACTTTTCTCATGCTGTTCCTCCTCGTTCTCCCTCTGCTGCGGTCTTATACCAGTTCTTCTACGATATTGCGCAGGGTATTATCATCCCCTACGTTTCCGGGGAAAATGATATACGGCATCCCCGGAAATTTACTTTCCGCTCCGGTCATCCAGACCGGGATCCCTTTCTGTACCTGTCCCATGACACGTGCCTTTCTTACATGAAGCGCCTTCGTTCCCACATCGGATGACGTGATGCCTCCCTTTGCGATGATGAACGCCGGCTTCACCTGCAGCCGTCCGATCACACTAGTTACGGCATCGGATATCCGGACGGAGGCTTCCAGAATCTGATCCTTGTCCTCTGTATCCAGCGCCATGACTCTCCGGCTTGTATAGATTACCGCTGTTTTTCCCGATCCAATCACGGAATCCGCCCATTCGGTCACACGTTCCGCCTCTTTTTGAAGTCCGCCGGGTACAGACTGCATACTCACGTCAAATTCCATAGATTCCAGTTCTGCCTTGCCTTCCATCAGACATTTCAGCTGCCTTGTCGTTTTATTTACATGAGAACCGATCAGCACGATCCCTCCGTTTTTTTCTTCCTGCCTGAGCTCCTTCCTGCCCAGCAGCGGCTGGTCGGCAATCCCGCCCAGCACTTTCGGAAACGCCGCGGCCGTCCTTGCCAGGTATCGCTTTCCGGCCTTCACCGCGTCCATATACACAGCACAGAATATTTTCAGATCCTCATAAGATACCGCATTGACGATGATCTTGTCAAACCGTTCTGCCGAAAGCAGCTTCTCCAGAATCCGTTCTGTCTCCCGATTCTGTAGTTCTTCCAGGGTAATACAGATACAAGATTCCTTCCTGTATGTGCCTGCCGTCTTCTCTTCCACATATTCCGTCAGGTCTGAAGCCCTGTAGCCGAAGGTCTGATCCTTTGCAAACTCGGTCATACCCGCGGGAACCAGCATACTCCCTTCCCTTACATAATGAACATTTCCCATCGTAACGCGGCCTCCTTCCGGGAAGAAGGGGCAGAGAATCTCTCCGTCTACAGGGATTCCCTCGCATTTCTCCAGTTCCTGCCGCAGCGTCTGAGTTTCCAGGGGATAATGTCCCCGCAGAGTGGAATCCCCCCTGGAAATCAACTGAAACGCCTTTCCCGTCTCTCCGGCAATCCTGCATACCCGTTTTGCGATCTCCCTGTGTACCCGTTCGGTTTCCTCCGCGGAAAAGCTGCGGGAATTTGTCAGGATGAAAAACATATCATTTTCTTCGTCAAAACCACTGCGGATTGAATCTTCGTCCCAATCCGTATAAACGGATACGCCGTGAACCGTCTGTACTCCTGTCGGATCGTCATCCAGCACTACGATCTTATGCCGGAAGCCGTCCCTGCTTTCCGACAGCAATTCCTCCGCCGTCTTCTCCTGCTTCTCCTTCGTATATGCCACCGGGAACCAGATCCGCATTTCCCCAAATTCCCGGTTATCCCATGCATAGTATGGGATCAGCCGCACCTTTTCTTTTTGCATTCCCCGGAATGCGAGAGGCTGGTACAATGCATTCCTGTCATATCCTTCCCGGTCCATACGGTAGAACTCTGTTTCCAGAGCCGAAATCCTGCGGCCTTCGATTTCAATCTGTGCAGTCCCAAACTCCGCATCCGGATCCAGATACAGATCGTCCAGTGTTTCCGCCTCTGTGTCAGCGCTTTCACAGCAGTACACCAGAGGCCCTCTCTCGACCGCCGCCTGCCCGCAGGCTTCTTCTACCATATTGTGGGCCGTTGTATAACGGACATTCATATCCAGCAGCAGCAGAACCTCTGTCTTCTCCGGATCCGTCACCTCCACTGTCTGGTAGGTTCCTGCCTGTGCCTTTGTCAGCTTCCGCTCCTCCCCATTAACGGAAATACTTCCTCCCGCAGTCCAGCCCGGAATCCGCAGATTCAGGAAAAAGCCCTGATTTGCGCGGACCGATTCACAGACAAAGCGAATCCTCCCGTCAAATGGATATTCCGTATCCTGTACCATGCAAAAATCCGCACCGTTTTCCAGCCGGATTCTTGCCCGGTTTGCGCCATACATTCCCAGCCATACCGTATCCTTTGAAACGGTATATGCATATTCGCTGGACTGCGCCACGGTTCTTGCCAGATTGGGCGGGCAGCAGTAGCTGAGGATGTATTCACTCCGGCTTAACGGCCAGATCAGCTCATAATCCAGCTTCTTTGCCCGGCGAAGCATATTTTCATAGAAAAATCGCTTTCCATCCAGGCTGAGCGCCGCCAGGTTTGTATTGAGCATCATCCGTTCGATCATATCAAAATATTCCGCCTCCGGTTTCATCTGGAACATCCGGTATGCCCAGAACACTCCGCCCAGAGACGCGCAAGTCTCATTGTAGGCAGTGATATTGGGCAGCTGGTATTCGTATCCATATGCCTGGTGGATCTTCTGGTCCACAAAAAAATTTCCGTAGGGGGAAGCGCCGTTGTATAATGCTCCGCAGCCCCCGGTGATATAGATTTTCTTATCTGCAAGGCTTCTCCATACCTGATGAAGGACCCTTTGGTAATCCTCATCCGTTTCTTCCAGACAAAGGTCCGCCACGCCTGCATACAAGTAGTTGGCGCGCACGGCATGTCCGATGATCCGGTCATGCTCCTTGAGCGGAATCCGGTCCTGGTTGTCGTCCATTCCGTTCTTCACGCTGTCCCGCAGCTTGACTGCCTGCTTTGCCAGACAAAGGTATCTGGACTCTTTTGTGGTCCGGTACATTTCTACCAGCCCCATATAATGAGACGGGCACACTGCCGTCTGCACTTCTCCCGATGCCATAGCTTCGGCATAAAGGTGCTCCAGATAGTCCGCCGTCCTCACAGCGATCTCCATGAAGCTGTCCTTCCCGGTGATCCGTTTATGCAGGCAGGCAGCGGTAAATAAGTGTCCGAAATTATAAACCTCAAAGTCATTGATGTCTCCCATGCGGGTTATGCCGTTTTGCCGCATCTCTCCGATGATCTGTTTTGTGGAAATATATCCGTCCGGCTGCTGCGCCTTACCGATCAGACGAATATATTCCTCAATCTGATCCAGCAGTTCCCGGTTCTTTGTCTTTGCCGCCGTATAAACCGCGGATTCCATCCATTTATAAAAATCTCCGTCTCCGAATACGGTTCCGTCAAATTCTCCGTCCGACTCTCCTGCGCATATTTTAAAATTTTCCACTACGTGGCTGATGTCTTTGCTCTCGAACATATGCTGAAGCTGCGGTACCGTAGCTGCGGCACAGGTGTCAAACCGCTCCTTCCAGAGTCCTTTCGTCCACTCCACGTCCAGTCCGTCGACCGGATACACCTTCGCATTAGGAGACTTTCTTGTATCTGTAAGCATGCTTTCGCCTCTCCTTCTCTTCTTTTTTTCGGATATCCTTACCGGATCTTGAGCCCCTTTTTCAGCATTGCCGCGCGCAGAGCCTGTGCCCCAAACCGCGGACTGGATACGACCGGTTTTCCTGACACTTCATGAAGATACTCCTCAGCATAGGCCATGGACCCCTGACAGAGCAGGATCACATCTGTCTCTTCCAAGATCTCTTCTGTTTTTTTTCGAAGCAGCTGCTTAAACTGCTCCTGGTCGATTCCAAAGGCCCCTTCCAGTAGCCCGTCCACCAAAGTAACCTGATGATTCATCTCTCGTGCCACCCTTCGGATAGTGTTCTTGGTCGGCTCCAGTGTAGTCGGCAGGGTTGCCAGCACCCCGATCCGTTTTCCCAGCCGGACTGCCTCACGGCACATCTCCTCGTCAATACGCACGATCGGAACCCCCGTATACTTACCGATATCTTCCGCCGCGTCAGCCGCCTCTCCCACAGAAGAGCAGCAGTTCAGAACCGCATCGGCTCCATCTATGACTGCCTGCATGAACATGGCCACCAGCCTTGCCGCTGCTTTGGAGGTGACATAGCCAGCCTCTCGGACCTCCGCCAGGATGGAAGGATCTTCATAACTCTGGATCCGCGCGTCTTCCCCAAGATTTTTCCGTACCTCCCAGTTTACCAGTTCAATCAGTTCCGGCGTCGTGCTTGTGTAAATAATTCCTGCTTTCATTTTTGTTTCTCCTCTCTTCTCAGACGTACTGCCATATATTCTCTTCCGGGCAGTTCCACTCTGAATTTTCCTTTTCCTGTCCCTTGCTTCTCAATGGTCATATTCCATGTATCGATCACTTCAATCTCAAATTCCGTCTCATTGTCGAAATAGTATTCCTTAAAAGACGGACAGGTAAAACCAAAGTAGATCAGATAATAGCTTTTTACCGGATTCATCCATTCCCGTTCCGGAACGCCGCAGACACAATCCCATTTCAGATCATACGGCGCCAGCCCCAGGCCCGGTGTCTCACACAGGATATCATACAGGAATCCGAACCGTTTATGACTCTCTCCCCGCAGCCTGCCTCCATGAGACCACCACAGCACATTTTCCGGATTCATCAGAGTCTCGCCGTGGCCGGCATACCCGCCCCTGCAGGATGCCTCCCAGAATCTGCGCAGTAGCTCTCTGCCGCTGATATTTCCCCATCCAAACTGGATATTTCCCTCATAGCAGATCTCATCCAGTACAATGGGTTTCCGATATTCCTCCCTCCACTTTGACACGTGCTCGGCGGACAGATAGGGATCCTGTCTCTGGATACTGCAGTGGGTCACCCAGGGGCGGCGGTAATCATAAAAGCTGTGGCAGTTGTGGATAGAACGCAGATGATGATAGGGATCCTTCTCACAAATGATGGATGCATATCTCTCCCAGTCCTCCAGGGTTTTATGCATCATCAGATCATATTCATTGGCCAGTGACCACCACACATTCCGGTAAGCGCTGAATCTTGCAAGGACATACTGCCAGTACCTGCCGTCCTCCTCCTCCGACATACAAGAAAAGCCCCAGCGGTCATAGGGATGCATCACGATCAGATCTGCTTCGATCCCCAGCTTCTGCAGCCTGATGATGCACTCCTCAATATGCCGGAAATGTTCCGGACGGAAGCGGGTAAAATCCCAGTCATTCCCCGACGCACCTTCTCCGCAGTTTTCCTCTCTTCCGGATGAACCTGCAGTATGGGATGTGCCCTGGGTATATGCATTGAAATTTTCACTGGTAAGGATGCTGCTGTCCATGGGAGTCCCTTCAAAGGGATAGCTCCGTGGTTCTCCCAGATTGTAATCATAATGCTTCGGAAAGATACAGAAGCGGATCTTATTGAATCTTGCCTCCCGCAGACTGTCCAGCGTTTCCGCGATCCGCTCGTCGCTCTGGAGTTCCCACACATAACAGGTCGTACCGATAGAATAATAGGGTGTCCCGTCCGCATAGGCAAAATGATATGTAGCCGCTACATGCACCGGCCCATGGTTGCCTTCTGACGGCGGAACCACAAAGAATGATCCTTCTGCCGTTTTATCCAGAAATCTGCCTGTCAGAGAAAAAGAATATTCTCCTTCAAAAGACGGCATAAAACGAACCTTATAAATCCCCTCGCCGTCATAAAATCCATCTGCCTCCACAGTTTCATGTTTCCCGGTAAAGATGCCTTTTATCGTCTGTTCCAGAAACGGATTGCCCTCTGCCGGTCCTCTGCAGGTAAATTCCGCCGTTCCCCAGCGTTCCACCTGCTTTTCATAAAAAATCGTTTCCATTTTCCTGCTCCTTTTCAGTGGATGAAATCACTCTGAATTTAATTAAATTTTATTGAATTTATAATTTAATTTTTATTAAATTCATTATATTGAATATTTAATAAATTGTCAACATATTTTTATTTAATATTCAATCAACAATCTTGACTATCCTTCTAAAAAACGATATAGTAATTACAATAACAATGTTAACAACTTAGTATGCGCTTGGAATAAATGTCATTGAAACGTGTGAAAGAATGAGTGGTTGGAACATACAA
>QXWX01000187.1 GCA_009911175.1 Lachnospiraceae bacterium | reverse complement strand
CCAACCACCCCATCATATACTGCTCATAGATGCTTCCGCTTTGATGATAAGAACCTGTTTTTCGATCTGATGAATTTTCGAAAAAGTCATTCCAATAAGATCCGCTGTTCTTATATCTGTAAATTTCCTTCATATAACTTGATTCCATTTTTTCTGCATATTGTGCCCTTCCAGATTCCGCCCCTTTGATCAATGCTTCCATCACATTACCGGAAAGGCGGTACTGCTCCATTGTTTTATCGTATACGCTCCACACAGCATTCTGATCCAGTCCGGCATTTCCCTGAATATCATATGCGGTCCGTGCATTCTTCCGATTATTTTCCAGCTTACGGCTGAACTCCTCTAAAAAGGCATTCAGATATCCGCCCAGCGCTTTCTGCAAGGTCGCCTGAAACGCAGAGCTCCTGTTTCCTTCTTTCCCTAATAGATCCGTTTTCATTGCAAGCACAGCAAGATCCAGACCGATTCTTTCCTCATTCGTCTCATAGGGATTGGCCTTTGCCGCCATTTCGGAAAGGCTGGAAGCATATTGCCCCAGCGCATCCAGTTCCTGGAGGGAATACTCTCCGCTTTTTGAAGCATTTGCCCCGGAAATATTCCCCTGGGCACGCAGCCTGGCCGCAATGTATTCATCATCCTTCAAAAGCCATTCGTCCTCTGTGCCCTCTAATCCTGTAAAGCCCTTGTTCTACTCCAAAAATGTCCTGTACTCTGCGGCCTTCTGATCCACACCGCTTTTGAAGGATTGGTAGATCTTTTCCTTCTCTCCGGAAACACCGTAGTCTTCCAGAATGCCTCCTACGATCTCAGAATAGCTTTTTGCCGCTCTTTCCAGGGTCGTCTCATACATCTCATTCAATCGGTCCAGCCGCTCTTTTTGCTCTGTTCCTGTATAGGTTGTTTTGATCTTATCCTCCATGGCCGCATAACGCGAAGCAAGGTACTCTACATTTTTACGAAATTCTCCGGAAGCTACGGATCGGTAAGATGCTCCTGATTCGAATCCAAGTCCGGAAAACTCGAATTTGAGCATACTGAAATCGGTATCGCTCACTTCGTCCAGCAGACCGCCCTGCCGGAGCATTTTTTCCACATCTCCGGCACTTAAGGTCCTGTTCGAAGTATCCGCCGTACCATTTAAAACATCGAACAGGTTCACTGTATTCATCTTTCTCCATTGCTTATTGACTGCATCCGCTTTTGAATAATCGGAGCTGTCGGCGGCATATAAAGATTTTGTCAGAGAAGAATACGTTTCTGTCGATGGTGTCGATTGCTCTGTGTGGCCTGTCACACCGGACGTCCGGCCATTTTCCGGCTTTGCCTGGGTTAATTGCGCCTGAAATGGTTCCGCAATGTTCACTGCCACAGGCAATCCGGCAATTTTTTCTGATATTGTCATGACTCGTCACTCCTTTTTATACTTCCATTTTCCTGCCAAAATCAAACTTGCTGTCAGCAAAATTGTATGGTATCCATATCATTCACCTCTCTTCCGTTTTTCTTAAATAATACCACCTTGTCTTCCACAAAAATCTATCTTGGTGAAAACGACCTACATTTTTGCAGAAATTGACCTTTTATAAAATAGATCTGCTCGAATGAGTCAGCTACACTTAAATTCCCCCATCTTAGCCACTTCTCTTCTTGCATAGTTAGATTTGTCTTTGGACTTCCACCAGGATTACAAAGAAGTATCACATCACATGGATTACTTTCTAACTCATCTTTAACTTTCTCATAATCATGAACTATACCAGCTTGAATAAACTCTGCAAAATCCCTCAGAACCATCGTCAATATAGAATACCCTGAGCCGCAACCTATTTCAAAAATCTTATTTATTTCTAATATAAGATAATTCTGATGTGATTATTTTGAAATATCCCGAACGCATGAAGGCCTTACGTGAGGACCATGACCTGACACAAGCGAAAATCGCAGAGATGCTGGGTGTGGCGCAGACTACCTACTCACAGTACGAACTCTACAAACGCCCTATGCCTATAGAATATCTGGTGGCACTGTGTAAGTATTATCGGGTTTCCGCCGATTACATGTTAGGGCTGTCTGACAAAAAATAATTCTCTGTGCATTTGCCCCATGCACAGAGAATTATTAATTTATTTGTTGTATTTATCTTTAAACTACGTTCCGATTCCAATACGAATAAAACTCTTTCCGGAAGTCCGCAGATTTTTCCTGTACATATCCGCTTGCGTATCCGGGAGCCTGCGTTGCAATATAGCTTGCACACCTTTCATTCCAGGGCTTCAAAAGTTCCTGATATCTCTTCACCGCTTTTTCAACAGAATCTGGATCTGTCGGGTCCATTTCTGAGAATGCATTCATAATCCCAGAAATAATCTGCGTATTCGATGCGACCGCGATTGTCCCCCCGATATAATATCCCTTCCATCGGCTGTTCTGCTCCTCTGAGGCAGCAAGTTCTATCCACTTTTTATTGTTCTCCAATCTCTCATTTATCCTTCTTTCCGCCGCTATCCTTAAGACATCTGCCTGATCCCTGGTCAGCCCAAGCTCCGGCTTATAAGCATACGCCCTTGCCATCCCCATCTTCATATAATCATCATAACCGCAAGGGCTGTTTCCTCCGATCATCTTCTGCAGATAGCTTCCCGTTTTATAAAGCGCTGACATTTCTTTGTACGTGAATTCCCTTCCCTCAATGGTGAACTTTGTTTTCAGATTATCCAGAGTATTCGCAACCCCGTTTTTCAGGTTTTCTTTCATTTCATCGACAAGATTATATATCTCTTGATATATTCCGTAAAAATCTCCCGGGCATAAAGCCGAGCCCAGCGTTTTTTCTGCACCTACTATATACCCTTCGAAGTCATATTCGCTTATCTCGCCTTTTGCGTATTTCTCAAATATACCTACATATTGCTCCATATCATTTAAATAATGATATTCCTGAAGCACTATGACACAGTCTTCTCTGTTCTTTTTAGGAACATTGGTGGTAAGCGGGGCGCTTTCATCTACGTGAAGTTCCAGAGTATCCACCCGTTTTTCTTCCGGCAGGCGCATTCCTTCTAATGCCTTTGCCGCACTGCTTTCCCACAGCGGCTTTATAGGTTCAGCTGCCTTCACATATTCATTTTTCGCATATGTTATATCTGATACTCTCATTGCAGGATTCCCCTTTCCTAACTATATGCTCATAGCTGCAGGATAAAATGTCTGCAGCTATGATATCTTTCATATAGTCAAAAGCATTTGATTTTTTTTATATTCTACTCTTGTATTCCAATTAAATCAACTGGAAATATAATCGGAACGCATTAAATGGTATACTTGATCAGCAAATATTGTTCGATCATATGCCCTTATCACAATCACATCTAAATCGTAGTAGTCCCTGAATGTAATTGCACCATTTCGCATATAGGAATATGAACCTAAAGATGTTGGCAGATCATTTGGTGACGGCATACCTTGAGCCAGTGTCAAGACAGCTATCCCGTTATTTCCTGTTTCCTGTGTTATAACTCGTGTTTTGTTACCGGTATGCTCAGCCCATCCCCCGCTTTCCCACGCAAGAGTCACACTATATCCTGGAACAGGGAATCCATTTTCACTGGTAACACAAACCTCTGGGCACAATCTGTTTTTAAACCGAAAATACCTTCCCTGAGGATAAGTTATAAACTGTGCTGGGCCTTCGTCACCATTCAGTATATAGTCAACCTTGGATGGGCTATTGCTCAATCCGGAAATCTGCAGCTGATACCCTGATGAGGTGAATCCTGTTTCATCTGCACACACTTTAATATAGTTTACCCCCGGCTGAATACTGTATAAGCCATTACTTTTTCTGGCCAATTTCATTTTGCTTCCATCGGTCGTATAAACCTCTATCTGGTAACTCTGTGTATCCGATATTTTAGGATTTATAGATGCCAGTGAAATTTCTGACGATGCATTTCTTAGTAAAAACCAATCCTGATCGTTAGACATATGAAGCGAAAGCTGCGAAACGCTTAATCCATCTTTCGTAAGCTCCGGAAGTTCGAAAGCATCATATGGACTATTGTTATATTCAAAAATATCATATGAACCGTCTACATCTATACTCAGAGTTAGCTTAAATGTATCTGACGCACTTCCTCCTTTTGTCGCCAGGACAATCACCGCATAATTTTTTGTTTCGGCTGTATTATTGATATACGCCAGAGACTCATCCATGGTTTTTACTGTCCCATCCGGATAAGTATTCATATATGTTTCTGTAGTGGAAGCATTCAATATATTTCCCAAGTATCCATTTTCGTCTACTTCATAGAGTAAAAGATCATAGTTTAAATCCGGATTTTGAGGGCAGGCCATTGTTGCGCTGACAATCTGCCGCGGTGCCAATGTTACTATATAATATGCAAACTCACCTTCATTTGCAATTGCACCTGTCAATGACTGTATTACACCAGAATCCGAACGCGCCATTTTTTCCGGATTCTGTACGCCGTCGGTATCCGTAAGCTGGATTCCTGTCTCTAAATCCTGCATTGTGACTGCCGGAGCGTCTATCGGAAGATCCTCTGCTTTTACCAGGTCAGCGGCATCTACTTCCCGCGGAACTGGTGTCTCGAACTCTTCAACAATTCGTACTTCCAGTTCATTTTCTGTATTACTCACCATTTCCGGCTCTTCCGCCAATGACGTAATCCCCATACATAATACCATACTTATAGAAATTACAACAGATAAAATTTTTTCATATGTCTCTCCTTCCATAAATCAAATCGTTTATCCTTCCGTTTCTGCAATTTTCTTTGGTCGCTTTGGCTGATGCACAATTACAGGACAATATTGCAGGATATTTTTTTCATTTCTCTCTACCTCAGCCCTTACTGCTTTTTCCAAGATTCCCAGCAAATTCTTTTGTACCGTCTTTTTCATTTGTTTTCACCTCCTGTTTTGTTATTTTTCCCAGTGCCAATAAAAAAGCGCATAAAATCATTCCAAAACTCATAAATAAAATATAATCTTTTTCCATTCCCAGATATAAAAACGAGGTAATAATAAATAACTCAACTATGACAGCTATTCTGGCCAACGCTTTGCAATTTTCATATTCCTTTTTGCTCCATTCCATATTAGGATGGTTCACAGCCCCTATCAATAGAATAAGAAGTCCTGCAATATAAAACGCAGTCATATTTATATTCATGTATTTTAGAAAGATTGGGTAAAGTAATTTTACATATATTATATAAATTCCAGTTGTTCCAACAAAACATCCCGCATAACTTTCTGAATGAAATCCACCGGTGTACTTTCTAAGGCAGGAAAAGCACAAAAGAAAAAATACTGTTTCCAAAAAGACTCCCCACATAATCGAAAAAAGAAAAATAGTAGAGAATCCTATTGTCTTCTCAATCAAAACTTGAATAGCATAATGATATATTTCCTTATCACCGCATTCTATCAAACCATCCGCAAACATATGCTCTGTCAACACATTTGCTATATGCTCTGTCATTCATCGACTCCTCCCACACTGATCACCTTATAGTTTATATTTTTTGTTTCGGCACTTTCAAAATAAAATAAATATCTATTGCAGAATCAGGAATTTTTTAGCAGAATCAGGAAAACGCAAAAAGCAGATACCTCAAATCGTATCTGCTTTAAAACACTCTTATTATTGATCCGGAATCAAAATTGTAAACCGAAAACTGCTTTCATCATATTTGATCACACAGGAGCCGCCATTCT
>QXWX01000186.1 GCA_009911175.1 Lachnospiraceae bacterium | reverse complement strand
CCAAACATCTAAAAACTCGATATTTTAACCTTTTATAAGCACTTTTATTTGAGTCCGTATTATCCGAGTTTTAGGATTTAAATGCAGTGCAAATGTCAGCAAATCTACCGACCTGATTCCCGCATCGATTACATCCACGGAGCATAATGCTCCATGTCCCGCCAAAAGCATTCTTCTTAACTCTGGTTTGTTTCCAAAGGGCATTGAATCTTTCCAATTCCTTTTGTGATAAAACCTTGATTTCAGTGCCCAAAGAAGCCGAATGAAGAACTCATTTAGAAGAACTGGAATCGCTGTCGTTGCAGCAAATCTCAAATCATAGCCATTTTCAAAAATTTTGATAGTTAATTTTGAAATCTCAATTCTTTCTCCATTTCCATCTGGAACTTCGAATCTGCAAAGTTGCAGTAATTCCATAAAAGGAACCGGCAATCCTGTCCCTCGTGAATTTCCGCCTTCTATACGTGTCGTATTTGCCCCTACTAAGTCCGAACACAAATGTCCTATCCAGTTTACAAATCCACACAATAATTTTGTAGGAAATGTCTTTCCCCTCAATTCAAACCTGTCAATTTCATTTTCTTTTTCTTTCGGAACAAGTCTGATTAATTGACCATTGTCGATAAATGATGCTTTTCCGGTAAATTGATCCAAAATCGAAAATATCAAACCAATTATACTTGGCGAATGAGCCAGTGATATGATGTGATGATTCATTGCCCACATATTGTTCAACTGGCCTTCTGTATTAAGATATACGCCGACCGCACTGGACGCATCATAATTTACCGGAAATTTTTTCTCTAAATATTGGATACATTGCTGTAATGTCTCTGGTTTTTTCTTCAAATTCTGATTATATGGGATGCCCGCTTCTTTTAACATCCGATCACGTTGTTGTTTTGTTATTTTTTTCTCTTGGAACAGCTTTAATATTTCATTACGCTTTGATGCATCCAGATTCCATAAACCTCTGGATAATTTTGTTATAAACTTGTCTGCCTGATCATCCCCCCAATGTCCTAATTTAGACTCACCAGGTTTTCCAACAAAAAAAGAATCTATCAGGCCGCTTATAACGCCGCAAAATGCTGCAATCATATAATCATATTTATCGCAATTTGCCTTTTGCATCATATAGTCATCACGGATACGCTGTCCAATTTTATCCTTTTCTGTTTCCGATAACAATGAATCAAATGGGTCCTTCGATAAATCAAGGTCATGTTCACCTGCATATTTCTTAAGGCTGTTCATATAATCTTCCCAAGAACCATTTTCGTCAACGGTTGACAAAACCCCAAAATATGGAATTGTAATCTGACTCTGTTCCTCGTCAGTCAATTGAAGCATTGCATTTCCCTGTTCGATATCTTCTTCTGTAATATCTTCCTCAGAGTATCCCATTACTTTACACAATTCCTGTGCCTGCTGCAGAAGCTGATCCAGCATATCATCCTGTTTCTGATTTAACGCATTCAGGTTTTCAATTTCATTCATCGCCTGTGTCAATACTTTTTCTGTTTCCAAGTACTGATTTTTCTGAATCAAATAGGATTCAGATAATTCCTTTATCTTTTTGTTATCCAACTGATCCATTTATCCCATTAGTCCTTTCATCAGCCCTTTTGTCATCTTTGAAGCTAAAGCTTTTGAATTTTCCGCCACGTTATAAAATCCGATACTTTCAAGTGCCTGATATACTCTTTCAAGATCACTACGGTTAAGTTCTGTATTCAGACAATATGTTATAGTATTTTTTTCTTCATCAATTTTTTCCACATTATATGCCGAATAGATTAACTCTCTAATCGTTTTTTTTGTCGCGCCGGCTGCCAGTTCTTCAATAATATCAGGTTTTATATTAACAGGAAGTTTACAAATTATTTTTTCTTTTTCCGCAAGTTCTATTTGAACTGTCGTTTCCTTTGCCCCTCTGCTCATCATTGTAAGCAATCCTGTCAATTTCTGAAGTTTGACTTCTCTCTCCTGCCCTGCCTTTATAGCCTCACATAATTTTGCTGAAATCTCATTGACATCTTCTATCAGATAGTTTAACGCCTTCTGTGAATTTTTTGCTATTTCCTGAAGCATCATCTCTCTGCTTATTATTTTCTAAAGCTCCCATTCCTGTAACTTTCTTCACCCCTTTATATGCGCCAACGCCTAAAAGCACAGCTACTCCAATACCAGTAAACATACTGGAAAAACCCAAGACGCCTCCCATTCCCAAAGCTGCAAGTCCTGATGTCATACCAGCAGCACTCACCCCTATAACAGACCCGGACAAATAAATTGCTGCAAGAGGGACGCCTACTGCGCCAGCTTTGGCCGCAAGTTCCTGCATGTTTTTCTTAATCTGGATATCATCCTGCCGATTTTCAATGATTTCTTTATTTGACTTAATATTTTCAACAATATAATCAACCTGAGCTTCCTCTATTTTAAGTTGTTTTGCAAGTTCAACAATATAATGACACGATTTCCATTCATCTGTTCCCTTATTTTGAGACATTTTACTCCAAAACATATTAATCGTATCTTTTATTACGGACAGTTTCAATGCTTCGAGACTACCAGCATCTACACATTTTTCAAGATAACTAATCAAATCTTCATTGTTCTCTATAGAACTCTTGTTATACATATACTCACGTATAATAAACCTGACTTCACTTTCAATAGAGTTCACTGCAATTAATGACATAATTTCCGCATATTCCTTTGGATCCACCATATCATCATCCGAATAAGCATAGTTACAAATTAATTTTAAATATTTTTCTTTGATTTCCGAACTCATCATCGACAATGGGCAAGCCTGGTTTGTTGTTTCCAGTTTTCCATCACCTTTCGCAATATTCTTTAATATCAATTCTATTAATTCAATAAAACCATCCTTATCGGTTCCAAAAATATAGGAAGTAATATCCTCTTCCTCATTTTCATAAGTCAAAATATACTTATGCTTTATTACTTCTTCGCCATCTTTATTTTCAACCGTATAGCTCTGCTTCTCAATCTTTTGTATTTTAACAAACTCGTAAACTCTGCTTCCTCCGTTATTTATGAAGAGTTTGTCTCCAACAAAAACAATGCCTTCCTTTGCACTCCCAAATATCGTTGTATCAAGAAGTGCCAATACATAATTGGGGTCAACCTCTTTCGCTATGTATTCTACTGCATTATTCAATTTTTTCTCTGGAATATCCGGAGTTACAAAAATTTTCGAACCGGATTTTGCTATTTTCTCCACATTATCCTTAATAAGCTTTTCTATATTCATTCTCTTCTCCTTCGCTTTTGTTGACAAGACTTATTTTTACCTTTTAAAAATTATGAAGCTATTGAAAGCAATGCTGCATTTTTTGTAACAATTGAACAGTCTGTTTGAATATATGTATTGATAAACTCTGAAAGCAAAACATCCGTAATAAGTATTTTAGCGCCCGCTGAAATAATTTTGCAAAATTATTTCTTATAAGAAGCCTATGCAGATTGCAATCTAATTGATTATCATACCTGCTTACTATACTATACTTCGTCTGACCATATTCAACATATGCATATATAATTGGCAATAAATTTGCATCAAACCACGCATTTTCCCTAAAATTCATAGTTATTTCTGAGTAAGCATTCCTCTCGTCCACATAACAATGAAATGTCTCCAACAAATCTAAATAGCCTTGATATGTACTGTGTATAGCTTCTGGCATAACGATTGTTTTTCTGCACATCTCAGGCATTTTCTCACCTGCTTCCCCGTTCTAATAGCAATCCATCTGAAATCAACCGACATTTATGTTTTCTTCTAGTATAACACACAAAATCGCATCTTACATCGTAAAAATATTTTTCTTCTTAAAATAAGATAGTAATCACTTGTGTTTCCATAGGAAATAGAGCAGGCAGAAATCCAATATTTTTCTGCCTGCTCCATCAATCATCTCGTCAATATAAAATATTTTTTCTGCCTTTTGGACAAACTACACTACCCTTTGAAATCTTACTGACACATTTCGGGAAATCCGTTTTTGCCGTTTCTGCTGATTTTTCTTCCATTCCGGCGGCATCTCAACTTTTGGTTTCAAATTCTCTATTCGCCGCTCCTCATTTCCATAAAAGCTCTTCATGATGATTTAAAACATATCATTCGAATTTTTGATGATCGTGATATGGCCTATAAATGGAACCCTTTTGGCTTCTCCTCGAAATGCCGCGATCATATTCATGATTGCCACAACACCGATTGCAATAGAAATTGCAACCGTAATAAATGATATGATTCCCGCCAATCCAAATGAAAATGACGCTATAAGCATTGTCGAGAGAATTGTTCCTACGAATGTAATTGCCACCTCCGGTATCAGCAAAAGCAGAATCTGGTTTGCATGGAATCTTGCAAATTTGGATTCGTTCATTACGATCATGGGTAAAAAGAAAATGATGTAACCTAATCCTGCCATCATCTTATTCTTTTCGATGTCTTTTGCGTCAAAGGTGTTTTTGATATTGTTCTGTGCCATCTCTGTTTTCCTCCTTAGAATCAGTCGTTAGTTGGTTAAGTTTTAAGTTGAATAAGTTGGTTATGCCTCCTTCCTGTGTGCTCTTTTTCATTATATAATTTGAGATGGACAGATTCTGTCATTGTTCATTTTTTTAATTTTATGCACTTTATAGAGTAAAGAGTCTTACACTATTCTCTAAAAATCGCATATTGTAATAGTTTTATAGGAATAATATCATAACTATCCGGAGCAGGGAATATTTCATAATTATGAATTACTAAATCTTCATTTATAGTGTTTCATACAGTGCATCAACCTCATCAATCTCTTTTTGTATTCTGCATGATATTTCGTTTTCAATAAATTCTTGTTTAATTTTTGCAATGAATCTTAAATCAGTAAACAGGTGTGTAACTGTATTTAACAAACTACCTATATCGAGATTTTTGGGATTTGATGTGATACCTGCATTTATAATTGTACTCGTTGAAGCTATTGAATTTGATATTAAGAGAATTTTTCTCGTCCTCACCTCATAAATATCCTTCTTTTCATCTTCCTTTCGAAATAATCCATGAACCAAGGAAATAATTATATCAAAAATCTTTGATACCACAAAAGACACCCCAATTACTTGAAAATCTCTTTCAAGACATAATGCATCGTAATTGCTTTTATAAAGTTTACTTGCAAATTCCTCATTAATACTTGATAGAAAAGGAACTGGCAATCCCAGTTTTGTATACTCGTCAGACTTTAAGTGTTGTGCCTGAGCAAAAATAGCTGCTGGTAAATTTAAGAAATCATCTCTAACACATTCATAACTTTCTTGAAACATCATTCCAATCGGGACAAAGTTTTTTGTTATTTTCATTGGATTTCTTGTTACTCTATATGACCTGAAATCATTAAATGTAATAATATCTGTCAAAATATTCATCGTGCCAAATAACCAACCCAGAATTGGATCATGACCAAGTGTATACATTCTATGATACGCTCCTCCCATATTAATTCCCAGATCTTTAGATCCTTTTGTAATATCATAGGCCGGAGTTTGATACAAAATATTAATCCAATGTCCTGTTTTATGTTTCTTTAAATTTTTATCACGAAAATTATCATTTGCTTTTTTATGCATATCATTAATAGCTTTATCATTATGTGATACCTGAATCCGTGAACCCAAAAGGTGAAAATGTGCTAAAAATCGAATAACTGCAAGGGTTTTAGGATTATATGAT
>QXWX01000185.1 GCA_009911175.1 Lachnospiraceae bacterium | reverse complement strand
TGCGGTATAGCTTGTACCTTACACCGTAGGACTTTCACCCACCGAATTCCAAGCCCTTAGCTGGGCGCACCCTATAGGACAAAAAACAGTTGAACCCCACTGTATAATTGCGTATAATAATAAGAAAAATGCAGCTGCTGTTCACGATGCCTTGCATCTTGCCGCAAAGGAGGTTTTTATGGGAAAGAGTAAAAAATATGTGTATGATTATGAACAGTTTGAGAACGGAAAGGGTCCCGGAACCATGGTGGAGGATATCTTGAACGATCCGGAATTTCCCCAGGTATCAGGTCTGGTGATTGGATGCTGGGGTGAATCCTGGGACGACAGCTGCCAGATCATCCTGGATCAGATCGTGGAGAACAAGGAACGGTTTTCCCATGTTGAGAGTCTGTTTGTAGGGGACATGGACTATGAGGAGTGCGAGGTTTCCTGGATCATCCAGGGCAATTACAGCCGGCTCTGGCAGGCCCTTCCTCACTTAAAAGAACTGACTGTCAAGGGAAGCTCGGAGCTGGTGCTGGGAGAGATCAGCCATCCGGGACTGGAATCTCTGACTATCATCTGCGGCGGGCTTCCGGTGTCGGTGATCCAGGAGATCCAGAATGCCAAACTGCCGAATCTGAAAAAGCTGGTTCTTTACATCGGAATTGAGGATTACGGATTTGACGGCAGCGCGGACACCATCAAAACCCTTCTCGAAAAGTCGGATTTTCCAAAGCTCGCGCACCTGGGGATTGAGGACAGCGAGATCCAGGATGAACTGGTTCGGGCAGTGCTGGAATGCAAATATATGAAGCAGCTGAAGGTACTGGATCTGGCCAACGGCACCCTGACAGACAAGGGCGGCGCCCTGCTCCTGGAAACGATTCCTTCCTATCCCAATATCGAGGAGCTGGATGTGCATTTTCATTATATGTCAGAGGGCATGGTAAAGGATCTGCAGGCTCTTCCGGCGAAGGTTGACGCGTCGGAGCGCTATGAGCCGGAGGAATACAAAGGCGAGATCTGGATGAACGCCATGCTGACCGAATGAGGCAGGCAGTTCTCCTCGGCAGTCCCGGTACAAAACGGACCATCTATCTGGAAAAGGGCGCAGAGGCGGAAGGGATATCGTTCCGGCTGCTGGACTGGAAGGAGTTTCCCTTCCGGAGCGCGGATTCGCCGGCAAGTCCGCTTCGGAAGGATTTGGTTTTGAAAAATGATTTTCGAGATGATACGGCTCTGGCAGATCCTTTTTGGAATGAAACCGCATGGGAAAACGTGTTTCTGAAAATTGACCCGCCTTTGTGGGAAAGCTGCTGCCTGGATGAGTTGAATATCCTGGCGCAGGATTATGAAAAAAAGCTGCAATGGCTGGCAGAACTGGGGAAGAAACGGCAGATCACGTTTTTAAACAAACCGGAGGATATCCTCGCTCTTTTGGATAAAAGAGCGTGTAAAAGGCGGCTGGCAGAGGCCGGGATTCCGGTGACCGAGGAGTTGGATGGCATCGGACGGGCTGTGTTCCCAGTGGCTGAGACGTTGGACAGCGTTGGGCAGGCTGTGCTTCCAGTGGCTGAGACGTTGGATGGCGTTGGGCGGGCGGATCTGCTGCTGGATTCTATGGAGCGTCGCCGCATTTTTCAGGTGTTTATTAAACCGGTCTGCGGTTCCGGTGCCGCCGGAGCGGCGGCTTTCCGCTGGCAGCCCCGCTCCGGCCGGATGATCCTCTACACCTGCGCAATGGAGAATCCCGAAACCGGACGTTTGGTCAATACGAAGCGGCTCCGGCGGTTTACGGACAGGAAGCAGGTACTTTCCATGATCGGGCGGCTTCTGGAACTGGGCTGTATCGTTGAACGGTGGTATGCCAAGGCGGAGCACAACGGCTTTTCCTATGACTTGCGGGCAGTGGTTCAGGACGGGAGGATGGATTTTATCCTGGCCCGTCTTTCTTCCGGTCCCATTACCAATCTGCATCTGAATAACCACCCTTTAAAGGGGAATGAGCTTGGGCTTCCGTGTCATGTCATGGAAGATGTGGAGCAGCTCTGCATCCGTGCGGCAGGATGCTATCCGGAACTGCGGAGCGTGGGGATCGATGTACTTCTGGAAAAGGAGAGCCTGCGGCCCAGGATCATTGAACTGAACGGCCAGGGCGATCTCATTTACCAGGATATTTATGACCAGAACAGGATCTACCTCCATCAGGCGGAAATGATGAAGGAGTGGCTGTATACTGAACGCCGGATAAATCTGCCGTGAGTATCAAACAGGAAAGTGCAAAAGCATTATGGATGTACAAGAAAATCAGAAAGAAGCAAAAAATATGGAAGTTCAGGGAAACCAGAAAGAAACAAATAGCATGGAAGTTCAGGAAAAACAGAAAGAAGCAAATAACATGGAAGTTCAGGACAATCGGCAAGCCCCGCACGAGCATGCCGGAGAGGTCCCTTTCCGGCTGTTCTCTTCTGCCAAAGCGCGGAGAACGTCTTCCGTGGATATGAACCAGGTTGTCGGGCAGATGGACATTTTGTTCATATGTCTGGACACCCTTCGGTATGACGCGGCGGTGAAGGAGCAGGAGGACGGAGCGACCCCAGTGCTGAATCGTTACGGCTCCTGGAAAAAATGCCAGGCTCCGGGGAATTTTACCTGGCCGTCCCATCACGCCATGTTTGCCGGTTTCCTGCCTGCGGATCATGAGGCGAAAAATCTGGCTGACCGGGAAATGCTGTTTTTTCCCAGGCAGATCGGCATGGGCAGAAAAACGCCCCCGGGGGCTTACGGATTTTCCGGCGGCACGATCATGGAAGGGCTGGAAAAGGAAGGCTATGATACCTGGTGTGTCGGAGGCGTCTCCTTTTTTGACAAACGCTCAGACCTGGGAAAGGTATTTCCCGGATATTTCCGGAAAAGCTACTGGAACCCGTCCTTTGGCTGCGGGGTAAAGGACAGCACCAAAAATCAGGTAGACTTTATTTTGAGAAAGCTGGAAGCTGCGGATCCGGGGCAGAGGATTTTTATGTACCTCAATGTGGACGCCATTCATTATCCCAATTCCTTCTATCTGGATGGGTGCTCCCATGATAACCTGGCCAGCCACGGGGCAGCGCTTCGCTATGCGGACCGGGAGCTGGGGCGGCTGTTTGACCATTGGAAAGACAAGCGGGGCGATGCCTTTGTCATCTGCTGTTCCGATCACGGAACCTGCTACGGGGAGGACGGATGCCAGTTCCATGGGATCAATCATCCTGTGGTCAATACCGTTCCTTATAAGCATTTCTTTTTATAGAGGTTTTTTGTTACTATGAATCCGTATATTCAATATATGTACAGCTATCCTCACAAAACGGCTTACCGCCCGCTGACCGGGATCCGTCTGGCAGACTGCGCCGACAGTCTTTCGGGACCGGGCTGCGGGCTGTATCTGCACATTCCCTTCTGCCAGATGAAATGCGGCTACTGCAATCTGTTCTCTGTCACCGGAGCCGGGACAGAGGAAATGGAACGGTATCTGGACGCGGTGGAACGGCAGCTGAGCCAGTACCGCCGGATTCTGGAGCCGGCAGGCACAAGATTTTCCGATTTTACCATAGGCGGTGGGACGCCTCTTCTTTTGAATGCGCAGCAATTGGATCGGGTCTTTGCCATGACGGAATCTTATCTGCATTTTGACGAAAACCGGAGCATTGTGATCGAAACGGCTCCCAACCAGACGGACAGAGAAAAATTACAGTTGCTGAAGGGGCGTGGCATTACAAGGGTCAGCATGGGGATCCAGAGCTTTTGTGACAGAGAACTGGAAACTCTGCGCCGGGGGCATAGCGGGAAAAAGGCGCTGGAAGCCCTGGAGCTTTTGCTTTCCTTTGGATTTGACTGTGTAAATGCGGACTTTATCTACGGGATTCCCGGGCAAACAATCCAATCTCTTTTGGAATCGTTGGAACGGGCGGTGTCTCTCGGTCCCCAGGAGATTTTTTTGTATCCTCTGTATGTGAAGCACGGCGCAGGGCTGGAAAGGGAGCTGCGAGACGGAATGGTGCTGGATCCGGAAAAGGCTTTTGAGCAGTATCGGGAAGCATGCGGCTTTTTGAAATCCGAAGGGTTCCGGCAGGATTCTATGAGGCGGTTTGTACGGAGAAAATCAGAAGGATCCCGGCAGGGTTCGATAGCGCAGATTGTCCGGGGGAAGTCAGCAGCATCCCAACAGGCGTCTATGGAGCAGATTATTCAGGGAAAATCAGAACATCTGCGCCCCTTCTCCGAGTGCGGCTTCGGCAACTCCCTGGCATTGGGCTGCGGCGGACGGAGCTATGTAGGGAATCTGCATTTCTGCACCCCATACGCCATCACAAGGCAGGACTGCCTGCGTGAATTATACGCTTATGAAAATACGCAGGATTTTACCGTTGTCACTCATGGGATCGTACTTTCCCGTGAGGAACAGAAACGCAGATATGTGATCCGCCATCTCCTGATCCGGCCTGGACTGGATATCGGCAGGTATCGGGAGCGTTTCGGCACGGAGATCCTGAAAGAATTTCCGCTGCTGTCGGAGTGGATCGAGGAGGGGTATCTTGTGCAACAGAGCTCTCCTGATGAAGTCGGGACCAACTGCGGTTCAGGGCTGCGGGATGTGTGCTGTGATCCGGCACAGCGGAAGGCAGAATCCGGCTGGCTGGTACTGACGGATGACGGGCTCAGCCTTTCCGATTATCTTGGCCCGCAGCTGATTTCCAGGGAAATCAGCGAAAAAATGGCAGAATGGGAGACAGCGCATGGACAGACAAACTGACCTCTTATGCAGCAGTTTCAAACGATGTGAAGCTGAAACGAAATCCCTCTGTGCCGATGACCTGGCACACTGTGGAGAGAATCCGGGAGCCGTACAGGACCAACGCCGTACAGTCCTCTACCGGGGCAGCTTAAAGAGCTGTAATTATCAATGCAGCTATTGCCCTTTTTCCAAGCATCGGATTTCTAAACGGGAATTGGAAGATGACCGGGAACAATGGTTCCGGTTCTGTGAAAGTCTGCGGGAAAGTGCGGAATATCTGAGCATCCGCGCCCTGATGGTTGTACCCTACGGGGAAGCCCTGGTCCACCCATGGTATTGGGAGGGACTCGGCGGCCTGACGAAATGGGATGTTCTGGAGGCAGCGGGAGCGCAGACCAACCTGAGCTTCTCTGCCGAACGCTCTCTCAAAATCTTCGATCAGTTCGGGGGCGCGCGGGAAAAGCTTCGTCTCTGGGCTTCCTTCCATCCGGAGATGACGGCCTGCGAAGAATTTGCCGCAAAATGCATTCGGCTTCGGGAGGAAGGTATCCTTCTTTGCGCCGGCGCAGTTGGGGTGCCGGGTAATATAGATCTGCTCCGCAGGCTCCGGGAAATGCTCCCTGACGAGATTTATCTCTGGGTCAACAAAATGGACGGCCTGAAACGCCCTTATACAGAAAAGGAAATTCGGCTGTTCCAATCCATAGATCCCTATTTTGACCGAGAGCTCCGGCATGTTCCCGCAGATGAAAGCCTGTGTCTCAACCGGCTTTTTGTGGAGGCCGACGGAAATGTCCGCAGATGCAATATCAGCGGGGCATCGGGCAAAAACTGGTATGGAGGGCATCGGAAGGAGTTGTTTGAAGAGAGCTTTCTGTGCCGCAGGAAATGGTGCTCCTGTTATCTGGCATACGGACTCCGGGATGAGGAAATGAACCGGACGCTTTTCGGCCCGGATCCGGTGTTCCGAATTCCGCAAAGGTCCGGGGGATGATGACCTAGTACTCCATCCGGCCAGAAATTGAACTCCTGAACTGCCTGTTCCGCACCATTGCGTCGTTAAAAGTTCTAGCCG
>QXWX01000184.1 GCA_009911175.1 Lachnospiraceae bacterium | reverse complement strand
CTGCCAGCACTGCGTTGTCGTCAATCAACGATGCCACCGCATCGCCTCTTTCCTCCGCCTTGTCCTGACAAAAATATTCAGGCACATTATTCACCATTATATACGCAATACTGTACTAGTACAACGAATAATAAGTATCATTCTGTCCCTACTGGTCCGAATGGATACTGCTCCATCAGGATCTGGCTGCACCGTACCGTATGCTCCGCCATCAGCTCTTCTGCCTGATCCGCATCCCGTGCCGCGATAGCCTCCGCAACGCTGCGCATGGCAGTGCAGATCTGAGAAAGCGGGAGGTGGCGGAAGAGGATCCGCGTCACTGCCAAACTCATTTCCCCAAAGGAATTGTACATCAGGGGATAGATCAGATTCTGTGTGGCAAGGAAAATGGCATGATGGAACCGGGTGCTGACCTCTGCGCATTCCTCCGGGTCACGGCAGGCTTCCATCTGCTCCAGCAGTTCAAACATCCGTTTCAGATCGTCCTCCGTATGGCGTTCCGCCGCCAGCCGGGCGCACTTCTGTTCATTGATAGAACGGTATTCCATCAACGCAGTCAGCATGGACATGTCAAACTGCCCGCCGCTGTGGTGGAAGATGGAGGTCAGAGTTCCCAGATTTCCCTGCCGCAGAAAATCATTGACAAAGGTTCCTTTTCTTGGGACGATGCATACAAACCCGT
Organism: Lachnospiraceae bacterium; assembly: GCA_009911175.1. Next base: position 5,292 of record QXWX01000184.1, on the reverse strand, counting down.
TCTTCGCAAGCTCCTGGATCCCCGAATTGACCACCGTCCTGCTGATGTTCATCTGGGCGGCCAGGTCCCGCTCATTGGGAAGCTGCTCTCCGGCGGCAAGCTCTCCGGACAGGATCATGGACTCCATCTGGCGTACAAACAATTCTTTCATTGTAGGCATGACAATCTTTTGAAATGGCATGAATATTCCTCCTGCTGATTTTTTGATTCGGTAAGTATCTGGCTGTTTATCATTCACTGTACTGCATATCGTATCGGTTCCGCATCTTTAATAAATATATACGCAATTCTCTTTCGCACAATTGGGAGCTGCATAAAGCTATCCCATCATATTTGGTCAGACCATCTTTTTGTATATTACCACGATATTTGTTTAATTTCAACAAAAGAAATAATTTCCATAAACTTTTTGTGTTATATATCCATAAAATTCTGGTTGCTATTTCCTGGCTTTGATGTTATAGTAATCAAAAGAACTGTGGTCAGACCAAACACAAGAGAGAAAGGATGGGGTGATGATGAGTAACACAAAAAGAAATGCATTCTGGAGTTTTTTTGACAGGATCGGGCAGCTTCCGACCTTCCTGATCTGGACGGCTCTGATCTGCATCGTATCGATGCTGGCGTCTTATTTTCCGCTCTGGGTCAACGTGATCGTCAATGTATTGCTGCCGGTGCTGGTGCTGCTGAAATTGAAAATGGTCATGTTTGAGAAGTTGAAGCTGTCCACGCTGGTGCTGATGCGGGCGCTGATCCTGCTTCCGATCTTCGGGATCATGAGCGGGGAGCTGTTTGTCAAGATCGTGCTGGTTTTCCTCGTGATCAACTGCATGGAAGCGACGCTGACGGATCTGCTGAAAAACCACCAGCCCTATAATTTTGTTACCGGGCTGGTACTGAGCCTTTCCGTGCTGACCCTTGCCGGAAAATGGTTCCCCGAGGCGGCAGGCCCGTTTACCGGGATCTACACGGCCAATGCAGGTCCCCGCGCGGATGCGCTGTTCGTGTCCGATCAGGTGGTGGTCATCGGCACAATCTGCTGGCTGGTCGCTTATACGATCTGGAACTGGCTGTTTGTGATCGGGGAGTTCAGCCCGTCCATCGGATATCTGCATATTGGGATCCTGTCATCCCCGATCATCAGTATCCTGCTGACGATGAATCCCGGCTACTGGCTGGTATTCCGCGCCAACAGCCTGACCTGCGGCGGGGTGTTCCAGATCTACTGCAAGGACGATATTGAAAAGAAACTGGAAAATGAAAAGCTGGCGGCATTTATCGAAAAGGTAAAATCCCCTCCGGTGCAGATTGTATTGATGATCCTGAATCTGGTATTGATCGCGGTTCCGGTGGGAATCTATTTCGGAATCATTTGATTATAAGGAATCGCGCGCATGAAAATCGCTGTGCGATGGCGCGCGGGCAGGCGCAAATTGGTTATAATATGAGACAAGAAAGGAAGATAACATGGCGAATTATGATGTGATCGTGATCGGCGCGGGGAACGGAGGGCTGGCGAGCGCGGCTACCCTGGCGGTGAATCACAAAAAGACAGTGGTATTTGAGAAGCACAATATTCCCGGGGGCTGCGGCACTTCATTCCGCAGGGGGCGGTTCGAATTTGAAGTGGCGCTGCACCAGCTCAACGGGATGAACACGAAGGACAAGCCTGGCCCGACCAGGCAGCTGTTCCGTAAATGGGGGATCGAGGATGCCATTGAGTGGATCCCCATCGAAACCTTATACAAGATCAACCTGCCGGGAGGCCGGGGAGTGGCGCTTCCGGCGGATAAGAAGAAGGCTTGCCATCTGCTGTGCAGGGAATTTCCGGAGGAGGCGGAGGCCATCCGGCATTATTTCCACATGGTCTGGAAATTCAACGAGGAAATTGCGGATTTCCTGGCAAAGAGCGCCGCAAGCCCGGCAAATCCTTCGGAGCTGAAGAAGTTTATCACTAAGACGGGATTTCCGAAGATCTACAAGGTACTGGCAAAGTACGGCGTCCGGAGCACCCAGGACGTGCTGGATGAATTTTTCAAAAGCAGGGAACTGCAGCTCTGTCTGTCGGCTTACTGGTGCTTTATGGGAATGCCGCCGGAGCGGTTCCCCTTCTCCATCCTGGCCAGATGCATGTATCTGTATACAGTAGACATGCCTTACTATGTGCGGGGAGGCAGCCAGGTCATGAGTCAGGCGCTGATGGATACCATCCGCAGACATGGGAGCGACGTGTTCCTGAACCGCGGCGTGAAGCGGATCCTGATAAAAAACGGCCGGGCTGTGGGCGTGGAGGATGAAAACGGCAATCAATACCATGCCCGCAAGATTATTTCCAATGTATCTCCCACCGTGACCTATGCAGGGCTTCTGAAGGATGAGGAGGTGCCGGAGGCCTGCCGGCAGTATTTTAAGAGCTATACCACGGGCATTTCCGCGCTGACCTGCTTCATCGGCCTGGACTGTACGCCGGAGGAGATCGGATTTACCGATTCCTTCAATTTGATCTATGACAGCCTGGATGCCAACAAGGATTTTAAGAATGCGTATTTTACTGATACAAAGACAGACCCAATTGTAGCTACCTGCTATACCATTGACGATCCTTGCGTCTCGCCGCCGGGGACGTCCATTATCACGGCGGGCACTCTGAAATACGGTGAGGCATGGGAAAAGCTCTCGCCTGAGGAGTACCATCGGACGAAGTACGCGGCGGCGGACGAGATCGTCAGACGTCTGGAGACCCGCTTCCCGGGACTGCGGGGACACATCGAGGAAATGGAGGTAGCCACGCCGCTGACCCATATGCGGTATCTGGGCCATCCGGGCGGGGCGATCTACGGCTATGAGCAGGATCTGAAATCCAGTGTATTCTTCTTCCCGCAGGATGAATTTATCCCCGGACTGACCTTTTCCGGCGGCTGGGTCAATACATGCGGCTTCGGCCCCAATTATGCATATGGGGACAAGATCGCGCAGTCTATTTTAAAGGAGGGCAGATAGGATGAGCAAAAAACCAATCAAAGAGATGATCATCAGTACCATGCAGAACGGCCCGGAAACCTTGAAGGAACTGGAAATGGCGAAAAAGACGGGAAAGGATATCTCTCTGGAGCGGGGGACGGTCCAGAGGAAGGTGGACCAGTACCACCCTTCTGTCCTGCGCCTGACGGTCAGCGAGATCGAACCGGTCAGCCCCATCGCGAAGCGGATCCGGCTGGTATCAGACACCGGATATCTGCCGCCCTTTGAGGCAGGGCAGTATATCAACGTATTCTGCGAGATCGACGGGGCGCGCACGTCCAGGCCCTACAGCCTGTCCTCCTCGGCAAAGCAGCGGGCCTATTATGAGATCACCGTGGCAGCGGTGGAGGGCGGATTTGTATCCGGCTATCTTCTGCGGCAGCTAAAAGTCGGGGACCGGCTGGAAGCAAACGGCCCGGCAGGGGTGTTTCGGTATCATCCGGTCTTTCACTCCAAGCGGTCCGTATTTTTGGGCGGCGGGAGCGGGATCACGCCCTTTGTCAGCATGATCCGGACTGCGCTGGAGAGCGGGGAGGATCGGGATATTACGCTGCTGTACGGGAGCCGCACAGAGGAGCTGGCCATGTACCACGGGGAGCTGGCCGCATTTGCCGAAGGGCATCCGAATTTTCACTATACGCTGATCCTGTCGGATGAGGAGAAGGAAGGAATGGAGCACGGCTTCATTGACGCGGAGCGGATCCGGGCGCATGTGCCGGACATTCTGGATTGCACCTATTATATGTGCGGCCCGGCGGTGATGATGGAATTCTGCCGCAAGGCGCTGGATGAGCTTCAGATCCCGGGACGATCAATCCGCAGAGAGGTATTCGGGACAAGACGGGATATCTGGAATGAACCGGGCTGGCCGGAAGGAATGACGGGAGAGGAACTGTTTCAGATCAAAGTGGGAGATCAGACCATCGAAGCGAAAAGCGGGGAAAGCGTGCTCACTGCCCTGGAGCGCGGCGGCCTTCGGGTCAATGTATGCTGCCGCTCCGGCGAATGCAGCCTGTGCCGGGTGCAGCTCGTATCCGGGAAGGTATTTACCGCCCAGGGGGCGCTGCTGCGGTATGCGGATGAGCTGTTCGGATATATCCATTCCTGCAAGGCGTATCCCATCAGTGATCTGGAGCTGCGATTCTGAAAATGCCGCGATAGCCCGGCGCGGATTCAGCTAAAACGGGATTGCGGGGGGCTATGAGAGGACTTAGAATAAAGGGGGGCTTTTGATGTTCTTTTTTACAGGTTATACATTTACAAGTGTGTTGGTATTTCTCGGGCTGACCGCGGCTCTGATCGGGCTGAATGAGGTGACCCGGCGTTTTAAATGGGCAGGGATCGGGATGTATGTCATCATCCCGGTCATCGCCACCTTTTTTATCTGGCCCAAGACTGCGGGAGGAAATGTGGGCGGCACCTGGTTCGCCTGGGTCAAGACCTATTCCGCGCTGGCCGGCGTGATCGGATTCATGCTGCTGCGGTATATCCCGAAGCTGCAGAAAAATAAATTCATGCTGACCTACCCGGCATTGATCCTGGCAGTCAATATTCTGGAGGCGGTGTACGCGGACCTGGAATGTCTGCCCAAGACCGGGCAGATCGAGGCCGGGCTGCAGATGATCGGCGGCCCCTGGAATGTGATCAATGCCATTGCGGGCATCCTGAATATCATCACCATCACGGGATGGCTGGGCATTCAGATCGGAAAGACAAAATCCCAGGATATGGTGTGGGCGGACCAGCTCTGGTTCTGGATCATTGCCTATGACCTCTGGAATCTGTCCTACTGCTACAACTGCATTTCCAACCGTTCCTTCTATGCAGGATTTTTGCTTCTGGTCTCCTGCACGGCGGCGGAGTTTTTGATCCGGCGGGGGGCGTGGCTGCAGCACAGGGCGCAGACATTGGCGCTGTGGGCCATGTTTTCCCTGACAGTGGATTATTCTGCGGTGGAGGAGTATTTTGCCATCACCTCCACCCAGTCCGACCTGCCCAAGCTGCTGCTAAGCGTAGCGGCGCTTGCGTTCAACATCGGGGTGCTGGTGTACGAGGCGCGGATCATCCGGCAGACGAAGCGGAATCCGCTCAAAGAAGCGATCTATACGGAGCTGGGAGCTTATAAGAAGAATCTGGAGGCGAATGGGCTGTAAATCAAAATGTGAAGCACAGGGGGATTCCTGAGTTATGCAGCTTTTTAGGCCACTTATAAATATTTTTTGACGCAAAATGGCAAAATTTCTGCATAAGAAAAACACTTATGCCAATGCT
>QXWX01000183.1 GCA_009911175.1 Lachnospiraceae bacterium | reverse complement strand
AAACTTGAGGTTATGGGGTTGACCTAAAGGTTTCGCCTTAAGGCGAGGGTTTTAACCCCATTATACAGACAATAAAAGAAAGAGCGAAATCAAAGGGTGTGCCATTATGGAGAGTCGCTCAAGAATATGGAATGTCTGATAGTAATTTTTCAAGGATGTTGCGTTATGACGAGAAAGTTAGTGCTGAAACAGAGAAGCATATTTATAAGATCATTGACGAGTTATCAACAAGTGGGCGGTGATGATATGGAAGAAAAAGAAATCAAAGTCTTTCAAGAACCTGTTTTCGATACTGCATCAGTGCCGATTGAAGTGGCTGCCAAGGCGATGGGAACTGACAAACAAACGCTTAGAGTAATGCTTCAAAACAATATGGTTGAGTTTGGCAAGGCTTTTAAATTACCGGGCAGCAGTCAATATACTTATTGGATTAGTCCTCGCTTGTTCTGGATGCACACAGGATTTGTTTACAAAAAGGGTGGTGAATCTGAATGAATTTTCTAAAAAGATATCAGTTGGAAAAACGGCAGAGAGAATTAATGAAAAAGCGTGATATATACGAACGACTACAAACAGAACATAGCAAAGACATTTATTTTTATGTATATACACAGCGTGTAATGGATGCCCTTGACGAGAAAGCCGAGCAGATACGAGGTTTATTAGAGGGGCGGTGGGATAAATGACAGATATAGAAATATATGAAAGTAACCTGCTGCCATTTGAAATAAAAAAACGCTATGGAACTAAGGCGCAATGCAGATGTCCGGCGCATGATGATAAACATGCATCACTGACAATCACAAAAGGGAAAAAATGTACATTATTTTATTGTCATGCAGGATGCAAGGTTGATGATATTTTAAGGGCAGCGGGACTTGAAAAGAAAAATACTTTTTATGATGTTGAGCCGATAAACCAAAAATGGAAAGCCTACATTGAGGGCAGAGAGAAACGCCGGATTGAAGCGATATACCATTACGTTTCTATTAACGGTGGCTATGCTTTTACAAAGATTAGGCTTGAGGGTAAAAAAATATTATATGGGGTTCTTCAGAATGAGCGTTTTACCTACGGATTGCAAGGCAGGAACCGTCGGGAACTGAAATCTATCTATGCGCCTGACGGCGTACAAGCCATAAATAAGGCAATTTCAGAGGGCAAGCCTATATTTATCCCGGAGGGCGAAAAAGATGTAAATACGCTTAAATCAAAAGGTTATACAGCTATTACTTATGGCGGTGTGAATGATTGGCAACAGGATTTTGCCGGGTTATTCAAAAATGCAAATGTAATTATACTGGCAGATAATGACGAACCGGGAAAGCATGTTGTAAGCGTGATTCAGAGAGATTTACAAGGGATTGCTAAAAGTGCAAGGGTGATTGTTCCTATGTCGGATATGCCAAAGGGAGATATCACAGACTATTTTAATGCAGGACATAGCAAGGCAGAGTTTGAACAGATGTTTAAACAAGGAAAAAATACCGTTAAAGAATCCGTAAAGAATGTAGAAAGTAGAAGAATCTCTCTTGTGGATAAGCTGATAGAATTAGATGCTTCTAAGAGATTCGCAAGAAATGACAAAGGTTCAGCGGAGCTATTCAGTACCGTATTTAAGGATGTGAGCCGATACAACCCCACACAAAAGGACTGGATGTATTACAACGGGATTAAGTGGGTAGCAGACACAGAGGGCATGAGAGCGAAAAGAAATGCTAAAAAACTGGCAGATGCATTGTTATCTTATGCGGTTAGCAACACCGGATTAGATGAAAAGCAAAGGGAAAGCTATTTGAAATATGCGTCACGCCTGATGAATTATCGAGATAGAAATACAATGGTAAATGATGCAAAAGACTTGAATTATTTTGAAAATGAAGAACTTGACAAGGAAGATTTTCTTTTAAACTGTCAGAATTGCGTTTTAGATTTATCGGGAGATAAACCAACAGTATTGAAGCATAATGCTGACTTATTATTATCAAAAGTATGCAATGCAAATTATGAGCCTGCTGCCACTTGTGAATTATGGAAGAAGACCATTTCTGAAATTATGGAGGGTGACACAGAGAAAATTAAGTATATGCAGAAAATCTTTGGTCTATGCCTTACTGGATGCACAGCGGAGGAAGAACTATATTTCTTTTACGGAGGTTCTACAAGGAATGGCAAGAGTACAATTTGCGAGACGATTCTATCAATACTTGCGGATTATGGAGCGACAATTTCACCGGAAACTTTAGCCGTTAAGCAAAATAAGGATAGCCGGACAGCTTCGCCGGATATTGCGAAATTAGCGGGCAGCAGGCTTGTAATTGCGTCCGAACCTCCCAAACGAATGATTTTCGATACTTCACTTGTAAAAACATTGACCGGGCGTGACCGGGTAACAGCTAGGTTTCTGCATCAGAATGAATTTTCATTTACGCCGAGATTCAAATTGATTTTAAACACAAATTATCTGCCAACAATCACTGACAACACGATTTTCAAGAGTGGTCGTGTGAGGGTAGTCAGCTTTAGCAAACATTTTGAAGAGAAAGAGCAGAATAAGCGGTTAAAAGATGATTTAAGAGAAGAATCAGCCGGTATTCTAAATTGGATGATTGATGGTCTATATTTGTACCGTAAAGAGGGATTAACGCCGCCTGCTGCCATTCAACATTCTACAGAAGAATATGAAAGTGATTCCGATAAAATCGGACGGTTTATTTCAGAGTGCTTGATAAAATCTGATAAGAATGTATCTGCAAAAGCAGTATATGAGACCTATTCAAAATGGTGTTCTGATTCCGGGTTGGGTATTGACGGAAGAAATAATTTTTATATTGAATTAAGGGCTAGGAACTTGTTTTCTGCAAGTGGAACCATTGACGGAAAGACAGTTAGAAATGTTATAAAAGGATATGTTCTTGCAGATGAAGAATTTATAGAAATAGGCAATAGTGCGAAACTCCCTTTTGATTAAAATGGCAAATGTGCAGTTTTGTGTAAATGGAATGTAAAGTATCTATAGAGTTAGTTTTCATATCAACACATACTGTTTACACAATATGCACAAACCCAGTAAAATTAAGGGTTTCAAGACTTTTGCAAATTGAAATGTGTAAATCAAATGTAAGAGATTCTACGTTTTTCTTAACGGATTTTATGAAAGTAGGTGGAGCAGATGGATTACTTTAAGATGTATAAATCAGTCTGGGATTTTCACAAAAAATATTCAGATGTTAGAGAAGATGATAGTTATTGGGAGCGGGTAGCTAATGAAAGTAGTGAAATAGCAAAGCGATATAATGAGTGCAAATTTGTAGTTAATTTGTTGCTAACAGTAGTTACTGAATTGGAGCGAGTTTATAAGGAGAAATTCAAAAAATGAAACAATATAAATTTTCAGTTGAGGATATAAAGCGGCTGACAAAGAGCATGATTGTTTTGGTGGACAGCCGGGAAAAGAAAAACTCTCATATACTGGACTATTTCAAAAAACAGAAGATTGCCTATCAGGTGGAAAAACTGGAATACGGCGATTATTCGTTTATGATTCCGGCGGTGGCAGCAGGCGAGGATATTTATTTTCATAAGGACATAATCATTGAAAGAAAAGCCAGTTTAGAAGAATTGTCCGGTAATTTAGCTCAAAAGCGGCAGCAGTTCGAGACGGAATTTTTAAAAGCGAAGAGTGATAATTGTAAGTCATATTTAATGGTTGAAGCCCCCGGCGGCTACTCTGACATTATCGGGCATAAATACCGAACAGAATTTACTCCAACGTGTTTTATGGCTTCATTGAAAACATGGGAACACAGATTCGATACTAATATACAATTTATTTCCCCTGAGTATAGCGGTTACTACATAGTATCGACGTTTCAATATTTCTGTAGGGAGGTGTTGAAGTGAAGTGGGATAGAAAATTTGTAGATGATTGGACTAACCATATCACGTTGTTTCTTTACACTAAAAAAGGAAATTTTCAGAAAGAGAGATGATGAAACATGAAAAATGAAATCAAACCGAAAGAGTACAAACGATTCACGCCAAAGCCGATAGATGCGGATAATACGCTTGATGCGGTATTAAGCATGACTATTGACAGTTTGAAAACAGGCAGACCTCCGGCATATGCTGATACAGAGGATGGATTAGAAGAATTTAGGCAAACCACTATTGATTATTTTCAGTATGTGAGAGATACCAATGCAAGCCCGGATATCGACAAAAAATTAGTGCCGGATATTGAAGCGTTATGCACATTCTTGGGAATAACCAGACGCACATTATTGACCTATGAACAGCAAAGGGGCAGCAGTTGGCAGGATTTCATTAAACAGACAAAGAATGCAATCGCCGCCTGCAAAAAGGAATTAGCGTATCATATGCAGATACCACCTGTTATAGCAATGTTTGACCTATCTAACAATCATGGTTATGTCAACACTTCAGAGTTTAAGATTGAGGCTATTAGCGATAAAACGCCAGTAAAACCACCAACAATAGAACAACAGATATCAGATGCAGGACTTGTGTGGAATAATGAAAAAGGTGAATTTGTTCCAGCGATAGAGGGGGAATTTAAAGAATGATGAATGCAGAGCAAAGAGAAAAGGCACTTGAAGCATTGGAGAAAAAGAAAGAGTTGGACAGAAAGCAACACAGGGCTATGGCGTTTCATTTAATGGCGTTCGGAAAACTACATTTCAATAAGGTACTGCTGCCATATCGAATTTTATATGATATTGAGAAGCAGATGTTTGAGAAAACATTTCATGAGGTGCCGCCAAATGAATTTTATCCTGCTCCTGCAATGACGTTAAAAACAAAGTATTTACAGCCGACAATTTCATCAACGATGGATATAGATGAATTAGAACGGCAGAGAGCGGAGTATAAGAAGATAGTAGATACTGAAAAGATGGATTCTGATAAGTGGGATTATTATTTTGCTAGATTTCTGCTGCCATATGATTTAATATCATTTACAGATTTTGACTTTTGGGGGAAAGTGCCGGAGGGAGAAGAAAAACAGATGGTAGACGAATTTCGGCAATTGTGTATAGAGGTTCAAGCAGACTGTAGAGATTCCCCCGAAAAGTATTATCTTGAAGAAAATCCACGCTTGCAAGAGCATATATCAAAGTATGATACACCATACGGTTATATTTAACGGCGATTAACTGAAAACACATTCAAAAATAAGCCGTATAGTTTTAGATAGGAGGGAGAAATTTATATGAATCAAGCAGAGTATGAACGCATGGTAAAAATATATAATTATGGAAAAGGACACACTTATAAACAATTTGCTTGCGAATTATGGCAAATATGGCGTTACCAGAGCAGAATTAGAGCCGATTATAGATGATGGCATACAAAACTATGATTTGTCATTAGAAGCTATCTACAGCGGTTTGAGAATGAGCCTTGCATCTGCATTTAATGAGCATGAGTATTTTTCTTTAGATGATGTGATGGCGATAACCGGTGAAAGCCGGGAAGAACTTTTACAGCGGATAGAGAAATGCAGACAGGAGTTAATAGAAGCCGGAGAAAACCCGGACGAGTATTTTAAGCCTGTAGAACCACAGAGGGCAACAGTCTATTATTTTCCTAACGGTTTGCATTAACGGAATTTTTTCTTGAATTTATCCGGGGATTATGCTATATTATAGATACAAAAGAGGAAACAACCGCCCACAAAGTGGTTGACCTCACAAGATTAGACGATAAGCCTACCTGTTCCGCCAAGATACAAGGTAGGCTTATTTATTTTCGCTTGTTCCTCTTATCGAGAAAGGCAAGCAACGCTATAACAAAACTACCAAAGGCAATCAGCAGAGCTAATATACCTATGAAAATCGAAATGATTTCAAAAGCTGTCATTTGCGCCACCTCCCCTCTTATGTACTCCGGCAAACCGGGCATGAAGTTTTGGGAGGTTACCACCTTGCAACACCGATTGTTCCTCTCTGATATTCTATCATATTCTTTCTTTTATGACAATTCCCAGATTCCCCTACCAGCTTTAAAAGGTGATTTTGAGTTAGTTTTGTCTAATTGCGTATATATTCATTGTCAGCCAATTTTTCAAAGTTT
>QXWX01000182.1 GCA_009911175.1 Lachnospiraceae bacterium | reverse complement strand
GAACGTTTCTTTAGAATGCCGTATCTTATGGTCTGGTGTCAATCCGCCGCCAGAAAGGATACAGTGCATATGGACATGATAGGAAAGCTCCTGGTTCCAGGTGTGGAGGACCTGTATGATCCCTGGGGTCGCGCCGAGATATTTTTTGTCTTTGCAAAGTTCCAGAAGTGTCTGTGAGCAGCATTTGTGGAAAAGGGAGTAGAGCAGCTTCTGGTTACAGTAAAGGAGTGGGTTGAGTTCATGGGGAAGCGTAAAGACTACATGGAAATAAGGGGAGTCGATCACTTCGGAACGGCGTTTATCCACCCAGACTTCTTTTAACACTGCCTGACAGTTGGGACAGTGCCGGTTGCGGCAGGAATTATTATGGACCTCCGTATGCCCACAGTCCTCACAGACACTGACATTACAGCCCAGGCTTCCAGACTTGCACCGAATGAGGGCATGGGCGGCTTTTTTCTGAACCTCCGACTGGTTTGTGCCGTTTTCGCAGAAAGCCCCGTAAGAAGACTGAAAGATTTTCTGGATGGGAAAACGGGAGGCTGTGCTGTCCTGGGGGCATGCGGAGAGCCCAAATATTCCCTGGAGTTTTCGGTTAGCCACGGATTCCACCTCCCAACTGGTCAAAGGGATTTATGGTCGCATTACGCGAAGGCTGCGCGAGATGGAGATAGATGGTAGTGGAATTCAGCGAGCGGTGTCCAAGCAGGGACTGCAGGGTGACCAGGTCCATGCCGTTTTCATAACTGTGGGTTGCGTATGCGTGCCTGAAAGAATGGGCGCAAAGCCTGCCATCGATACCGAGTTCCTTTTTCTTCTGCAGAATGACACGCTGCAGCCACTGTTTATCCATTGGTGCATCCAGGGAACGCTGCTGTGTGAAAAGCCATTGCCGCGGCCTCTGCCCAACTGGCAGGGAAAGCCAGTAATTCACGATCCGGTCCCTGATGGAAGGGGTGAGTGGAACATAACGGTCGGAATGGTTCTTCGAGCGCTGGATATAGATCTTTCCGGCATCAAGGTAGATATCGGAGCATCTCAGATGGCAGAGTTCATCCAGCCGCATGCCGGTGGAATAAAGAATCGAGACGGCAAGATTGGCTTTTGGGTGATCAAGAGACTCCAGGAAACGCCGAACCAGATTCCGGTCTGGTACAAACGGAAGATATACATCAAATCTACGGAAAGGTACTTGTGTCTTATCCCAGGCCTGGTGCAGGACATAGGTCCAAAAGAACTGGAGGTTAGAAATGACCAGATTTACTGTGCGGTCAGATAAAAAGCGTTCTTTCTGTATCCAGCGCAGGAAATTCCTGACAACCTGCCAGGAAGCATCCTCAGGCCGGATATTCATGGAAGAAAGGAACAGTAGATAGGGTTTGATATAGGTTGTATAACTGCGGATTGTGTTAGAAGCCAGGTTTCTTGCCTGAAGCATTTCAATAAACATAGATAAATAGTCCATGATAGTCCTCCTTGAAAAATGGAATGAATGATGGTGTAGATCAGAGTAAGAGCATTTTTCAAGGCGGTGGTCTTGGAGAGAAATAAAATATGTAGTTGTTGATTGTCCAAATGTATGATAAACTAAGCATAGCAG
>QXWX01000181.1 GCA_009911175.1 Lachnospiraceae bacterium | reverse complement strand
TTCTTGTGTTATGTGATTGTTTTTTTTGGTGATTTAACAATACAGCATAACTACAAAAACTGCTACTTTTTTTGAAATATAGAAGGAAAAACTACTAATTTTTAGGAAATATGTACCTACTCTGGCCATCGCGCCAGCGATTTGGTACAATAGAAATAGCAAGAATAACTTAAACAAAAAAGTTAAGATTTTCCTGCGAACCACTTGACTTAACGGAATTTATTTAGCATCATATCAACAAGACTTAAACAAAAACAGTTAAATATTGAAGAAGAGGGTATCTGAATGACAGAGAAATCATTTATGACGGTGGAGGAAGTGGCAGCGGAACTGCGTGTGTCAAAGTCAAAAGCCTATCAGATTGTAAGGGAACTGAACGCAGAAATGCAGAAACAGGGCTATCTGACGGTGGCAGGACGTGTGAACGCTACATTTTTTCATAAAAAGGTATGTTACAGCGAATAGAAAGGAGATGATGAAATGGCTGTATACAAGGACAACGCTACGGGGACGTGGCGGGTTATCTACCGCTTTACCAATTGGAAAGGGGAGAGGAAACAGACACAAAAGAGAGGTTTTGCAACCAAAAGGGAAGCGCAGGCGTGGGAGCATGAAAGTTTTTTCAAGTCACTTGCACATGGACGAGCAGACGCCGCACATTCGCATTGATTTTGTTCCATTTATCCGTGACAGCAGGCGTGGACTTGATACGAGAGTTTCCCTCAAAGGCGCACTGTCGGAGTAGGGCTTCAAAGGCGGCACAAGGGGAATGACGGAATGGAATGAATGGATTGAAGCGGAGAAGCAGGAACTTTCTAAAGTCATGGGGCGGCATGGCGTACAGTGGAAACGGTTAGGTACACATAACAAGCATTTGTCCGTACTCGATTTTGAGAAGCAGGAACGACAGAAAGAGGTTGCGGAACTGGAACAGACAATCTCCGGCAGTAAAGAGGAATTATCCGATATTCTTCATCAGCAGATAGCGGCAGGACAGGAAACGGAGCAGATACGGAAAGAGGGCGAAGCGATCCGGCAGGAAGTATCGGAACTTACCGCAACAAACCATCTGTTAAAAGAGCAGACGGAAACATTGGCAGAGGATAAGGAAAAACTGTTATCCGAAAATGAAAAGTTGGAGAAACAGCAGAAAAAGTTACAGCAGGAAATCAATAAAATGGTACAGTCAAAGGAAGTCATGGAGCGCAACATACACGCCTATGATGAAGATGTGAAATGGCAGTTGGCAGAGCCGGGGGCATTGATGAGCGCAAAGAATTATCGGGATAAAAAGGCACTTCCGCTTGTAGAGAAATTGAAAGAGGTCATTAAAAATCTGACTATCAAGTGTGTACAGCTTACGGAGCAAAGCAAGAAGCTGACCGCAAAAGTGGACGGACAGCAGAAACAGATTAGCCGCTTGACGGACAAGGTTATGGAGCAGAGCAACACCATAGACCGATTGCAGGAAAAAGTGTCTGATTTGGGGCGTTTGGAGCGCTATTTAGGCAGAGAACAGGTACGTCGATAGTGGAACGGTCAAAGGCATTAGAACAGGCAGAAAGGGCAAAGAAACGTGCCTTTGAAATAAGCCGATAGGAAAGGAGATTGATAGGATATGACGGATATGGAAAAGAAAGTTATGTTGCGGCTGAGTGCTAAAATTGTGGCAGATACAGACCTTTATGAAACGGACAAGGAAGTACAAAATTTGATAGACTGGGTATGCCTGTCGGAGCAGATAAAGGAAAACAACAATACAATCCGCAATCTGACCGGGGAATATAAGAAGATAGAGCCGGATTGCCGGGAGGGAGTGCGGGCGCGGTTAGAGCGCATGAAAGAACTCTGCAAAGAGCGGAATAATCTGTATGAGAAACAGAGCGATTTGAAAGGGCAGAAACAGCAGTTAGAGAGGGCATTGGAGAGATAAAAAGTGCCGGGGATTGACAGCAGTAGAAAGTCATTCCCCGGCGTTTCTTATGTCAAATTTGTAGCCGACACCTAACACGGTTTTGATGTAAGTCGGGTTCTTGCTGTTCGGCTCTATCTTCTTCCGCAGATTGCAAATCACGGTAGAAACGCTTGACTGACAGCTATCACTGTCCATGTTCCAAACAGCTTCAAAAATTTGTGCCCTTGTGACGACAATTCCGGGATTAGAAGCAAGGAGTACAAGAGTACGGTATTCAAGGCGGGTAAGGTTTATGTTCTCCCCGTCTTGAAGTATCCGGCGTTGGCACTGTCTGATTTCAAGTCCCGGAAAGGATAAGACAGGAGCAGGAGCAATTTGCATAGGTTCAATCTGTATATAGTCTGCGATTGCCGATATAATTTTGTCGGTTACTGTTTCTTCTTGTTCATTAAGTGTCAGCACTAAAATTTTTCCAATATGTCATCACCTTCTTCTCAGAAATTGTTCATCATAATCATTGTCAGCTTGTTTGTAATGTCAAGAGGCATTATCTTTGAGCAGAAAATGAGAAATTTGTTATACAGTCCCGGAATGATTAAGCGTTTTCCTTTTATTATTTTAGGATAAGCTATTTTAACAACTTGTTCGGGTTTCATCACGGCAAATTTAAAAAGCAAGGTTTGTTCTATATTTGCTTTTCGTGCAAAATCGGTTTCTGTTGCTCCGGGACAAAGCAAAGTGATTTTTATTCCTGTATGTCTGTATTCTCCATAAAGGGCATTTGAAAAAGACATAATATATGCTTTTGTTGCGGAATAAACTGCATCAGAGGGAGAGGGAATGAAAGAACCTGTTGAACCGACATTCAGTATGTACCCGTAATTATTCTTTTCCATAGTTGTCAAAATACGTTTTGTAAGTTGCGTAACAAAACGTATGTGCAAGTCAATCATTTTTATTTCCTTGCTAATATCTGTTTTGGTAAATAAGCCACACTCATTGAAGCCCGCATTATTGATTAGGAAATCAACAGGTATATTCCAGTTGTATATTTGCTTCATAATCAAATCTACGGCATCTTCTTTTGACAAATCATATGCAATAAAATTTACAGTTACATGATACTGACTTTGTAAATATAATTGCTGCTGTTCCAGTTTTTGCCTATCTCGTGATACAAGTATGATATTATTTCCCATGCTTGCAAATTTTTCGGCAAACGCTTTTCCAATCCCGCTTGTTGTCCCTGTAATTAAAACATTTTCCATTCCTTTTCCCTGCCTGTGCTTTAAATTATCCTATCATTGCTTATTATGTGTCTGCATATACTCTGCCTTTACCTTGTCAATGGTTTTTCCACCAATGCCAAAATTTTTGTCGGGCATTTCTTTTATGGTTGTTACAAAAAATTCTTGTGGTATTTTCATAATGTCAGATGATATTTCTGTTAATCGTTTAATCAGTTCCTCCTTTTGCATATCAGATAAAACACCGCTTTCTACTGTGATATAAGGCATTTTCCATTTCCTCCTGTTTTTTCTCTTTAATTTTCTCCATGATTAAATAACTTCCATTCCTCGCTATAGGACATATTTTTAAAGGAAGAATCCTCTAAAAGTTTTTTATAGAATGACAACTTTTTTTGTGTCAATTCAAATGCATTCTGTAAATTAGTCATTTGCTTTTTAATATCCTCCATGTGATTTTGTACCATAGCAAAACGCTGCTCAAGGGTTTCACCTCCCAGTAATAACAGTGCAACATATTCTTTAATGGAATGAATGGGTATATTTGCCATACGCATACACTGTATCATTTTAATCCATTCAATGTCCTCGTCTGTATATTGCCTGTATTTTTGGCTGTTTCTAGCTATTTGGGGCAGTAATTTTTCCTTTTCGTAATATCTCAAAGTTGCTGTTGATAATCCTGTCATTTGGGCTGTTTCCTTCGCTGAATACATATTAATCTGCCTTTCTTCTTAATCATAAACTATGAAGTGCGCTTTAAGTCAACAAGAAAATTATATCATAACAGAAAAAAAGATATTAGGAATTGGTGGCGGTTTATATTATTTTTCTGTTTTTAATGCTATGCTTTTTCCATTTAGCTATAACTCCTTGATCATCATTAAAAATACATTTACCATTTTTATAGCATTTGCAACAACCAACACAATATTTCAAATTCAAGTCTGCAACATTAAAAAATTGAATTTCTACATTAGGGTAAGTTTCTAATTTTTGATATATTTCATGCAGTATCAATGCCGTTGCGCTGTTTTTTCTGTGACTTCCGTTTATTATTATAATTTTCATGTTCGTTTGC
>QXWX01000180.1 GCA_009911175.1 Lachnospiraceae bacterium | reverse complement strand
GAAAAGCAATATTCAATTAAAATACAGTAACCATGCGGGTTTCAGCAGTTGATGCCGTTATTCCGTGAATAATTCAGCCTAAACTCCCGATAAATTATACACATAATCTAGTATAAAAGTGTTGAGAACCCGCATAAATACTGATGTTTTTTACTTTTTTCTATTTACAAATCTGTGTATAAATTATATAATATAATTATATATTATACA
>QXWX01000179.1 GCA_009911175.1 Lachnospiraceae bacterium | reverse complement strand
CGTGCATCTACGAATAGGATGATTCTTTTTGCTTTTTTGCTTTTAGGTTTGATTGCAGCCGTAGGCTGCGGTATGCTATAATCAAGCTGACAAAAACACAATTTATGTAGGTTGTACAGCTTGTCGGGGAGGTGCCGCGATGGACAATACATTTTTACACAGTAAGAAGCTCCTGCTGGTTGATGACGAACCGGAGCTTTTGAAAATGATAACAGCTATACTAACAGATGAGGGCTTTCAGTATCTTGTTACTGCCCCCAATATGAAAGAGGGAATTGCCGCCGCCAAAGCGGAAAA
Organism: Lachnospiraceae bacterium; assembly: GCA_009911175.1. Next base: position 6,260 of record QXWX01000179.1, on the reverse strand, counting down.
GCCTGATCTTGCGATTCTGGATGTGATGCTCCCGGACGGTGACGGGTTTTCCCTGATGAGACAGATACGCACATGGACGGACATTCCCATCATTTTTCTGACAGCCCGTGACGAGGCAGCAGACAAGCTGGCAGGCCTTGGCCTTGGAGCCGATGATTATATCGCGAAGCCCTTTCTTCCCCAGGAATTTTTACTGCGGATCTACGCGGTTTTGCGCCGTTGCTACAAGGAGGACGAGCCAATTTTGAAGCTTCATAGCTGTACGGTGGATTTCAGCCGGGCCGAAGTAGACAATGGCAGTGAGGTACTTCCTTTGACGGCGATGGAGCATAAGCTGCTGGAAACCCTTGCGAAGAATGAGGGACGCATTGTGACTGTGGACACGCTCTGCGAAGCCCTGTGGGGCGACAATCCTTTTGGCTATGAAAACAGCCTGAACGCCCATGTGCGCCGCATCCGGGGGAAGATCGAGGCAGACCCGTCAAAGCCGGTTTCCCTGCTGACGGTTAAGGGGCTGGGCTATAAGCTGCTGGCGAGGAAATAACCGATGAAAGCATTTGGAAAATATATATCAAAGTATCTCCTTTCCTTTTTTGCCTTTGTTCTGATCCTTTTACTTGTCAACATCCTGGCGTTTTCTCTGACATTTGGGGGGATCGTATTCCAGGAATACGGCGCGGCGTCCCCTGCAAATATGCTGGAGAGAGTGGCCGCTGATCTGTCTGTTTCCGGCATATCAGAAGAAACGGTGCAGGAACTGAACCGTAACCAAATCTGGGCCATGTATCTGGATGAGGGCGGGAGCTGTGACTGGTCGGTGTCTTTGCCGGAGGAAGTACCAACACAGTACAGAGCCCAGGATATCGCCGTATTCTCAAAAGGCTATCTTAAGGAGTATCCCGTTTTTGTGCGGAGTATGGAAGAGGGCCTGCTGGTACTGGGCTACCCGAAAGACAGCTTTATGAAACTGACGGGAAACTATCTTCCCATGCGGGCAGTCAGGATTTTTCCACTTTTCGTAACGGGCATCCTGGCGGCAGACATATTGCTTTTGTTCCTGGTCTACTATTTTTCCAAACGTAAGATTTCCAAAAACACGGAACCGATCATGACCTCGATTAAAACACTGTCTTCCGGCAGGCCCGTCAGCCTGTCTATTCACGGCGAGTTGTCGGAAATTGCTGACAGTGTGAATCAGGCATCCCAGGTATTAAGCAGGCAGAACCAGGCCCGCGCCAACTGGATCAGCGGTGTCTCCCATGATATACGCACCCCGCTTTCTATGATTATGGGTTATGCTGAGCGGATTGCCCGCGACCATGCAGCCAGCGGAAATATTCAGCAGGAGGCAGAGATTATCCGGGCACAGAGCGCAAAAATCAAAGACCTGGTACAGGACTTGAATCTGGTATCACAGTTGGAATACGATATGCAGCCGCTCACAAAGGCTCCGGTACGCCCCTCCAGACTGCTGCGCTCATATGCGGTGGAATTGCTCAATGCCGGTATCCCTGAAAAATATTCGTTAGAAACGGAAATTTCCAAAGATGCTGAAACTGCGGTCATAGAATGTGACGCGCGGCTGATCTCACGGGCAGTTGGCAATCTGGTACAGAACAGTATCCGTCACAACCCGCAGGGTTGTACCATCAGCTTGCGGCTTGCCTGCTCTGACACGGCTATTTTTCTCACCGTTGCCGACAATGGCGTAGGCCTGTCCGCCGAAAAGCTGCGGGAACTGGAAGAAAAACCGCACTATATGAAGAGTACCGACGAACGTCTGGACCTGCGGCATGGGCTTGGGCTATTGCTGGTAAGGCAGATTGTGGAGGCGCACGGCGGAACAATGAAAATGGAAAGTACGCCGCAGAATGGATATAAAACAATTTTGGCATTTCAAAAGCTGCTTTCCTGAAAGGAAAAGACAAGGCTCCGATTCGCACCTTGTCTTTTCCTTTCTCTTTACTCCAATTCGTTTTTATCTCCCTTAAGTCTGCCATTATATTCTTCCAGTGTGATATTTTTTTCTGTCATTTCTTTTGCTGCCTCCTGCCCCACATAACGATAATGCCAGGGTTCATAGATTATCCCTGTTACATCTGCCTTTTCAGGAGGATACCGCAGTACAAACCCATATTTCCAGCTGTTAGCGGCAAGCCACTTCGCTTCCTCTGTATCTGCCTGCTTCTCATTCAGTTCCACATACTGTGCGGATGTAATGTCCAGCGCAAGCCCGGTGGCATGCTCACTCGTTCCCGGAAACGCCACGGATTTTTTTGTTTCTTCATATGCGTCCAGCGGTCCATACCCCTGAGAAAGCCGGTCTGCCATGCTGCTGTTGAAAATCTCCCTTTGCTTCTCATAATCCCGATATGCAGAACAGACATACAGGCTCATTCCCGCACCGGCCGCATCTTCCAGCATTTTTGCCGCCGCATCCAGAATCCGGGCATCCACATAACGGTCTTTCACGACTTCCGCAAGTTCCGGTTTCCATCCTTCATCCAAAGGATGGGATTCATTGACCAGCGCCAGTCTCCAGTCATCCTTTTTAGACGGGTAAGTATCCGTATTTAAGCCGACTGTCGCCGCATTTCCATGAAATGAAGCCTGTCTGGAAATTTCTTTATTTTTTTTCGTGGCATTTTCGGCTTCATTTCTTTTTTCCTTCCATGCATTTCCGATGATAAAAGCCAAAGCTCCAAGCAGTAATCCGCATACCAGTCCCGCTAAAAAACCAATAAACAACACTTTCTTTAATTTGCGTCCATGATTTCTCTGCCTTCTGCTGTGTAAATCTGTTCCCATATCTTCCTCCTTGGTACTGTCACAATATCCGGACAATATTATACCTTACTAATCTCTAACCTATCTCTAAACTGAAAAAGCTTTTTTAGAGGTTTCTTAGAGGTTTCTGTGATATAATTAGTAATATCCAGGCTGCATTGACAGAATACAAAACGAAAGGCAGGGCTACTTCATGCGAATTTTAATTATAGAAGACGACAAATCACTGGCAGAGACCCTGCGCTTCCAGTTGGAACGGGAACATTTTGAGACAGATATCTGCCATGACGGTGTGGATGGCCTGCACTTTATTGAGCAGCAGGCGCATGACCTGATCCTGCTGGACCGGATGATTCCCGTATTGGACGGAATCTCCGTCTTAAAAATCACACGGGAAAAGGACATCTATACACCCATCATTTTTATAACTGCCATGGGGGCATTACAAGACAAAGTCACCGGCCTTGAATGCGGAGCGGACGATTACCTTGTAAAACCCTTTGATTTCGAGGAGCTCCTTGCCAGAATACACAGCATTTTACGGCGCCCTGTCAAATGGGAGGGAGACAAACCTTTAAAATTGGGGGATATTTCTTTTGATGTGAAGCAGAAGGTTCTATACTGTGATAAAAATTCCTGCTCTCTTTCGGCAAGAGAGGGGAATTTACTGGAAACATTTCTCCGCAACCCTGGCATGACGCTTCCCCGCGCCTCCCTTCTTTCCAGAGTATGGGGACCGGACGCTTCCGTGGAGGATGGGAATCTGGATAACTATATTTATCTCCTGCGCCGCCGGCTGAAAGGAGTGAGAAGCACCCTGCTTCTTAAAACGGTGCGGGGTATCGGATACCGTCTGGAGGTGCCTTATGTTTAAACGGCTTCATATCCGGCTGACCCTCTTCTGCACCTTTATAAGCGGCCTGATCCTGCTCCTGATGTCCTTAATCTGCATCTCTTTTTCTGAGGCAGAGGCCAGGGAAAGCTATTTTTCTAATTTTGAATTGAAAGCTGCTATGCTGATCCACCAGATCGAGAGCCGGTCTGTGCTTTCTCTTGAATGGTTCTCACAGCTAAAAGCAGATACAAAGTTCGAGATGGGCATTCAGGATAACGGGACAAAACTGATATTCGAAGACCTGTCACCTCAACGGCTGGATCCCAAAATATTTGCTTTGGCAAGAAAGACAGCCCGGGACGAATACGGACTTACGGAAGAGTCCGTCACCTCAGACACAAAACTTTCTTCCAATGCTTCTTTTGTACTGCATACAGACGGAAAGAAATACTATGCCTGTATCGCATTGATCCCGAAAAACAGCCATATACTGAATATCGCTGTTCTGCAGCCTTTAACGGAATTATCCCATTCCATAAACGTAAGCCGGGTTTTATTTGCCGGTGCGGATATTTGGGGGATTATCTTACTTGGGATATTTTTCTGGTTCTACACATGGCACATGATCCGCCCCTTAATCATAAACCGCCAGAAGCAGACAGAATTTATAGCAGCAGCCTCACATGAGCTGCGTTCACCTCTGGCACTTATGCTCTCCTGCCTTTCCTCCATGAGTAAAGCCTCTGCTGATGAGGCAGAACATTTCTCTGAAATGATTATGCAGGAAGGGAAACGAATGGGACGGCTGATCGATGACATGCTGACATTATCCAGTTCAGACAGTACACATTTCCCCATAAATAAAACAAACGTAGAACTGGATACCCTGGTACTGTCGGCCTATGAAAAGTTTGAGCCTCTGGCACTGAAAAAAAATATTTCTCTTGATTTCATCCTGCCGGATACATTGTCCACCCCTTATTCCTGTGACAGGGAGCGTATCGAACAGGTGCTGTCTATCCTGCTGGATAACGCCTTAAGCTATACTCCGGAAAATGGCCGGGTCTGCCTTTCCCTTTCAGAAACTTCCGGCAGGATTACCATTCGTGTCGCAGATAATGGGATCGGTATTCCTGATTCAGAGAAAGAGTCAATATTTGAGCGTTTTTATCGCTGTGACAAGGCGCACAAAGACAAGAAGCATTTCGGTCTTGGGCTTTGTATCGCACAAGAAATCGTCCATATGCACAAAGGGAAAATCCGGGTGGAAGATACACCGGGAGGCGGTACAACCTTTGTGGTTATGTTAAGTTAATACAGTCAAAACCATTTCACAAAAAAAGAGACCATATTTACAGAACTGTATCATTCCGTAAATATGGTCTCCTTTTTCACAACTTTTTCAATTTACCTATTACTGACTTATATGCGGTGTCAATGTATTCCATCCGTTCCACACCTCATGAGTACTTTCAAAATCCTCCTTTTTCACAGCTACTGCGCCTTCTCTCCATTGAGGGCATAAATCCATTTCTATATCTGTCAGTAACGCCGAACCTGTAAGAAAATGCTGGCATTTTTCGGGATATTCTCTTCCAGATCTCCAGCTTATTACCCCGTCACTAAAGCTGCTCCCTTCTACAAATAAGCGGGTCTTTTTATCCGCATGGATTAACAGCCTTCCGCTTAATATACATGGTCCAAGGATATACTTCTGACCATCCATGCCGCATACACATCTTCCTATGTCATCCATAAACCTTCCTCTCACTTTCCGACAGGGATTGCCGACATTCATCTCCTGTATAGTTTACTGCCTGGCGTATTTCCAGAACCAGTAAGAATCCATATTTTCCGTAGCCGGAACCCTTGCCTGTCTCATTTTTTCAAATTCTACTTTCAAATCCTTTAAATATCCACATTTAAGCACGCTGAAACAAATCTGTTCTTCCACCATCTTTGCTTCTTCAAAAATATCCCGATGGCAGCAGTATACCTTGTACCAATGCTGTTTCCCGGCTTTCAGACATCCAATACAGTTTGCATGCTTTGATTCAAAGTACACCCTTGGCCTGGAAATACCTATTTCTTCTATATTATTGATCGTTCTCGGCCACTCCACTAAAGGATAGAGGGTATCATATCCCATGCTTTCCAAATGCCTGCGCCTTCTTGCAACACGGTGTATCTCATTTTCATCAAAACCATAGATAAGCACAATCTCTTCGGACATCTGGCCGTCATAAACCGGATAATTTTCTTCCAGCCACTGGTAAAATGGCTGTGTCTTTAAAAAATATGTACAGATTTCATGGCCTGAACGGAACTTTACTCTCCCATGCTCCAGACATAAAGAAAGCGGAGTCTTCTGCTCAAACCCTTCGCAATTCGCGTAGGTTATCGGCAATTGAAGATACTCCGCTACCTGGTTCTTAAACTTTTTGATTTTTATTGACTCGACCTTCGAGCTAATATCATGATTTAGAAGAATAACATTTTCATTTCCAAACCGTCTTACTGTTTCTACCGCTGCAAGAGCCGAACTATGCCCGCCGCTATAACATACCGCAGCCTACGGCTGCAATCAAACCTAAAAGCAAAAAAGCAAAAAGAATCATCCTATTCGTAGATGCACGTG
>QXWX01000178.1 GCA_009911175.1 Lachnospiraceae bacterium | reverse complement strand
TGATATTATGTTGGATTCTCATGATTTTTCCTCCTTGAATTTGTTCCAGGGAAATCCTTTTCCCTGCATAATTATTTAAGCTTTTTGAATATTTTTGCTGTCAAAAGAAGCGTTCGGCAGTCGAATATGTGTTCCTGTTCAGACGTGCCGGCGAACTGTCCAAGAAGGTACACCTTACTGGATTTTTTCCCCCAAAAGTTGTATTCCAAAAAGAATAATGGTAATATAACATTAATAGACAGAACATTGGCTCAGGAAGGAGCATTGAAGAATATGGCAAGAACAATTGGTATCGGGAAGCAAGATTTTGAAGATGTAATTACGAGGAACAATTTTTATATTGATAAAACGATGTTTATAAAAGAGTGGTGGGAAAACGATGATAAGGTTACCTTGATTACCCGCCCGAGACGTTTTGGCAAGACCTTGAATATGAGCATGACAGAACAGTTCTTTTCTGTGGAATATGCGGACAAGGGGAATTTGTTCGAAAATCTATCTATATGGAAGGAAGAAAAATACCGTAGGCTTCAGGGAACCTATCCTGTTATTTTTCTGAGTTTTGCAGATGTAAAGGAGACGAACTTCGTAAATGCGAGAAGACAAATATGCCAAACGATCAAGAAATTATATAACAAGTATGATTTTTTATTGGAGAGCGGTCATTTAAACGAAGATGAGAAAAAGACATACCTGGAAATATCTGTTGATATGGAGAATAATCTTGCGTCAGACTCTTTGCGCTCCTTGTCAGATTATCTAATGCGCTATTATGGCAGAAAAGCTATTATTTTATTAGACGAATATGACACGCCTATGCAGGAAGCCTATATAAACGGATATTGGGATGAACTGGCTGTCTTTATCAGGAGCCTGTTCAATTCTACCTTTAAGACAAACCCTTATTTGGAAAGGGCATTGATGACCGGCATCACCCGTGTGAGCAAGGAATCTATTTTTTCGGATTTAAATAATCTAACCGTAATTACGACGACATCTGATTTATATTCCGATTGCTTTGGATTTACACAACAGGAGGTCTGGAGTGCTTTAGACGAGTATGGCCTGTCATCCAAAAAAAATGAAGTAAAAGACTGGTATGACGGATTTACTTTTGGGCAGACAGCAGATATCTACAATCCCTGGTCCATTTTAAATTATCTGAAATTCAAAAAATTTTCTACCTATTGGGCAAATACTAGCAGCAACAGCCTTGTCGGAAAGCTGATCCGGGAGGGAAGTCCAAATGTTAAGACTATCATGGAAGACTTATTAAACGGAAAAGGACTTTGCACACAGATTGATGAACAGGTTGTATACAGCCAGCTGGATCATGATGAAATTGCCGTCTGGAGCCTGCTTCTTGCGACTGGATACCTGAGAGTAGAAAAGCTTACGTTTTATGAAGAGCAAGGTATAGATGAGTACACCCTCGTATTAACAAATAAAGAAGTCCGCATTATGTTTAAAAAGATGATTGAAGGGTGGTTTTCCAAGTTCATGCCATCAGCTTATAATGATTTTATCAGGGCAATGCTGCTGGGAGACCTGGAGGCTATGAACACTTATATGAACCGGATCGCGCTGGCTACATTCAGTTATTTTGATACGGGAAAGAATTTATCCGAAGAAGCAGAGCCGGAACGCTTTTACCATGGATTTGTCCTTGGTTTAGTGGTAGATCTGGGCGGCCGGTATAAAATTACTTCAAACCGTGAAAGCGGATTTGGAAGATATGACGTGGTGCTTGAACCTCTACAGGAACAAGACGACGCGGTCATCCTGGAATTTAAAGTCCGTAATCCCAAAAGGGAGGGCAGCCTGGAGGATACGGTACAAAAAGCATTGGAACAGATTGAAGAGAAAAAATACAGCGCATCCCTGATCGCTGCGGGGGTCGCACCGGAACGGATCCGGAAATATGGGTTTGCGTTTGAAGGGAAGAAGGTTTTGATTGGGTGATAATCTGGGAAGGACGTCAGAGCCGCTAAATGATTGCGCGAATGTGACTCATAAGTCGGGATATTCTAGAGATGAAAGACATATACGTGCTGATACTTTCCGTCATTCTGCCTGAGTGCTTCTTTGACTGCTCCGCAATTACCGGACGCAATCAGAGAACAGCACTGTGAAAGCAGATGAACCGTACAGAGGTACTCCGCTCCCAGGCGGAATCCTTCCCCTTCCTTTTTTTCCTCGTGCAGATCTACCAGGAGTTTTCCTGGCTCAATGGTATATCGCTCCTGATCCGTATAAGAGACACGGTCACCGTAATATGCTTTGATCTTTGTGCATATTTCTTCATCTTCCGTAGATAGAAAAATAGAGTCAAACTCCCAGAGGCTTTCTATTTCCCCTATCTTTTCAATTATCATTTCTGGAGAAAGCGCCTATTATGTCCGGCCAGAGCGGTTATGGTATAATCCGTGCCCCGGATCAAAACAGGCAATGGTCTGTTTTGCGAACATATTAAAATATTCCTCTGCTTTTTGAAGAGATACGCTCAATTTTCTCTGCATATACGGTGACATGAATGCCCGATCGTTCGATATCCTTCGATTTCTACATTGTCTTTTCATGAAAATAATGCTAAAATTATCTAAATACCTAGATCATCTGGAAGGAGTGTCCTGACATGGGAAAACTTTTGAACAGCAAAAAAGCCTCCATGCTTTTTAAAGAAGATACAGAGTCCACATATTTTGTAGATAAAACAGCTCTTCTGGATGAATTGCTCCCGATCATTGATCCGAATGTACAGGCAAATGATTCTATATCTGATGGCGCAGAAAACCGTTCCGGCAGGAGCGGTAAATACATCTGCATCACCCGCCCGCGCCGTTTTGGAAAGTCTGTGGCGGCGAATATGATCGCGGCATATTTTGGAAAAGGCCGGAATACACGCCCTGTTTTTGATCGGCTTGCTGTCAGCTCCAGGAACTGGTATCAGGCACACATAAACCAGCATAATGTAATCCACATTGCCTTTAACTCACTACCTGCGGACTGCGTCTCTTACCGGCAGTATATCCAGCGTATCAGCAGACGCCTCATGACCGACCTGATGCAGGCATATCCGGATGCTGGGATCCAGGAAGACGATGCCCTGTGGGACGCACTGAATGATATTCTGGAATATGAGACCGAAGATGTAAAATTTATCTTTGTCTTAGACGAATGGGATTTTATTTTTCACAGGGATTTTGTAACGGATAAAGACCGGGCGGAATACATTGATTTTCTGAGCAGCCTGCTGAAAGATCAGCCCTACGTAGAGCTGGCCTACATGACCGGAATCCTGCCGATCGCAAAATATTCCAGCGGATCGGAACTGAATATGTTTTTAGAATATACCATGGCTTCCGAAGAACGGTTCAGTGAATTTTTTGGTTTCAGCGAATCCGAGGTAGATATACTTTTTGACAGATACCGATCGCTGACGGAGCATCCAAAGGTCACACGGGAAGGCCTGCGCACATGGTACAACGGCTATCATACAAAAGGAGGAGGTCATGTTTACAATCCCCGCTCGATCGTGGCGTCCCTGACAAACAACAACCTGGGAAATTACTGGACAAGCGCAGGCCCGTACGATGAGATTTTTTATTATATCCGGCATAATACCGCAGAAGTGAGAAATGACCTGGCACGGATGGTTTCCGGCATACCGGTCCGGGCAAATGTACGGGAATATGCTGCCGTATCCATGAATCTGAGTACCCGCGACGAAATATTTTCCGCAATGGTCGTATACGGTTTTCTCAGTTATGAAAACGGCCGTGTGAGCATTCCCAACAGGGAGCTGATGGACAAATTCGATCACATGCTGCAAAAAGAGCCCTCCCTTGGGTATATTCATCAGCTGGCTCAAAAGTCCGAACAGATGCTGAAGGCTACTTTAGAACAGGATACCGCGTCGATGCTTGAAATCCTTGAATTCGCCCATAATACGGAAGTTCCTTTGCTGTCGTATAATCAGGAATCGGATCTGACCGCTGTGGTGAATCTTGTATACCTTTCCGCAAGAGACTTTTACAGGATGGAACGCGAGGATAAGGCCGGGATCGGCTATGTGGACTTTATCTTTTATCCTGAGACTGACCGGCACGCCGACGGGATCATTCTGGAATTGAAGGTAGACGATACACCGGAAGAAGCGCTCCGGCAGATCCGGGATAAAAAATATGCGTTAAAATTCGAAGGGAAGCTGGGAGAGGAGAGGAGGTATACCGGAAGGATCCTTGGAGTCGGCATTGCTTATGATAAAGTGAAAAAGGTGCATGCGTGTAAGATTGAGGTGCTGAGGGAAGCGATAGGATAAACCGTTTGCATTTTGCGGCGGCATCGGCTATGCCAAAAAGCAGAATCAGGTGCTTACTTTACAGTTCATCTGAATCGGCACAACGTAATCCGTCTGGATATCCAGCAGTTTTTAGAATCAGCCACTGAACCATTGCAGACGTGGTGTATCTGCCGAAACAGGAGAGAAGTGTACCGGCGCTGGTGGTGGAGCTGAAATGGGATCAGCCCGCGGAAGGGGCGATCGCACAGATCAAGAAAAAAGGGTATGCGGATTGGGTGAAAGGGTATACCTGAGAAATCTTACTGGTCGGGGTGAATTATGACAAAGAGACGAAGGGGCATCAGTGCAGAATTGAAATTCTGAAGAATACCTGAAAGGCCGGGGCTGCCGGAAAACGACTGTATTTCTGCAATAGATTGATGAAGTTCGGTAAGCGCTTCAAAAGATGGCGTCTAGTAAATCTCACATAGATTTGTTATACTGAGATCATTATTTATTGAAACGTTTGTTTTTTCTTTATCCTGAGCAGATGGGAAGAATGAGAAATGAGGTGAGAAAATAGAAGGTTTATGTCTGCATAGTTGTTGTAAATGACAGAAAAACGGACCCATCGACTTTTGTCGATCGAGGTCCGGTTCTTGGCTATTTAGCAACACTTTTTATCGTACGCTCCAGCCGGTATTGCTCCGGCAGTGACTTGGCCCAGGGCAGGTATTCATCCAGAATCTGCGGATGCTCTAAATAGCCGCTGTTCGGGAGCTCTGCCAGGAGATATTTCAGGTACTCAAACAGATTCAACTGATTGGCTCTGGCACTCTCTACCAGAGTATAGAGGATCGCGTTCGCCTTAGCCCCTTTCGGAGTATCCGCAAAGAGCCATGCCCGCCTTGCTGTGGCAAATGGCCGGATTGTTGCTTCACATAGGTTGTTTGAGATCGGCAGACGCCCATCTTCCAGAAATGTTTCCAGATATTTTTTCTGGTTTTGGGCATAGGCCAGGGCCTTCGTAAGCTTCTCATTTGTGGTGGCTAATGCCGCGGTTTTTTCAACCCAAGGCCAAAAGGCGTCCAGGATGGGCCGTGACGCCTCCTGACGCTTTTGCTTCTTTTCCTCATAGGAAAGGTCTTTGATCTCTTGCTCTACCTTGAACAGGAGATGGATAAATTCCCGTCCTTCGGCTCCTTTGGATCCGGATAACTCCTTTCCATTGTTACCCAAAGGGATGCTCTCTATAAAATATCTACGGACATGAGCCCAGCAAAGTGAGCGTATGATGCGCTCCACTTTCTCATATCCACTGTAAGCATCCGTTACCAGATATCCATGGAAGTTCTCCAGCAGTTCTTTCTCGGTATCCCCGTTCCGGGTTTGGGAATAGTAAAAGAACGCTGCCTGGATCTCCTCGCGCGCGGCATTGCGTATGACCCAGATGAAAGATTCACTGCCGGGCGAAAGGGATCCCCATCACGAACTTTTGGTACATCACCTGGGCGATCAGGGATGGAGTGGACAGGGAATGGGGCAATGGCAGAATCGGGACTGCCGCTTTCTGGAAATGGCAATTGGGATTGTCTGCCCCATCCGTACCGCATACCGTACATTTCGCTACCTGCTGTACAATCTGCCGGACTTTCAGTTTTGCGGGTTCAAACTCCACTTCTGTCCTGACGATCCGCTTTCCGATCACTTTGAGTTCCCCGCCGCATTTGCTGCAGGTCTCCCCTTCCGGAATGGTATATTCTTCGACTTCTGTTTGCAGGCCGGCAAGCATTTCAGCCCGGACACCTGGTTTGCGTGGTGTCCGGGTATAGAGCTTAACCTCGATCTTTTTTTGCTCCACACCAAGCTGTTCCGCCAGCTTTTGCGCTTCTTCAAAAAGAAAAAGCAGCCCCTCGACCTGCTTCGTTGCTTCCGTAGAAGCTCCGAACATTTTTTTACGCGCCTGGAGAAGCGCCTGAATCATATTTTCAATCTGGATGCGCTGCTTTTCAAACTGAGCCCCCTGTTTCTCGATCTGGTCATTCTGTTTTTCAATGACCGCGTCTTTTTCCGCGATCTCTTTCTGCTGTTTTTCAATAAGATGGCGTAATGCGGCCAGCTCCTCCTGGGGTGTCATTGTTGGTATGTTCCCTTCCTGTTTTCTCTTGTTTGATTATAACATTTTCCGGAAAATTTTACCACCTCCAACACATATTAAAAAGCGCAAAAAATGCCGGATTTTCAAGGATTTCCGTAGATTTTACCGTCAACTTTACGAAGCTAAAAACATGAATTTTCCAAGGTCCTTTTTACCGGATGGTGTGTTTTTTCCCGTTCGATTTTTAAACCCTGCAGCAGCCATTCTACCTGTTGGAAAGAGATCTTCTTCACTTCATTAGGGGTACGGGGCCACTGGAATTTCATTCCATCCAATAGTTTTTTTGTAGCAAGAAGAAAACCGT
>QXWX01000177.1 GCA_009911175.1 Lachnospiraceae bacterium | reverse complement strand
GAACGTTTCTTTAGAATGCCGTATCTTATGGTCTGGTGTCAATCCGCCGCCAGAAAGGATACAGTGCATATGGACATATTAAGAGAAGAAGCTGTATCAAACACACTCTTTATATTCGTAAATAAATATAAAAGATGTATCTTTTAAACTAATAAGAACGGTTATCTAATATATGTGAGAGGGATAGGTTGTGCTATAAAAGCGGACCTGTCCCTTTTATTTATTGCTCAGAACCCTGTGTATATAACGATTCTGAAAATAGAGTATAACAGCATTTAAGAGATATCGTACGACTTAATTACAATTAGTAAAAAAATGAATAGTGGCGCATTTCTGGTACAGGTAGCACCACTATTCCTATGCCTGGATTCAACTGGAAAGCCCGTTCTCCACCACACTCCGATTTGATTTCAAAAATTCAAATCGGAGGTAAGAAGAATGGCTTTTAACAAAGCGAGAGAAGAACAGAAGTGGAAATTGTGGAAAGAGAACGAAGAAAATACGCTTCGAACCCTGGGAATGGAAGAAAAATCTATCCAGGAATTAAGAGACAGTGATTGGGAGGTCTTTAAGTCTGAAAGATGCTATCAAGAACATAGAGCTCCATTTCCAGAGAATCTGGATTTGGAAGATCCAGCAATGTATAAGAATGAAATTTATGATATTTCGCTATTATTGGATTTTATAAGTGATGAAAGGATTTTTCATATCCTTCTAAACACAGATAAAAAAACACTGCAGTTTTTAATGTTAAAGATGATGGGATTTTCAGGGAGGGAAATTTCTGAGAAAACAGGAATTAGTGAAAATACTATCAACACAAAAATCAAAACATTAAGAAAAAAAATAAAAAATTTTTAGAAAAGCAGACCGAAAAGGCTTTTCCCAACGGCTATATAGTAGAAGGGAAAATCCTTTCGTCTGCACATTGATAATTTTATACCAGCATTACAGGTACGTTCCCGTAAGTAGAAGCGTGACAAGATAAGCGCCAGGACAAGCGAAAACGGCTGGTGTATGGACAAGGATGGTACTTCCCAATGCCGAGAACCGACGGAGGGGAATATGTCTTTTACCCATACAACGCCCGTTTTCGCTTCGAGCGATCTCTTATACTTGAAATAAGCCGTGGCTGGCTTTCCGCCATGATCACAAGCGGGGGATAATGATACACATATCTGTCAAAAAAACAGAAGATGAAATTTAGGTTGTAATCAGCAAGACCTTTCGGACATCCGTGAACGGCATCGGTACGAATAGATGAAATTTCAGATTATTAGACAAAAGGCATTATCGAATGCCTTTATATGGAAACTGGCATAGTTGTATGCACCAGAGATTTTTTACAAGTCTAATAGAAAAATAAATCAACTCGGCTACCGGAGAATCCATCAACACTGTACCAGCCAGATGCCTGCCTGTAATGTTCCCTTGCCATCTCAAGATGGCTGGCTTTCGGGGATGCGGGGTCAAATACGAATGCCAAAAAAGAAAACATATGATAACTGTTCAGTACAGGCTGCGCATATACTGCGCTGTCCGTATGAAGGTATATAGATTGCGATAGCAAGTCCCATTGCCGCAGGCAATTTTTATGGACTTGCTATCGTATCTGTGAAGGTACTGAACAGATACAAAATGAAATCAATCGAAGTGTGCCGTTGATATCAGATACCATGCGGCTGTGGTACTCCACGGCCGCATGCATGTGGTACCAACGTCATACGCAAAGAAAGGTAATAAAAGAAATGAGTTACGATTACGAAGAGCAGAATACTGCCCGGGAAGAAAAACAGGCTGCAGATAAAAAGAGAAAAGACGGCATGACAGTCCTGGTAGTGGAACCGTTAAAACCACCCTATCTCAAAACCATTTCCGGAGATTTAAAATCGCTGCAGAAAGAAGTTGGGGGACTGATTGATGCCACATATCCTTTTGAAGACAGGGTAGCGGTTGTGCTGAATGATGAGGGAAAACTGAATGGGCTTATGCCGAACCGTGGGCTCTATAACAATGAAGGAAACCTGTATGACATCATAGCAGGAACATTCCTGATCGTAGGATTAGCGGAGGAAAGTTTTTGTTCCCTGAGTGAAGAAATGGCGGCGAAATACATGGAGAAATATAAGGTTCCCGAAATAATGGCCTGTATCAATGGACAGTTAGGGATGCTTCCGGTACCGGAATCATGGAAAAGGGGATCGGTTCCGATTGCCAAGGAATCTAAAAGCGGGAAAAATCAGGAGAAAAAATCCGGAAAGAGAAGCAGGGCAGATGAAGGACGTTGAAAATATCGGATACATAGGATGGTGCCAGAAAAAAGCACATGAGGAGATTGAATACATTTTTCAGGAACTCATGCCAAAGCATGGGTTAAATGTCCGGGAAGAGCAGCTTCGGCTAAGCCTACAAATGCTGAATTCCTTGTGGGGGAAACAGATCGCGCTTTGCGATGCGGGCGT
Source organism: Lachnospiraceae bacterium (assembly GCA_009911175.1). The sequence goes on along the minus strand of QXWX01000177.1, from coordinate 4,308 downwards.
AGGGATCGGAAAAACGTATGCCTATCTGGTCGCATGTATCATGCTGGATAAATATGGAGAAAGGGGCGGAAATGCTTCAAAATCAGACTGCCATCCGGCGGTCATTTCCACATCCAGCATCGCATTGCAGGAGGCGATTTTAAAGGAGTATATTCCATTTTTATCCCGGCTCCTGCTAGAAGAAAAATTGATCCGCATACCGCTGAAAGCTGTAGTCCGGAAAGGGAAAGAGCATTTCGTGTGCGATAACCGTCTGGAACAGCGGCTTTCTGCCATCCGCGGCAAGAGGAAAAATGAGAACCAGAAACAAGCCCTGCTCTCCCTGCGGACATGTTTTGACATGGATCAGGTGCATGGGCTGAGCGGGTTTGACAGAAGGCTTGTATGTGTTCCGAAATTCTGCCCGAAGAATTGCCTGGGGAATGAAACCTGCCGTTACCGGAGATATATGGAACGTGTAAAAAGTGCAGGGATTCATTTTCAGATCTGCAACCATAATTACCTGCTTACGGATGCTGCCCACCGGGCAAAGGGATATCGCCTGCTTTTATCAGATTACCGGGCGCTGGTGATCGATGAAGCCCACAAGCTTCCGGAAGCGGCGGGACAGATGTGCGGAAAGTCCTTATGCTGTGACGATATCCAGGAGATCTGCTACATGCTGGAGAAGGAGCATCAGGGCATCCGAGCCGGACGTTTAAAGACTAAGATGAAAAAACTCTTCCAGATTATTGCGGAAAACCACACCTTTGAGCAGGGACAGAGGATCGCATTCCAGCAGACGGAAGAATGCGTCTCTATAATAAAAGAAAGTGCCGCCTTGATGTTTGAAATGGTCAGGCGGTGCAGGGGGAGTGTTTCCAAATGGGTGCGTAACCGGCTGGAAGAAGCAGGGAAGATTCTCTGCTATTTTTTGGTTCCCAGCAGGAAATACATTTTATATCTGGAGCAGGATGCGGAACACATTCCGGTATTCTGCGCAACCAGCCGGGAGGTTCCGGCATACCTTCAGAAAATGTTATGGGGGCATGGAGTTCCCGCAATTCTTACCAGCGGAACTTTAAAAGCCGGGAATGGATTCTACCGTACCCGGCAGATGCTGGGACTGGATGAAACGGATCGGAAAAGGAAGATTGGGGTACAGGAATATGTGGCAGAATCCCCATTTGAGTATAAGAGGAACTGCCTGCTTTATCTGCCACAGGATGGGAGACAGATCCGGCATGGGAGCCGGGAGGAAGCCATCTGGATCGCAAAGCGGATCAAACAGCTTTCCTGTTCTACCCATGGGCATACGCTGGTACTGTTCACGTCGTATGCTCTGATGGGGAGCGTCTACCAGCTTCTGCGTGGAAGCCTGCCCTATACGATGGTGGAGGTGTGGAGGCACACGCAGGAAGAGATCATGCGGTTTAAAAAATTGGAAAATGCGATTTTGTTTGCAGCCGGTTCCTGCTGGGAGGGCGTGGATTTTCCGGGAGACATGGTATCTTCGCTGATTATCGTAAGGCTGCCGTTTGCTGTGCCTGACCCGGTGAGGGAAGCGGAGAAAGAGCAGTATGGAAACCTGCGGGAATATATCAAGGCGGTTGCAGTTCCGGACATGCAGAAGAAGCTCCGGCAAGGGTTCGGCAGGGCCATCCGGACGGAAACGGATACCTGTGTGGTAACCATTCTGGACAGCCGGGCGGCCAGGGATGGAAGATATTATAAAGATGTGCTGTGCGCATTGCCGTCCTGCCAGATGGCGGAATCAATTGAGGATGTGGAAAGATTTATCCGCAGGAGAAAGAACGTGGATTATTATATGTAAACCAGTGATTTCAGGCTTGCTGTTCATATCGCCGTACTATTCGCCGCAAAATGTCTGAATCAACAAACCGGTAAAAGCGGGTGTTCAGCTTTGTGTGGAAAGCGATCACCAATAGGCTGGATACCGTTACAGTATGTGCAGGTCAGAGTGCGGATGGTAAGTTTTTGGGCATTGTTGGTTCTGCTTAAAAAACAGAGCGGTTTGGGACGGAAAGTTTGTTGGAATTTCAGGGGCATTTTACAGCGATTTGGTGGTATTGGCAGATGGTTTTCTGGGCATGGAGTGGGTATACTGTACATAGCGTCAGAGGAAAGAGAGGAAGTGAAGAAAATGAGCAGATATCAGGTGAAAATGCAGCAGGATGGTTCTAAAAGATATTATTATATCTGCGATATGGATTCTATGGATATTGAATTGTATCCAAGTAAATATCTGACGCATAAGGTCAGGGCAAAGCAGTCACCGAATACGATCCGGCGGGCAGCACTGGCCCTTGCATATTATCTACAGTATATAGATGAACAACAGATGGAACTGGCAGACGTTTATCAATTAAGATTTGAACAGCAGTATAAGCACTTTACTGACTTCCTTGACTGGCTGAAGCAAGGACGGCATAAAGAACATCGTGAAAAGATTCCAAACAATGGAACCTGCAATGCATACCTACAGGATGTGTTCAGGTTCTATCTTTTTATGGAGCAGGACGAATGGCGTGGGAAAGACCTTCTGGTGCTTTCTTACAACCAGATCGTCACTGCGGATTCCGTAGGTGTGAAAAAGGTACTGCGTTCCCAGGCATTCAGAGGGTATTTAAAAGCGGAGGAACGAAATGTCCGGGCTGCCGGAAAAGATGAGATTAAGACGCTTTTGGAAGCATGTACGAACTGCCGGGATCAGGCATTGATCCTGCTGATGGCAGAAACGGGTTTCAGGATTGGGGAAATCCTTGGTATAGATTATAATTGTTATTGACTATAAGAACCACCTTGTTATCAGGAAACGGGGCGAAGAGGTAAGCTTTGCGACCCTCTTGCATGATAAATCCAATTTCAAATATTTAGCTGCTTTTTTACAGAAAAAGGCTGGGAACAGCAGGAGTCTGAAGGACAGGGAAGCAGAAAAATGGCTGCGACAGATCAAGGCATGGATGCTGGAAAACGGGATGCCTATTACGATAGAATATAAGAACGTATATGGGAGGACTTCTGTAAAAAACTCACGGCTGATCCAATATTTTAACAGCCTGCTAAAATTTCTGGAAAAGGAAGACGGACGGGATGAAAAGGAAAAGGATATCTGGGAGCTTGATAAGCTGGGCTTGAAGATCAGGAAGAATCCTATCTACAATATGCAGACCATAAACTTCAAAGCAATCAGCCAGCAAAATATCCGGGAAGAGGTCAAAAAGGCAATCTACAGGCATCTGGACTATGAAAGCCTGGGGACTGTACAACGTGAGATGACGTCCATGCGTAATTTTTCAGATTATTTAAAGAAAAAGCGGCCGGAAATCCAGTCCTGCCTTGAGATTGACAGGGCTGTCATGGAAGAATACCTGATCTTTCGGATGACAGAAAATGGATCCTGCCGCAGCGGAAGCGACCAAGTGAGGAAACTCCGGGCAGTTCTCGAAAGCATCGGGAAGATATACAATGCGCCGCATCTGGAAAGCCTGTTTATCAATACGGATATACCGCCGGAGTTGGATTCTGAATTCAAGGTCTATTCTGATGGAGAGATGAAGCGGCTGATGGCCTGTATCACCAAACTGGACGAACAGATTGCAAGATGCATGGTTATTCACCAGATGCTTGGCACCAGGATTTCCGATACGCTTACATTAAGGACGGACTGCTTGTCAAAAGCGAATGGGCATGACATGATTCGGATTGAACAGGTGAAGACCAGGGTATATGAAAAGCCGATCAGCAGAGAAGCAGCTGCTTTGATTGAACGGGCGATAGAGTATAGCGCAGGGAAATATGGAAAAACGGAATATATTTTTGTAGATGAACGTAACACCAATGCCCCTTTAAGATACACGACAGTGAAGTATAAAGTCCTGCGGATGATACAGGAAGAAAATCTGAGAGATGACAAAGATCATTATTTTAAGTTTAGTACGCATATGTTCCGGCATTATTATGGGGTGAAACTGACAGAGTTACATTTGGATGACTGGACGATTGCGAGGCTCTTGGGGCATAAAGGGCTGAACAGTGTCAAGCATTACCGGAAAATGAGCAACCAGCTCATGGCGGATGAGACACGGAAGGTACGGGAAATGATGACACCTAATCTCCCGAAATTGTTATACATAGGTTTTAAGTTTATTCCCCAAATTCCTTATAAAATCGGTGTTTAGCCAATGTTTTTCTTTACAAACATATGTATAAATGGTATACTAAAAACAGGAAATTATACATATGTCGGAGGGAATCAGCATGGCATCTCTGGTCTATCTAAAACACAAAAATGGCACCACATACGTT
>QXWX01000176.1 GCA_009911175.1 Lachnospiraceae bacterium | reverse complement strand
AGTGAGGTATTGGGAGTGGTTGTAACGATAACTGCGGCGAATTTTATGCGAGCTTATACCGCCGTGAATAATTCAGGTTTATCTTGTACACGAAGCGATATTTCTCTTTTGGTGAACCGCTTGCCACATAGGGGATATTGTGTTATATTGTCGATAGGGAAAACCATACAGCCATAGGCGGCTTTACCCCTCCAGTACAGTTTGGAGGGAACAAACGCCCTCCGGACGAGAGAAAGGAGGGATTGCCGATGTATGTTACATATGCTGACTTGATTGATACCAGATAAGGATAAAAATAGATATGTATGGGCAGGAGCATAGACTTTCTCCTGCCACGCCTATATTTAGGCGGTTTGACGTTTGGTACGTTTTCCGTATTCCCGTTCCATTTCCCGCATTTCTTCATCCGTTGGAATATCTACAATTCCGACATAGGAATAGTAGATGTCAATATCCTGTGTCCGTTTCCCGTCTTTTTTCTCGCATTCGTGGACTACGATTTTATCCACAAAGGTATTTAAGATTTCGGGTGTTAGTTCGTCAATGCGGGTGTATTTTTTGGTGACGGCTATCAGCTTGGAAACATTGGTCGCTTCTGTGTCGGCTTTGCTGACTTCGGCTGTCAAGACTTCGATTTCCTGTTTTAACTGTTCTTGCTCGGCTTCATATCCATCTGACAGCTTGTAAAAGCGTTCGTCATTCAGCTTTCCGTTGACATTATCTTCATAGATTTTACGGAACAGGCGGTCAAGCTCTTCCATGCGCTTTTCGTCTTTTTCAATCTGTTTCTGCTTTGCGGATAATTCGTATCGGCGTTCCGCAAGGGTAGTGTCAATCTGTTGTCGGATAAACACACGCTCAAACTGCTGTAGATAGGACAGGAAATGCTGAAGCTGTTTTAATACCAACTGGTATAGGGCATCTTCTCTGACATAATGCTGTGTGCATACGCCGCTCCTGCTGTTTCCTTTATATTTGGAACAGCGGAAGTACAAATAACTCTTTGAGGCACGCAGGCTTAATTTTGTGCCACAATCGGCGCATTCCAATAATCCTGTAAAAATGCTTGTTGCGCCGTTTTTTGTCGGTCTACGCTTATTTGCCCGTATCATCTGCACTTTGTCCCATAGTTCCCTGTCAATAAGAGGGGTGTGGGCATTTTCGATATACGTCCGCATTTCTTTTGCGGTAGGGATACGCTTTTTGCTTTTAAAGCCCAAACGGGTAGATTTAAAATTTTCTGTAACGCCAACATATGCCACGTTTTCAAGAATCAATGCTACTGTGGTAGATTCCCAATTATATGGGTTTCCTGACACGATTGCCGCTTCTAATCCTTTTGAAGCCTTATATGCGGATGGGGTTAATACTTTATCCTCCCAAAGTATATCAGCAATAGCAGATATTCCCTTTCCCTGCATACAGAGTGAAAATATCCTGCGGACAACTGCCGCCGCTTCCTCATCCACAAGCCAGCGGGTTTTGTCATCTGGATTCCGTAAATACCCGTATGGTGGCGGTCCCAGATGTTCTCCTGCAAGCCCTTTCGCTTTCTTGACTTCCTTTACCTTTTTGCTCGTGCTTTTTGGATACCATTCGTTAAAAAGGTTGGTAAAGGCAGCAAATTCGTTGCTCTCAAGGCTGCCCGTGTCCACGTTGTCCATGATGGCGATGAACCTTACGCCCGCTTCGGGGTAGATGATTTCGGAGTAAGAGCCGACCTCGATATAGTTCCTGCCGAAGCGTGATAAGTCTTTGACAATGACTGTTTTTACAAGCCCTTTTTCAACGTCCGCCGACATTTCCTTAAAGCTTGGACGGTCAAAATTCGTACCCGTATAGCCGTCGTCCACGTAGAATTTCGGGTTAGGGAAACCGTGTTCTTTGGCGTATTTCATCAGATATTCTTTCTGGTTTACAATGCTGTTGCTTTCACCCTCTCGTCCGTCATCCTGGCTTAATCTACAATATAATGCCGTAAATTCTTCCTGCTGTCTTTTCATAAAGCTCTCCTTCCCGACAGCAGACACGGTATTGTGAAATGTAGGTACAGTGTACCACATCTGCCCTTAAACTTCAACGCTTTAAAGCGATAATTCTTCCGCTGCCTGTTATTCCCCGTCATCATCACCCCAATCCCCATTATTAAAAAATCCATATCCCTGTGTGCCACGCCGAAAAATATCCGTAAGCATTACAAGTAAGTCCCTCCCGTCTTTTCGGAAATGGGCGTTGACGGTGTATTCCGTGCCGCCGATTTTCTCGGTGAGGCTCATCGGCTCTGGGATGCGGACAAGGGGCGTGACGTTCTGGACAGGCGGCAGAGGGGGATATATCTTATCGGGATTTACCATAGGGGCGTCCTTGTATTCCTCCATAATTGCCTGTATTTCTTTCTCGGACAGTCTGCTCATCGCAACGATTCCTCCCTCCTGCGGTCTGTTTTAATTAGCTGTTTCTGCCGGTTTGGACGCTGATTTTCCATCGTGTCGTGGATTTGGTCTAAGCAGTTGTCGATATGGGCAGAGCGTTTCTCAATCCCGTCTGCATATTTCAGCCGCTTTCTAAGCTCCGCTATCTGCTCCGTCACGCCCTGTTTTTCGGCTCGGAGTGTTTCTTTTTCGGCTGGTGTGGCACGGCGTACCTTATTCCGCAAGTGCCGGCGGTAGTCAATCAATTTATCCATTTCGGTCTGGTTTTGCTCCCTGTCGGCGTGTAGATCGGAAAGTGTGGAGATGTTATGCTTTGACATATATCGTACCTGTGCGGTAATCTCGTCCAGTTTCCGCAGCTCCTCTTTCATCAGCGGGCTTGTTGGCTTGTAGTCTGTGCCTTTGGGGAATATCCCCAACTGATAGCACCAGTAATAATATAACGCTAAGATTCCCGTGGTTTTCTGATGCGGTTTCCATGCGTTTTTGTACTGCTCTGGCATATGCGGGGAGTAGGAAATCTTTGCTTTGTAGTTCCCATATCGGGAAGCCCCGCCTAAACATGACCGTATGAAATCGGGGGTCAGCCGCTCGTCAAGCGTGTCTAACCTTGTGAAATGCTTATACTGTGGCAGCTTCATCTTCCAATGACCGCCCGAAAAATCAACCTCATAGCCTTTGTCGGTAAGGAATTTCATCATGTGCCGTAAATCCCTGCTCCCGTTGATTGCCTCCCTTAAATCCTCCCGATAGACGTTGTAGCGTGTCGGCTTTCCGTTTTTTTCGTCCAGATACAGCGGTCTTGACGGGGCTTTCTTGGAGTTTTCAATCACCGATAAACCATACTCTCGGCATAAGCGGTCGGACACTTCCCTCAACCTTTTCTGCTCCGATTTTGAGTAATTGTATTTGCTCCCATCCAGATAGGAAACGGAGTTAAAACAGAAATGGTTATGCAGATGTCCTTTGTCAAGGTGGATGGCAACGATTATCTGGTACTTGCCGCCCCACATTTCCCTTGCCAATTTTAAGCCGATTTCGTGGCATTGTTCGGGCGTTACCTCGTCTGGCTTGAAACTCTGGTAGCCATGCCAAGCGATATACCCGCCTGTCTTTTGGTACTGTTTCTTCGTCAAAATCATCTGCTGTAATGCTGTTTCTTTCAGACAGTTGACAGCGGAAACATACTCGCCCTCATTTGTTTTTAACGGATTCTTCACATAGGAGAATACGTCAAAGAAGTCCTGCATATCCTCATTCGGCACGGTCTTTTCTGGATTTTCAACATAATCAATGAGGTCTTTCAGCCGCCCTTTGATGTGCCATAGGCTCGTTACCGCCATATCAGACCTCCCCCTGTTCTGTCAGTTCTTCTACGTTAAATCGTTGTGGGAGAGTGGATTCCTGTTGCAATTCTAAGATAAAATCCTCAATCTCCTTACAGATTTCAGTGGCGGTTGGATAGTAAGGAACACACTTTTTGAAAGCGTCATGCACCTCATAGAGCTTGTTTAACAGCTCCCAAAACTCGGTTTTAGGCTTTGGTTGTGGGGCGTTTCCTTTGCATAACTGGCGCATAAATTCGGCGGCAGACAGACCGCAAGCAGCAGCGCACTGCTTTAATTTTTCATGTTCTTCCACGTTCAATCGGACAGTAATCGGGACATTCCGCACGTATTTTTCTGATTTTTCTTTGCTCATTTTTCTTATCCTCCAGTCTTAAATTTCTTTCTTCGGGGTATTCAGGGGCTGTCCCCTGGGTAAGTTACGCCCACTTATTTTGTGTGGGCGGGATTGTGGCTGACACAATCCGATGCTCGCTATCTCTGTGGACAACGCCGCAAAGTATTTTTCTGTGCAGCCGACTTTTTTCCATACCTGTCTTACCCGCCGAAAAGAAAATCCTATGTCCCTGCACCTCCGTTCTGGATTCGATTTTTCTTAACTTTTGGATAAATGAAAAAAGCCGCTACATTGCACCACGAACGACAGGAGTATTTTCTCCTGCTCGGATTCGCAATGCTATGTAACGGCTTTGGGATTCAAAACCTTGCTGCCATACGCCAGCCGAAAAGGGACAGCATACATTCGGCGGCGGTCAGCCTTGTCCATCGGCTGACAGTTTATTCTTCCATCTATGTTCTTATTAAATTTTCAATCTTCAAGATTACTTCCTGCGTTTCTTAAATTTCTCCCTTGCATACCCATAGGATTCTTGTATATATGGTTTCAGTTCCTCGAATGTCTTTTCAGAGGGGTTCAATGCACATATCCACGCCATCCATGCGTAGACGGGATGGGGGGAGTATCTCATCCAATACGGTAAAGTCATAATCCATATCTACAACGCCGCCTGCTGGCGGACGTTTTGGGACTGCCCCAAACAATTCCGCAAAAGTGCTTTTCCGTATTCCCAGATTCACACGGTAGACGTTCTCCCTGCTTAAACCAGAGCCTTTGTCATTGTCACCGTCCTTTTCCTTAACCGTCAATATGTAAACGCCACGCTTCAGCACATGGTCTGGATTGTAAAAAATCCCTTTCTCGCCCCAACTCTCAACTAAGACTGTCCCCTCAAGATTTTCAAGGCAGTAATTCAATATTTTATCTGGCGTCATTCTGACAGCTCCATTTCTGACTTACTTCTAATTCTCCTATGAGTATTTCAGAATATCATAGTGGCTATATCTATGTCAAGATTTTGGGCAAACTTTTTAGTATTCCCTGTGGACGGAAATATTATACGCTTTCTTATATGGGGTTACAAAAACTCATTATGTTTAAAAGTTGGGTATTGTTGATTTGTCCCATAGACTGCTGATTTTAGAAACATAAAAACGGTGAACATTTTCCTTATCAGGGGTTCACCGCTTTTATCTTTGTTTGAGATAACATTATTTCATTTTATTTTCATAATACTGTGCCATAAGCTCAACTGCATTCTGTGGCACATGGATTGTTTCAGATATTTCTTTTATGGATTTTTTTTCAATACAATATTTCTGGTAAATGAGAGCCGACATTTCACACGCTTGAGCGATTAGAGTCCCAATCAATTCCTGCATTAGCGAATGGAACTCTTCGACATATGGGCTTGGTTTTAATTTTGATTTCTCTATCAGTTCCATCAATTTTTCTTTCTCACCGTCACTTGTGCCAGACTTGATGTTTTCCCGCATAAAATCTAAAAACTGTTCCTTCTCTGGCTTCTCCATCCTGGCGTATATCCAGACAACCGCTACGAGTTCTGTCGGCGTATCGGATGGCATTGGCGGTAATTGTATATAGTCTGTTTCCATTTTAATCATTACCTCCTGTTTTCACTCATAAGCTATTCGGCAGTTGCCTTTTCATCCCCACTGTAAAGGACTTCTATCATCATTTTTGCTCCCAGTTTAAAACCGTCCGAAAACATTTGGAAAAAGTCAAGTGGCGCAGTTTCAAATTGCTCGTCCATAATTTTAATGAATTCCTTATCAAGAGGACTGCCGAGTTTTTCAATGAAGCTCTTATAATTATCCATATGTTTTTTTCTTATTGCTTGATATTCTTCCAATATTGGGCGGTATTGTTCTGTCAAACAAATTTCCCCATTATATAGCTGTTGCAGTATCGTATTCATAATTTCTCCTTCTAAATGTATCCCTGTATGCCTAAAGCATCTGCAAGATTAAATAGTTCTTCTTTGCGCTCGGTCTGAGCATATTGTCAAACTCTCCGTAAACGTTCCAAAAATCCACTAATTCCTGCGTTATCTGCCTTGAAAGTTTCCTTGTCTGTTTCCCTCTGTTAAAAAAGTTGCTGATTAGCCAACCTCTGTCGCAAGGATATGCGCCCATTCTCTTTTGTATTTCGTCATTGCATTTTTCCAATGCCCTTAACACTGCCTGACGTGAGAAATCCCCATTTAAATTCTCCAAAAATAATTCAGATAAATAAGTATTCTTTTTCCTCTTATCCACGGTTCACCCTCCTTGAGCTGATTTATTTTTGTTGGGGTTCCGAATATGGAACCTTCCGACAACTAAATATTACTGCAATAATGAAAGAAAATCAAGAGGAAGAGTTCGACGGATTATGATAAAGTTTGACAAATTATGGGAAACGGCTAAAGCGAAGGGGATTTCAAATAATGCCCTCCATGAAAAATACCATATCAGTAAGGCGCAGCTTTCCAGATTGCGCAAAAACGAAGGGGTGACCACTTGTACGGTTGACCGTCTTTGCAATCTTCTGGAATGTGATATTTCCGACATCATGGAACATATACCAGACGATAATTTTTTTTAGCCTTTATGGTTCCGAATGTGGAACCTTATAGCCTGCTTTTTTTCCTGCGATAATAGAAAAAAAGTAAAGAAGGGCTGACATGATTAAGTACGATAAACTATGGGAGACGGCAGAAAAAAGGGGAATTACAAAATCCATGCTGACAAAAAAGTATAATGTAAGCAAGGCTCAGCTTTACCGTTTAAGATACAATCAGCCGGTAAGCACGAACACGCTTGACCGCCTTTGTAATATTTTAGAGTGCGATATTAGCGACATTATGGAACATATACCAGATGATAATTTCTTCTAAACGGTAAATTTCTTGCTTATAATTATGGGACGGGCGGATAAGCCAAAAACGCTTATCCGCCTTGATTGCAGTAAGGCAGAACAGGCTTCTGCTGTCTGATTACTATATTGTACCAAATCGCTGGCGCGATGGCCAGAGTAGGTACATATTTCCTAAAAATTAGTAGTTTTTCCTTCTATCTTT
>QXWX01000017.1 GCA_009911175.1 Lachnospiraceae bacterium | reverse complement strand
GTTGGGAGAAATGACCTTGCAAATCCGAACAGAGCGGCCGCATGTGGGTATAATTACCGTCTGGTAGAATTTGGATTTATTACAAACGCAGAGGATGTCCGGATATTTAATTCCAGGATGGATGATATTGCATGCGGGATCCTGGATGCGTTTGGAATTGGGAAATTAGAGTTGAAATCAGAGGAGGAAGAAGACATGAGAGAGATCGTTCAGGCGAAAAATGGAAAAGGGCAGTATTATTTTGACGGATATGCGTTGCATGGCTTTTCATCAGGAGCAGAAAAGAAGGTTATCATGGATATGTATAAGCGGCATACCGGAAGGGATCTGAAAACGCATGTTTATTCAGACGAGGACTTTGAGAAACTGGCCAAAGTTCTTGCAAGAAATGGAAAATAGACTTCGCAGCCAGACAGTGACTGAATGGTAAGGTGTGCCGATTCCGGCAGCCGCCCGGCAGGGCGCGCAGGTTCGAATCCTGTCTGTCTGGCGGAGTTTAATTTAGAAGAAACAGAAGGCAACATGTCCTTATTTGCACACTGGATTAAAAACACCCACAGCCCGGAACTGAAACTTATTCCGGGCTGTGGATTTTGTCGCTAATTTGTCACTAACGTATTTAAAGATTATTCGTATTTTAAGGAATTAAAAAGCGGTTATTCATGTTCTGAAAACCCACTGTTTACAAGGGATCGTGGTAAAAACCGCATGACACTTATCACTGCGCAAAAAATTGAAATTTTAATAATTTCATAAGAAATTTCCTGCTTCCTTATTAAAAATTGCGGGATATCATGTATAATACAAGGGAGGTGATAAGGAATGTATAATATTTTAGTATGTGACGATGACAAAGAAATCGTAGAAGCAATCGAAATATATCTGTCCCAGGAAGGCTACCGTATCCTGAAGGCTTACGACGGAATGCAGGCGCTGAAACTCCTGGAGACGGAGGATGTCCATCTGCTGATCCTGGATGTGATGATGCCCAGACTGGACGGAATCCATGCCACATTGAAGATCCGGGAGAAGCACAGCATCCCGATCATTATCCTGTCGGCAAAGTCGGAGGACGTAGACAAGATCCTGGGGCTCAACGTGGGAGCCGACGATTATGTAACAAAGCCGTTCAACCCGTTGGAGCTGGTGGCGCGGGCAAAATCACAGCTCAGAAGATACACCCAGCTCGGCGGCACGGCAAAGGAAGAGTCCGAGACCATCTATGAGACAGGCGGCCTGCGGATGAATGACGACCTGAAGGAAGTGACCGTGGACGGGGAACCGGTGAAGCTGACCCCCATTGAGTACAATATCTTAAAGCTTCTGATGCGCAACCAGGGAAGGGTATTTTCCATCGGCCAGATCTACGAATCCATCTGGAACGAGGAGGCCATCGGGGCGGACAACACGGTGGCGGTACATATCCGCCATATCCGGGAGAAGATTGAGATCAATCCGAAGGATCCCAGATACCTGAAGGTGGTCTGGGGCGTGGGCTATAAGATTGAAAAGCTGGAAAGACATTGAGTGAAAGGATGATAGAGTATGAAGAAATGGTATCGGCATGCGGCCGTAAAGCTCCTGCTGCTCCTGACCGTGCTGATGACGGCGGTGATCGGGACGCTGAGCTTTGTGCTGCTGGCGGGTTTCCCGGATATTGTGACACCGGCGGACGCATTTAGCAAAGAGCGGAGGCCCTATGAGGAAACAGACAGCTTTTTGAACAATATGATGTCTGCGATCGCAACAAAAATGGAACGTGTGGATGCGGCCAGGCTGCTGGAAACGGACGGAAAATATGATCCGGATAAACGGATCGATATCCTGGAATATGCGGCTGACAGCGCTGGAATAGATACTGCGTACAGTTCGGACGACGGCACAGAGGGTTCATATGGTGCAGATTTATATAGCACAGAGGCTGCGGAAGGCGCGGGAGATACAGATCTTGCATCTGATACGGTGATCCTCAGTGAGGAGGACGCATCTGGTACGGATACCGCAGAGCTCAGTGAGGATGATGTGCGTTCCGGCCTGGAATACAGGCTTGGGGACCTGGTGGAGTGGGGCGTATCGGGCGATATGGAGCGTATGTATTACAGTCCATATGAGGATGACAGCATCATGGTCTGCCGGAAGCCGGACGGAACCTACTATTACTATGTGATGAAGGAGTTCAAAAAGCAGTTGTCGGACGGCGGCCTGCGCCTGGAGTCTGACGACGAGGAGCAGTTTTTAGAGGCGCTGGAAAACGGTTATATCCCGGATGGAGAAAACAAGCTCGTGTGGAACGCAGATGGAGAACTCTTATACACGGATGTCTGGAAATATGACGGCGGGCAGATCCGGGAAGCATATGCCCCGGAGGGCGCGAAGAATATCCTGACGGCTGTGAATCGGATACCGGCGCTGAACGGAAAGCTTTCCCAGGTATATGACAGCCTGGAGTATACGCTGAACAGCATTGCATCTATGTACAGCCAATACAAAGAAGAATATAGCCTCTTTAAAGAGGGAGAAACGAATTTCATATATCTGTTTGTAGATGAAGACGAAAAAGCGGTTTACACAAATCATGCCGGGTTTCAGAACTATAAAGATGTGGAGGAGAGTCTGGCATCCATCAAAAATGACGCGGATCTGCGCTATATGATCCTGAAACCGGATTCGGAAGCGTGCGAGAGCAATCTGAATCTGGAAGAGGAGGCAGGGGCATACTGGAGAAACCATAACCACTGGTATGAGGATCGCCTTGGGAAGAATTATACCGTGGCGGCAGCTGTGGAAACCTCCTATCCAATCAATGACATTTTCCGCAGGGCATCAGAAAATTATAATCAATATGTGCCTTATATCAACAAAGCGGCAAAGGCTTTGGTCATTTCCGTGATCCTGCTTCTTGGGGCACTGGTCTGGCTGACCGTGACCGCGGGACGCAGGCCGGAGGAAGACGGCGAACTGTATCTGCATCCCTTTGACCGATGGAAAACGGAGCTGTCCGCGGCGCTGGTATTCCTTCCCTGGCTGGCGGCTACGTTCCTGCTGAGTTCGGCCTGGCGCGGGGTGAGTGCAGTAGAGTACACTCCGGACGGGAGCTTTTACTATTATGGATTTGAAATGACAACAGAAGATGTCATTGTGATCTCCGTTTACACGGCAGTGACGGCGGTTTGCTTCCTGATCGGCTGGCTGTCCCTGGCGCGCCGGATCAAGGGCCGCACGCTCTGGAAGGACAGTATCCTGAGAATACTTCTTATATGGAGCAAAAAAGCGGTGGCAGCATGCTTCGGATGCGCGCAGACATTCTGGCGGCAGCGCCAGGTGTTATGGAAGGTGGCAGCGGCATACGGCGTATTTGTCCTTTTCCACTGGTTCTGTGTGGCGGCAGGATATGGGATCCCCGCGCCGCTTGCCTTTCTGATGTTTCTTGCGGAAGCTGTGGCAGCGGTATTCCTGATTCGAAACGCATTGGAAAAGCAGCAGCTCAAGGACGGGATCAAGGAGATCGCCGCAGGCAGCCTGGATTACAAATTTCCCGTCAAAAAATTCCAGGGGGGGGATTATCAGGATATGTCAGAGAATCTTGAGAATATCGGAAGCGGCCTCCAGCGGGCGGTGGAAAAAAGCATGCGGGACGAGCGGCTGAAAACCGACCTGATCACCAATGTGTCCCACGATATCAAGACGCCCCTGACCTCCATCATCAATTACGTGGATCTTTTAAAACGGGAAAATTTTGACGACCCCAAGGTGAAGGGATATCTGGATATCTTGGAAATGAAGGCGCAGAGACTGAAAACGCTGACGGAGGATGTGGTGGAAGCGTCCAAAGTGAGCAGCGGCAATATCTCGCTGGAATATATGGATGTGGACCTGGTGGAAATGCTGAACCAGACCATCGGGGAGCTGTCGGAAAAGATGGACGCAAGGCAGCTCAAGGTCGTCGCTTCCCTGCCCGAGGAACCGGCCGTCATTCATGTAGACGGACGCCGTATGTGGCGGGTGCTGGAAAATATCTTCAACAATGCCGCAAAATACGCCATGCCGGGAACCCGCGTCTATGCGGATCTGAAAAAGGATGGGAAGCAGATCCTCTTTTCACTGAAAAATGTCTCCGAGCAGCCGTTGAATTTTTCTTCAGATGAGCTGACCGAGCGTTTCATCCGGGGGGATGTCTCCCGGAGCACCGAGGGCAGCGGATTGGGATTGTCCATCGCAAAAAGCCTGACGGAGATGCAGGGAGGAAAGTTCGAGCTGTATCTGGACGGGGATCTGTTTAAGGTAACGATTGTGTTTGAAGAAAAGAAAGAAATGTAAACCTGTCAAAACTTGTAAAGGGAGCCGGTATAAAACCGCTCCCTTTTTTTCATCCTTATTATACTACAAAATTGCCGAAAATTCAAGACTGGTAACTGTCCTGGTGAGGTGTTATAGTTATCTGATGCTACTGGACACGCCTGGTCAGGGTGTAAACAGTAACTATGTGGAAATGTGGAACTATTGTAAATCCTAACACATCAGGCACTTCAAGGAGGGATTCCCATGGAAGAGAACTGGATGGTATTGCTGCAGCAGGAAACACAGATGGCGAAGGTCATGGAAATGAATCGGGTAACGGAGAAGTATGGTCTTGTCTTGAGTGAACAGGACGCGAAGCTGATCGTGTCGGAGCGGGCCAATGCGCTCCGGGAGCAGAGGCGGGTAGAGTTCGGCGGAGGAATCGTCCCCAGGATCATCGAGGAATTTTGTGATTCTGATTTTATCGACCAGAGTAACTATGCGGAAACGATGATCCGTCTGCAGGAAATTTTTTACCTGTACAAGAACGAGATGCAGGACGAGATCTCGGACGATGAACTTCTGCATCTGATGAAGGAACAGTTCGAGACCATCTGCTTCGGGGACCTGGATTATCTGGAGGGAACCTGTCTCAGCATCTTTTCACAGGCTATACGGGCCGGCTACAGGGGCTACAAGGCTTCTGAGGGACGCGGGGAAGCTTCCCGGTTCGATGAAGTGAAACGATGGGATTATGACCTGTATATGGAGGCGCTGAGAGAGCTGTTTGGATAAGGCAGAGCTTTCCGGAGTGTTATCTCTGTATTTATGCGGAAAATACAAAGCCGCGGCTATGGACGCTCAGGAAAAGAATCGTGGATTACCGGATTTTTTTGGTTTTTAGTGGAGGGAGCTTGCGTATGCATTATGAAATGGAAGAACTGATACCGATCGTGGGCAGGCTGGCGGAAAAATATACGGCCAATGAAAGCACATCTGTCACCTATGAAAAGGCGGAGCAATTGATGGGGGCTGTTCTGTACTGCATCCATGAGGCGGAGCGGCAGGGGCCGCAGGAAGGGGATGCGTCCGGAAATATAGAGGGGGCTTCGGACCGCCATCCGCTGACCGTTACAGAAAAGAAGCTGTCCGCAAAGCAGGCATATGAAGCGGGGGCAGCCTGTGTGGAACAAAAGACCAGGAAGGCGCTGAAGCTGTACCATGAGATCCTGCCGGAATTTCAGTCCTATGAAAATGAGTGCCTGTACGATACCTTTGTCAAAGGACTTCCCGAATTTTTTAAGTGGTACGATGTAAAATTCCAGCCTCAGAATACGATCCTGACGATGGACTATCCGGTTTTAAAGGATATTTCCGGGCTTTCAGGAATCGACAAGGTGTATGCGTTTATAAAATGCATCCGTTTGGAGCAGCGGTTTTTGAAAAAATTTCCCAGGAGCTATGTAGCGGAAATTCTGGAACAGTATGCTCGCGGGATCATCCGGAATATGGAGTCCGGCGGGACGGACAGCGAGATGGGCGGAGCGCATTCGGCAGAAGGAGACCAGGACTCATCCGAAGCTCCGCATGTGGATGAGAACGATGCGTTTTATGAGTATTCCAGGAAGGATATCATGGAAAACCTCTGTGAAATTGTATTTATATCGGTCATTCTTCATATCCTGGTCCGGAAACCGCTTTCCGAACCAATTTTTCTGGAATCGGAACATGCCCTTCTGGAGGAAATGTGTTTCCAGAAGGAACTGCCGGAAATCCGGGAACGGCTGAGAGACGCGGCAGAGGTCCTTTTTGAACAATATGACAATGAGGATGCGGAGGACAAGGAAATAACGAAAAAATCGCGGACAGGACGGGAGCTGTCAGAATATCTGTCCGGCACGATTGACGGATTGGCAGCACGGCTGAAAACAGCGGCAGACTGCGGGACGATTCGGAACCTTATCTGAATCAGAGCGTGCAACAGAATATAACCCGCGGTTATCTTTTTTGAAGATTCCTTAATTACGGTTCAATTGTGAAACACGGTGATGTCTGGTATGATGGAGTCAGTAATTAAAAGATTAGGAACTGTGCAAAAATAAATTGCCTTTTTGTACAGTTCCTTACTGCTCACGGTGCCTTGCGCTTTGCGGCAAGGCTATGAATTGGAATCATAAAAAGGAGGCATTCAAAATGCAGATAGGAGAAGTGATCCGGAAGCACAGGAAGCTGAAAAGTATGACCCAGGAGGAAATGGCGAAACGCCTCGGAGTGACCGCGCCTGCGGTGAATAAATGGGAGAACAGCAATTCATTCCCCGATATCACGCTGCTGGTTCCGATCGCCAGACTGCTGGATATCACGGTCGATACGCTGCTGTCGTTCCAGGAGGAGCTCACGCCCGAAGAGCTTGGAAGCATCTTGCGGGAGCTCACTGATATGATGAAGAAGGGAGGTTACGAAACCGTGTTTCAGTGGGCAAAGAAAAAAATCGAGAACTATCCGAACTGTGAGCAGCTTGCTTTGCAGCTTGCGGCAGCCCTGGACGGATACCGCTTGATGAAGCAGCTTCCGGATTCAGAAAAGTATGACGGATATATCCTGGAATGCTACCGCCGGGGGCTGGAAAGCAGTGAGGAAGGCGTCAGGATCCAGGCTGCGGAGATGCTGTACGCATCTTATATCCGGAACGAGCAATACGAGAAAGCGGAAGAATATCTGCAGTATTTTTCCATACAGAATCCGAACCGGAAAAGGAAGCAGGCGCAGATCTATGCAAAGACCGGACGGATTCAGGACGCAAGCAGGACATACGAAGAAATCCTCTATGCGGAGTATATGGTTCTCAGCGAAGTATTTTATGGATTGCTCGCCCTGGCAATGGAGGAGCAGGACATGGAGCGGGCGCATATGCTGGTGGAAAAGCAGGGGGAGCTTGCGCGGCTTTTTGAAATGGGCAGATACTATGAGATCGTCTGCGGCCTGGAACTGGCAGCGGAGGAAAAGGACAAGGAGAAAGCGCTGGAGATCATGGAAGAAATGCTTTCCTGCGTGGAGGAAATCGGCAGCATGCAGCAGGCGCCGCTTTATGCGCATATGAAGTTTAAAGGCTTAAGAGAAGAAGTTCTGACGGAAATGAAAGAGAATCTGAAAAATGGGCTCCGCGATGAACGCTTTGCGTTTTTGAAGGATGACCCCCGGTATTTAGAATTTTGCTGAGTGTCAGACGATATACATCGTTGCTGTTCCAACAAAATTAAGATGTATTTTTTTCCAGACTATGTTATACTTGTCCCATATCCGCCCGGAAAACGGAGCGGATCAGAAATGATGATTGCGTCGTATCTGCGAGGAAACAGGGCAGATACAATGATTCGTAAATATCTGCGTCATATTTTAAGGGGATAGATATAGCATGAAAAAAGATAAGCCAGATGAAATGACATTGGCACAGGATAAAGTGAAACTGGAAAAAACGAAGAAGAAGCGGATCGGGAAGGAACCGCAGAAGATAGACCAGCCGAAGCAAGGCAGAGCATCAAAAAATTCATCAGGTACAGAGAAACCGAAGAAAGCCAGAGAATCAAAGAATGCAGCTGATACAGAAAAAACGAAAAAGGGCAGATTGCCAAGGGAATTTCAGGGGAAAGGCAAGACGAACGAAGGCCGGGCCGCAAAGGCTGCGCTGAACAATGACGACGCGAAAAAAGCCCGTGCGCGGGAAACGCTGTCCTATATCGACCAGCCGAAAAAAAAGCGTCTGAAGGGAGAACGCTTCCTTGACCAGCCCAG
Source organism: Lachnospiraceae bacterium (assembly GCA_009911175.1). The sequence continues at coordinate 84,713 of QXWX01000017.1, read as the reverse complement.
GGGCGGCCGGTGGAAAAAGGCGGGCATCCTGATCGCGGTGTTCGTTCTGGCGATCCTCATAAGCAGTCTGGTCTTAAACCAGGGGACCAGAGACATTACGGTGGGCTTAAGCGATCCGGATCTGCCGAGGGTGTCATTTCAGGTGAGGAATCAGCGGGTCAATGCGCTGGAAGGCTATGTTAATGAAATGGACATCACCGCCATGCGGGATACCATCACGCCGATCGCGGACGACGGGCTTCTGGACATGTATCTGGAAGCCGGCGGGCAGGAGATCGCAGGGATCCGCTATGAGGTGTATTCCCTGAACGGAGAGGAGGTCTACCTGCAGAACGCGGTCAAGGAGCTTTCTGACGAGCAGGTCACGCTGGAGCTTGGAAGCGCCCTGCCGGAAGGCGTTCAGGAAGCCGTGCTGCGGGTTGCGCTGCGGGTCGGCTCGGATGAGGAGAAGGAGATATTCTATTATACCCGGATCGAACGGCAGGACGAATTATCCATAAAGGAATGCATGGATTTCGCAAAGGATTTCCATGAAACAACATTTACCGGGGACAAGGACGACGAGATCGCCTGGTATCTGGAGCCGGATGAGACCGCTGACAACACCACTCTGCAGACTGTCAACATCCATTCCAACCTGTTTCATGTCTGCTGGGGCGATCTAGAGCCGGAGGTGTCCACGGAGGTGGAGTGGAGCATCAAGGAAAGCAACACGGTCTATACGTCCCTGCTGGCAAAATACCAGGTTACCGCCGTAGGAGACCGGGAAGAGACGGAAACCTACAATGTGAGAGAATTTTTCCGGGTTCGGTGCAGCGGCGGGGAGATGTATCTGCTGGATTATAACCGGACCATGAATGAGGTGTTCAACGGAGATCTGAAGATCGTGGACAAGGATGGGATCTTGCTGGGTCTCTCCGAGTCTGAAGTGTCCTATGAGGCAAATGCAAAGGGGACGGTCGTCTCTTTTGTTCAGGATCGGGATCTGTGGACCTACAACCGGAAGAAGAATGAGCTCTCCCTGGTATTCAGCTTTGCGAATATGGAAGGCTATGACGCGAGAAGCCGGAACGACGAGCACCAGATCCGGATCATCAGCGTGGATGACAGCGGCAATACGACATTTGCGGTCTATGGTTATATGAACCGCGGGGAGCACGAGGGCCAGGTCGGTGTGGACGTCTATTACTTTGACATTGCCCAGAACGCAGTCCAGGAGAAGGCGTTTATCCCCAGCACAAAGGCATTTGCCATTGCGGAGGATGAGCTGGGCAAGATGGTGTATTTCAACCAGGAGCAGCTGCTTCTCTACGTGCTTGCGGGCGGCGTGCTGTATCAGGTCGATCTGGAAAAGGATAAGCAGGAGATTTTGGCGGAAAATCTGGAGGAAGGCCAGTACGTGGTATCGGACGACGGGCACCTGATGGCGTTTCAGCCGGACGGTGAGCTGAATACGGCTCAGGAGGTCTGCGTGCTGAATCTGGCAAATGGAGAATCCTACACCGTGAACGCTTCCCGGGAGGAAGAAGAGACGGAGGACAAGGGATGGCATTTTTCCGGCTTCGGCGGCAAGGATAAAAAGGAAGAGACACCGGCCGAGGCAGTGCGTCCGCTGGGTTTTGTGTACAATGACTTTGTCTGCGGCTATCTTCGCGCGGAGGACCAGGGAACGACCATCGCGGGCGATGCCATTTCTCCCATGTATGAGCTGGAGATCCGGGATACCTCCAACAAGGTGAAGAAGAATTATAAGCAGGACGGGGTATTCATCTCCGATGTGCTGATTGAAAAAGGGTTCATGACGCTGAACCGCCTGTCAAAAAATGACGGCGTTTACACAGGGATCCCGCAGGATTATGTGACCAACAACGAGGAACGCAAGGAATCCAAGGTGACAGCGGAGGCATTTTCCACGGTTTTGAAGGAAAAGCAGATGCGCCTTACCTTTGCCGATGAGATCAAGGACTTTTCGCCCAGAATCCTGCGGCCGAAAAAGGTGATGGAAACCCAGCCGATCACCATTTCCTTCGATGATAAAGTGAAGACGGATAAGTTCTATGTATACGGCGTCGGAAAGCTGGCGGCGATCTATGACAAGGCGGCCTACGCGATCCAGAAGGCCGAGCAGATCTCCGGTGTGGTGATCTCCTCGGAGCAGTCCTACGTCTGGGAGAAGGGAAACCGGGATCTGGTGTACTATACCGAAGCGGCGGCATTTCAGAAGGCGGAAGGACAGTCCTCGACCGAGGCCTGCATGCAGTATCTGGAAGGATATGCGGCGCAGTATGTACCTGGGGCAAAGCGGATCGATCTGACCGGGTGTACGCTGAACCAGGTGCTGTATATTATCAGCAAGGGAATGCCGGTGATCATGATGCCGGATCCAGGCCATGCGGTCCTGCTGACCGGATATGACTACGATACGGTGACTTATATAGATCCGGACAACGGGCAGGAGCTTACGGTGAGTATGGAGCAGATGGACGCGGCCGCGGCCGGCGGAGGGAATACGTTTATCGGATTCGTGAAGTGAGTTACACAAGTACAGATTGTGCGGGATATTTCGGAGGGCCATTGAACCGGATTAGGAGGAGGCAGTTACGAAGAGGTCTGGGGTATTCTGTTGTGGAATAAAAAACGGGGCAGGTGTTGAGAGCACCTGTCCCGTTTTGTAATATCATTGTCTGCGTAAAACCTGACGGCTCAGGATACGGGTTTGAAGATCAGATTCTTATATCGATACAGGGCCGCATACAGGATCATTCCGAGTACCCCGCAGGAAATGACTTCCCCGATTCCCACTGTCAGCATCATGAACGGGATCGGCAAGGGTACCTGATACCCAAATCTCAGGACAAAAGGCACGATCAGGGCATTGGCCAGGATCGGCGGAAGCGGCGCCAGAAATCGGCTCTGATTGCGAAGCAGGTAAGTAAATACAGCACCGGTCAGCGTAGCAAGGCTTCCGAAAATAATATCCGGCACGATGCATCCGCCCAGGATGTTGCTGAGCAGGCATCCCACGAACAGGCCCGGAACAGCAGCCGGGGTGAATACCGGAAGGATGGTCAGCGCCTCCGAGAGACGTACCTGTACTTCTCCATAGGAAAATGGCGCGAACAGAAGGGTCAGCACCACATAGATGGCGGCGATCACGGCCGCCTGTGCGACAAACTGCACACTGAGGGTTTTGGTTTCTTTCATTGTTTCGTTCTCCTTTAGTTTTGTTTTACGAGTGGAAGGTCTCGAACACTCGAATTGATTTGCCGCAAAGCCTGTATTTACTAGGGCTTTGGACTATGTGAGTGTACCACAGAAGGGAGGAAAAAGCAACGGTTGTTTCAATTTTACACCAATTTATTTTGGAACAGTTCCTTAGAGGAGTAAGATTTATAGCAAAAAAGAAGCCGCCCTCCGGCAGCTCCCTTTTTTCACGCGCTCAATTTTACGAAAATATCTTTTTCAATCTCTCCAAAATCCTGAAATTCCTGACGGAGTACTGCTCAGCCGCTGACTGGTCGCAGTACATGTAGCGCTCTTCACGCATCCATTCCGGAATCTCACTACGTGTTGTTGTTTCCATTGCCGCACTAAATGTGATCATAAAAAACGCCTCCTTTTGATAGAATTTTTGTTTCTTTTCCGTTCCTTCTGTTATCTGTATCATATCATAATCACAAAATTTTCCAATGGATTTTAAATCTAAAAAAAGAATAAAAATATGTGCTCTCAGCACAAAAAATGTTATAATCAGGTAAAATAAAAATATATGATCTATGGCAGATACCCTATATGGCTGCCGGATGGAAGCAGGATTACAATCCAAGGAAAGGAGTGGATAAAATGGGTTTTACAATACAGGATATGATGCTCATCTCCCAGGAACAATACAGGATGCGTTTTATTGCCGGTGAACAGGGCTGGTCCAATTCCATCAGCTGGGTCCATATGGTAGAAGATACAGTGATCATTCAGTATTTTTGGGGAAAAGAGCTGGCGGTCACTACCGGCCTTGGCTTTGATACCACGGAGAAGCTGCAGAAGCTGATTGAAGATTTGATCCGAAAGCATGCGGCCGGGCTGATTATCAATACGGGAAACTATATTTTTGAAATCCCGCGGCACCTGATCGACTACTGCAATGAAAATGATTTTCCGCTCCTGACCATCCCCTGGGAGATCCATCTGACGGATGTGATCAAGGACTTCAGCATCCGGATCTTCATGCAGGGAACCGCGGATAATGAGATCTCCGGGGCTTTGATCCAGGCCATTGAGCAGCCGGCCAACCAGGAGGAATACAGACAAAAGCTGCTGCCCTATTTTGACGAGGACGGGACGTTTCAGGTGGTGCTGATCACTACGGATCATCTGGACGAGATGGACACCGTGGAGCGGCAGAAATTATCCTACCGGGTGCAGGTTTATCTGGAGCAGATCACCCACAACGGGAATTTTATGTACTACGATTCCGACTTTATGCTGGTGGTCAACGACATCACAGGGGAAGTGCTGGATGAGATCGTCACAGGCATGGTGCGCCGGGCAAAGCGCCGGATGCCGGAGATCCCGCTTTACGTCGGGGTCGGAAGCTGCATAAACGATATTTCCAACCTGCATACGGGGTATGCCCGGGCAAAGGCTGCGGTGCAGATGGCAAAGAAACGGAAGCGGGACCTGTTCTATTTTGACAGGATGGGTCTGTACCGCCTGCTCTATATGGTAGACGACAGCCGTCTTCTGAAAGAGATGGCGGAGGAGCCGCTGAAGCCGCTGCTGGAATATGACCGGGAGCGCCATGCAAATTATGTGGACACACTGGAATTGTACTTGAAGCACAATGGCAGCATCCAGGCCGTCTCCGAGGAAATGTTTACCCACAGGAATACGGTGATCTATCGGATGAACAAGATCAAGGAGCTGCTGGGAACGAATCTGGAGGAGACAGAAGAGCGGATTCCATATCAGATCGCGTATTATATCAGGGCGATGTGAGAAGGCGGAGGGAGCAAAAGCATGTATAATATTGATAAAATGGCAAAAAAGCCTCTCGGGGCCAGGATCGAGGATGAGCTGATGCGCTACATCCTTCAGGAGCCTGTGGAACCCGGGCAGAAGATTCCAAATGAATTTGAACTGGCGGAAAAGTTCGGCGTCGGCCGAAGTACCATCCGGGAAGCCGTGAAGGGACTGGTCTCCCGGGGAATCCTGGAAGTCCGCAGGGGATCGGGAACCTATGTGATCAATACCAGTTCCGTGGATGAGGATCCGCTGGGTTTCGGGAAGATTGAGGACAAATATAAGCTGGCGCTGGATCTGTTTGATGTGCGGCTGATGATCGAGCCGGAGATTGCCGCCCTGGCCTGCAGAAATGCCGCGGAAGAAGATCTGAAAAAGCTGAAGCGCTTATGCGATGAAACGGAGCGCCTGTATGTGGGTGGCAGCAACCACATCAATAAGGACATCGAGTTTCATACCTGCATAGCGCACTGCAGCAAGAATCAGGTCGTAGAGACCCTGGTTCCGGTCATCAATACGGCGGTCTTTACCTTTGCGAATCTGACCCACCGTCTGCTGAAGGACGAGACACTGGAAACCCACCGGGCCATCACCAACGCGATCTTGAAGCGGGATTCCGTAGGAGCCAGATGCGCTATGATGATGCACCTGACCTATAATCGTCAGACGATTCTGCGGATCATGGAAGAGCGTGACCGGGAATCAGGAACTGCGCAAAAATAATTCCAGCTGTACCGGTTATTTTTTTACAGCCTCAAAATACAGGAATTTCGTATATAAAAGTTCGAAGTCGGACAGTATATCTGCATGGCCAGCATCTGCGTGAGATGGAGAAAAAATAGAGAAAACATCAGATGAATCCAGGGGCGCTTAAACGTCTCATAAAATCAAATGGATAAAATGCACAAAAAAGATGGAATCTGAAATACAGAAACCATTCTTTTTTTGTGTAATTGATAGAAATGAAAAGAAAAACATCAGATGTATTGAAAGCGAAAATGCGAAATGATATGATGTTTTCACGATAACATAAGACGTCAGATGTTATGTGAAGTGTAAAGCAATGATTGAGAGGCAGATTGCAAATTCATCTGCAGGCTTTGGGCGTTTCGTCCGGCATCAAATTTTGAAAAAGAATATAAGAGTATTGAGGAGGTACATATTATGGCTGGTGAAGCAATGGAATTAAATCCAACCAGATTGGTTTTGGCCGCAATCATAGGGCTGGCGGTATTACTATTATTGATCATCAAATTTAAGGTACAGGCAATGGTTTCCATCCTGGTGGGAGCGATCGTGATCGGTCTTGGGGCGGGCATGCCCTTTGATAATATTGTAACAGCCGTGAACGACGGCATCGGCAACACATTAAAAGGAATCGCGCTGCTGGTAGGGCTTGGCTCTATGTTCGGCGCCATCCTGGAAGCATCGGGAGGCGCGCAGACGCTGGCCGTCAGTATGGTAAAATGGTTCGGCGACAAGAAGGCGGCCTGGGCGCTGGGCATTACGGGCCTGGTCATTGCGATGCCGGTATTCTTTGACGCGGGACTGATCATCCTGATCCCGCTTGCGTTTTCACTTGCAAAGAGGACAAACCGGTCTTCCCTGTTTTACGCGATCCCGCTTCTGGCCGGGCTTGCGGTAGGGCATGCGTTCATCCCGCCCACACCGGGGCCGGTGCTGGTAGCGACCATGCTGGAGGTAGAACTGGGCTGGGTGATCCTGGTAGGAATCTTCTGCGGGATCTGCTCCATGATCGTAGCAGGCCCGGTATGGGGATCCATCTGCGGAAATAAATATATGGTTCCGGTTCCGGAGCATGTGGCAAAGCAGGAAGATTTTGATGAATCCAAGCTTCCGAATTTCTGGACCATCGTAGGCATCATACTGATTCCGCTGGTATTGATCATTCTGGATTCCATGGCAGGGGTGGTCCCGGCGCTTGGCGGGCTGGCTCCGATCTTCGGATTTTTGGGAGAGCCGTTTGTGGCGCTGCTCATCGCAACCATTGCGGCCATGCTGATCTTGGGGCTGAAACATGGTTATAATATGGATCAGCTGGAAAAGATCATGACAAAATCACTGGAACCCACCGGACTGATCCTGCTGGTAACCGCATGCGGCGGTGTGCTCCGCTATATGCTCCAGTATTCCGGCCTGGGCGACCTGATTGGAAATGCGGTATCCTCCGCAAACCTTCCGATCGTAGTAGTCGCGTTTATTGTAGCCGCTCTGGTTCGGATCTGTGTCGGCTCCGCAACCGTCGCAATGACGATGGCAGCAGGAATTATCGCCGCCATGCCGGGGATCGCGGATCTGTCTCCCCTGTATCTGGCCTGCACGACGGCGGCAGTGGCAGGCGGGGCGACCGTATGCTCACACTTTAACGACTCCGGCTTCTGGCTGGTGAAGTCTCTGGTCGGTATGGATGAAAAAACCACATTAAAGACCTGGACGATCATGGAAACACTGGTAGGCGGAACGGGATTTGTTGTGGCGCTGATCATATCATTTTTTGCGTAAGCTAATCATAGAGGAGGAAAAAATCATGGAACTGAGAAGTCAGGAAATGCGCAGGAACGCGCCGGAGCTGGATCCGCTGCGGATCGGGACCGGCTGGAAGCCGGAGGACCTGTCGAAGCCCCAGGTGATGATCGAGAGCACCTTCGGCGACAGCCATCCGGGCAGCGGCCATCTGGATATCTTGGTGGAGGAAGTGCGCAAAGGCATTGAGGAAGCCGGTGGACACGGCGCGCGGTATTACTGCACAGACATCTGCGACGGGGAAAGCCAGGGAACCGATGGCATCAACTACAGCCTTGCAAGCCGGGAGATGATCGCCAACATGATTGAGATCCACGCCAATGCGACCCCGTTTGACGCGGGCGTCTATCTGGCAAGCTGCGACAAGGGACTGCCCGGCAATCTGATGGGGCTGGCAAGGGTGGATGTACCTGCTGTAGTGGTGCCCGGAGGCACGATGAACGCAGGACCGGAAATGCTGACGCTGGAGCAGCTTGGCATGTATAGCGCAAAATACCAGCGGGGCGAGATTGACGAGGAAAAGCTGAACTGGGCGAAATGCAATGCCTGTCCGAGCTGCGGCGCCTGCTCCTTTATCGGCACGGCTTCCACCATGCAGATCATGGCCGAGGCCCTGGGACTGGCACTTCCGGGAAGCGCACTGATGCCCGCCACCAGCCCGGACCTGCTCACATTTGCCAGAGAAGCGGGCGCACAGGCGGTAAAGCTTGCAGCCATGCCCAATATGTGCCCTAGCGGCATCGTGACCATGGACAGCTTTGAAAATGCGATCCTGGTGCACGCGGCGGTTTCCGGAAGTACAAACTGCCTGCTGCACATTCCGGCGATCGCGCATGAATTCGGCATTGAGATCACCGGGGACACCTTCGACCGGCTGCACCGGAATGCCCGTTATCTTCTGGATGTCCGTCCGGCAGGGCGGTGGCCGGCGGAATGCTTCTACTATGCGGGCGGCGTACCGGCGATCATGGAGGAGATCAAAGGCCACCTTCATCTGGACGCCATGACCGTGACCGGAAAGACGCTGGGAGAAAATCTGGAGGAGTTAAAGAAAAACGGATTCTATGAGAGATGTGAAACGTGGCTCCAGGATTTCAACGCCCGCTATCATGTTTCCTTGAAAAAAGAGGACATCATCCGGCCCTATGAGGATGCCATCGGAACGGACGGAAGCATTGCCATCCTGAGAGGAAATCTGGCTCCCGAGGGCGCGGTCATCAAGCACACCGCATGTCCGAAGGAAATGTTCAAGGCCGTTCTCAGGGCAAGACCGTTTGACAGTGAGGAGGAATGTCTGGACGCAGTATTGAAGCACAAGGTCGAAAAAGGGGATGCCGTATTTATCCGTTACGAAGGTCCCAAAGGCAGCGGCATGCCGGAGATGTTCTACACCTCCGAAGCCATCAGCAGCGACAAGGAGCTGGGAAAAAGCATCGCGCTGATCACCGACGGACGGTTTTCCGGAGCGTCCACAGGTCCGGTGATCGGACACTGCAGCCCGGAGGCTGTGGACGGCGGCCCCATCGCTCTTGTAGAAGAAGGGGATCTGATCGAGATTGACGTGGAAGAGCGGAAGCTGAACATCATCGGGATTGCGGGAGAGCGCAGGACCATGGAGGAAGTGGCGGCTGTGCTTGAGGAACGCCGCAAAAACTGGAAGCCCCGTGAGCCGAAGTATAAAAGAGGCGTGCTCCGCCTGTTCAGTGAACATGCGGCAAGCCCGATGAAGGGGGCTTATCTGGAGTATTAAGAATCAGCTGAGAAGCAGCGATCAGAAAAAAACGTCACAAGTCGCACCTTGACCAGGTGTGACTTGTGACGAAAAAACAGACTGTGCAGATTGCTTTATCTGCATAAGCCTGTTTTTTCTGGTTGTTATCGGACGGGACGTCCAAAACTTTAGACAGAAAGGAGATTATTATGGAACATAACAACCCGTTATTATCAGAAAATCAGAACGAACACAGGTTTATTACGATCGGTGAGATCATGCTGCGCCTGACGCCGCCGAGCTACGAAAAGGTCCGGATGGCGTCCGCCTTTGAGGCCAGCTATGGCGGAAGCGAGGCAAATATCGCCCTGGCGCTGGCAAACCTGGGGATCGACAGTACATTTTTTACGGTCGTGCCGAACAACAGCCTGGGAAAAAGCGCGGTCCGGATGCTGCGGAGCAATGATGTACACTGCACGCCCGTAATCTTAAGCACTCCGGAGCAGACCCCCACGCACCGGCTGGGCACCTACTACCTGGAGACCGGGTTTGGAATCCGCGCCAGCAAGGTGACCTATGACCGCAAGCACAGCGCGATCACGGAATACGATTTTGATTCCTATGACTTTGACGCGCTGCTGGAAGGCTTTACATGGCTGCATTTAAGCGGCGTCACCCCTGCCCTCGGAGAAAACTGCAAAAAAATGATCCTGCAGTGTCTCAAAGCGGCAAGGGAAAAGAATATGATCATCAGCTTTGACGGAAATTTCCGAAGTACGCTCTGGTCGTGGGAGGAGGCAAGGGATTTCTGTACGGAATGCCTGCCGTATGTTGACGTACTGTTTGGAATTGAGCCTTATCATCTGTGGCGGGATGAGTTGGACCACAGCAAAGGAGACTGGAAGGACGGCGTGCCGCTCCAGCCGGGTTATGAGCAGCAGGACGAGGTATTTCGGGCATTTATCAGGAGATTCCCCAACCTGAAATGTATCGCGCGGCATGTCCGCTATGCCCACAGCGGCAGTGAAAACAGCCTGAAAGCATACATGTGGTATGAAGGACATACCTTCGAGAGCAAGCAGTTTACATTCAACATCCTGGACCGGGTAGGCGGCGGGGACGCATTTGCCAGCGGCCTGATTTACGCCATGATGAACGATTACAAGCCGATGGATATGGTGAATTTTGCGGTCGCAAGCAGCGCGTTAAAGCATACGATCCGGGGGGATGCCAACATCACGGATGACGCAGCCGCAATCCGGAACCTGATGAATATGAATTTTGATATCAAACGATAGAAATGATATGTTATGATTCGCTGGCTGGCCAGTGAACTGCGGCAATGAGATTCCCACGTTATGGCCATTCGGCCGTTTCGTAAAGTATACGAAAAGCGGTTCTCCAGCAAGTATGTGACAGGAGCAAAGACGGTTTAAAAAGAATATGCGTTTCCCGAGCCGCGCGGCTTGCGCCGCTATTGACAAGAAAGCAGGGCTGCCGGATGACAGCCCTGTTCCAGTGAAATACCTTACATTACAATCTGCCTTCCGGCAAATCCCGATTTCCCCACCGTTACCTCCTGAAAATCCGTGATCCCCTTCCCTTCATTGGGATATTTCACCGAATACAGCTGATCCGCCGCAAAGACCGCCACCAATATACATGCGGTCACCATCAGGGTTCTGGCGGGAAGCTTCCGGAACATTCCGTCCAGGAAGGGCACCAGCACATACACCACAGCCATGCCGCCGATGCCGAAGGTGAGCAGCCCTTCCGCGCAGATCCTGCCGTGCAGATTGAGGAAGTACCCGGTATAATCCCACCATCTCGTGCCGCCGTGGAGGGATTCCAGGAAAAGGGACGTAAAATATTCCACGCATCCGCAGAGGATGATGGCAAGGACAAATTCTGCTGCCGGCTTTGTGCGGAACTTATTTAACAGCAGCAGGATCATGACGCTTCCGCATCCATAGATCGGAAGCCATGGACCGTGCATGACTCCGCGGTTGGCAAATTCTCCGTCCGTGATCAGGTGAAGGCTCACCTCCCACAGCCATCCGGCAAAGGACAGTGTGAAAAAGATCAGGATCACGGACCAGATGGAATAGTACCGGAGATAATTCTGACTGGCGATCCATTTCCGTTTTTTATGTTCCGGGATGGGGTACAGCCTGGTGGGATATACCAGCCCTTCCGCTGCCTTTTTGTCGTATTCCAGCTGGAAGCGGAGACTCTGCTGCTCCTCCAGTACCTCAATCGCTTTATTCCGCCGGAACGTGACTCCGAACACATCTGCCAAAAATCTCTGAATGCCTCCCAGCTTCGCGGCCTCCGGCAATTTTCTGCCGTACTCTTCATACACATCGGAATAAGTAAATTCCAGCATCAGAGGATCCGCGGTTTCAAATAAATATGTATCATGCAGCTGCTCTGTCTGCTCAATCTCGCGCTCACGGCCCAGGCGGCGGAGCTCTGCATAGTACTCTGCCAGCACCGCGGTCTTATACGGAACGGTAAAGAAGATATTGGAAAGGCCGAAGGTCAGGATCCCGAGCATTTCCCAGCCAAGGAGGGAGAGCTCAAGCACAAAGCACTCCCACTTATGGCCGTACATCAGCGTCCGCGACAGGGTGATCGCGTCCATGGTCCGGATGTCCGGATTTTCCGCCAGGATGCAGGGCACCAGATAATAGGAATAAGCCTTGATGATGCCGCCCACGATCGTCAGAGACCAGAGGGAGTTCAAAAGTCCTGTCACAAAATGCGCGATTCCCACGTGGCACCATTTTTTGACCCGCAGCAGAAACCACACCCGCTGGGCGGGCACCTTTTCATAGCAGCGGCCCTCCAGAAACATCCGCAGCATCACGGTCCGGTATACTCCGACCACAAAGATCTGGATCAGGAACACCAGGAGAAGCGCTCCTAGAAGCATGACCACAATGGCGCCGCTGTCGGTTCCGGCCAGGGAGCGGATGCCCACCGTCAGGGTCAGAAGATACGCTCCGGAGGACAGCTTATTGACGACAGAAGCAAATACGCCGCGGCTCCGCCCAAGGGCAGCGCCGGGATTGACCAGCGAATCCTCCACATACCGCTTTTCCGTTTCGCGGACCTGCTGTTTTTGATCCGCAAAGTTGCTCTCCGCGATCTCCATGGTATAATTCAGAAAGGAATTGATGATGGTGTTGGTAAATGTGACGCTTGCCTGTGATACATCCGCTTCCTGGATATTCATACCGAATCCCGACATGACGGACTGCCCGCCGAGTATGGACGATATGACACAAAGCAGCAGGAACAGGCGGTAGTGCTTTTTTAATGTTTTTTTGGCGCGTGCCTTTAAATCTTTTCGAATCTGTTTTCTTGTACGCAAGCTGGCAGGTCTCCAATCATTTTATTTTTGCGGCTGTTGCAGAACAGCAGAAAAGAGGGAGATCCGTTTCGGACGTTTTCCTTTGCTGTTTCCCGAAGCCGCATTTTAATGAAAATATGCACTGATAATCATAACATTGGATGCGGGCTTACGCAAGTAAAAGCCCAGACATATAAAATAAATGTACAGATCGTGTTACATGTCACACCCCGACCAATCACCACGCTGATTGGTTGGGAGGATGCACATAAGAGCTGGTATTCAGGCCGTCCATTGCCGTAGGCAATTTAAAATGACGGCCTGAGTTACAGGGCACGCCTGGTCAAGGTGTGACCTGTAACCAGATCGTTGCAGATCGGGTATAGGATACTTATAGAAGAGAAAGTTGTTTACCGTCTGCGGGAGGCGATTTCACTTTCTAAAAGACGGGGGCGGGTATTAACTGTAGAAGAAATGAAAAAATACGAAATTTAATGATTTGATATGGAAAGTACCCTGGGGTATAGAGAACTCTCATACTTCCAGGGTACTTTGACGCCGCGCGCCAGATAAATATGCCGTCCTTTGAAAACGGCATGTAACTAACACCATGTAACCAACATCATGTAACCAACATCATACCATTTCAATATACAACTCTCATGCAGATTCCCTGGGGATAATCTCCGTATTTTTCTCCGAAGATATTCACCCCGCCCAGGTTCTTCGCATCCGGCTTGATGCAGATCTTAAATGAGATATAAGGGTGCTCCGTCAGACCGATCGTATTCAGATTGACGGCAGGATTGACCGACATCTCATTGATATATCCGCCGTCCGGGCGCAGTGATATGGTGGTCAGCTGTCCGTACTGGGTGCGGCCCATGGGCCAGATATCCGGAGTCAGCTTTCCTCTTCTCACGCCGAAATCTCCGGGACACGTATAGGTCCCGACCTCCTGTCCGTTGATAGAAAATGTGATATCCGAAGGCCAGTCCTCGCTGTATCCGGGTGCCTCGGAACAGAGCTCCAGGGTAAAGGAAAGCTCCTGCAGGGTCAGCAGGCTGTTGACCTTGTTCGGGAAACGGTATTCCAGAAATCCATGGTTGAACCAGATGAGCTGCGCGCTGCCGCGTTCTGCGGAATAAAAGGAGACCGGGTTGTCAAAGCAGTCAATGATCCCATCGATACCGGCCAGACCGCAGGTGGGGCTGACATCAAAATTGTAATAGCTGCCGATGGGCATATCATATAGAAAAGAGTGGTCGGCGGAATCAATGTCAGTGTCATATGCTTCCAGATGGAAGGAAAGGATATGGCACATACAGACCCGCATGGAACCGCGGATACCGGGCTGGTTTTCCGTGATGATCAGCCCGGCATCCTCCAGGCAGCGGATGTGCATGGCTGTGGAGGACAGCGGGATCTGCAGAAGCCGTGAGATCTCCTGCAGGGATAAGGGTTTGGTCTTGATCAGGTTCATAATGTCGATTCGGACCGGGGAAGATAAGGCTTTGCCGATCGCGACAATATGCTCCTTGTGGCCGGATACAGCCAGGTTGAGTTCCAGTTTTTTTTCTCCGATTACTTTTGGGGTGTTTTGGATTGCTGACATGATCATATTCCTTTCTAAAATATTGTAGTAAAAATAGTAAAAGTATTACAAAATAAATATTTTGAAATAAAGAAATAAAAAGCATTTATTACATTATAAATAGAGTAAAATGGTTTGTCAAGGAATATTGCACAAAATGACAATAAATAAATTGTGAAAATGAACTGAAATTGATATTTTCAACAAAAAGTAATTGCATTTAGGAGAAATGGAGAGTATAGTAAAAATATAAAATCTAGCAAAAAGATATATAAAGGTTAGAAAAAATAAAACAGAAAAATGGAAATAAATCATGGAATAATGCTTAAAATAATAAAACTGAAAATATGATTTGTCCGAATTTCAAAAAAATGAATTTTGATGTAGAAAATAATATGCATAAATTTCAAAAAAACAGAAATTAAAAAAGGAACAGGTGGAGCATATGAGAAATGAATATCCGCGTCCGGACTTTGTGCGGGAGCAATGGCAGAGCTTAAATGGCACATGGGATTTTTATGAAAGGCTCAGGGCGGAAAAGCTGCAGATTCAGGTGCCTTTCGTACCCCAGAGTCGGCTCAGCGGTATCGGCAGGAATCTGACTTCAGATACCATTTTATATGAGAGACAGTTTACGGTCCCGGAGGATTGGGAAGGCAAGCGGATTCTGCTGCATTTCGGCGCGGTGGATTACCGGTGCGGCGTATGGGTGAACGGCCAGTGCGCAGGCACTCATCAGGGCGGCCAGACTCCTTTTACATTTGATATCACAGATTTTTTAAACGGGGTCGAAGAGCATCTGAGAGTGTCTGCGGTGGACTATCTGACAGACGAGAGCATTCCCCGGGGAAAGCAGTACTGGAAGGAGAAGGGACAGTTCATCTGGTATACTCAGTCCAGCGGCATCTGGCAGTCGGTCTGGATCGAGCCTGTGGACAGCGCTCATATGGAGTGGATACATTTTACTCCGGACATTGATCAGGGAACGGTGGAGATCACCTATCAGGTATCAGATGATACGCCGGATACCTGCCAGTTGGAGCTGGACATCCGATTCCGCGGCAGTAAGGTGTATACGGGGAGCATAGAAGGAATAAACAAGAGAGGAAAGATCATCGTGGATGTGTTCCGGAATCAAGCGCTTTGCGGCGCGTTTCACTTTACCGGGTGGTACTGGTCGCCGGAGCATCCTTACTTATTTGACGTGAAGGCAAGGCTCAGGGATGGGGACGACTGCAGGGACAGCATTGAGACCTACTTCGGAATGCGCAAGATCCATGTTCAGGACGGCAGGGTTTACCTGAACAACCAGCCCTATTATCAGAAGCTTCTGCTGGATCAGGGGTACTGGAAGGACGGACTGATGACCGCGCCGGACCAGGAGGAATACGCGGAGGATATCCGCAAAGCGAAGGCGATGGGGTTCAACGGCTGTCGGAAGCATGAAAAGGTGGAAGATCCGGTTTTCCTCTACTGGGCGGACAGGCTGGGGTTCCTCGTGTGGGAGAGCATGGCAAGCTTTTGGAGCTTCACCCCCCAGGGGGCGACGGTGTTTGCCGAGGAATGGACCCGGGTGATCCAGAGGGACTACAACCATCCCTGCATCGTGCTCTGGAATATGATGAATGAAAGCTGGGGAGTTCCCCGCGTATACGATGACAGCCGGCAGCAGCATTTCGCAAGGGCCATGTACCATATGGCGCGTGGACTGGACGATACCCGGCTGGTGATCGCCAACGACGGCTGGGAAATGACGGAAAATGATATCTGCGCGTTCCATACCTATAAACACGGCGAACAGGGCGACACCGGGCAGCAGGCACGCTTCCGCGCGGGGGTGAGGAGCCTGGAGGGCTTGTCGGGACTTGTGGAAAGGCCCCTGTTTGCAAAAGGATTTTCCTACGAAGGACAGCCGGTCATGCTGACCGAGATCGGAGGCGTTGCCATCCGGACGGCAGAGGAAGAGCACGGAGAAGAAGCGGACAGTACGGCCGGAGTCAGCGTGGAAGCAGAAAACACGGCCGGAGTTGATGCGAATACATTCGGTACGGCAGAAGCAGATTCGTGCAGAAACGGCGACGGCAATACAAGTTGGGGCTATACGGGCGCGGACGGTCCGGAGGCGTTTCTTGAGGTTTACGAACGGCTGATCGGCGACATCTATGCTTCGGATCTGATCTGCGGCTTCTGCTATACCCAGCTGGCAGACATTGAACAGGAGCAGAACGGACTGCTGGATGAGATGCATCAATACAAGGCGGACGCGGCGGAGATCAAGAGGATCAACGACGGCAAGGCGACCACAGGTTCATTTTCCACTGTGGAATAAAAAACGGATAGAGGAGGGGATGCTGATGAGAAAAACAATATTTGTATTGCTGGACGCGTGCCAGTATGAAGCGGGGACAAGAAACATGGGTTATCTGGAGCACCTGATTGATTATGAGAAGGGCGCAAAGTACAAGATCTGCGGGGAGCTGCCGTCCTTATCCAGGCCCATGTACGCCACGCTGCTGACCGGTCTTCCGGTCTGTATGCATGGCATCGCGGCAAATGAGACCGTCCGGGTGTTGGAGTGCGACAGTATTTTTTCCCTGTGCAAGTCACAGGGAGGCTTCACGGCAGCCGCGGCCTATTCCTGGGTCAGCGAGCTGTACAATGACGCGCCGTTTCGGACGGACCGGGATCGGATCCGGATCCATGCCGGAGGCATGATCGACGCGGGGATCTACTACTGGGAAGACGATTATCCGGATTCCCACCTCTTTGCGGACGGAGAGTACCTGAGAAAACAGTACGACCCGGATTTTATCTTGTACCATCCCATGGGGATTGATTACCAGGGACACCTCAGGGGCGCGGGGAGCAGAGAATACGAGGAGGCCATTGGAAAGGCGAATGTCATCCTTTCCCTGCTGATGGAGGGCTGGATGAAGGAAGGCTATCAGATTGTCATTACCGCGGACCATGGAATGAATACGCTTGGGATCCACGGCGGCACCGACGCGGAACAGAGGGACACGCCGCTGTATATTTTCAGCAGCCAGGTCAAGGCTGGACGGTTCGAGAAGAATTCTATTTCCCAATTAAATGTGGCGCCGCTGCTCTGCCGGCTGATGGACATTCCGGCGTCCCGGGAGATGATGGGGCTGGAGGAGATCGCCCTGGCGTGAGGAACGGACGGGACAGGGAAAACCGGTAAAAAATCGTTTCAAAAGAATATGAAGAATAGAAGCAGGATCAAGGAACGGCTCGGTATCAAAGAAAACAGGCGGAGAAAGATTCGCTTGCAAATAGACACAAAGGATCAATAGATTCATGTACTCAAAGGAGGAGACAACAATGAAAAAGAGAGTAAGGTTATTGAGTGTAATTCTGGCATCAGCGATGGCAGTGTCCATGCTGGCAGGCTGCGGCGGGGGAGAAGAGAAAAAGAACGATGCGCCCATGCCCGAGGTGGAGGTAGACCCGGACGCGAAGGTGGAGCTCAACGGAGAGGAAATGTCCCTGGCTGATCTGGTTTCCAAGGCTCAGGAGGAAGGCGACATCCAGTCTGTGGGCATGCCGGACGACTGGGCGAACTGGAAGGGCTCCTGGGAAGGGATCAACACCACATACGGTCTGACTCACGGGGATGTGGATATGACATCGGCGGAAGAGCTGTCGCAGTTCGCGGCGGAAAAGGACGATCCCACGAAAGACGTCGGGGATATCGGACTTTCCATGACGCCGGAAGCAATCAAGCAGGATGTGATCGGTTCCTTCAAGGCTTCCACCTGGGACCAGTTCCCGGATTGGGCGAAGGATCCGGAAGGCCGCTGGGTCATGACCTACACAGGCTCCCTCGCGTTTATCGCGAACACGGAATCCACCGGCGGAAAATGCCCGGCTTCCTGGGAAGAGGTGAAGGATGGCGATTATCTGGTATCCGTAGGAAATGTTCTTGCAGGCGCGGCTTCTCAGGTGGCTGTATTATCCTGCGCGATCGCGAACGGCGGTTCTCTGGATGACGTACAGCCGGGGATCGACTACTTCAAAGAGCTGGCGGAGGCCGGAAGGCTGGATACGGGCGACACCTCATCCGCAAGGCTGGCAAGCGGCGAGATGGTATGCTGTGTCGGAAATTATGACTATTCCGTGCTGTCATGGCGGGACAATATTGTAGCGGAAAATCCGGATATGAAGCTGGATATCACGATTCCCTCCGACGGCTCTGTTACAAACGGATATGCGCAGATCATCAACAAATATTCTGCCCGTCCAAACGCGGCGGGACTGACGATCGAATATCTCTGCAGCGATGAAGGCGCCATCGACCGCGCAAAGGGCTATGCAAGGCCGACCAAGGAAGGCGTGGAGCTTCCGGAGGAAGTGGCGGAAATCCTGCTGAGCGACGACCTGTATGAGAACTGCACCAATATTTCCGACGTGGAAAGCCTGAATGAGGCATGTACGAAGATTGCAGAGCTGTGGGAGAGGGAAGTGCTTCCTCTGGTACAGTAAGACTGCTGAAGGGCAGAGGGTCCGGCGGCATGCCGGGCCTCGCCGCGATAGGGAGACATCGTATGAAAACAAAATATAAGATCAAAAATCTGTGGACAATGGTTCCGCTGCTGATCCTGGCCGCTCTGTTCATTTTTCTGCCAATCCTGAGTATGATCAAACAGAGCTTTATGATGCCGGAGACGGGAACCTTTACGCTGAATAATTACAAGACAATATTTACAGACTCTGTCTACAGGGTCGCTACGGAAAACAGCCTGTACCTGTCATTTCTCTCTACGATCATCGGACTGATCCTGTCCTTCCTGATCGCGTATTCGATAAATGAACTGGGGCAGAAAGGCCAGGGACGCATTCTGTCCCTGCTGAATATGGTGTCAAACTTCGCGGGTCTGCCATTATATTTTTCCTTTGTTGTTATCTTAGGCAATACCGGTATTTTTGTGCTGGCGCTGAAAGCCATCGGGATTGAACTGGCGACGGTATTCAAGCTGTATTCCATGCAGGGGCTGATGCTGATGTTTGTATACTTCCAGCTTCCCCTGGGCAGTCTGATGCTGGTTCCGGCATTCCAGGCGATCCAGCCGGCATGGAAGGAAGCGGCAGAGCTGATGGAGGCGTCTACGTTCAAATTCTGGACAAAGATCGGCATTCCTGTCATGCTTCCCAGCCTTCTGGATACTTTTGCGCTCCTGTTCGCCAACGCGATCACGGCATACGCGACCGTACTCCTTCTGGTGACCACCAGTATCCCGCTGCTTCCGGTCAAGATCACGACCATGTTCACCGGGGAAATGACTCCCCAGCGGGAAATGGGTTCCACACTGGCGATCTGGATGATCGTGATCATGCTTGCCGTCATCTGCGGCTGCAACCTGTTGAAAAAACTGCTGTATAAAGGAGGGAGCGGATCATGAAACGGAAGAAAACATTTCCTTATGTTGTGCTGACACTGACAAGTATTTTCCTGCTGATCCCCTTTATCGCGACTCTGGTCTATTCCTTTACCGTGGGCTGGACTAAGCTCCTTCCCGCAGGCTGGACTTTGAAATACTGGGGACAGGCATTCACGGAGCCAAACCTGTGGCCCGCGATCTTGCGGGGCGTGCTGATCAGTATCCCGCCGATCCTCATCTGCAATGTAGTGGTGATCCTGGCGCTTTATACTTCGGTGGTCTATTATCCGAAGCTGGAAAAATACATTCAGGCAATCTGTATGGTGCCCAATTCGCTGAAGGGCGTTATCATTGCCATCCCGGTACTGGCCCTTTACGCGGGGACACCGACGATTTTTTCCAACAGAATGGTCATGCTGGTATGCATTTACAGTATTTCCATCCTGCCCTTCGTCTACCAGGGGATCCGGAATAACCTGCACGGGATCAACGTGACGCAGCTTCTGGAAGCGGCCGAGATCCTGGGCGCAGGCAAGCTGTACGCGTTTGTGCGCATCGTGCTTCCGAGCATGCTGTCAGGGATCTTGGTTTCCTCGCTGCTGGCCTTGTCTACCGTATTCGGTGATTTTGCCATCATCAAGATCATTGCGGGAAATAAATTCGAAACCGTGCAGATGCTTCTTTACAACAGCCGTGTGATCGTGCTCCAGTACCAGTGCGTGATCGTAATCATCATGTTTACCGCTACACTGGTGATCTCGCAGGCGGTATTCAAGTTTCAGAATAAGAAAAGGGGTTAGGTGAAAATACATGTCATACATAGAATTTAAAAATATCCATAAGCGTTTTGGCGACGCCCATGTATTAAAAGGGATCAATCTGAATATCGAGCAGGGTGAATTTGTGACCCTGCTGGGGCCGTCCGGCTGTGGAAAGAGTACACTGCTCCGCTGCTTTTCCGGACTTGAGACCGTCAGCGAAGGGGAGATCTATCTGGATGGTGTGAACATCACGAACTTTACGCCCAAGCAGCGGAAGATCGGGATGGTCTTCCAGCAGTACAGTCTGTTCCCCAACATGACGGTCCGGCAGAACGTGGCATTTGGGCTGCAGATCCAGAAAAAGGAAAAATCACTTATTGAAGAAAAGGTAAAAGAAGTGCTGGATATTGTCGGCTTATCGGAAAAAATCGACCGGTATCCGAGGCAGCTCTCCGGCGGGCAGCAGCAGAGGGTGGCCCTGGCGAGGGCGATCGTCATGGAGCCCAAGGTATTGCTTCTGGACGAGCCTTTGAGCGCCATTGACGCGCTTCTGAGAAGGAATCTCCAGATCGAGATCCGCAGGATCCAGCAGAAATTAAAGATCACGGCAATCTTTGTTACCCATGACCAGGAGGAGGCCATGGTGATGTCGGATACGATCCACCTCTTCAACGTGGGTCAGATCGAGCAGTCCGGCTCCCCGGAGGAGATCTACGCCTATCCGAAGACTAAATTCGCGGCCAATTTTATCGGGCATTATAATATTCTGGATACGGCCGCGATGAAGAAGGTGGTGACCGTAGATACGGGAAGCGAGTTCGTGGCGATCCGTCCCGAAGCCATCCGCATTTCGCCTGATGACGGCGGCAGCGGCGGCCAGAATGTACGGATGAAGGGAAAGATCACCGGTGCCATGTCCAGAGGGACCACGGTTGCTTATACGGTGAACTGCGGTGGCCTGGAGGTCAACGCGGACGTCCTGTTCAGCCCGAATGGGAGAATGGGGATTGGAGAAGAAGTATATCTGCAGATTCCGAAAAAGGACATTTTGGAACTCAGATGATCATATCCTTGCATGCTGCCGTCTGCGCCGCTGTGGAAATTCCGTTAGGAGGACGGAGGTTATGGGAAAACTGAGGAAAATTACAAACGGCAGGACTGCTATGGCGCTGTTTTTATTGTGCTGGGCGGCATATTTTACATCATATATCGGACGGCTGAATTATTCCTCGGCCATGACCGCAATGATCCAGGAGGAGATCCTGACGAAAAGCCAGGCCGGATTTATCAGTATGGTTTACTTTTTCGCTTACGGGATCGGGCAGCTGTGCAACGGCCTGCTGGGCGACCGGATGCATCCGGGAAAAATGATCTTCACCGGACTGTCCGCCGCGGCGCTCATGAATCTGCTGATGGGATTTACCGGGCAGTTCCTGCTGATGTCTGTCATCTGGGGGATCAACGGATACGCCCAGGCCATGATCTGGCCGCCGATCATCCGTATTTTTGCGGAAATGCTGGAAAAAGAGCGGAAAATGAAATATTGCGTTGATATCGTATCCTCCCAGGTGGTAGGGACGCTGGCGTCTTATCTGATCGCGGCCGGGGTGATGTGGCTGTTCGGCTGGAAAGCCGTGTTCGCGGCTGCGGCAGTTTGCCTTGCGGCCATGGCTGCGGCCTGGACAGTTGGGTTCGGGAAGATTGAGAGAGGAAGCGGACAGGAAATCGAGAGGGATGAAGATAAAGGTGAGAGAACTGCGGAGCCGGGTGGAGGCGACGGTGTGAGAATTGCGGAGCCGGGTGGAGACGACGGTGAGAGAACTGCGGAGCCGGGTGGAGACGACGGTGAGAGAACTGCCGGACCGGGTGGAGACGGCAATGTGAGAACGGCCGGACCAGGTGTAGGCAGTGGGGAAAGTTTTTCCAGTGTTCTGCTTCATTGCGGGCTTCTGGCAGTACTCTTCCCGGTGGTGATCCACGGAATGCTGAAAGACGGAGTGACTACCTGGGTTCCGACCTATATTACGGAGACATTTCTGACTTCGCCCTCATTTTCCATACTGGTGACGACGGTATTGCCGGTTCTGAACCTGACAGGGGCCTATGCCGCCAGATTTGTATATGAAAAATGTAAGGGGCATGAGATCAGGGCCGCAGCGGTATTTTTTTCGGCAGCAACGGCGGCGCTCTGCGGGCTGTGGATTGGAAAGGGCATCTCGATCGTACTTACGGTGTTCCTGTTCGCGGTGACTACGGCGGCCATGATGGCAGTGAACACGCTGTTTGTCAATATGCTTCCCCTGCGGTTTGAGAAGATGGGAAGAGTATCCACTGTGTCGGGATTCCTCAATTCCGCCGCATATCTGGGTACGGCGGTGTCTACCTTTACGATCGGAGTGATGGTGGAAAAGCTGGGATGGAATGTGACGATCGGAAGCTGGGTCATGCTGACGGCGGGGGCGCTGGCAGCGTGCGTGGTGTTCCGGAAGCGGGAGGTTGGATGAGGAGCTGTTCCAAGTCCTATAACAAGTATTAATGAAATTGATCAGGAACTAAATATTGTAGAATTAAGTAAAAAAAGGGTTGCCGGAAAATACGGTTTCTTCGCAAGATTTTATTAGCAGTATAATGAGCGAAAGCTCTCTTGCGGCATTACAGTTATTTTTCGACAACCCCTTATGTGATATCCTGATAAAGACTTTGGCGTTAGATTATTTTATCCCCCCTGCAAAGAGGGCGGCCTCTGCAGCGGTTTTTCGTTTACAGGCTCGTGGCCGCATAGAATCCTTCTCTGATCGCGTCTCCGATCTTACCAAGTTTCCTGCTGTCTCCAACGACTCTTGTCTTTGTGTGGTATTTCGCCTTCACAGCATCCACTGCCGCAAGATCCGGCTTCATGCCAAATGCGGAGATTACGGTATCTGCCTTCAGAACTTCCTGTGTTCCATCCTTCTTTTCTACCGTCACACCATCGGCCTGTATAGAAACTACTTTGGTATCGGTCAGGATCTGAACCTGGTGCTTTGCAAGCGCGTTCATCAGGGAGATCTGATTGATGAACATGGCGTCTCTGGCAACAGCGGGCAGCATTTCTACCACGGTTACCTTCTTGCCCATCTCGGAAGCCATTTCCAGCGCGCCGTCGCAGCCGGATACACCGCCGCCGCAGACAACGATATTTTCTCCCCTGATGAGGGAGGGATCCCTGTGAGAATCCAGGATCGTTACCACATTCTTGCCGTCGATCCCCGGGATCGGAGGTATGATGGGGGATGCGCCGCAGCCGATGATAATCCGGTCGCATTCTGCAAGGATTTCCTCATCGCCTGTGATCTCTGTGTTGAGGCGCGCATCCACGCCCAGCTTTTCCAACTGAACCTCAAACCATTTTGTAAGCGCGGCGATATTGGATTTGAAGCTGGCCGTACAGATAGTTCCCATTACGCCGCCCAGCTTGCCGGTTTTTTCAAATAATTTGACCTTGTGCCCTTCGATCGCGGCAACCCTTGCTGCTTCCAGTCCGCCGGGGCCTCCGCCGATGACAACCACGTTTTTTGGAGAATCCGTTTTGCGGATCTGGAAACGTACCTCTTCCATTGCCTGCGGATTCACCGCGCAGCTCAGCTTTGTATGATAATTCCAGATGCGGCCGATGCAGTACTCGTTACAGCGCAGGCAGGGCCGTACGTCCTCTCTTCTTCCTTCCAGGAGCTTATTCGGAAGTTCCGGATCCGCGATCATGGCACGTCCCATCATAACAAAATCCGCATTTCCGGATTCGATCAGCGCCAGCGCAGTGTCCGGATTGTGGGCGCCTGCGTTCAGCAGCGGCACATGGACGTTCTTTCTGGCCTCTTCACAGACATAGGACATACAGGATTCTCCCAGATAGGACGGCGGGAAAATGTAATCCAGAGTCTCATAGCAGCCGGCGTCGATATCCAGCGCGTCTACCCCTTCCTCTTCCAGAAGCTTGATGATCTTGATGCTGTCCTCCATGGTACGTCCGCCCTCGAACCTGTGATCCAGGGAAATGCGGAACAGGATCGGCATGTCATTTCCGACAACGCTTCGGATCGCGCGGATGATCTCCCGCGGGAATCTCGCGCAGTTCTCCGGGCTTCCGCCGTACTCGTCGGTCCTCTTATTCCATACCGGGGACATAAACTGATCGATCAGATACCCGGCATGCGCATGGATCTCAATTGCGTCATAGCCTGCGTCCCGCGCTACGCCCGCCGCAAACTTGAAGCCTTCCATCATTTCCCTGATTTCCTCCACGGTCAGGGCATGACACTTCATTTCCGGATTAAATACGGATGGTGTCTCGGAGGAAGAGATGGGTGGATTTCCAAAGGTATCCGGAAATGCGTTTCTTCCGGTACCCGGACTGATCTGGCAGGCGATCTTCGCGCCGTAGCGGTGTACGCCGTCGCATACGGAGGTCAGTGACGGGAGTACAGTATATGTATCCAGATAGCCTTCCATGGAGCCCTGCGCGATTTTTTCGTTCAGCATCTGACAGCCCATGATGATCATGCCGATACCGCCCTTTGCGCGCTCTATAAAATAATCAATTTCCTGAGAGTCTTTTCTTCCGTTTGTAAATGCGGAGTTTGTTCCCATCGGAGACATGACCAGACGGTTTTTAACCTCCATGCTCCCGATTTTAAAAGGTGTAAAAAGTTTTTCGTATCCCATGATTTGTCCTCCTTCTTTTCAAATAGCGGTCTTTAGAGCATAGATGTCATCCCGCCGTCAACAAAGAGTGTCTGCCCGGTCGTATAGGTACAGGCATCCGAAGCAAAGTAGATCAACGCGCCGTTCAGTTCTCCTTCCTCGCCGAACCGCTTCATACAGCAGCGGTTTTTCAATACCTGCGAGCCCTCGGAATCAATTGCGCCCTCCGTCATCTCTGTCCGGAATACGCCTGGCGCAATGGCATTTACCAGGACATTGTAAGGCGCCATATCTGCAGCCATAGCTTTCGTCAGGTTCATGACACCGCCCTTTGCGGCAAAATATCCGATCTGGCTTGGTCCTGCCTGGATCGCCCCTACAGACGCGATATTGATGACACGTCCATAATTTTGCTTCATCATTAAGCGGCTGACTTCGCGGGTCATCAGGAATACGGCCTTGAGATCCGTATCCAGCACTTTATCCCATTGCGCAGTTGTGTGGTCATGGATTCCTGCGGAATACTCACATACACCTGCGCAGTTTACGAGGATTTCAACCGTTCCAAACTCGGCTTCCGTTTTGTCTACGGCTTTTTTAATACTCTCTTCATCCGTTACGTCACATTTCAGAGGGAGGCATTTTCTTCCCAATCCCTGAATTTCGCCCGCAAGGGATTCCAGGCGCTCCAGACGCCTTGCGAGGATTACGACATCCGCTCCCTGCTCTGCTAGCCCGCGCGCCATCTGCGCGCCCAAGCCGGAGGAGGCTCCTGTTACCAATGCGGTTTTTCCTGACAGATCAAAACAAACTGACATTTTTTTCACTCCTTTTCACATTTTCTCCGGTACGTTACATTCCATGCAAAATCCTGTCCCACGCAGGCTCCTGCGCTGTAAAATACCTTCATTTTATCTTTATTATATGATGTACGGAGGGATTATTCATTAGGCGTTTTTACTAAATCAACCATATGTATTTGTGCAGATGCACACAAATCAACTCCGGGTTGAATTTTCCCCCAGATATCAAATATTTAGTGATTGCGGACGGGCTTCCGTTGGGGTTAAGATGAAAGTGATTTTTCGTAATCACTGCAGGATTAGCTTCAATTCACAACTGTAAAAAATTATGATCGGAGGTCAAACTATGCTGGACAATAAAAAAATAGCCGATTTCATCACAAGCAAAAGAAAGCGGCTCGGCATGACACAGGCGGAGATCGCCGCCAGGCTCAACGTATCTTTTCAGGCTGTTTCTAAGTGGGAAAACGGTACGCTGCCGAATGTGGAGATCCTGGTGGAATTGGCCGGATTGCTGCACACCTCAGTGGATGAGATCCTTCAGGGCCGGGAGAAAAACAGCGAGAGCTTTTCCTACAGCAAAGCCGGGGTGGACATTTCCTATACCGATGCCATGAAAAGGGAGATGGCTGTGTATCTGACAACGGAGAACCCGCGCGTGCTCAACGGTCTCGGTCCTTTTGCGTCCCTGTACGACATCGGATTTCCGGGCATTGAGGATCCGGTACTGGTCCTGAAGTCCGAGGAGCCGGGTTCCAAGCAGAAGCTGGCCATGGAATACGGATACGTGGAATCCATTTGCCATGACATGATCAACCACCTGGTAAATGATATCGCCGTAATGGGCGCGAAGCCTCTTGCGGTGCTGGATACGATCGTATGCGGAAAGGCGGAAAAGGAGACGATGAAAGCATTTGTGAAGGGGATTTCCGAGGCCTGCCGGGAAAATGAATGCGACCTGGTGGGCGGTGAAACGTCCATCCAGCCGGAGGTGGTAAATCCGGGGCTGTATATCCTGACATCAAGCATTGCCGGGATCGTACCCAGAGGCCGGATCATTGACGGGTCAGGGATTCGGGAAGGAGATAAGGTTCTGGCAGCGGCCTCCAACGGTCTCCATACCAACGGCTATACGCTGATCCGTTTCTTAATGGAAAAAATTCCCCGGATCAAGCTGGAGAGGATAGAAGGCGAGACATTCATTGAGCAGATCATGAAGCCTCATACGCCGTACTACCGGGCGATCAAAACGGTGACCCGGGGGAATGGAGTCCGTGGCATGGCGCATATTACCGGGGGCGGCATTGAGGGGAACCTGTGCAGGATCATCCCAGACGGGCTGTGCGCGGAAATTGACCTGCGGCAGTTAAAAACACTGCCCATATTTACCTATATTAAAAATGCCGGTAATATAGAAGAACAGGAAATGCTTTCCACGTTCAACTGCGGAGCCGGGCTTCTGCTGGTAGTGGATCAGGAGCATGCGCGGGAAATTGCGGAGCAGATGAAACAATATCACGACTGCTATGAGATCGGGGAAATACGAAAAGGGGAGAAAAAGGTAGCATTCCGGAATCATATTTCATTTGAAACATGACATACAGCTGTCCTGTTTCCTGTGTTATAATTGAGACGCTGGCAGGTCATCAATTTCCAGATGAAAATTGGTGACAAATTAAAATGAATTGTGCTGAAGCGCAAGCAGGTCATCAATTTCCTGCCGGAAATTGGTGACAAATGATACCGTTTTTCAAAGGAGCGCATATGAAGATTGACCGACTGATTGGAATTTTATCCGTCCTGCTGCAGCAGGACATGGTGACCGCCCCCTGCCTTGCGGAGCGGTTCGAGGTGTCCAGAAGGACGATCAACCGGGACATTGAAGATCTGTGCAGGGCCGGGATCCCGATCGTGACCATGCCGGGAGCCGGCGGCGGGATCTCCATTATGGAAAATTATAAAGTGGACCGGACCGTCTTCACGACCCGGGAAATGCAGGACATCCTGGCCGGGCTTCGAAGTCTGGACAGTGTCAGCGGTACGAACCAGTATGGCCTTTTGATGGAAAAGCTTTCCGCGGGCGGGTCGGATTTTATGGCGGGAAACCAGTCTGTCCTGATCGACCTGTCTTCCTGGTATAAGGCGGATCTGGCGCCCAAGATCGAGATCATCCGGGCGGCGATCGACGGCAGGCAGGAACTGGAATTTCTCTATTTTTCACCGAAGAAAGAGGGGAGAAGGCGGATCGAAAGCTATTATCTGATCTTCCGCTGGTCCAGCTGGTACGTCTGGGGATGGTGTACCTCGTGCCGGGATTTCCGACTGTTCAAGCTGAACCGCATGGCGGAGTTGAGGCTGTCCGGAGCAGGCTTTGAGCCACGGAAGGTGCCTCTGCCGGATCTGAAAAATGAACGGATCTTTCCGGGCGGCATCCGGGTAAAAGCGGTCTTTGAGCCGGAGTGCAAATGGCGGCTGGTGGAGGAATTCGGTCTGGACTGCTTCGAAGAGCAGGAGGACGGAAAACTGCTGTTCCATGCGGATTACACGGATCAGGACAATCTGATCAGCTGGCTTCTGACCTTCGGTGACCGGGTGGAATTGCTGGAACCGGAGAATATCCGGAAGGAGCTGCGGGAGATGATCGAATCTATGCGGAAACGATATGCGCAATAATATGCATGGTATTAAGAAAGGATGATGAACAATGGCAAGCAGTCTGGAATTTGTACAATATGCGGCGGACCAGCTTTCCGACGCGGGGACGATCAGTTATCGGAAAATGTTTGGGGAATATGGATTATATTGTGATGGGAAATTTTTTGGCTGTATCTGTGACGACCAGTTTTTTGTGAAAATGACAGAGGCGGGGAAACGCCTGGCGCCGGAGATGGAAACCGGTTCGCCTTATGAAGGGGCAAAGCCGCATTTCCTGATCGAAGAACTGGACGACAAAGGATTTCTGGCAGAATTTGTAACAGAGACATGCAGGGAGCTGCCCATGCCGAAGCCGAAGAAGAAAAAAACGAAAGCGTGAGCGAATATCTGAATGATGTACGGAGCGCTAGAACAATCTGCCGTTTTGTCTAACATAGAACGAAAGGAGAGGAAGATCTATGCCGTTTGACTACAAAAAAGAATATAAAGAATTTTACCTTCCCCCCAAAAAGCCGGGGATCATTGAGATTCCGGAGATGAACTATGTAGCGGTACGGGGCAGGGGCAATCCCAATGAACCGGACGGGGAGTATAAGGCCGCGATGAATCTGCTGTATGGAATCGCGTTTACCATTAAAATGAGTTATAAGGGGACGCATCAGATCGACGGATACTTTTCCTATGTGGTGCCGCCGCTGGAAGGGCTCTGGTGGCAGGAGGGCACAGACGGGATCGACTATTCCCGCAAAGAAGATTTTCAATGGATTTCCATGATACGGCTTCCGGATTTCGTGAAAAAAGAAGATTTTGACTGGGCCGTGGAGGAAGCGTCCGCAAAAAAGAAAACAGATTTTTCGAAAGCGGAGTTTTTTACCTACGGAGACGGGGTATGCGTCCAGTGCATGCATATCGGCAGCTATGACCATGAGCCGGAGACGATCCGGAGGATGGATGAATATGCGGCGGAAAATGGATACGGACTGGATCTGTCGGAGTCAAGATTCCACCATGAGATCTATCTCAGCGATCCCCGGAGGGCGGCGGAGGAAAAACTTCGGACAGTGATCCGGCATCCTGTCAGGCCGAGATTTACAGCCTGACCAGCCTTTCTCACCAACTTTCCTCCTCCCGATAATATCTCCGATACTGCGCCGGAGTCATTCCGGTATGCTTCTTAAAAATCTTGATAAAATAACTCTGGGTAGAGAAGTTCAGATATTCGCTGATGACGGCCAATGTAAAATCCGAATAGATCAGCATATGCCGTGCTGCCTCTACCCGTTCTTTTTGTACATAGTCTACCAGGGACATGCCTGTCTCCTGCCGGAACACCCGTGACAGATGGCAGGCGCTAAGCCCCACTGCCTCCGCTGCCTTTTCCAATGTGATCGCTTCGTGCAGATGTATATGGACATAATGCATCACGGCTTCCATTTTTGCGCTGTAATGCCGTTTTCCCTTTTCTGCCACCGCCTGGGTAAATTCCCGAAAGGCACGCATATAAAGCTGGTGTACCTCCCGGGTGCAGGCGCACTTTTCCCCATTCTGTATATAGCTGTCGCTCATGGCATATGCAAGCTCCTCCGGCAGTCCGCCGTCGATCGCGGCCCGGGTAAACATGGTGACTGCCGTGATCAGCATGTTTTTCTGATGGCGCGTTTCATTGTCCGAAAGGATCCCCTCCGTTCCGTCCGGCGGGACCTGCAGCGCACCCTCGACTTCCTCAATGCGTCCTTCCGTGATGACCCGGTATCGGATCTTTTCATGCGCATAGGACATGTGTGGCTGCGCTTCCTCACGCCGCTGAAACAGACCGTGTTCCCGTGTGATCTCAATGCTTGCGTCCTTTTTCATAGAGTACCTCCGCTCAGAACTGTAAAAGTTATTTTTCACAGTTCCTTATTATTTTGCAGTGTCTTGTGCCCCTCTGCAGGGCATTTGGCCATTCCATTTTTGCTGTCATGTATATAATAACAAGATTTTACTATAATTCACAAGATATTGCTATATTTTTCTTTTCGGTCATGCTATTCTTTTTTTACAAAGGGTTACAGGGCACACCTTGACCAGGCGTGCTCTGTAACTACAAAGCCTGCTGTTTGCACCCTGACCAGGGGCTTACAGTAACTTACAAAGGCTGCGGTTCCATACTCGCGTCTGATGAAATACGCAGTGAGTATCGCGCTTGCCGCAAAGAAATTATTATGAAAAAGGAGTGTACATTTCATGGAACGCAATCTCAAAGAACTGATTTCCCAAATGACTCTTGAGGAGAAAGCCGGCATGTGCTCCGGTCTTGACTTCTGGCATCTCAAAAATGTGGACCGGCTGGGGATTCCCAGCGTTATGGTCAGCGACGGCCCTCACGGACTGCGTAAGCAGGATGACAAGGGCGGCCATCTCGGCATCAACGACAGCATCAAGGCGGTCTGCTTTCCGCCTGCCTGCCTCTCCGCCTGCTCCTTTGACCGGGAACTGATGACAAAGCTGGGCGAGACCATCGGAAGGGAGGCCCAGGCCACAGACGTATCGGTAGTTCTGGGACCTGCCGTGAACATCAAGCGTTCTCCGCTGTGCGGCCGGAACTTCGAATATTATTCCGAGGATCCCTACCTGGCAGGCGAGACCGCCGCGGCCTTTATTGACGGCGTGCAGTCCCAGCATGTGGGCACGTCCATCAAGCATTTTGCCGCAAATAACCAGGAATTTAATCGGATGAGCAACTCTTCGGAGGCGGATGAAAGAACCCTGCGGGAAATCTATTTTCCGGCATTTGAGACGGCGGTCAAGAAGTCACAGCCCTATACCGTGATGTGCTCCTATAACCGGATCAACGGCACCTACGCTTCGGAAAATCCATGGCTGCTCACGGACGTTCTCCGGGATGAGTGGGGCTTTGAGGGGTATGTGATGTCTGACTGGGGTGCGGTCAATGAGCGTGTGCCCGCTCTGAAAGCCGGCCTGGAGCTGGAAATGCCTTCTTCCGGAGGCGTGAACGATCAGGAGATCGTGAAAGCAGTACAGGACGGTACGCTGGATGAGGCCGTGCTGGACCGGGCTGTAGAGCGGATCCTGCGTATTTCTTTCCAGTGGCTGGACAACAAGAAGGAGCAGCCCTTTACTATGGAGGAGGATCACGACTTTGCGCGTCATACCGCGGAGCAGTCCATGGTCCTTCTGAAAAATGAAGCCGTACTTCCGCTCAAAGCAGACGAAAAAGTGGCGTTTATCGGCGGATTTGCGAAAAAACCGCGTTTTCAGGGCGGCGGAAGCTCCCATATCAACAGCTTCCGTGTCAGCAGCGCTATGGATGCCGTTTCCCGGATGGAAGGCATTTCCGGAAACGTAACTTATGCAGAGGGATTTGCGGCGGACCGGGATGTCTATGATGAAGCGCTGGCGGCAGAGGCTGTGGAAGCGGCGAAGAAGGCAGACAAGGCCGTGATCTTCGCCGGGTTGCCGGACAGCTTTGAATCGGAAGGCTATGACCGGTCCCACATGAGGCTTCCGGAATGCCAGAACCGCCTGATCGCGGAGATCGTAAAGGTACAGCCCAACACCATCGTTGTCCTGCACAATGGCTCCCCGGTGGAAATGCCCTGGCTTGTCGGCGTGAAGGGACTGCTGGAAGCGTACCTGGGCGGCCAGGCCGTGGGCGAGGCCGAGGTCAACCTGTTATATGGAAAGGTCAATCCCTCCGGAAAGCTTGCCGAAACCATTCCATACAAGCTCTCTGACAATCCGTCCTACCTGAATTTCGGAGAGGGAGAGAAAACCATTTACCATGAAGGCGTATTCGTGGGATACCGCTATTATGATACCAAGGAAATGCCGGTGGCGTTCCCCTTTGGCTACGGGCTGTCCTATACTACATTTGCGTACAGCAATCTGAAATTGGACAAGGAAATGCTGACGGACAAGGACACTCTGGCGGTCAGTGTGGACATTACCAATACCGGAAATACGGCCGGAAAGGAGATCGTTCAGTTGTACGTCCGCGACCGCAGCGGTGCCTGCCGCAGACCCGACAAGGAATTGAAGGGCTACGAAAAGGTTTCACTAGAGCCGGGCGAGACAAAGACCGTGACGATGACGCTGGATCACAGAAGCTTTGCGTGGTACAACACGGATATGAAGGACTGGTATGCGGCCAGCGGAGCATATGATATTCTGATCGGCGCGTCCTCCCGGGATATCCGCCTGACCAAAACCGTGCAGATGAACTCCACCGTGAAACCGCCCCTAAAGCTCCACCTGAACACGACGCTGGGCGAGCTGTTCTCGGATGAACGGACCAGGGAGTACGGGCAATCCCTTGCGGATAAGATGGCAGCCTTCTTCGGCGGTTCCACGGAGGAGGCAAACGAAGCGATCACGGATGAAATGAATACCGCCATGGTTGCGTCCATGCCGATCCGGAATGTGGTCTCCTTTGGATTGTGCTCCAAGGAAGAAGTAGTGGAAGGGCTGAATAAGCTGATCGAAGCACAGAAATAATATAATTTTAGCGGAGCTGCGTGTATGTCAGCTCCGCTTTCAGCATTTTCCAATGCTGATTAAAGATTTTTTCAAGATAAAGCCCCTCCTATATTTTTATATTGCGTTCCGCAATACTTCCACCTTACAGGTATGCGCCTTGCTTTTTGTATCATAAGCAATCCCTACGCCCAGAACCCGCCCGGTATATTTGGGCGTTTCACCTAGTTTTCCTTCATATTTCAGCGCATATTTTTTAACCTTGATCTGTTGGAGCGCTTCTTCAACTGTATGGTCAACTTTCAGTTCCAGGATGATTCCATCTGCCTTTTTATCCAGTTCCGGATAAAATATAAAGTCCACAAATCCAATCCCGGCCTTATCCTCACGCTCGATCCGATACGAATCCCGGGCTGCAAGATAGACCAGATTTACTACTGCTGTTAAGTCAGTTTCATTGTTATAATTCAGCAGAGGAATCTCTGTATTGTGTGCAAATTCTAAAATCCGCAGCATTGTCTGGGTATCCCCCGTAAGTGTTGCGTGCAGCATTTTTTCTGATTGCTTCGCAAGCTCATATACATATCCGAGGGAAGGTTCCTTTTGCAGCATATCGTCAAATTTTTCCATCAATTCACGATTCGGGATCTGCATATACCCCTTTTCATAACTGAGGAATCCATATACAACCATTGCGGAAAATATTTCATCCTTATTCGTCAGATTCATGGAGGTGGCCGCATACTCCCGCACCTTTGCGGGAATCGGAGTACCGGATATCATCCGGGCAAGATCATCGCATACGGCGGCCGTGTTATGGTTGATATAATAATAAATCTCATCATAAGGACCAGCACTGGTCCAGTAATTCCCCAGGTTGTTGTTCGTTAAGGATGCGGCGACAGAACGTGGATTATAAACCCGTTCCCCGGATTTTGTACAATACCCGTCATACCATATTTTCAGGCCGTCCAGCGTTACCTCTGGATTCGGCTGGTTTTGTAAGTATTTATCGTAAAGACCGGAGACTTCGGCCTCCGTAAAACCAAAATCACTGCTGAACAATTCTTCCGAAGCCATAGTATATTCCAGAAACATATTCAGCTCCGAGCCGCTCGAGTATTTGGCAATGGGCAGAATGCCCGTCATATATACAAAATCAACATAAGGCTGATCCTTCAGCAGACTGCTCAGAAATTCTATATAAGCTTTTTTGTCTCTTCCTGATATAAAATCTTTGTGGAAAATAAAATCCCATTCATCCAAAACGAATATAAAGCGTGCGGCAGGATTTGTATCGTAAATGGCTTTCAGGATATCCCAGACTGCATCCTCCGGGTCAACCTTTGCCTGCGGATAGCTTTCGACCAGATCTTCTGTCAGTTTCCGCTCAATACGGCTGATATAATCCTCAAAACTGCCGCACCGCCTTGGAAGCCGATTGAATGAGATGGAAATGACAGAATATCGGTTCACATGTTCTGTATAAAACGGCGCCTCTGCAATTTTTAAATTGTCAAAAATCTTCCGG
Organism: Lachnospiraceae bacterium; assembly: GCA_009911175.1. Next base: position 50,185 of record QXWX01000017.1, on the reverse strand, counting down.
GAGTCGCAGCCCCTGGAAAAGAAGGCGGCCACCATATTTGCAGTTACTGATTTTCCAAAACGCCGGGGTCTTGTAATACAAATATATTTTTCCGATATCCCGATTCTGGGGATGAGCTTCTCCAGAATTGCGGATTTATCCACGAAGTACGGACTTTTATACACTTCGGAATATGCAGTAAAAGAAGCTCTGCTGTCCAGATAATTCCCCATATCAAGTACCTCCCTTGCCTTATATTTAAGATAACATGACACAGGAATAAATTCAATAGAAGGAAAGAACAAGTTGCTGACTTCCCCTCCATATGATAAAATGAATTGCGCCGATGCGCAAGCAGGTCATCAATTTTCTGGCGAAAATTGGTGACAGATTATAAAATGAATTGCGCCGATGCGCAAGCGGGTCATCAATTTCCTGGCGAAAATTGGTGACAGATTATAAAATGAATTGCGCTGGCGCGCAGGCATGTTTTCAAATGAGTAACAAAAACACTGAGGAGGAAAACAAAGTGAAGAGAGAAAAGTTTGGTTCCAGGCTGGGGTTCATTCTGGTATCTGCCGGATGTGCCATCGGCATTGGAAATGTATGGAAGTTCCCGTACATGTGCGGGGAATTTGGGGGAGCGGCATTTATTCTGATCTACCTGATCTTTTTATTGGTATTGGGGATCCCGGTGCTTACCTGTGAGTTTGCCATCGGAAGAGGCAGCGGCCGCAGCGTTGCGGCAGGCTTTGAACGGCTGGAGCCCCAGGGGACGGGCTGGCATATCACGAAATGGGTCGGCATCATCGGAAGCTATCTGCTGATGATGTTCTACACCACGGTAGGCGGCTGGATGATGTATTACTGCTTCCGCAGCATTGCGGGAGAATTTGCCGGGGCGTCTACGGATACAGTGACAGCCGGTTTTTCGGACATGCTGGGCAACGCGCCGGTGATGGCGTTCTGGACAACCCTGATCTGCGTCATCGGTTTTGCGGTCTGCCAGTTCGGGATCCAGAAGGGGATTGAGCGGGTTTCCAAGCTGATGATGAGCGCGCTTCTGGTCATCATGCTGGTGTTGGCAGTACATTCCGTATTTCTGGAAGGGGCCGGGGAAGGGATCCATTTCTACCTGGTACCGGATTTTGCCCAGATGAAGGAGATGGGTATCGGAAATGTGATCTTCGGGGCCATGAGCCAGGCATTCTTTACCCTCTCGATCGGTATCGGCGCGATGATGATCTTCGGCAGCTATATCGGAAAAGAGCGGAGCCTTGCGGGAGAGGCGATCAGCATTACCGCGCTGGATACCTTCGTGGCGCTGATGGCAGGCTTCATCATCATTCCGTCCTGCTTCGCCTTCGGCATTGAGCCGGGAGCGGGGCCGAGCCTGATCTTCATCACCATTCCCAATATCTTTGCCCAGATGCCGGGAGGGCAGATCTGGAGCGCACTGTTTTTTCTGTTTCTGACCTTTGCGGCATTCACGACCATTGTGGCTGTATTTGAAAATATCATATCCTTCGATATCGATATTTTCGGCTGGTCCAGGAACAAAAGCGTGCTGGTGAGCGCGGTCCTGATCATTGTGCTGAGCATGCCCTGCGTGCTGGGATTTAACGTCCTGGCCGGCTTTGAGCCGTTGGGAGCGGGAACCAATATCCTGGATCTGGAGGATTTTATCGTATCCAATAACCTGCTCCCGCTGGGCAGCCTGGGGTATGTGCTCTTCTGTACACGGAAAAACGGCTGGGGCTGGGCGAATTTTCTGGAAGAAGCGAATACAGGAAAGGGGATTCGGTTTCCGGGATGGCTGGAAGGCTATATGTCCTATGTCCTGCCGCTGATCATTACCGTGATCTATCTGAAAGGATATTATGATAAATTTGTGGGCCAGGGAACCGCGGCGCTCACCGGATGGATGATCGCGGCCGTGCTCTTCCTTGGATTTATCATAGCGTGCGCGGTGGTGCGCAGGCAGGATCAGTAAAACTCTGGTTGCTGTTGGGATTGCCGGATAAGGCAGTCCCTTTTTTTCGGCAGAGCGAAGGACTGCCGAAATATTTCCGGACCACAAAAATAAGGAATATCCTGGAATTAGATATTTATTGCTTGCTAGTACAGCCCTTTACAGTGTATAATAAGATTACAGAACTATACACTGTGAACTCCATGTGAAGGAGGTGAAATGCATGGGTTTCAAAAAAGAGATCTGGTCTCGATTGTTTGGATCGAAATCAGAACAGGTCAGAGACAAACAGGTTCCGGACCATTTGTTGCAGGAGAGTATGGAGAAGAAGGAGGAACAAGCCGTAACAGCGCAGCCTCCGCCCCCTGCCGTCGAAGTTGAGCTGGAATTGCCCAAGGGGCATGCGCTGCATAAATTGTGTGAGATGCGGGCCGAAAGGGCGAAAGGACTGTCAAGTCCCAGACTGCTGCTGGGAGGCCGCGAAGATTTTTCTCAGTCTGAGCTGAGGAAGGAGCTGGGACGCCTGCAGAGGGTACTTACATTGGCAGCCAATTCCCGTCTTAAAGAGATAAAGGCCAGGGAAGAAAAGGCACAGGCGGACGCGCAAAAGGCTTTATTGATAGAGCAGAGCAAGCAGTCCGCGGCGAAGGAAGACACACCGGCAGGAGAGAGCGCGCAGGCTGAGGCACAGAAGACTGCATCAGCAGAACAGAGTGCGCGGAACGAGATACTGACACCGCCGCCGATCGAGCTGGATGCGCAGCCGGTCATCCATATATCAGCCGACAAGCTTTCCGCCTGGCTGATCGTATTTCCACCGGTGGGAGAAGGAAAAGACGTGGATCGGGAGATGCTTTACGAGGCGCTTTCCGATACCGGAATTGCGTTTGGAGTAGACGAGGAATTACTCAAGCGCCTGCCGGAGGAACGGAATCCTTATTTTTCTCTGTTTTTCCTGGCAAAAGGAAAACCGGCTCGCAACGGAACAGACGGCCGGATCATTGAGCATTTTGAACGGGTCGTGGAACGGAAGTTTGAAGTGGATGAGCACGACCGGGTGGACTACGCGTCTCTCCATTTCTTCCAGAGCGTAGAAGCGGGAGGCGTGATCTGTGAGGCAGTCCTGCCGACACCGGGGGAACCGGGCAGAACGGTATTGGATCAGGAGGTTCCGGCCAAGGACGGCAAAGAAGCGCCTCTTACTAAGGGGCAGAATACGGAGATCAGCGAAGACGGCACCAAGCTGCTGGCAACCCAGGCAGGCCATGTGGAATACGTGGGAAAGACATTTCAGGTAAAGGCGGTGCTGGAGATTGACGACAACGTAGATTATTCTACGGGAAATATCAACTATATGGGGGATGTGCATATCCGCGGCAGAGTGTGCAGCGGTTTCAGCGTGCGGGCAGCAGGCAATATCACGGTAGACGGCGTTGTAGAGTCGGCCACCGTAGAGGCAGGCGGGGATCTGATCGTAGCCAAGGGGATCGTAGGGAATACCGATTCCGTGGTCAGGGCAGACGGCAGTGTCTTTGCGAAATATCTGGAAAACAGTATCGTTCACGCGCGGGCGAATCTGCAGGCTGACTGCATCGTCAACAGCGAAGTATACAGCGACGGGGAGATACAGGTCCGGTCCGGAAGAGGCATCATTGTAGGCGGACGGATCCGGGCGGCAAAAAAAGTCAGCGCCAAGGTCGTGGGCTCAAAATCCGAAAGCCAGACGCGTATCTATCTGGGCGGCGAGCCCTGTGTGGAATACGAGCGGCAGGAGCTGGCGGCAGTGATCGAAGAAGCCGAAGCCGAGCTGGAAAAGCTGGAAAAGCGTCCCAACAGTCCGGATAAGGTGGAACGTATGAAACGTCTTCAGTTTGACCTTTCCGTAAACCGGATCAAGCTGGAGCAGATGGATGAAGAGCTGGCGAAAAAGCAGGAGGAGATCGAGAACCTGGGCGGATGCAGGCTGGTTGCCGACATCGCGTATCCGGGGCTGGTGCTGACCATCTGCGATATCAAGGCCCGGCTGAAGCAGGTGACATCCATGTGCAACGCAAGGCTTTCCAACGGTGAGATTCGATTCTCGTAATCAGGCTTTCATTTAGGAGTTGTAGAAAAATAACTGACACATCCTGCGCGATCTGCATCAGTTATTTTCCTGCAACTCCTTATACTTTGTGACCATAACGTATCAATTCAAAGTAAGCGCGCTTCTTCTGACGGCGCTGAGTTCCGTACGCCGTATGATCAAATAGGAGCCGGCGCTCAGGATCCCGATACACAGGAGCAGAAGAAAGATCGGATTGGTCAGCCGTACCGTACCGTCGTCCATGAAGCCGAAGCATCTTACCGTAAAGCTCAGGATGCTGTGTCCGACAGCTTTCCAGGGAGCGGATACAGCTGCGAACAGGAAGGGAATTCCAAGCAAAAGGAGGGCAGCAAGGATCGTGACTGCGAATACGGAGAGCTTTTTCGGCACCCGGTTTATGACCAGGGCAAAGAAGAACCCCAGGCTGCTGATCAGTAGATAGACCAGGAACAGCCAGAGACAGCGCAAAACGGCCGGATGCCCATATCCGTATAAGCTTTCGAAGATGGTTTCATAATCAAACAACCCGGACAGGAGCCCTCGAAGAACCATTCCGGCAGCCGTATCGATCAGAGACATCAGGCCGGATATAAAGGCAAACTGGGCAGCGGTGGCGGAAAAAATATAAGCCCTGGTAAAGCCGTTCTGCATCAGCATCCGGAAATCCTCGTTTATCTGCATCATGCCGACGATCCCGACAAAGATCATGGTATTCATTTCCAGGCAGTTTATCCTTCCAGTTTCATGTGTCAGAAGGTAGAGCAGGCCGTAGACAGTGGGAAAGACAATCGCGATTGCAAGGTAAAAAATCCAGATATACTTCCAGGAAAGTTCGCATTCATATCGGATTAATATACGCATTTTTTTCATATCAGTTACCGCCTTTCTCTGTTAATTTCACAAACAGCTTCTGCAGATTCATATGAGAGATCTGCAATGGACTGCCCTTCGGCAGGTCCTCTCTTGCGCCCAGGATATAAGCCAGCCTGAGGGCGCCCAGCTCATCGTACCCGATCACTTGTTTATCGATACAGAAATCCCGAACCGCATTCTCAGATCCGGATACACAGTATCCTCTGTCCAGAAGGGTTTCCGCGGACTCCTGCAGGAGAAGCCTGCCCTTGTCGATCAGCACCACTTCCTCGATGATATTCGCAACCTCTTCGATCAGGTGTGTCGCCAGGATGATCGTTCTCTGGCGTTCTTCATAATCCCGCAGCAGCAGATGATAGAACAGCTCCCTGTGGTTCGCGTCCAGTCCCAGCACCGGCTCGTCGAAGATCACATAGGGAACATCCAGGGCAAGGGCGACCGTCAGTTTAAAGATGGACTGCTGTCCATTGGAAAGGGCGGGAAACCGCTTTTTGGTATCCAGAGAAAACATTTCTGCGATCTCAAAGGCCTGATCCATCTGAAAATGGTCGTAAAACCGGCCGGTCCACTTGAAAATATCTCGGATCTTCAAATTGCTGTCATACAGGTTCTGGTCGCTCATGCAGAACAGCTTTTCATGTACTGCCATATTCTCCTTCGCGGGCAGGCCGTCGATCAGAACCTCGCCCTCGTCCGCAAAGAGACGGTTTGCGATGATATTGATCAAAGTAGACTTACCGGCGCCGTTTCGCCCCAACAATCCGTAGATCTTTCCGTACTCAAATGAAAAAGAGAGATCTTCAAGGGCAGCCACATTGCCGTACCGCTTCGTAATATGATTAATCTGAATTGCTTTCATTGATATAACCCCTTTCTATCAGTGCTATAAGCTCTTCCTTCGGCATTTCCAGCTTTAATGCTTCCTGAACCAGTACAGCAACGTACTGGCTGTAAAACTGGCTCTGGCGCTTCCGGCGGATCCGCTCCACCGCCCCTTCCCTTACAAACATCCCAAGCCCTCTCCTCTTGTAAACCATATCTCCATCCACCAGCAGGTTCATCCCTTTTAGGACTGTGTGCGGGTTGATGCTCAGCAGGGCAGAGATCTCATTCGTGGATGGAATTTTCGTTTCCTCCGGGAAGACACCTGTAAAGATCGAGTCCTCCAGCTGTTCAGCGATCTGGATAAAAATCGGCTTATCCAGGTCCGGATTTATCTTCAATAGGATCACCTCGCTTATATAGTTAGTTAGTCAAGTAACAAACTAAATTACATGCTTAGTATAGACGATAAAAATGCAGTTGTCAATCCATTTTTTAAATCTTGTATTGCTCTGGATCAGAAATGGAATTATCCGCGGCCATTTTCCAACCGCGCAGCTGGAAATTTTTTGGGACACGGCAGGATTATGAGGTTGATTTTATCCGCGGAAACGGATATACTGTAAAGCGGAAAGAAATTGCCGCAGATGCGCCGGCAGACGCGCGGCCAATCTGCCTTACAATAAAAAAGGAGTATTTTGAGATGGAATTAGTGACAATTCGGGAATTATTTAAAAACAGAGAAGCTTATCTGGACAAGCAGGTAACGGTCGGAGGCTGGATCCGCAGCATCCGGGATTCCAAGACATTCGGATTTATCGTAGTCAATGACGGCTCTTATTTTGAACCGCTGCAGATCGTATATCATGATAAAATGGACAACTTCCAGGAGATTTCAAAACAGAACGTAGGGGCGGCGGTGGTCATTACAGGAACCCTGGTGGCGACACCTCAGGCAAAGCAGCCCTTCGAGATCCAGGCGGAGGAAGTGACGGTGGAAGGGGCTTCCGCGCCGGATTATCCGCTGCAGAAAAAGCGCCACAGCTTTGAATATCTCAGGACCATTTCCCATCTGCGGCCCAGGACGAATACATTTCAGGCCGTATTCCGGGTACGGTCTCTGGCGGCTTACGCCATTCATAAGTTCTTCCAGGAGAGGGGATTTGTGTATGTGCATACTCCGCTGATCACTGGAAGCGACTGCGAGGGAGCGGGCGAGATGTTCCGGGTGACCACGCTGGACATGGGAGATCTGCCGAAGAACCCGGATGGAAGCGTGGATTATACCCAGGATTTCTTCGGGAAGGAGACCAGCCTGACGGTCAGCGGCCAGCTCAACGGCGAGACCTACGCCCAGGCGTTCCGGAGCATTTATACCTTCGGTCCCACCTTCCGGGCGGAAAATTCCAACACCACCCGTCATGCGGCGGAGTTCTGGATGATCGAGCCGGAGATTGCGTTTGCCGATCTGGAGGACAATATGGAGCTGGCGGAGGCCATGCTGAAATATGTGATCTCCTATGTGATGGAGCAGGCACCGGAGGAGATGAATTTCTTCAATTCCTTTGTGGACAAGGGACTTCTGGAACGCCTGAAAAATGTAGTGGAATCGGATTTTGCCAAGGTGACTTATACAGAGGCCATTGATATTCTGAGCAAAAATAACGACAAGTTTGAGTATAAGGTATCCTGGGGCTGCGACCTGCAGACAGAGCATGAGCGGTATCTTACCGAGCAGGTATTCAAGCGCCCTGTATTCGTGACGGATTATCCGAAGGAGATCAAGGCGTTTTATATGAAGCTGAATGAGGACGGAAAGACCGTTGCGGCCGTGGACTGTCTGGTGCCCGGAATCGGAGAGATCATCGGCGGGAGCCAGAGGGAAGACGACTATGAGAAGCTGCGCGCAAGGATGAAGGAACTGAATTTAAAAGAAGAGGACTACCAGTTCTATCTGGATCTGAGGAAATACGGCTCCACCCGCCACGCGGGCTTCGGGCTTGGCTTTGAACGCTGTGTGATGTATCTCACCGGCATGGCCAATATCCGTGACGTGGTGCCCTTCCCGAGGACCGTGAAGAACTGCGAATTATAGACCGGAGGCGTGAATGCCGGGAGACTGCGGCAGACTGAGTTACAGAAGGATGTGTTCGTGTGAAGATTGTATTGCCAAATAAAGTACTGATGATAATTCTGAATCTCCAGATGCATGGGCATGACGCCTATGCCGTGGGCGGGTGCGTCCGGGATTCGATCCTGGCGAAGAAGCCCCAGGACTGGGATATCACCACCTCGGCAAAGCCGGCGGATATCAAGCGGATGTTCCGCAGGACCGTGGATACCGGGATCGAGCACGGGACTGTGACCGTGCTTCTGGGGAAGGACAGCTTTGAAGTGACTACATACCGGATTGACGGTGTGTATGAGGACAACCGCCATCCAAAGGAGGTCCGGTTTACCAACAATCTGGAAGAGGATCTGAAGCGTCGGGATTTTACGATCAACGCTATGGCATATAATGATGATGTGCGTCTGGTGGACGTGTTCGGAGGGATGAAGGACCTGAACTACCACCTGATCCGGTGCGTGGGAGACGCAAAAGAGCGTTTTTCGGAGGATGCCCTTCGAATCCTCCGGGCTGTCCGGTTTTCGGCGCAGCTTGGATTTTCCATTGAAAAATCTACAGAGGCGGCCATTAAGGAGCTGGCGCCCAGCCTGCAGCATGTCAGCGCCGAGCGGATCCGGGCGGAGCTGGTGAAGATTCTGGTCTCCAACCATCCGGAGCAGATCCGGGAGGCATACCGGCTGGGGATCACGAGAGTGATTCTGCCGGAGTGGGATGAGATGGAAGGCGTGGCTCAGAATACTCCTCACCATAAGTATGACGTGGCGGAGCACACGGTCCAGGCCATCAAGAATGTGAAAAGAGACAAGATCCTCCGTCTGACCATGCTGTTCCACGACATGGGAAAGCCGGCCATGAAGACGACGGACGAAAACGGGCGGGATCATTTCAAGGGCCATGCGATCGTCAGCGAAGAGCTGGCCAATGTGGTGATGCGCCGTCTCAAATTTGACAATGACACGATCAAGAAGGTGACCCGGCTGGTCTGCTACCACGATTACCGGGTAGAAGCCACGCCCCAGAATGTGCGGCGGGCCATGAACCGGATCGGGGTGGAGCTGTTCCCCTATTACCTGGCGGTGCGGCTGGCGGATGTGAAGGCGCAGAGCGTCTATCAGAAGCGGGAAAAGGTGGAAAATATCATCAAAATGCGGGAGCTGTATCAGGAAGCGCTGGTACAGGAGCACTGTGTCACGCTCCATGACCTGGCCGTGACCGGGAAGGACCTGATGGCGATCGGTATGGAACCGGGGCAGAAGCTTGGCAGCATGCTCCAGGAGCTTCTGGAATGGGTCATTGATGATCCGGACTGCAACAAAAAAGAAATTTTGTGCGAATATGTAAAAGAAAAGCTTGGACTTTAGCATACCCGGGCTGTTTCTCTCATAGATATAGAAAAGCTGATGATCAGCGAATCTTGTGTAGCTGTTCAGTACGGCAGGACCAGGCGGTACCGTCCGGATCCGCGGGTGTACTGAACAGGTACGAAACCTATAATATGAGGGGGCAGCCATGAGAGAGTACGAGCTGGAAGTCTTGGAGCAATTTGACGTCGAAGTGATAAGCACCCGCAAGATCAGGGGTGCATTTTTTTGCGAGACAAAAGAAGGAACAATGGTGTTGAAGGAGGCGGCAGTGTCTGACCGGCGTGCCCTTTTACTGTATATACTGCTGCGTCATCTGGAGTCGCGGGGGTATCCGGAGGTGGACACCCCGGTCAGGAACCGGGAGAAGGAGCTGGTCAGCACATTCCGCGGCCAGACTCGGTATATGCTGAAAAAATGGTACGCGGGACGGGAGTGCGATGTGCGCCGGGAAGCAGATGTGCTGGAAGCGGTCAGGAACCTTGCCCGTCTCCACGAGATCATGTGCTGGAAGCATTTTTCCGTCTCCGCGGCAGAGATTCCTCCTGATCCGGATGGGCAGGAGCTGTCACCGCCTTCGGGAAGGCATCTCAAAGAGGAATTTCTCTGCCATAACCGGGAACTGAAAAAGGTGCGCGGCTATATCCGGAACAAGGTGAATAAAGGGGAATTTGAATATCTGTTTCTGAAATATTTCGACAGCATGTATCAGCTTGCCATGCGGGTCACCAGAAGACTGGAGGATTCGGATTATGAAGAACTGTACCGGAAGAGCCTGAAAGAGGGGCTTCTGGTGCATGGAGACTACAATTACCACAATCTCATCATGCTGCCGGGAAATGCTAGATCAGGAGGGGCATCCATTGCCACCACCAACTTTGAACACTTCCACAGAGATGTTCAGGTCCTGGATCTGTACTATTTCCTGCGCAAGGTCATGGAAAAACACAAGTGGAAGGAATCCCTGGGCCGCGCCATGCTGGAGGCTTATGCGGAGATCCGGCCGTTTTCCCCGGGGGAGCTGGAGGTGATCGCGCTGAAGACCGCCTACCCGGAAAAGTTCTGGAAGACTGCCAACAGCTATTATCATTCCAACAAAGCCTGGATCCCGGAGAAGAGCGTAGAAAAGCTGCAGACCGCTGTCTTGCAGACCGAAGAAAAAATCCGGTTTATACAGAAGATTTTTGCCTTCTCCCTGTAAAATGACTTCCTTTTTGCCGGGAGCTGATGTATAATAAACGAATAGCGGCTGTCCGGCCGGACCGCCTGTCTGTCAGGGAGAGAATCGAAAGGGGACAGATGGGATGCGGTACGAGCGACAGTGATTATAGATTATATATCAGGAGGTACTATGATGGAGTACAAAGAAAGATACCAGGAATGGCTGTCGAATCCATATTTTGACGCGGAGACCAAGGCGGAGCTGGAAGGCATCAAGGAGGATGACAACGAGATCAAGGAGCGCTTTTACATGGATCTGGAATTTGGTACTGCCGGGCTGCGCGGCATTATCGGAGCCGGAACCAACCGGATGAACATTTACACGGTCAGGAAGGCGACACAGGGACTGGCAAATTATATCATAAAGAACAAAAGCGCGGACAAAGGGGTTGCGATCGCGTATGATTCCCGCCGTATGTCGCCTGAATTCGCGGATGAGGCGGCGCTCTGCCTTGCGGCGAACGGGATCAAGGCTTACGTGTTCGAGTCCCTGCGCCCCACCCCGGAGCTTTCTTTTGCGGTCCGTAAGCTTTCCTGTATTGCGGGGATCAATATTACGGCAAGCCACAATCCGCCGGAGTACAACGGATATAAGGTATACTGGGCGGACGGCGCGCAGATCACTCCGCCTCACGACAAGGGGATCATGGATGAGGTAAAGGCCGTTGAGGATTATACCACCATGAAGACCATGTCATTGGATGCGGCAAAGGAAGCAGGGCTGTACGAGTCCATCGGAGCGGACATTGATGACGCGTATATTGCGGAGCTGAAAAAGCAGGTGAAGCGCCAGGACGCGATCGACGCCGCGGCAAAGGATCTGAAGATTGTTTATACGCCTCTCCACGGAACAGGCAACATCCCGGCCCGCCGTATCCTGAAGGAGCTGGGCTTTGAGAATGTCTATGTTGTAAAGGAACAGGAGCTGCCGGACGGCGAATTTCCGACGGTTTCCTACCCCAACCCGGAGGCTGCGGAAGCATTTGAGCTGGGCCTGAAGCTGGCAAAGGAGATTGACGCGGATATCGTGCTGGCAACCGATCCGGACGCGGACAGGCTCGGTGTCCGTGTAAAGGACTCCAACGGCGAATACCATACCCTGACCGGAAATATGTCCGGCTGTCTGCTGGCGGATTATGAGATCGGGCAGAAGAAGGAATTGGACGGCGGACTTCCGGCGGACGGAAAGTTTATCAAGACCATCGTGACAACGAATATGGCGGATGCCATCGCAAAGTATTACGGTGTGGACCTGATCGAATGCCTGACCGGATTCAAGTTCATCGGACAGCAGATCCTTGGATTTGAGACAAGCGGCAAGGGCGAGTATCTGTTCGGATTTGAGGAGAGCTACGGATGTCTCATCGGAACCCACGCAAGGGACAAGGATGCCATCGTGGCGACTATGGCCCTCTGCGAGGCGGCTGCTTACTATAAGACCAAGGGCATGAACCTGTGGGATGCTATGATCGCGATGTATGACCGCTACGGATATTATAAGGATGATATCCAGTCCATTACCCTGAAGGGGATCGAAGGGCTTGCCAAGATCCAGGAGATCTTAGAGACTCTGCGGAAGAACCCGCCGGCAGAAATCGCGGGCTACAAGGTGCTCAAGGCAAGAGACTACAAGGCAGACACAATCAAAGATATGGAGACAGGCGAAGTAACAGGAACCGGCCTGCCTTCCTCCAACGTACTCTACTATGACCTGACCGACGACGCATGGGTATGCGTAAGGCCGTCCGGTACGGAGCCGAAGGTAAAATTCTACTACGGCGTAAAAGGAACCTCCATGGAGGACGCAGACGCAAAATCCGAGGCAATGGGCAAGGAAGTCCTGGCGATGATCGATAAGATGCTTTAAATATGCTGTCAGACAGCTTTGTCGGCTGCTTCCGCGCATAGAAGTGAAATGACTGATTCCAGTCAGATAAAAACTGTCAATCGGCTTCTTACAAGCTTCGCTTGAAGAATCCGACTGCCATTTTTCATCTGACTGTGAATAGTAGTTACAGGTCACACCTTGACCAGGCGTGCCCTGTAACTCAGGCCGTCATTTAAAATTGCCTACGGCAATGGACGGCCTGAATCCCAGCTTTTATGTGCATCCTCCTGACCAATCAGCGTAGTGATTGGTCAGTGTGTGACATGTAACAATAGTAACGTAATTATGATAAAATGCGTGGAAATACCTTGACAAAGAACGGAGAAACAGGTATAACAATACGTGTAGGCAATGAGCACAGGCATGTCGGCTGTGGGTATGCGGGCTTTTGCCTTAATATATTCTTAGAATGAATGTTGTTCTAGTACAATAAAGAGGAGGAAACATCCATGAACAAAACAGAATTAGTAGCAGCAATCGCAGAAAACGCAGAGATTTCCAAGAAGGACGCTGAAAAAGCCGTAAAAGCTTTTGTTGAAGTTATAACAGAAGAATTAAAGAAGGGTGAGAAGGTTCAGCTGGTTGGATTTGGTACATTTGAGGTGACTTCCAGAGCAGCAAGAGAAGGAAGAAACCCGCAGACCGGCAACACCATGAAGATTGCTGCCTGCAAGGCACCGAAGTTCAAAGCAGGCAAGGCTTTGAAGGACGCTGTGAATTAATCAGGATGTGTATCATGCCTGCATGATCTGATCATGCAGGCATTTTTGCTAACTGTACGGCTGCAATCCGAACAGTTAGCATTTTTTGCGCCGTAGGAGGGCCGAATATGAGGTTAGATAAATTTTTGAAGGTATCCCGTCTGATCAAAAGGCGCACCGTGGCAAACGAAGCCTGCGACGCCGGCCGTGTGCTCGTGAACGGCAATGTGGCCAAGGCTTCTGTGAAGGTCAAGGTGGGGGATGTTATCGAGATCCAGTTCGGCACGAAAACCGTCAAGGTGGAAGTGCTGGATATCCAGGACACGACAAAGAAAGAAGAGGCGAAGGATCTGTTCAGATACCTGTAGCTTTTTCTGCCGGGATGAGCAGGCCGGAGTTTTTTGAGGCATGGGCTGACGCGCCTGCGGTCTGCTGTTCTGAGAACGTCAATAAAAATCCTTGCAGACAGGCATAATATGAAACAACCCTTCATATATATAAAAGTATATGTAGCCGGATACGCCGGGGAGATTCTGGGATTATACTGAGCGCCAGATAAATCTGCCGCACAGTATAATGAGACGCACACAGCCGCGTCAGGAATTATGCCGCTTCGCGGCTGCGGCTGGCGCGATACTCACGGCAGACTTCATCGGCCGTGAGTATGACAGATATATAACGAAGGGGGAACAGATATGGAGGAACGGCAGCCTGTAAAGGCGCATAAGCTGGTTATAAATAACCGGAAGACAAGTATGGTGACCGGAGTGCTGGATGTGCTTTCATTTGATCTGAATGAGATCCTGCTGGAGACAGAACAAGGGATGCTGATGGTCAAGGGGACGGATCTGCATGTGAACCGGCTCAGCGTGGAGAAGGGTGAGGTGGACCTGTCGGGAAATATTGATAGTATCGCCTATTCCAGCGTGAGCCAGGCGGGACACCAGAACGACAGCTTTTTTTCAAAATTATTTAAGTAGGTCAGCACCATGATGCTGGGAATTGGAAAAGAGGCCGTGATATTTGTATACGCGGGCCTGTCGGGGATCGTTACATTTTCCTGCTATCAGATACTGCTGCTGCTGAGAAAGCTGGTCCCGCATTCTGCGGCAGCGGTCAGCGCGGAGGATTTTTTTTATTGGATCGGAATCAGCGCCTATCTGTTCCGGCAGATGTATCATACAACTTATGGGAGTGTCAGATGGTTCTTCATACTAGGACTTGCGGTTGGGAATTTTCTGGCCTTTTTTTGTAAAATTTTGTTGAAAAAAACCTTCGCAAAGTGGAAGAATAAACTTGAAAAAAAGAAGAAAAGCGAATAAAATAATGATGATGGCAAGGGGAGCAACCAGACTGGGTGCCGGATATATCTGCCGTATGGTATGATATGCCGCGCATGGCCGCAAGGGGAATTCGTATGAGTCAGAAGAAAAAGATGCCTGCAGGCAAAAAGCATGGCCGGAAGGGTTCGTCCGCTTTACGGCAGCACAAGAGAAGTATCGTGATCATTTATACTGTATTGGGAATTATGGCGGCGATGCTGGCCGTCAATTCAGTGAACCTGTATGCCCGAAACAAAATCTATAAGCAGCAGGAGGCGGAGCTTAAGGCACAGATCGAGGAGCAGAATGCCCGTTCCGAGAAGGTGAAGGAATACGAAGAATATGTCAAGACCGATGATTACATCAAGGATGTGGCTGAGGAGAAGCTGGGGCTGGTGGATCCCAACGAGATCCTGTTCCGGCCGGAGGAATAAGCCGTCATTCAGCATTCTATATACACAAAAGAGAAACTCCAGGGAGATGCCTGGAGTTTTTTGCTGTTTTGCGGATATGTGGAATCTTCGGAGTCTGCCGCAGGAATCTCACCCGGAGACGCGTAGCATCGACAGACAGCTTTGCTGGCTGCTTTTGCGCATGTGAGTGAAATGACTGCGAATAGTAACAAACCAGTAGGAGGGATATAGATGGAGGATGGACAAGTATTACATACCAGTCCTTATGTGACACAGATTGAAAGATTTGCGGATTCCCTGAAGCAGCTGTCCCATACATTTCTGCAGATGGGGGAAAAGAAGCAGTCCTTTACAAGCGAAGAAATCGACGGAATGTTCGAATGGGTCAAGGAGAAGGTCTGCAAAAGCTGCGAGAAGTGCTCCTGGTGCTGGGGGGAGAATTTTGTCCATACCTACCAGATGGGCTATGAGGTCCTCTCAGCGGTGGATTCCTATGGAAATGAAATGAATACCGAGACGAAACGGAAGCTGAAGCAGTGCTGTATCATGGCGCCCCGTTTCCTGAGAGAGATGCTGGAGGCATTTCACGCGGCCCGGCAGAATATGATGTGGCTCAACCGGATGGCCCAGAGCAGAGAAGGCTGTGCCATCCAGATGGACACCTTTGCGGACATGATCCGGGTGACGGCGAAGGAACTGGAGGACAGCCTGTTCATTGACGACCGGCTGGAAAAGCGTCTGGTAGCCGCGCTGAAGAAAAAGGGCGTGCGGGTCTTGTACACGAATTTTTTTATGAACCGGGAAGGGAAATATGAGGTTCATGTGACCGCGCGCGCCATGCAGGACATCCATATTACCTGTAAGGAGCTGGTCAGGACCGTTTCCGAGGTCATGGGCCGCCGTCTGGTGCCGGAAGGGATCTATGCCCAGACACTGGGGCGGGAGTATACGACCATCATCTGCCAGGAAGGGCCGACATACTATACGCTGCAGGGGGTTGCCAGAGTCGGAAAAGGCTGCAGTCAGGTTTCCGGGGACAATTTTATGATGCTCAACCTCCCAAGAGGAAAGCAGGCCATGGCTCTGTCCGACGGGATGGGCTCCGGAGAAAAGGCATGCCAGGAAAGCACGCTGGTCATCGAACTGCTGGAGGAACTGCTGGAGGCAGGCTTTCCGGAAAAGACGGCCATCCAGATGATCAACACCACGCTGGTCATGGGGAGGGAGGAGATCCATTATTCCACCGTGGATATGAGCGTATTTGACCTCTATACAGGAACCTGCGAACTGATCAAGGCCGGAGCCTCCTCCACATTTATCCGCCAGAAGGATAAGGTAGAGCACTTAAGCTCCACCAGCCTGCCCATTGGGGTCTTACACCAGATCGAGATCGACTCCGTGGAACGGCAGCTTTCCAACGGAGATTTTGTGATCATGGTAACAGACGGGGTAATGGACGCGCTCCCGGTAGGCGAGCAGGACATCCTGCTGGAGACGATCATCCAGGGTACCCTCCTGGTGAATCCAAAGGAAATGGCGAACCACATCCTGGAGCAGGTGCTGAACTGGACCGGAGAACCGCCTCAGGACGATATGACCGTGCTCGTGATCGGGATATGGGAGAAATGATACCGCGGCCGGAAACCCTTTTTGCGGAGAGGAGCCAAGAAAAAATATCACAGAAAAAAAGGGAACTGCAAAGCCGCTTTGGGAATAAAACAATTTGACGATGGGTTGGTTTTTAGGATATACTAGAAAAGGAAAGTTATGGGAATTTTTTTGCCCGTGGATTACTTGTTACTGTTTACATCCTGTACAAGATGCTCACGGTAACGATTGCTTACAAATGGAAAGGAAGAACAACGATGAAATGGATGATCGCGTCGGATATACATGGCTCCGCGTACTACTGTCGGCAGATGCTGGGGGCATATCGGAGGGAAGGTGCTGACAGGCTGCTTCTGTTAGGAGACATTTTGTATCACGGACCGCGCAACGATCTTCCGAAGGAATATGGACCGAAGGATGTCATCTCCATGCTCAACGGTGTAAAGCAGGAGCTGCTTTGCGTAAGGGGGAACTGCGACACGGAGGTGGACCAGATGGTCTTGGAATTTCCAATCCTGGCAGAGTACTGTTTTCTGGAAATCGGCGGAAAGACCATGTTCGCGACCCATGGCCATGTATTCAATCCGCATAATCCGCCGCTGCTGAAGACAGGAGAGATCCTGCTGAACGGGCATACACATATTCCTGCGTGCGAAGATATGGGGACGTTCTGGTATCTGAATCCGGGTTCCGTATCCATCCCCAAGGAAGGGTCTGCGCATGGCTATATGACTTTTGAAAATGGTGTCTTTCAGTGGAAGGACATGAAAGGAGTGTGTTGGAAAGAGAAAAGATTTTGAGGACATTAGAACAGATATGGAAATGCAAAAGAGCGCAGATACAAAAGAGCGCAAAGTGTAGGAGGAGAAGATGATAGATGATAGAAGATAGAATTGCTCTTTTGATTGATGCAGACAATGTTTCTGCGAAATATATCAAGCCCATCATGGACGAGCTGTCCAAGTACGGCAATATTACATACAAGAGGATCTACGGGGACTGGACAAGCCCGTATAATCTGAGCTGGAAGGAGGTCCTGCTGCAGAACAGCATTACGCCGATCCAGCAGTTCAGCTATACATACGGAAAAAACGCCACTGATTCCGCCATGATCATTGACGCTATGGACATGCTCTATACCAGCGAGCTGGAAGGCTTCTGCCTGGTCTCCAGCGACAGTGATTTTACCAAGCTGGCGAGCCGTCTCAGGGAAAACGGCAAGCTGGTGATCGGTATGGGCGAGGACAAGACGCCGATCCCCTTCCGAAAAGCCTGTGACATTTTCACGGTATTGGAGGTCCTTCTGGAAGACAGTACCATGGAAAATGCGGAAAAGGCACCGGCAGCGGTGGCTTCCGCCAAGGAATTGAAGCGCGGCAGTGTGGATGTGGTGAAAAATCAGATCGAAGAGGCTGTGATCAAGATCATCATGGAGAACCAGAACGACAACAAGGAGACCGGGCTCGGCGAGGTGGGAAGCCGTCTCCTGAAGCTGTATCCTGATTTTGACGTACGTCGGTACGGGTTCAGCCTCTTGTCTAAGTTTCTTGAGACCTTCCCCAAGCTGAAGCTGAAGCAGGACGGGACCAAGGTCTCTGTGATGCTGTATGAGGATAAAAGCCGGAAGGACCTGCTGGAGGAATACATTCTGCAGCAGATCAAAAATGCAGGCAGACAGGGCGTCTCCCTGGGGACATTGGGGAACCGGATCCGGAACCGGTTCGGCGATTTTAAGGTCCATGATTACGGATATTCCCAGTTCAAATCCTATATCCAGAGCTTCCAGGATGTGAAGATCCAGGATGACGGAGAGCAGAACTGGGCGATCTATGTGAAAAATGTGGAGTCGTGATCCGGGACAGAGGTGTTTTTCCTCAAGAGAGGCATGGCGGTATGCGCGAATACTGGAAACAGAAGAAATCAAAAGGGAGGACCAAGCATGAGAAAAATGATAAACGGAGAGCGCTTCGTGATGGGAACCTGTTACTATCCGGAGCATTGGGACTCATCCATGTGGGAGGACGATCTGGAGAGAATGCTGCAGGCGGGGATCGAGGTGGTCCGTGTTGCGGAATTTGCGTGGAACAAGATCGAGCCGGAGGAAGGTGTGTACACCTATGAATTTTTTGACGCCTTCCTGGATCTGGCGCAGAAAAAGGGAATGAAGGTTATTTTCTGCACTCCCACGGCGACTCCTCCGATCTGGCTGACCGAGAAGTATCCGGAGGTGCTCAACGCGGACCAGAACGGCCTGCTCTACCGCCACGGCGCGAGACGGCACTACAATTACAATTCACCCGTATATCAGAAGCTGTGCCGCAATATCGTGGAAAAGTCCGCGTCCCACTACGGCGGACACCCTGCCATTATCGGATGGCAGATCGACAACGAGATAAACTGCGAGCTGGACGAATTTTATTCGGAAAGCGATACCGCGGCGTTCCGGAAGTTCCTGCAGGAAAAATATGGAACCGTGGAGGAATTGAATCGGGCATGGGGAACCATTTTCTGGAACCAGACCTACAATTGCTGGGAGCAGATCTATGTGCCGCGGAAGACGGCCCACAATACGAACAATCCCCATCACCTGCTGGATTATTACCGCTTCGTTTCCGTCAGCGCCCGCCGTTTTGTACGGATGCAGTCCGAGATGATTCGGAAATACTGCAAAGAGGATGATTTTATTACCACCAACGGGATTTTCGGCAATCTGGATAACCAGGCGATGCAAAAGGAAAGTCTGGATTTTATGACCTACGATTCCTATCCGAATTTTGCGTACTGCCTGGACGATTATCAGGCGGAGGATTCCATCAAGGACCGCAAATGGAGCCGGAACCTGGCAGAGACCAGAGCCATTTCCCGCATCTTCGGGATCATGGAGCAGCAGAGCGGCGCCAACGGCTGGACCACCCGGATGGAAGCGCCCACGCCCAGGCCCGGGCAGATCACGCTCTGGACCATGCAGAGTATTGCCCACGGCGCGGACTTTGTCAGCTACTTCCGCTGGCGGACCTGCACGGTGGGGACGGAGATGTATTGGCACGGTATCCTGGATTATTCCGGGCGGGACAACCGCAGGCTTCGGGAAGTTCGTGAGATCGCCCGGAAGATGGAAGGTATGAGGGAGATTGCCGGCGCGCGGTATGCGGCGAAGGTTGGGATCCTGAAGGATTATGACAACATCTGGGATGCCCGCCAGGATAAATGGCATGAGCGGGTGGACAAGCTCAGTCAGAGGTCCCTGTTTGCCGCGCTGCAGATGACCCATACGCCTTTTGATTATGTGTATCTGAGCGACGATACCGCCTGGGAGGAACTGCGGAAGTATGAAGTGCTGTTCTATCCTCATGCATCTATTCTGACGGATGTGCGGATGAAGGTGCTGGAAACCTATGTGTCCGAAGGCGGAAAGCTGGTCATGGGCTGCAGGACCGGATATAAGGATCTCTGCGGACGGTGCGTGATGGACAAGCTGCCGGGAAAGGCGTCTGGGCTTACCGGAACGGATATCCCGGAATATTCCTTCGTGGCTCCTGACGACGGCAGAGTGCTGGCGGACTGGGACGGAAACCAGATAGAAGCCGCAGTGTTCAATGACCTGCTGGAACCGGCGGGAGAGCAGGCGGAGGTTCTGGCACGTTACGCGTCCAGCTATTACGCAGGCACGCCTGCGCTGATCCGCAACCGGTATGGAAAGGGCGAGGCCTATTACTTCGGAGGCGCGTTCGCAGTGGATACGGCGAAGGTATTTCTGGACAAGCTGGGAGCGGGGACGCCTTACGGGGAAGTGCTGGAGCTGCCGGAGTGCTGTGAGCTGGCCGTCCGGGAGAAGGACGGCAGGAAGTACCTGTTCGTGCTGAATTATGCATCGGAGAGCGTGAAAGCGGTGGTGAAGAAGGAGCTGCGGGAGTTCTTCGGAGGCGAGGTGATCAAGGGCGAAGTGGAGCTTGGGGCTTATGAGGTGAAGATTTTTGCGGAGTAAGGAATTGTGCAAAAAGAACTTGCCTTTTTGTACAGAACAAATCTTCAGGTACAAGGAGGAATGAGGCGTTCTAGGACAAATTTCCTAAATGAAGCTGTTTTATTGAGCAAATAAAAGGTGCATGGTCTGATGAATTCATAGACTGCTGCACCTTTTAAATACCATCCTATGCAGAAAGGCTGCCAGTGGCAGGCTTTCTGTATTTTAGCACGACAAATTACTTATACAGGTTATCTGGCGATGCCTATTTAAAACAGGTTCTACCTGTCTCTATAGTGATAACGGCACGACAGAATATAGATATTGTTCTCATCGATTCTGTAGATCAAGCGGTCTTTATCATTGATCCGTCTGCTCCAATATCCAGATAAATTCCCTCTTAAGGGTTCTGGTTTTCCAATCCCTTCGTTGCCGTTTCTGGCAATATCATTGATTAACTGATTGATCTTTTTCAGAGTCTTGCGGTCCTCTGTCTGCCAATATAGATAATCTTCCCAACCAGTATCCGCAAATACTTTATTCATCATCTTCTGCCTCAGATAACTCATGGACAGAATATTGCCCATTCTCCAACTGTGCCTTACCCTTCATCAGCCAATCATAATTTTCTTTATTCCCCATGACATAAATATTTTCCATAAGGTTATTATAAGCTTCTTCTGATAACATAACAACATTCTTATTATTTTTTCGTGTAACGATCATAGTCTCATAATCATCTGTTACCTTATCCATATACATTTTCATATTATCACGAAGATTTGTGTAATTTACTGCTACCATGATAAAACACCTCTCTTATATAAATATGATTTTCTATACTTAGATTATAATGTACAGTTTTCTGTACGTCAAGGCTTCGTTATAGATATTCTGTCAATAGATTTCAGCAGGCATTATCTGACCTCAACAGGATATTTGTTCGAATCCGCATATTCATTTTAGCGGATCACTTAATTAAAAATTGAAATTCTGATTAAATCTACCAGAGCGCCGCTCAGGAGCTGACGCTGCGGGGGAGCATGGCATTCCTGAAAGTACTCAGTGAGGAGCGGCAGGAAAGAACGGAGAAAGCCGCCCTCTTCCAGGGAGTAGACATCGATGGAATCCTTCTCATCGAGAAACAGACAAGGGCTGTGCTGCCGAATTAAAAGAACTCTATGAGATTCCGGTTGTATGCGTGGGGAGCTATGATATTTCCGAAGAGGCCGATTCTATTGTGCCGGATTGCTACGGCGGCATGGAACAGGTTACGGAGCTGCTTTTGGAGGCCGGACATAAGGAGCTGGTATTTGTGGGTTCGCCGGAGGAGGGGACGAATGCGGCGGACTGTTATCTGGGGTTCTGTAAAGCAATGGAAAAGCGGGGGCTTGAAGCAAACATTGTAAGGCTGCCTCAGCCCGATCTGACAGAAAAAAACAGACTGCGGCAGAGGCGGACTTCTCCCGGATTCAGCCGGATGCCATCGGATGTGATTCAGCCGCAAGTGCCGGAGCTCGTCCGGATGCGTTCGTGTGTGATTCGGCTACAAGTGCCGGAGTTCGTCCGGATGCCTTCTGCTGCTGGACAGATGCAGGGAGGACTGAGAAGGCCGTCATTTGACAGGAACAGTAACAAAGAAATTCCTATGATGACGGAGATATCCGGATATGGTAAAATAGGGATTACAGTCCGCAGCCTGACGGTTCGCAAATTGCAATACGCCGGGCCATGGAAATAGACATGCATAAAAAGGAGGAGCTATACATGGATGCGAGAAAGACTTATGAATTCTGGCTGGAGGATCCGTATTTTGACGAGGATACCAAAGCGGAGCTGCGGGGCATCGCAGGGGACGCAGACGAGATCGGGGAGCGCTTCTACCGGGACCTGGAGTTCGGCACCGGAGGTCTGCGGGGCATCATCGGGGCAGGCACCAACCGGATGAACATTTACACCGTGCGGAAAGCCACCCAGGGTCTTGCTAATTATATCATCAAAGAGCATGCGGAGAAAAAGGGGGTCGCCATCGCCTTCGATTCCAGGAACATGTCGCCGGAATTTGCGCAGGAGGCGGCGCTCTGTCTTGCGGCAAATGGGATCAGGGCGTATATTTTTCCGTCCCTGCGGCCCACCCCTATGCTGTCGTTTGCATTGCGGGATCTGGGCTGTACGGCGGGCATCGTGGTGACGGCCAGCCACAATCCGCCGGAATACAACGGCTACAAGGTATACTGGGAGGACGGCGCGCAGATCACATTTCCCAGGGACCGTGAAATCATCGGGGAGGTCAATGCCATCACAGATTACGGGCAGGTAAAAACCATGGGACAGGAAGCGGCGGAGGCAGCGGGCCTTTACCAGGTGATCGGTCCGGACATGGATGACAGATACATGGAAGCACTGAAAAAGCTGGCCATCCACCCGGAGATCATGAAGGAAGAGGGCAGAGATCTGAACATTGTCTACACTCCGCTCCACGGCACAGGCAACCTTCCGGTGCGGCGCGTGCTGGATGAGCTGGGCTTTACGAACGTCCATGTGGTGGAGGAACAGGCATTGCCGGACGGCGATTTCCCCACCGTTTCCTATCCGAATCCGGAGGATAAGAACGCATTTTCCCTGGCATTGAAGCTGGCAAAAGAGGTGGATGCGGATCTCGTGCTGGCTACGGACCCG
The DNA here is from genome assembly GCA_009911175.1 of Lachnospiraceae bacterium. The sequence continues at coordinate 27,168 of QXWX01000017.1, read as the reverse complement.
GACGCGGATCGCCTGGGAGTCTACGCGAAGGACAGCCATACCGGAGAATATAGGAGCTTTACCGGAAATATGTCCGGCATGCTAATTCTGGAATACATTTTATCCCAGAGGAAAGCACTGGGAACCCTGCCGGAAAACGGCGCGGTGGTGACGACTATCGTGTCCGGGAAGATGGCGCGGGAGATCACAAAGGCGTATCATGTGGATCTGATTGAAACGCTGACCGGGTTCAAATATATCGGAGAGCAGATCAAGTTCTTCGAGCAGAACCACGAGCATGAATATGTATTTGGATACGAGGAAAGCTACGGATGCCTGGTGGGGACACACGCCCGGGACAAGGATGCAGTTGTCGCGGTGATGGCGCTCTGCGAGGCGGCGGCGTTCTGTAAGCACCAGGGAATCACGCTGTGCGATAAAATGAAAGAATTATTTGACACATATGGATATTATAAAGAGGGATTGTGCACCGTAACTTTGAAAGGACAGGATGGAGCGAAAAAGATTGCGTCTATGATGGAGGGCATCCGGGGAAATGTGCCGAAAACCGTGGGAGGCCTTGCGGTGACTCAGTTCCGGGATTACAAGGAAGATGTGCTTCTGGACTGTGTGAACGGAACAAAAACCGTTACCGGCCTGCCCAGATCCAATGTGCTTTATTTCGAACTGGAAGGCGGTGCGTGGTGCTGTATCCGGCCGTCAGGAACGGAGCCGAAGATCAAGTTTTATATTGGAGTCAAGGGAATTGATGACGTGGACGCAGAGAAGAAGCTTGCGGAATTGACAGAAGGCGTGAAAGCGCTGGCGCGGTAAAGATATGAAAAAGTATATAAAAGCCGGAACGCAGGGCGGCGAGCCTGATCTGAAGCAGCGTCTGTCCGGTTCACATTTTAAATGGAGGATTTATCATATGAGTATCACATTTGACAGGGCTTCGAATACATTTCAGCTGAATACAAAGACCACCAGCTACCTGATCGGGATCGCGGACGGCAGATATATCGGCCACATATATTATGGAAAGAAGCTGGACAACTGCCAGGGCAGCTATGCGTTCCTGCGGACGGAGGAACGGCCCTTCGTGCCCTCACGAAACCAACGGGATAAGGGCGGCTTCGGAGACGCGTTCCCCTATGAGTATTCTACCTCAGGCGTGGGAGACTACCGGGAGAACTGTCTGTCCGTGCGGACCACTCAGGGGCATCGGGTCTGCGAGCTGATCTATACGGGACATCAGATCCTGGACGGAAAGCCGGAGCTTCCCGGGCTGCCGGCCACCTTTGCAAAGGATGGAGACCAGACGCAGACTCTGGAGATCACCTGTGAGGACCCGCAGATCGGTTTGAAAGCAATCCTGCGCTACAGTGTATTTGCGGACGCGGATGCCGTGATCCGAAGTGTACTGCTGGAAAATACAGGAAGCGAACCTCTGTATATCGAACGGGCATTGAGCGCCTGCATGGATCTGGACGACGAGTCCTTTGAAATGCTCACACTGACCGGTTCCTGGGCCAGGGAACGGCACATGACCCGCTGCCCCGTGACTTACGGGAAGCATGCGGCTTCCTCCGTCCGGGGCTGTTCCAGCCATCAGGAGCATCCCTTCGCGGCGCTTGTGACGCCCGGGACGACGCAGGATTCAGGAGAGGTTTACGCGATGCATTTCGTATATTCAGGCAATTTCCTGACGTTATGCCAGAAAAGCCAGTACGATTCTGTGCGGATGGTGATGGGCATCCATCCGGAGGGCTTTGAGTGGGTATTAAAGCCTGGAAATACATTTCAGACTCCGGAGGTGGTCTGCGTCTATTCCGATCAGGGACTGGGAAAAATGAGCCGGACCCTGCACGACCTGTACCGGGGACATTTGATTCGCAGCCCATATCTCCATAAAAAACGTCCCGTGCTGATCAACAACTGGGAAGCCACGTATTTTGATTTTGACTCGGACAAGCTGATGGAGATCGCCAGGGACGCGAAGGAGGCGGGCATCGAAATGCTGGTCATGGACGACGGCTGGTTCGGGCACCGGAATCTGGACGACAGCTCCCTGGGAGACTGGACAGTTAACGAAGAGAAACTCCCCGGCGGCCTGCCTGCGCTGGTGGAACGGGTCAAAGCGGAGGGCCTTTCCTTCGGCATCTGGTTTGAGCCGGAAATGGTTTCGCCGGATTCGGATCTGTACCGCGCCCATCCCGACTGGGCTATCCAGATTCCCGGCCGCACGCCCACACAGAGCCGTGCCCAGTATGTGCTGGATCTGTCCAGGCCGGAGGTGGTGGACCATGTCTACGAGTGCGTGGCAAAGATCCTCCGGAGCGCAGACATTTCCTATGTAAAATGGGACATGAACCGGCAGTTTACGGATCTGGGGAGCGCAGCTTTGCCGCCGGAACAGCAGGGCGAGCTGGCGCACCGGTATATCCTGGGCGTGTATGAGCTGCAGGAATGTCTGGTGACGGAATTTCCGGAATTGCTTCTGGAAAACTGCGCCAGCGGAGGCGGACGATTTGACCCAGGTATGCTCTATTACAGCCCCCAGATCTGGTGCTCCGACGATACGGACGCGGTGGAGCGGCTGGCCATCCAGGAGGGAACGGCGCTTCTGTACCCCTTATCCTGCATGGGGGCGCATGTGAGCGCCTGCCCCAACCATATTGTAGGACGGAACACGCCCTTTGAGACGCGGGGGCATGTGGCGCTGGACGGGACCTTTGGATATGAGCTGGATATTACAAAGCTGCCCGCGGAGGAAAAAGAGAAGGTGAAGCAGCAGATCGCGCTCTACCACCGGTATGACCATCTGGTCCGGGAAGGGGCTTACTACCGGATCGCGTCCTGGCAGGAGAATCATCGGTATGACTGCTGGGAAGTGGCCGCGAAGGACCAAAGCGAGGCTTTGGCGACCTATGTGCAGGTCCTGGCGGGCGCCAATGTGAGAAGCAGGAGGATCCGCCTGAAAGGGCTGGACGAAGGGGCGTTGTACAGGCTGGAAGGAACAGAGAAGGTGTACAGCGGACAGGTGCTGATGTATGGCGGCGTGCTGATGGAGGTGCGGGAAGGCGATTACGTCAGCAGGGTGATGCATTTTGTGAGAGTGTGAGGAACTGTAGGAAAATAACTTGTGCCGACAAGTCAAAACGCATCAGTTATTTCCATACAGCTCCTGAGTATATAAGGTATCTTTCGTTACAGGCCGCGCCGGATCAAGGCGCGGCCTGTAATTATGTAACGATCTTTCACTTGCTAATTCGTATGTTTCTATTTATAATGAGTTAGATGAAGGTAAACAGCGATAGCGGAGGGAGGAGACAGCATGACGGAGATGAAAAAACTTCCGATTGGCATAGAGTTTTTTCGTGAATTTAAGTCTGACAATTTTTACTATGTGGATAAAACAGGTTTCATTGCAGAACTTCTCCGAACCAGAGGGAGTGTCAATCTATTTACAAGGCCTCGGCGCTTTGGAAAAAGCCTGAATATGGATATGCTCAAATCCTTTTTTGAGATTGGGGCGGATGCCTCATTGTTTGAAGGACTTGAGATTTCCAGGGATACGGAACTGTTCGGGCAGCATTTGGGGAAGTATCCGGTGATATCTATTAGTCTGAAGGATGTGGAAGGCGAGGACTTCCAGGCGGCGTATGATATGCTTGGCGCGCGAATCAGTGAGGAAGCAGAACGTTTCAGCTTTCTTTTGGAGAGTGATAGGCTGACAAAATCTCAGAAGGCAAAGTTTCAGAAATTATTAGACGAGGATTTTGATAAGAGCTCAGTACTTTATGGGAGTATGAGACTGATGACAGAAGTTCTGTGCAGGCATTATGATTCCCCGGTGCTTGTTCTGATTGATGAGTATGACGTGCCGTTGGATAAAGCTTATCAGGCCGGATATTACCCTAAGATGGTTCGGCTGATCCGGTCCTTGTTCAGCCAGGTGCTGAAAACAAACGCAAATTTGTATTTTGCCGTGATCACAGGATGCCTGCGGATCGCGAAGGAGAGTATTTTCACAGGACTGAATAATTTCAAGGCGCGCTCGACCGCAAGCGTTGATTATGCAGAGTATTTCGGATTTACGGACATGGAAGTGGAAGAGATGATGAAATATTACGGCGTGGAACACCGTTTCCCGGATATGAAGGAATGGTATGATGGATACCGGTTCGGCAATTTGGATGTCTACTGCCCATGGGATGTGATCAGCCAGTGTGATATATTAAGAGTGGAAAAGGATGCGGCAATGGAGCCGCACTGGGCGAACAGCAGCGGAAATGTGATTGTTCATGATATCCTGAAAAACGCTACGGAAGCGACAAAAGCAGAGATTGAGATGCTGATATCCGGTGAATGCGTAGAAAAAGAAATCATCCCTGAGTTAACGTATACAGATCTGGACAGCCGGGAACCTAAAATCCGCCAGAAGTATTTGTGGAGTGTCCTTTTTGCCGCAGGCTATCTGACGGATATGGAGAAGCCAAACGGCAGAATGCATAAGCTGGTGATTCCCAACAAAGAAGTTCTTGGAATTTATGAAGACAAAATACGTTCCTGGTTTGAGTCGAAAGTAACAGGCAGTACAGAACAATGGAGACGGTTCTGCACCGCAATTAAGAATGGTGATGTAAAAAATGTCGAGATACTTTTTAATGGATTCCTCTCTGAAGCGATCAGTATCCGTGATACTGCCGTGAAGAGTGAAATGAAGGAAAACTTTTATCATGGTTTGCTGCTGGGACTTTTGGATATCGAGGGGAGTTGGATCGCCAAGTCCAATATAGAGTCTGGTATTGGATATACAGATATAAAAATTACAGTTCCTGCAGAAAAAATCGGCTGCATTATAGAAGTGAAATATGCGGAGAATGGGACATTTGACGCGGCATGCAGGAAAGCGATGAAGCAGATCAAGGATGACGGATATGTCACGGCGCTCCGGCAGGAGGGAATGGAGACGATTCATAAATACGGGATCGCCTGCTACAAGAAGACCTGTAAAGCTGTATACGAAAAAGAATAGAAAGGAACCACCAACCATGGAAATCACACACTTAAAAGTCAATCACCTTGTCAACCCTCTGGGCTACGACCTGGGTCAGCCTACCATCTCTTACGTGGTAAGGGACACCCTGGCCAAGAAGCAGGAGAAAGCCCAGATCCTTGTCTCATTGGATGAGGATTTTTCCGCTCTCCTCTATGACAGCGGCGAGATAGATACCATCATCAGCACCGCGTTTCCCCTGCCCATCAATCTGGAGCCGGAGACCCGTTACTTCTGGAAGGTGCGTGTCTGGGCGGACAACGGAGAATCCGCGGAAAGTCCGGCGGCATGGTTTGAGACCGCCAAGGGCGGAGAATGGCAGGCGGACTGGATCACCCCCTGTACCCCGAAGGAAATGCAGATGTCTGTATTCAAGACATGGACCGTCACCAAACCGGTTGCCCGCTGCAGGATGTACCTGACGGGCGTGGGCCTCTATGAGCTGTACATAAACGGCGAAAAGCAGGGGGACGAGTGCCTCCTTCCCGGGTTCTGCGACTACGACACCTGGATCCAGTATCAGACCTATGAGATCACGCTTCACTCCGGTGAAAATGAGATCGAGGTGCTGCTGGGCGACGGCTGGTACAAGGGCTGGTACGGCCTCCGCCAGACCGAGGAAAACTACGGGGATCGGCTGGCATGCATCGGCGAGCTGCACATTTTCTATGAGGACGGGACGTCAGAGGTGATCGCCACGGATTCCACCTGGCAGGCCAGAAAAAGCAGGGTGGTATCCAGCGGCATCTACCCGGGAGAGGTGTATGACGCGGCTTTGGACATCAGCGAAACCTTCCCGGTGGAAAAGGCAGACCTGGACAAAGGAAAGCTCTCTCCCCGCCTGAGTCCGCCCATCAAGATCCATGAACGGATCACGCCTGTGGAGCTGATCCATACCCCCGCCGGGGAAACGGTGCTGGACATGGGACAGAACATGGTGGGCTGGCTGGGCTTCCATTGTAAGGCGCCGAAGGGAAGGAAGCTGTATTTCCAGTTCGGCGAGATCCTGCAGGACGGGAATTTTTACAATGACAATCTGCGGACGGCAAAAGCGGAATTTACCTATATCGCAGACGGAACCGAGTGCGATGTGCGGCAGCATTTTACATTTTACGGCTACCGCTTCGTGAAGATCACCGGATGGGACGGGGAGCCGGATGTGAATGATTTCCGGGGGCTGGTCATCCACTCTGAAATGGAAGAAGTAGGGGATATCGAGACCTCCGACCCGCTGGTCAACCAGCTGATCCACAACGCAAAATGGGGACAGAAGGGCAATTTTGTGGACGTGCCTACGGACTGCCCCCAGAGGGACGAGCGCTACGGTTGGACGGGGGACGCTCAGATCTTCAGCGGAACCGCCTGCTTCAACATGGACACCTATGCATTTTACACAAAATACGGCAAAGACATCTATGCGGAGCAGCAGAAGCTGAACGGCAGTGTTCCCGATGTGGTTCCGGTGGCGAATTATCCCGGCGACGCGTCCACCGCATGGGGGGAGGCGGCCACCGTGATCCCCTGGAATGTCTACCTGCATTACGGTGACAAGGGCATCCTGAAACGCCAGTATGCCAGCATGAAGGCCTGGGTGGATTATATGAAGGGCGAGGATGACAGATCCGGCGGCAAGCGCCTGTGGCAGAGCGGTTTTCATTACGGCGACTGGCTGGCCCTGGACGGAAATGTGGACGGCGGCGTGTATGGGGCGACCGACCCGCACCTGATCGCCTCTGGATATTACTATCATTCCACGATGATCGTGGCAAAGGCGGCGAAGATTCTGGGAAAGGAAGCGGATGCAGAAACCTATCGAACGCTTGCGGAAGAAATTCGAAATGCGTTTATCCGGGAATATTTTACCCCGGCAGGGAATCTGAGTGTGGATACGATGACGGCGTATGTTGTGGTATTGTATATGGGCCTGACACCGGACTATGCCTATGAAAGAGTGTGCAGAGGGCTTCTGAATAAGCTGAAAAAGAATCGTTATCATCTGAATACCGGGTTTGTGGGGACGCCGTACCTGTGCCGGATGCTGTCCGAGAACGGCATGAATGATCTGGCCTATCATCTGCTTCTGGAAAAGGGATTCCCGGGGTGGCTGTATGAAGTGCTGATGGGCGCGACGACCGTGTGGGAGCGGTGGAATTCCGTGCTTCCGGACGGAAAGATCAGCGGGACAGAGATGAACTCCCTGAACCATTACGCGTACGGCTCCATTGTGGAATGGATGTACCGCAACATGCTGGGGATCCAGCCCATGGAGGCGGGCGCCGGGTTCAAGAAATTCCGGGTTGCGCCTGCGCCCAATTATCAGATCTCCTGGGCAAAGGGGTGCCTTCGGTCGGCGGCGGGAATGATCAAGAGCTCCTGGAGGATTGACGGGAAGAAATTGAAGATCATCGTGACCGTGCCCTTTGACGCGGAGGCAGAGATTGCGCTGCCAGATGCGGATGTGAATGAGATTAGGAGGCTGTTGGGAGCGGGAGAGAATGCGATGCAGAGACAGCCGGGTGCGGGAGAAGGCTGCGGGGACAGCGATGCCGGCCGTGTCAGCAGCACGCAGGGAGGCAGCAGTGCAGATGCGGTTTGTGAGAGCAGTGACAGCAATAACAGCGGAATCCGCAGGATCACACAGACCGGCAGCAGCGTTACAGTAGAAGCAGAGGCTGGGACGTATGTTTTTGAATACGAACCGACAAAGCCGTACCGGAAGGTCTACAGCATTGATTCCCCGATGGAAGAACTGATGGAAAATCCGAAGACCAGAAAGATATTGGAAGAAAATTATCTGTGCCGGTTTAAGAATATTCCGTTTGAAAAGGAACTGTTTACACTGGAAGAGCTGATGAACGGGCCGTTTACAAGCCTGCCGCGGGAAGAGTGGGAGGCGCTGGACGCGAAGCTGAGAAACTGTTAAGAATGAGCTTTTCATACGACGCGGGACGAGACGTACTGCGGTACACCGATTGACATTAATGCCGCAGAAGAAGATTTAGACAAGTGATTTGCCTGGCTCGAAGGACATGCAGGATGAATGTCTTTCGAGCCGATTTTATGTCTGCGGGCAGAAGGTTGTGATTATACTGAGAGCCAGAAAAATCTGCCGCACAGTATAATGTTGATAAAAATACAGGTATAGGTTCCCTATATAAAGGAAGAAAAGTTCGTTGTCAGGAAGTTTATTCTCTCTAAATAAGAACTAGAGTTTCCTCTATAATGAAAAATGACAATATTTAGTGGGTTACAAAGGAGGAAACCATTATGGAGGGAACAATGTATGGTTACATCAGGGTCTCTACAAAGGACCAGAATGACGACAGGCAGCGCATCGCCATGAAAAAGTACGGCGTGGCAAAGGAAAACATTTTCTCAGACAAGCAGTCCGGCAAGGATTTCGAACGCCCGGGGTACAAAGCGCTCCTGAAACAGATCCGAGAGTGCGATACGTTGATCATTAAGAGTATTGACCGATTGGGGAGGGATTTCAATGAGATCATCGAACAGTGGCGGCATATCACGCTGGAAAAGAAATGCGGAATTGTGGTGCTGGATATGAAGCTTTTGAACACGGGACTGGACCGGAGCCTCCTGGATCGTCTTGTGGCGGAAATCATGCTTATCGCTCTTTCTTATGTGGCGGAGACAGAGCGGGAAATGATGCGCCAGCGTGTTGTCGAGGGAATCGCCGCGGCAAAAGCAAGGGGAGTGGCAGTGGGGCGAAAGCCCATTCAGCTGCCGCAGAACTTTGATTTTATCTGGGATCTCTGGGCCCAGGGAGAACTGTCCGGGCGGGAAGCGGCGAGGCAGCTGGGGGTGGATAATCATACCTTTGCGAAGTGGGCGAAGGAGTTGGGGTGATATGGCTGCAAAAAGGTGCTGTATCGGTGGTGTAAAATCAGCTTGAAAAGTCCGGCGTATCAGACTCTTTTAGTAGTCACTGTCAAAAAATATGGGGCTGTTGCACGAACAGTGTGCTTCGGCCCCTGCTTGACTTTCTTATTTGGTGGAATGTATATTTTGTATTCTGCATGTTGATAATTATTTTATTACCATGTATAATACTTCCTATATTCCTCATTTTATGCAGATACCAAATATTCAGGGATAATCTGGGTGAAGGATAAAAAATGCCAGTATGTATTTAGAAAGGAATCCAATATGATGGATACAGCAGCACCACAAAAACCACCCCTCTCCCCCACGGAGATTAAAACCATCAAAACCATCCTCAACCAGCCCCGGCGCCTTCCAAAAGACTGGGACTGTATCAAAAGCCTTCTGCAGTCCAGAAGCCTTTTTACCGTGCATCCTGCGGATGAGGCTCTGTTCCGCCGCTTTACCATAGACGGCGTACTGTACGATCAGGATGTACTCCTGGCATTCACAGACCCGGAAGACTGTGAGGAATATGGGAGAAGATACGCCGCGGTGCGGATCGGCAGGGAATTCAATATCGTTACCGTATCGTATGAAGAGATCATCCGTATTGCGGAACAGCATGAAAAAGATGTATATATTGACCTGAGAAAGGAATTTGAAGAGCGTTTCCTCGTATATGACGGAAAAAGAAAGACGCTCCACCTTTGCATCAACCAGGGTGTCTGAAAAAAAGAGGGGCATGATCGCCCCTCTCCTGGCTGAACCAATACATATTCTAATTGTGATAATATTCCATCATCAGACTGTTCGGAATGTCCTTATTATCGCTTTCCCCTTCTTTCAAGTTTCCCCTGGTTTCTTTCCAGGGTTTTTCCATATGAGTGTATGCTCTCAATGTGTCCCCATCCTCATTTCCATATGTGCAGATCACATGATCCATGTGTCTCTTTTCCGACTCCGAGAAAGCATGAAGTAAAGGGTAGTTTGATTTCCTTACAATCCGTCTGGATTTATGGGTATCGAACAGTTTTTTGTTGACCGGACCATTTGCGTAATCTTTAAAGGTGTCATTGATAAATACGGTCTTGTAGATGCCAAGACACCAAGCCTGACAATAGTAAACTAACTTTTGCAACATCCATGTGTCAATGGCGTTCAATTGATCCAAAACATAGGAAGCGATATCAATAGAAGACGCATTTGTAAACTCAATATCTTTATCATCTTCCGGCGGAACTTCCCTCCCAAGCTCTTTGGCAAAAGCAATCCATTCTTCAATCATAATGTCGGCATTTTTAAGGGATTCGTCAATCGTGGCTCCATCCGCCATACATCCGGGCAACGATGGGACGTTTGTAATATAAGCATTGTCGTCTTTACTCCAATAGAACATCTTATTATATGTCATCTTCGAGTCCTCCTTCGCCAAGTTTATACTTGCTGACGATATTTCTGACTTGTTTTACCTGATACGACTAATCTTCCTATTCTTAGGCTGAATATTGATTAGTTCAGGAATATCGTCTATACAATATTGAAAATGAGAGCCAGTTGTCCTTCGGTGTATTGCTCCGATTTTTGACAGAAAAAATTTCATATCTTCTTCCGAAATATTATTGTCTGATTTTCCAGACAATATATCTTCTCGTATCTTTTTATATCGGCTCATTTATCGGCTTCTCTCTTCCTGATTTCTTTTGTTTACGCTTTTGTATATAGCATTTGACTGAATCCGTCAATCTCCCCACTAATCTTGCTTTATTACATCCCCCAAGCCTCCGGATTGGTTGTGGAAATGGCCACCGCCCCGGCGTTCAGCGCATGGATGATATCCTCCTTATCCGAGATCAGCCCCCCGCAGATGACCGGGATCGACAGATTTTCCGTGATGCGGCGGGTCACCTTCGGCATGATCCCCGGAAGGATCTCGATCATATCCGCAAAGGCTCCGTCCTGCTTCATCACATTCTCCAGGGCCATGGAATCCAGAACAAAAAACCGCAGGATCGTAAACAGGCCCAGTTCTTTTCCACGCTTGATCATGGCCGGCTTTGTGGAAATGATCCCATCCGCCTCGGTGGCCTTCCGGATAAAATCTACGGATATTTCTTTATTTCCCAATCCGCTGATCAGATCTATGTGTACGATTGCAATCTTCCCCGCATCCTTCACCGTTTTAACAATCTCATCAATGCTGCAGACATCCCCGAACAGGATAAAAACGACCTTTGACTCCTGCGCGGTACATCGGCGGACGCCTTCCCAATCCTTGACGGCCATGATGACCGGCGTGTCCTCAATGATCTCCCGGATCTGTTCCTTTCCATCCATGCTGTGTGCCTCCCTCTGCCATTCCTTCCTCCATACAAAAAACAGGGCATCATATAGCTCTTGAAACTATACCTCCCTGCTCAAAAATCTCCGGTAATAACGTTATATTTAGTGTAGCACAGCAGTTTCCGTAATGCAATAAAAAAATAAAAAATGACAACTTGTAATTGTAAGGAATCCGTGTTAGAATAAATTCAGCAGATTTCGTTGATAGTGAGTATCATGGAGGTAACATTCTGTCAGATCATATATTTCCGGCAGAATGGCTGCAAGTTTCATAAGTTAAAGTTCATTCAGGCTTTGAGCGAGGAGAGAAAGTCAGATGAAAGGAATAGGCATATAGATCATATGTCTGTTCTTCATCTGGCTTTTTTGCTCTATAGGAAACTTCGCCGACCAGTCAGCTTGCGATGAACCCATGAAATGATGGAGGAAAAGAAGATGTATGATGTTGTGATTATTGGTGCGGGAGTTTCCGGCACCGCGTCTGCGAGAGCGCTGTCCGCATACGATCTGAAGATCTGTGTGGTGGAGAAGGGGGAGGATGTTTGCTGCGGCACCTCAAAGGCTAACAGCGCGATCGTGCATGCAGGCTACGACGCGAAACCAGGATCCCTGATGGCGAAGCTGAACGTGCGGGGCAACAAGATGATGCCTCAGGTGGCGAAGGAACTGGATGTGCCGTTCAACCCCTGCGGCTCCCTGGTAGTCTGCCGGGAGGAGGAAGATCAGGAGCTGCTGCAGGAATTGTATGACCAGGGCATTGCAAACGGAGTGGAGGGTTTAAAGATCCTGAACCGGGAAGAAACCCATGCCATGGAGCCAAACCTGGCAGATGAAGTGACAGCGGCCCTGTGGGCGCCTTCCGCGGGGGTGATCTGCCCCTTCCTGCTGAATATCGCGTATGCGGAAAATGCCTGTGAAAACGGAGTGGAATTCCGGTTTGACACAGAAGTACAGGAGATTGAAAAAATAGACGGCGGCTACCGTCTGCTTACGGAAAACGGTCCCCTGGAGACGAAGGTCGTAGTCAATGCGGCCGGCGTCCATGCGGATCGATTCCATAATATGGTCAGTGCGGACCACATCCATATCACGCCCAGGCGGGGGGATTACTGCCTGCTGGACAAGACCGCGGGCGATCTGGTCTCCAGGACCATTTTCCAGCTCCCCGGCAAATACGGCAAGGGCGTGCTGGTATCTCCCACGGTCCATGGAAATATCATCGTCGGACCTACGGCTATTGAGCAGGAGGACAGAGAAGCAACGGCGACCACCCGGGACGGGCTGGACCAGGTGATCAGCAAATCCGCAAGGTCCGTGAAAAACATCCCCATTCGCCAGGTGATCACCTCCTTTGCGGGACTGCGCGCCCATGAGCACCGAGGGGAGTTTATCATAGAAGAGCTGAAGGATGCGAAAGGCTTTGTAGACTGTGCGGGAATCGAGTCGCCGGGACTGGCAAGTTCTCCGGCGGTGGGGGAATATGTAAAAGAGATTGTGGTCAATATCCTGCGCCCGGTCCAAAAGGCAGACTATAAGGCGGAAAGAAAAGGGATCCTGGATCCGAAGACATTATCCGCTGAGGAACGGAACGCCCTGATCAAAGAGAACCCGGCTTACGGAAATATCATCTGCCGCTGTGAAAAGGTGACGGAAGGGGAAATCCTGGATGCCATCCACAGACCCCTGGGAGCCAGGTCGCTGGACGGGGTAAAACGGCGTACACGCGCGGGAATGGGAAGATGCCAGTCCGGCTTCTGCTCGCCGAGGACCATGGAGATTCTGGCAAGGGAGCTGGATCTGGATATGTCGGAAATTACGAAGTGCGGAAGAGGCTCCGGATTGATCGTAGGAAAGAATAAAGAAATTTAAATACTATTCAGGAGGGAAAACCATGAAGAATTATGATCTGGTGATCGTGGGCGGCGGTCCGGCCGGCCTTGCCGCGGCGGAAGCAGCCAGAAAAAACGGAATTGAAAATATGATCATACTGGAGCGGGACAAGGAACTGGGAGGAATCTTGAACCAGTGCATTCACAACGGATTCGGCCTTCACACCTTCAAGGAAGAGCTGACAGGTCCCGAATACGCGCAGCGCTTTATCGACCGCGTAAAGGAGCTGGAGATTCCATATAAATTAAATACCATGGTGCTGGATATTTCACGGGATAAGAAGGTTACCATCATGAACCGGGAGGAGGGACTGCAGGAGCTTCAGGCCAGGTCCGTGATCCTTGCTATGGGCTGCAGGGAACGGCCCCGGGGCGCTCTGAACATCCCGGGCTTCCGTCCGGCAGGGATCTATTCCGCGGGAACGGCGCAGCGCCTGGTCAATATGGAAGGCTTTATGCCAGGCCGGGAAGTCGTGATCCTTGGATCCGGCGATATCGGCCTGATCATGGCAAGGCGTATGACCCTGGAAGGGGCGAAGGTGAAGGTGGTAGCGGAACTGATGCCCTACTCCGGCGGCCTGAAACGAAACATCGTGCAGTGCCTGGACGACTTCGGGATTCCGTTAAAGCTCAGCCATACGGTCATTGATATTGATGGAAAGGAGCGGGTAAAGGGGATCACGCTTGCCCAGGTGGACGGGAAGGGAAAACCGATTCCGGGCACCGAAGAATACTATTCCTGTGATACCCTGCTGCTCTCGGTGGGCCTGATCCCGGAAAATGAACTGTCCAAGGAAGCCGGCGTGGAGCTCTCCCCGGTGACCAGCGGCCCGGTGGTCAACGAAAGCCTGGAAACCAATATCCCTGGCGTATTTGCCTGCGGAAACGTGCTTCACGTTCATGACCTGGTAGACTTCGTGTCCGAGGAAGCGGCGGCGGCCGGAAAAAATGCGGCCAGATATGTTTTGGAAGCCGCGGATATGGACTCTGCGGAAAAAGAGGTTCCCATCGTACCGACAGGCGGCGTCCGCTATACGGTGCCGTCCCATATCCGTATAGACAAGATGGAAGAGCAGTTAAAGGTTCGTTTCCGCGTGGGGGCGGTCTATTCCGGGTGTTATGTCAGCGCGTATCTGGATGAGGAGCGGATCCTGCACAGGAAGCGCCCGGTCATGGCGCCCGGCGAGATGGAGGAGATCCTGCTGAAAAAGCAGCAGCTCCGGGAACATGAGGGACTTGCGCAGATCACTGTGAAGATTGAGGAGGCATAAGCGATGAAGAAGACAGAACTGACCTGTATTGGCTGCCCCATGGGGTGTGCGGTGACAGTAGAAATGGACGGCGCGGGAGAGATCACCGGTGTGACAGGCCACACCTGTAAGCGCGGGGAAGACTACGCCAGAAAAGAAGTGACGGATCCGACAAGGATCGTGACCTCCACCGTAAAGGTAGAAGGCGGTACGCTGGAGATGGTTTCCGTGAAAACGAAAGCCGACATTCCCAAAGATAAGATGGCGGAATGCGTGGACAGCCTCCGGGGTGTCTGCGTCAAGGCGCCGGTTCATATCGGGGACGTGATCGCGGCAGATATTGCCGGAACAGGGGTTGATATTGTAGCAACGAAGGAAGTTCCGGCTTTTGTGTGAAATTTTTTACACATTTTCCCCAAAAATCTGTTATAATAAATTGATTGTTTCCAAAATAAAGGGGGAAATGCTATGGAAATCGAAAAGCAGAAAACGGTCAAAGGTATCAGGATCCGCACCATCAACGGCGTGATGATCTTGATGGCATGTGTATTATATATATTGGTCATTTACGCGACGATACAGGTTTCTCTCCGGTATGACGAGCTGATCGCCGCAACCAACGACTATATCGCCTGCGAAAAAAACGCGGCGCTTGTACGGGAGGGCTCCGATTATCTTACGGAGGAGGCGCGGCTGTACGCTGTTACTTCGGACCTCCAGTATATAGACGCCTATCTGAAGGAAGTGAACGAGACAAGGCGCCGGGAGAGGGCTCTGGACGAGCTCGGCAAGTTTTCCTTCAGCCAGAAAGCGAGTGAATACCTGGAGGCAGCACTTTTCAATTCCAACAAATTGATCTCCAGAGAGCTTTATGCGATGAAGCTGGTCTCCTCTGCAAAAGGGGCAGCCGAGAAGAACCTTCCCGGAGAAGTAAAGGATATCCAGCTTACGGCGGAGGACAGCGAGCTTTCTGCGGAGGAGATGCTCAGTAAGGGCCAGGATATGGTGTTCAACGATGCCTATCAGGAAGCCAAGGCAGGGATCATGGAGGACATCGGTCTGTTTCTGGATGATATTGTGGCGGAAACCGGGCAGAGACAGGCAGTCAGCGTGGAATCCCTGCAGAGCATGATCACGCAGCAGAGAGGGTATATCAGCATCCTGTTTGTACTGAATCTCCTGGTGTTCATTATGATCATCGCGCTGGTCATGCGGCCGCTGCGGCATTTCATCAGCTGTATCAAAGAAGGCCGGCTGATGGAGGCCGTCGGTTCCTACGAGTTCCGGTATCTTGCTCTGACCTATAACGACATTTTCGAGGCCAATGCGACCAGTCAGGAACTGCTGCGCTACAAAGCCGAGCATGACACGCTCACCGGAATCTCCAACCGGGATTCCTTTGACCGGCTGCGTGAGATCATGAAGTCCGGTACGACCCCGGTGGCGCTGCTCCTGATGGATGTGGATGAATATAGAAAGATCAATGACGGATACGGCCGCGATACCGGAGATTTGGTTCTGAAGAAGGTGGCAAAGATCCTGCAGGATCAGTTCCGAACCAGCGACTATATCGCGCGTATCGGCGGGGATGAATTTGCCGTGATCATGACAGACATTACTCCGGAGCTCAAAGACGCGATCATCAATAAGCTCGTTTCCATCGGTACGGAGCTTGGGAAGACCAGGGACGGGTTCCCAAAGGTGACGATCAGCACCGGGATCGCATTCTCCCCTGCCGGGATGGATGACTCGACCTACCAGAAGGCGGAAAGGGCGCTGTGCTATGTGAAAGAATACAGCCGGAGCGGATACAAATTTTACGATGAGCTTTAGTGTGCCATCCAGCCGGAAATTGAACTTATGAGCTGGGCCGGATGCTGTACTAGGGTAAATCGGGAAGGAGGCGGCCGGTGAAGCGAATCTCTCTGGAGCAATTACTGAAACCATACCAAAATGAAAACTACGCCGGCCAGTACCGCCGTATCTGCGGCCTGCTGGATTCCGGAAGAATCCGGCCGGTGAAGGCGTCCGGCACCAACGGCAAGACACCGGCCCTGTACCGGGAGTACTGGCTTGCGGAGGCACAGAAGAATTATGAAGAGCTGCGGGAAGAGCTGATGTATCAGCTTGTCCCGCTTCTTTCCGTGGATTATTATCTAAATCACCTTTCCATCTACGAGCAGGACAGGAAATGGGTCCTGCTGCTGAACACCTATCTGAAAGAACGGCGGGAGCTTTTGGAACATCAGGAATCGGTCAATGAGCGCAGCTTCGAGATCTGGAACCGGGAAAAATTTCTGTCCCGGGAGCAGGGAAAAAAGATTTTGAAGCGCTGCGGGCTGGAGTTGGATCTGCTAAATGTGTACGGGACTTCGGAGCCGCTTTCTTACTATTCCCATACCAGGGACGTGCCCCAGAATCTGCTGATCCTGGAAAATAAGGACACCTTCTACAGTATGCGCCGGCATTTGCAGGGGGGAAATGAAACGATCCTGGGGGAGCGGATCAAAACACTGATCTACGGCGCGGGGAAAAGGATCTGGAGATCCTTTCAGGACTTCGAACTCTGTGTGGAGTCCTATATGAAGGCGGAGGGAAACCGGATCTTCTATTTCGGGGACCTGGACTACGAGGGGATCGGGATCTATGAAAGCCTGGCGGAGCTCTGCCGGGATTCCCGAGAGATCCTCCCCTTCGTTCCGGCATATGAGGCCATGATGAAAAAGGCCGGACAGAGGGAAGACCTGCCGGAGACGAAGGAAATGCAGAACCGGAATATCCGGGAGGCGTTCTTTTCGCATTTTACACCGGAATATGCGGGAGCCATGCGCCGGATCCTGGAAGAGGGGAAGTATATTCCGCAGGAAATATTGAATATTTCAGACTTTTAACCGCCGCTTTATTGGCCGGATGCCTTGCGGCAAGGTAAGACACCGTGAATAATACTGATTTTTATAAAAGAGGAATCATCAGATGCAGTATGAATTTTTAAAGCATTTTCCGAGAAGGATGAAAAATGTTGGGCTGTACACGGTCCTGATCCAGAACAGCCTGCAGAAAACGACCTGGAAGCAGCGCGGATTTCAGAAAACGGACGAGCAGTTCAACCTGATCTTCGCCGTGATGCTCTACATCATGGAGCAGTCGCTGAAGGAGGAGAACTGTACCATGGACGATATCGGCGCCTATATCGACGCGATCAACGTCCAGTATTTCCGGAAAGACATGTCCTACGAGGACTGCCGCGGACTGGGGGATTTTATCGTCAATGTGATCCTTTCCAACGAGGGAAGGGCCATGCATTTTGACGGCTATGACTTCGAAGAGAACGCATATCAGAGCATGCACATCAGCTACGTGGCGAACAGGATCGTCTATGTGGATCAGGATTTCAAGCGCACGTCTTATTACCTTACGGATGACGGGTACAATCTTTTACTGGCAACCCTGGAAATCGAGAATAATATGAAGCTGACCATCCATGAGATGATCTTCCAGATGCACCTGGAAAAGCAGAGCTATGACAAAGCCGCGGATGAGATCAAGAACGTATTTAACCTGCTTCGGATCCAGCTCCAGAAGATCCAGGAAGCGATGGGGAAGATCCGGAGAAATGCATTGAATTATTCGGTTCGTGACTACGAGCAGATCCTTCATGAAAATCTGGAGACTATCGACGATACCAAGAAAAAATTTCAGAATTATCGGGAAATGGTAAAAAGCCGCGTGCAGGAGCTGGAAGAGACCAACATCAATGTCCGGCGGCTCAGCCCGAAGGAGGAGGAAAAACTCCGGCATCTGCGGGAGATCGAGTGGTATCTGAACCGCGCCATTGACGAACACCAGAAGATCCTGGGGAGCCATTTGGATTTAAAAGCATTGTACACCCGGGAGCTGGAAGACCTGACCCGGATGTCGCTGATCCGGCGTTTTTCCCTGCGGACAGAATTATATGATAAGCTTCTGGAAAATCCGGCCGCTCTGGAGGAGCTGGAATATTTCCTGCGGCCCCTGTTCAATCAGGACGCGGAGAAGGTCTACAACCTGAACAAGGCGTTCCAGCTGCAGCGCCCGGTGCGCAGACAGACAGAGGAGGATACCCGGGAAACGATTGATTTTGACGAGGAAGCATGGGAGCGGGAACAGGAACGCCTCCGGAGGGAAAAGCTGAAACGCTATGAGCAGAGCCTGACCGTACTGCTGGAGCAAGCTGTCCGCGCGGAGAAGGGGGAGATCACTCTGGAACAGGTGGAGGAGCGGACTCGGGAACAGGTGGAGTTCCGTGACCGGCTGATCCCCAATGTGGAGATCTTCAAGGAGATCATGGTGGAGCTGATCAGGAACCGGGAAATGGAGCTGGATGTGCTGCGAAAGGAACGGAGCCAGTTCATCCAGGACCAGCAGGAGGAATTTCAGCTCAATGAGATGCTGCTGCAGCTGACCGAGGAAAATCCGGAGCTGTCGGATGTACAGCGGATTCGGGTGGAACGCCTGGAAAAGGCCGGGACAGTGACCTTTGCGGGGATCCGAAATGAAAACGGGGAACGGAAAGACATTCGGTGTTCGAATGTGCGGATCTGTGTGGATCTTAAAGAAGGGGCATAGGAGATTTGTGATGTCATTTGTGCAGAAGGATGACTGGGAGAAGAAAGAGAGAGGTGATTTTCATGGCATATGAATTTGGAGATATCAGGATCAGCCAGGAGATTTTTTATTATCTTCTGGAACACCACGAGCTGCGGGAGGATGAGGAAGGCCTGCTGTTCAAGGCATACGCGGAGCAGGAGGAGATCCAGAATCTGGTCAAGTCCCAGGGGGAGGCGGCTCAGAGTACGGTCGAACGCTACGGTAATGTGATCTACCTGATCCCGAAGGAGGAAAATCATTTCCTCGGCTTTTCCAAGGCGCAGCTGAAAAACGTGCTCTGCAAATCCAATTCCACGGATAAGGATTATTATTTATCCCAGTTCGTGATCCTGACCCTTCTTGTGGAATTTTTCGACGGACAGGGGAGCAGCAGTAAGGCGCGGGAATATATGCGTGTGGGTGAGCTACAGAACTGCATTTCCCGGAGGTTAAAGGAAGGCGCGGAAAATGTGCCGGAGGATCAGGAGGAGCAGGCGGGGATCGCGTTTTCCAATATGCTGGAGGCTTATGAAGCACTGAAATCTGATGAGAAGGGTTCACGCGCCAGGACCACGAAGGAGGGCTTCCTCCATCATATCCTGACATTTCTGCAGAAGCAGGGCCTGATCGAATATGTGGAGCAGGACGAAATGATCAAAACAACAAAGAAGCTGGACAACTTTATGGACTGGAACCTGCTGAACCAGAACAACTATAAGCGGGTGCTGCGGGTTCTTGGGGCGCATAAGGAAGCTTGATTAAAAGTTGTCCCCAGTCCAGGCAATCCGTCAGCTTCAATAGGAATACGAAAAAGTTGAGGTAAACACAATGAGCAAAATAAATGCAGCCCGTCTGATCAATATCAATTACAACAACAACGCCATCCGGATCAGTGACGAGATCTTCCATTTCAACGGCGAAAGCACGCTGATCTCCCTGCGCAACGGCGGGGGAAAATCCGTCCTGGTTCAGATGCTGACCGCCCCCTTTGTCCACAAACGCTATCGGGACGCCAAGGACCGTCCCTTTGAGAGCTATTTCACCACCAGCAAGCCCTCCTTCATCCTGGTGGAATGGGCTTTGGATCAGAACGCAGGTTTCGTGCTGACCGGGATGATGGCGCGTCGAAGCCAGGACAGCGACAGCGGGGAAGAGCTGGAGATGGTCAATTTTATCTGTGAATACCGGGCCTCCTGCCTGCAGGACATCCACCATCTCCCGGTGGTGGAAAAGGGAAAAAAGGAAATGACCCTGAAAAATTTTTCGGCCTGCCGGCAGATGTTCGAAGGATACAAACGGGACCGCTCCCTGCAGTTTTTCTATTACGATATGAACAACGGGGCGCAGTCCAGACAGTATTTTGATAAATTACAGGAATACCAGATCCACTATAAGGAGTGGGAAAGCATCATCAAAAAGGTGAATCTGAAGGAGTCCGGCCTTTCCGAGCTGTTTTCCGACTGCCGGGACGAGAAGGGACTGGTGGAAAAATGGTTTCTGGACGCGGTGGAGAGCAAGCTGAATAAAGAGCGGAACCGGATGAAGGAATTTCAGAGCATTCTGGAAAAATACGTGGGCCAGTATAAGGACAACCGTTCCAAGATCCAGCGCCGGGATACGATCCGCCTGTTTAAGCAGGAAGCGCGGAAGATCCAGGAGAAGCTGTCCGTTTACCGGGAAGGGGAGCGGAAGGAGAAGGAACAGGAAAATCTGGTGGCTCATTTTATAGCGGAGCTAGAACGCCTGCAGGCCGTGACAAAGGAAGAGTACGAGGATATCCTGTCGCAGATGGAACAGGTACTTGCGCAGATCGCCCATATTGAATATGAAAAGCTGTCCGGAGAGATCTATCGGCTGGAAGAGCAGATGCGCTTTCACCTGAGCAACCGGGACATGGTCTCCATGGAAAAGGAAGCGCTGGAGCGGGAAGCGGAGGAGATCACCCATCGGCTCCATCTGCTGGCCTGCGCGAAGCAGCAGCGGCTTGCAGATGAGGAAAAAGCGGAGTGGGACAAGGCTCTGCAGCGGCTTCGCGTGGCGCGGGAGAAAAATGTGAACCTGGAGCCGGAGCGGAACCGCCTGGGCTATGTGCTGCGCTGTCACTATGAGAAGGAACTGGAGGAGAACGGGAAAAGGCAGCAGGAAAACAGCCGGGGCATTGCAGAGACAGAAGAAAACATTTTCCAGGAAAAGCAGATCCAGTCCGATCTGGAAGAACGTCTTCGGGAGAGGGTATCGGCAGAAGGCGCGCTGAAAAGCCAGGTGCAGTCCTATGACCGGCAGGAGGAGCAGTTCAACACCCGGTATCAGGAGCATTTTGTGCGCAATATCCTGGGAGAATATGAACCGGGAACGATGGAAATCTTTCAGGAAGCCCAGGAAAACCGGATGGAGGAACTGGGGCGGGAACGCCTGAAAACGAAAAAGGCTTTGGAGATGTCAAAGGAAGCCCAGCGGAGCCGGGAGCGGAAGCTGACGGACATGCGGGAGGAGCAGATCCGCAGGAGGGCCAAGCAGGAGCAGCAGAGCCGGACACGAAGCCTGTATGAGGAAGAACTGGAAGCAAGGAGGGTGATCCTGAAATATCTGGACCTGGACGAGAAGGAGCTGTTTGACAGGGAAAAGATCCTTCACGCATCCGGGCGGAAATTGGCAGAGATCGCGAACCTTCGCCGGAATCTGGAAAAGGAAGAGGACAGTCTGCAAAAGGAGTACCAGCGGCTGACAAAGGGCCAGGTATTGGAGCTGCCCCAGGAGCTGGAGGCAGAGCTTGCGGGGCTTGGAATCCATGTCGTATACGGGATGGAATGGCTGAAAAAGAACGGATATCCGGAAAAAGAAAATCAGGAGCTGGTCCGCAGCCATCCCTTTTTGCCCTATGGATTGATCTTGTCGAAGCAGGAGCTGGAAAAGCTGTCCCGTCATACGGGAAATATCTGTACCTCGTTTCCGATTCCCATCATTCTGCGGGAGCATCTGGAAAAGCGGGCCGGGGAGGATCCGGGAAATGTCCGCAGGTTCGGGGATGTCAGTTTCTATGTCCTGTTCAATGAAAATCTTCTGGATGAAGAAAAACTTCGGGATCTGGTTGCGGAAAAGGAGCAGCAGATCAGGCGGAAGCAGGAGGCGGTCCGGATCCGCCAGGAAGAATACCAGCAGTATTTTGAGCGTCAGGAGCAGGTGAAAAACCAGTCGGTGAGCCGGGAAAGCTATGAGGAAAATGAGAAGCGGCTTGCAGAGCTGGCGGATCAGATTCGGGGCACGGACGAGGAGATCCGGGCGGCTTCCCAGGAACTGACGGAACGGAAAGAGCAGATGGAACGCCAGGAGCAGGAGATCCGCAGGATGGACCAGGAGCTGGAACGGCAGCGGCGGAAAACGGAAGACTTCCAGGAGCTTCGGGGAGCGTATGAGGAATATGCGCGCTTCCGGCAGGAGCTGGAGCTGTGCAGGAAGGAAATGAGCAGGCTCACGGATCGGCAGAAGCTGTCCAGGGAAAAACTGGAAAAGCTGCGGGACCGGCAGAAGTCGTTGGAGGCGGAGAGGGATGCGCTGCTCCGGGAGGAAGAGGGACAGCAGGAGGCGGTGCGGAAGTACAGGAGGTATGAGGAATATACGGAGCCTGCGGAGAAGGAAGCCGGGGAGGACTGGCGCGGGCGGTGGGAAGCAGTTCAGATCCAGCCGGATCTGCGGAGGATCGTGGCGGATATGGAAGCCAGATACGCAGCGGTCACTGCTACAGTTTCGCTGGAGATACAGGAACTGGAGCGTCAGGAGCAGCTGAGCGGCAGACGCTGCAAGGAAGCGGATCAGGAATTGAGACATTTACAGAAGAAATACGGTCTGACAGAAAATGCTTGGCAGGATACGCGTTACAGCCGAAAAGAGGAATCCCGTCAGGAGATCCTTCTGGAAGACCGCCGTATGAAGATCCAAACCAAGCAGTCTCTTTGGAACGAGGAAGATAAGCGGATCGCCGTTATCACCCAGCAGAAGGCGGACCTTCTGAAACGGATGCGGACAGAGTGCGGCCAGGAGGAACCTCTGCCCAAAGCGGAGATCCAGAACCAGGATTTTGAGTCCCGGAAGAACCAGCTGAAATATCAGGAAAGGGAATTGAAAAATACTGCGGACAAGCTGCAGAAGCGCCTCCACAGCCTGGACGAAAACCTGACCGCGCTGGCAGAATACAGTGAATTTGAGAAAAAAGAACCGATCGTCTGGGAGCGGGATTTTATGGCAATGAATGCGAAGGAACTGCGGAATTTTAAAGGCATCCTCATCCGGGACTACAATCAATACGTGAAATCCAGGCAGGACGCAAAGGAGCAGCTGGTCCGCGTGCTGAACCAGATCGTGCGGGATGAGCATTTTCAGGAGGATTATTATAAGAAGCCGCTGGAGGCCATGCTGGAGCTGTCCGATGATGCGGGTCAGGTGCGGCGCCAGATGGAAACCACCATCCAGTCCTATGACAGCCTGATGGAAAAGCTGGAAGTGGATATTTCCGTGGTGGAAAAGGAGAAGCAGAAGATTGCGGAATTGCTGGAGGATTATCTCCGGGAGGTTCACCGCAACCTTGGCCGGATCGACCAGAATGCCACCATCACGGTCCGGGAGCGTGCCATCAAGATGCTGAAGATCCAGCTTCCGGTATGGGAGGAAAATGAAAATCTGTACCACATCCGGCTGCAGGATCTGATCGATGAGCTGACGCAGAAGGGGATCGGCATTTTTGAGCGAAACGAAAATGCCCAGGAATATTTCGGCACCCGCATGACCACAAGAAACCTGTACGATACGGTGGTGGGCATCGGTAATGTGCAGATCCGCCTCTACAAGATCGAGGCCCAGCGGGAATATCCCATCACCTGGGCCGAGGTGGCAAAAAACTCCGGCGGGGAAGGATTTTTATCCGCATTCGTGATTCTGTCCAGTCTGCTGTACTATATGCGCAAGGACGAGACGGACATTTTTGCGGACCGCAACGAAGGAAAGGTGCTGCTCATGGACAATCCATTTGCCCAGACCAATGCGTCCCATCTGCTGAAGCCCCTCATGGATGTGGCGAAAAAGACCAATACCCAGCTCATCTGTCTGACCGGGCTTGGCGGGGACAGCATCTACAATCGGTTTGACAATATCTACGTGCTCAATCTGATCGCGGCCAGTCTGCGCGGCGGCATGCAGTACCTCCGGGCCAACCATCTGCGGGGAAATGAACCGGAGACCATGGTGGTGTCGCAGATTGAGGTGATGGAGCAGCAGGAATTGGTGTTCTGAATTGTGATACTCACGGCCGATGAAATCCGCCGTGAGTATTGCGTCAGCCGCACAGCAGGGAAAAGCAGTTTGTGAGCAGACCGAGAAATGTGGGGAGAAGAAAGCGGCAGGAGGTAAAACAGGATGGATGGACACCGCATCGGAGTGATTTCAGACACACACGGCATATTACGGCCGGAGACGGCGGAGATTTTAAAAACCTGCGAGACTATACTGCATGCAGGAGATGTTGGAAAGCCGGAAGTTCTCAGACAACTCAGAGATATCAGAGACACATATGCGGTCCGCGGAAATGTGGACTCGGGCCGGATCAGGGAATTTTATGCCCGTGAAACAGAGAGACGGAAATGCGCGGAGGATGTGAAGATCCGCGCAAAAGAATTTGAAGCCAGTCGGGCAGGTGGATTTGAAGCCCAGGCAGGTGGATTGGAAGCTCAGGCAGGCGGATTGGAAGCTCAGGCAGGCGGATTGGAAGCTCAGGCAGGCGGATTTGAAGTTCAGGCAGGTGGATTTGAAGCTCAGGCAGGTGGATTTGAAGCTCAGGCAGGTGGATTGGAAGCTCAGGCAGGTGGATTTGAAGCCGGACAGGCGGAATTGCCGGAGCATTTGCCGGAAGAGCTGGAAATAGAACTCTTCGGATTCCGTATTTATATGATCCATGACAAAAAACTGATCCGGAAGGATTTGCCGGGAGTGGATCTTATCATCTGCGGTCATTC
Organism: Lachnospiraceae bacterium; assembly: GCA_009911175.1. The sequence goes on along the minus strand of QXWX01000017.1, from coordinate 2,138 downwards.
CCATAAATATGAGGTGGGGCGTCTGGGAAATACAGCCTGCCTGAATCCGGGAAGCTGCGGGCCGAGGAGATTTTGCCTGCCGGTCACGATGATGCTTCTCACTCTGTATCCGGCTGAGCATCGGATGGAAACGGAGAGGATTGACTGCCTGGACATACCTGCAATGGGAAAGGGAATATCTCATGGGGAAAATCCGGTATGGATATCAGAAGAGGGTAAGGCTGCAGGCGTTCATGAAGAGCCTGCGGTCAGAACAGGGCAAAGAGGAGCAGCAAAGGCGCCTGGAAAGATAAAGATTCCAGAACAGGATATGTACAGGATGGTCCGGCAGATCATGAAGGAGGTTGACGCCGGAAGAAGGATTGCGGAGATCGCCGCCCGGAATCACATTGATGAGAGATTTGCGGAACAGGTGTGCAGGATGTATCTGACACATCCGGGGGTGGATGTGGACGGGATTCTGGACCGGATGGAAAGGAAAAACTTATAAATGGAAAGTATCGCATGAAAACAATAAAAGTGGTTGCGACGAAATAGTATTGATAGGGTATTGACAAAACTCTATCATTGGGTTATGATAACGATAGAAAAAGCTAAAAATCCAATCATATCCTAAAGAGGAGAATATATTGAACATTACATGGAAGGACATCGAAGCATATCTTTCGGAGGTGAAGGGTGCAGTAAAAAAGGGCAGATACAGAATCGCGAGGAATTCGAAGCGGCAGGACAATATCGATTTATTTCTGGATTACGTGATAGACGAAGCAGGGGCCAGGGAGATTCTATTGAGCCTGGAGCCGATGGATTTTTCGTGCATATTGCAGAATGAACATAAAGGATTTGAGCAGGAACGATTATACGTTTTCGGCAAGGAGGTATTGCTTTTGGAGAGGAATGGAACAGAGGAAACGATTGTCCCATTATACATTAAGATGAACAATCTGGAAACCGGTTTTGTCATTGTGATCTCTTTTCACAGACAGAGGCATCCGCTTACATATTGCTTTCAATAGATGGAGGTGGCTATCATGGCAGAGAAAAGAAGAATGGATTTTTGTGTGGAGTGCAGAAAAGACACAGAATACGTATTGCAGAAGAAGACCATTACAAAAACAATCCGGGATAAAGCTTACCAGTTTGTGATCACTATAGCAGTATGTCCGGAGTGCGGCGAAGAGATGGGGATTCCCGGACTTATGGATCAGAATGTCCGGGAGGTAGACGAACAGTACAGGGCTGCCGAGGGGCTTGTGACGGTGGATGACATTGAGAAGCTGATGAAGATCTACAAGATTGGGAAGGCTCCGCTGTCATTCGCCCTTGGATTCGGTGAGGTGACGGTATCCAGATACCTGTCCGGCCAGGTGCCGTCTAAGGAATATTCCGATATCATGCGTGCCGCGCTCACGTCCCCGGCTTTTATGAAAAAGCTGCTGAATGAAAACCGGGAAAAGATCGCGGATACCGCATACCATAAGGCAATGGACGCGGCAGCCGGCCTGGAGGAGCTGTTTTCTGTGTCGGACAATATGCTCCGGGTGATCGCATACATTTTCGAAAAGCTGGATGAGGTGACGCCTCTGATGCTGCAGAAGCTGATCTACTTTATCCAGGGGGTCCATTCGGCATTATACGGCAGGCCGATTTTTGAAGAGGACTGCCGGGCATGGGTTCATGGGCCCGTATATCCGAAGGTTTACGACCTGTTCCGGGATTTTAAGTACAATCCGATTGATGATCCGCGTTTCGTTGTCTTTGAAGGAAGCGCGGAACACCTGACGGCTGACGAGAGAAGGGCTGCCGATCTGGTCATTAACACCTTTGGGATCTACGGGGGCAGGACTATGGAGCGGATCACGCATCAGGAAGCTCCCTGGCAGAATGCCCGCAGCGGATATGACGATCAGATTCCTTCCAATAAAACGCTTACGAAGGACAGCATAAGAGAATATTACGTGGCTGTGGACAAAACGTATGGGATTGGTTCCGAGGAAGGAATCAGGAAATATATAGCGGATATGCTCGGGAATGCGATATAAGGAGTTATTTTCCTATAACTCCTAACCCGGATAAACCGGAAAAGCACAATACAAAAATTCTACCTGTACGGTTGCTAATCCGAAGTCGCATTTTCA
>QXWX01000175.1 GCA_009911175.1 Lachnospiraceae bacterium | reverse complement strand
AAGTAAAGTGGCGACAACTTTAGGCTGCTTCAGCAGCAAACCGAACCTACCGGCTTTAGCCGGTAGTGGTTCAGTTACAGGCGATTTGGTATATAAAGATATTCTGTTTGCTTATTATCCGTCTACTGACCCGGAGGCATACCTCGATTCTTTGGAAAAAGTTGCGGCATTGCCTGTGAAGAAAGTGTTTCCGGCGCACCACTCACTGGATATAGAACCGGAAATCTTAATCCGTATGCGGGAAGCGTTTAGAAATCTCAAGATGGACGGAAAACTTCATCATGGCAGTGGAACATTTAATTATGGGGATTGGGGAGTATGGTTATAGGAAATAGGCTGTGACAAAGATAAAGTTCTCGTTGATGATAGTTATTACATGGTGCTAGCACCATGTAATTTAAAGCAGATAAGGAAAATGGTAAAATGGCAGTTTGCAGTTATATGTGGATTGCCATATTTTTGTGGAAAAATGGGCGTTTATATGGTAATATATAGGAGCAAAGATAAAAACACAACGCAAGGCAATCTTGCAGAACTGGTAGGTAGTCCAGTCGCACCGATCTGGTGTAAGTAGCCCTCCCTCCTTAGGGTCGTCCGTTCTTTGTTCATTACAATTACTCAAACTTCGCACATAGATTTTAGCTATGCACCTTGAAAATTCAATATCTGGCAATGATTCAATTATCAAAGAACAGTCTTTTATACCGCTATGCCGCAACTAATTGCGATTGTAGAAGAGATGGCAAAGTGCTGATGAATGCTTCAACCAGTTCATCTATCTTTTCATCAACGAGATCGCAGTGTTCCTCTAAGAGTTTCCGGAACATTTGGAGTAGCATCTGAAATGCCTCTATCCATGTAATGTCAGACATTTCATCAGTAAAGTACAGAAATAATTCCCCAAGAGACCGGTTGTCGTTTGATTCCCTGTTTTCGATGGACAGCATCATATATCTGGTAAAGACCACCGCTGTGTGGGCGCTCATTGCATCAAAGGAAAGGGAATGGCATTCTTTACTGAGCCTGAGATAACTCTTGCAGACTTTGAAGAATACTTCGATATCCCAGCGTTTCCCATAAAGGCGGATGATTTCTTCTTCGCTTAAAGACGTATCCGTTGAGATAAGGCAGAGGTACTCTTTCCGCTTATTCCGGTTGCGGACATATACGACTCTTGCGGGGATGGATTTTTCTCCCCTGATAACTTCCACCTCCACCGATAAGAGATATCTGGAACGTCCCCTGCGTTTCTTGTTCCTTTTGTAGATATTGATAAGGGAGAGTTCTTCTTTATTGTATCGGAAGAACATTTTCGGGGTTTTCTTAATCATTCCAATTACTTCATAGCCAAGATTTTTTACGGCATGAAGCGATTTAGGAGAAGAAAACCAGCTGTCAAAGAGGACATATTTTGCGGGAATACCCCCTGTTTTAGCGGCTTTGAGAAGTTCCAACATGACTTCCGTCCCTTTGGTCATAGAAAGCTTGCGGCGCTTATAACCGACGGTTCTTTTATCGAGGCTGACGGCTTCATTCACACGGTTTTTCTTATTATCTGTGGATAAAAGGATGCTGTTGACCGGAAGAAACGTACTGCCGTCAGTCCATCCCAGTGTCAGCATACGGAATCCGAACTTATAAGCATGTTTTGCATGGTCGTAAGTTTTTGCAAGGAGTTCCACCTTCTTGGAGCGGTTTCTCTCAAACATGGAGTCATCAATACAGAGGACATTTTCCCTGTCCGCATTATTCAGCGGGACAACGGCATCCTTGATAATTCTTGATGCAAGTATCGTTGTGAACCTGATCCAGTTGATCTGTGTTGATTTCATAAAGCGGTATACCGTATCTTTAGCAAAAGCCGGCGTATTTCTTCCCGACAGCAGATTCATGTACATGCTTCTGTTTGAAAAGATCAGAAGAAACAGATACTGAAAAATCTGTGTCACAGGCGTGCCTTTCTTATGATAAGCGCCCGCCGTTTTCAGGGCAGACGTCACATGGAATCTGGAGAAAAATTTTTTGATAGTTTTAGAAATCTGGTTATCATTCTGGCTGTCTTGTGTTATACTGTTATTCATAGCATGAGCCTCCGGTGGTATGTTGTTTCTGAGCAATTCAATTATACCAAAACCAGAGTGTTTCATGCTATTTTATTGCCAGTTTTTATTGAATTTTCAAGGTGCATAGGCACTTATGCGAGTGCGAAGTTTGAGACAATTATTTTAAGGAAGAATTGTCATGGACAAAGTATCAGGAAAATTGACAGTATTTTTTGAAGCTCCCTTTTGGGTGGGAGTGTTTGAGCGAGTATCAGATGGAAAGTTAGCTGTGTGTAAGGTTACGTTTGGGGCAGAACCAAAAGACTATGAGGTATATGATTTCGTTCTGAAAAATTACTATCAGTTACGGTTTAGTCCGGCTGTGGCAACTGATGTAAAAGAAGCTGGTCGCAATCCTAAACGGGTACAGCGTGAAGTACGGAAACAAGTACAGAGTACAGGAATAGGTACAAAGTCGCAACAGGCTTTGAAATTACAGCAGGAGCAGTTGAAAACTGAACGTAAGATTGTGAGTCGGGAACAGCGGGAAGCGGAGAAACAGCGGCAATTTGAACTGAAACAGCAGAAAAGGAAAGAGAAGCATAAGGGCAGGTAAATTTATAATTGGTATTATATCTTTTTTAATTAATAAATCAAACAAATTATTCTAATGTTTGATATTACTGACGAAAATAGATAGTAAATTAATAATTACGAAAGAAATGAGGTATTGATATGGCGTTAGCTAGGTGGTATAAAGTTGATTTTCATACACATACTCCTGAAAGTAGATGCTTTCCGGATAAGAGAGTTACTCCAGATATGTGGCTGAAGAAAGCTAAAGAATCAGGAATTAATGCTGTAGTTGTAAGTGATCATAACTCTGTAGGATATATTAGTAGAATCGAAAACGTAAAAAAACAATATGAAGATGATAATTTTAAGGTGTTCTATGGAATAGAACTATGTGTTTCGGCAGATTTCACTCATTTTTTGATTATATTTGATGATAAGATGACGGTTACTGAAATTGAAGATGCTGTTATTAGCAACCTTAAGTTGAAAAGAAGTGATTGGGCAGATACAGAAATTAATGTATCTGAAGATAGATTAAAAGATCTTTGTATAGAACTTGAAAACAAAATTTTTGTCATTCCAGCTCATTTTGCATCAAATAAGGGGTTAGGAAAAAGTACTATAAATGCAATAAAAAAATATCAAGAATTTTTAAAGTTTTCAGCAGTAGAAATTAGAAATGAAGAAGATATAAGAGAGTATGATAATAAGGTAAAGGCTAATGTAATAAACAATGCAGTACTAATTACAGGTTCTGATAATCCATCAGCAAGTGATGAATCTCAGCATTCTATAGATGGATTTGGGAAGATGTTTACTTGGGTTAAGTTATCTTCACTTTCGTTTGAGGGACTTAAACAGGTTTTTATTGATCCAGAGCATAGATGTCTCAATTGGTTAGATATTCAAAAGATTGGAGTGGATTTTAATCCAAATGAAATAACATATAATTATGTAAGTGGCATAGAAGTAGAAGGTATTAGCCATATGACAAAAATGAATATGCGATTTTCACCAAATTTAAATTGTATTGTTGGTGGAAGGGGAACAGGAAAATCTACAATTGTTGATGCAATAAATTACGGTGTGGGAAATGAGAGAGAGCTTTCAAAATGTAAATTGTTGGACAAAACCTTGGATAAAGGTGGTAAACTTTCAACATATTATAATTTTGGTAGTAATAAGCCATACAAGATAGAAATGAGTCGTAAAGGAAAACAACTGGAAAGTAAAATTATTGATGATGATGGTGTTGTTGAGAATCCACCGGAGTTTAAGGTTGATTTCTATGGACAAAAGGAGATTTTTAACCTTATAGATGGAGATGATAGTATTTCTAATCAAGGGATTAGTCCACTTGTTAAGATGATTGATGATAAGGTAAGCACAGAAATATATTCATATTCCGATGAAATTGATCAGGCATTATTGGAAATGATTAAATATTCTGATGAGTATAAAAATAATAGGAAAAAAATTCGAGAAATGCCCACTATTAAAGCAGAAATAGAAAAGGCAGATGCAATATTAAAGAAATTTAAGGCTAGTGGAGTAGAAAAGGCGAGGGCAAATTTTGAAACAATTGATGCAAAAATTAAGAATATAGAGAAATTGTTCAGTACTAAGAAAAACTTATTAGAAGAATCAATTTCTCAATATAAAGAGCATGGAGAAGAGATAAATAACCAATTAGAAGAATTGAAACTTTATGATGAAACCAACAAAATTGAAATTGAAACAGTGCAGGAAATTTTGAAATGTAATAATGAAATTAGTGCATTTTTAAATCAGAAATTAGAAGCCATAGAAACAATTGAAAAGCAATATGTTGTTTCTGCTACATACATTAAACGTGAAGAAATGCATAAAGAATATATCAAGGCACTTGAGGACATTCAAAATACTGGTGGAGAAGATATAAATCTGCTTCAAGATCAACTCCAAAAGAATCGTCAGAGATATGAGGAGTTGCTTAATGTGCAGAAAGAACAAGGAAAATTAGTAGAAAAAATTGAAGAAAGCATAAATTCTTTTGTTCAAAAACGTCTGGATTTGTCTCAAAAGAGAGAACATGTTATTCAAAAGATGGATTTAGAAAATATTATGATTTCTATAACACCAATGGGACATATTGCGCGATGGAAAGCAAATATGCAAAGAGAATTTGGAAGAGAAGGTATTTTTGATAATGATTTTCAAGGACTCTCAGATTATATTTTGTCGAATGATAATAATTGGAAGCATTATAAAGATTTTTTGAAATTTTTGCTTACAACGGATTCAGGTGAAATTGAATCTATTGGAATTACCCCTTCTGATATAAGATTTGGAAAACTATGGAGGGATAAATTTAATAATGATACATTGAGTGCCTTAGTAAAAGTTATCCCTGAAGATAAATTGAAGATTAAAATAATAGAAGAAACTGGAGAAATAGATATAAATGAAGGCTCGCCAGGACAGAAAAGTGCTGCAATACTAGCGTTTATTTTAAACAGTGGGGAAAATCCTCTGATTATTGATCAGCCAGAAGATGACTTAGACAATAGTTTGATATATAATTTAGTAGTTAGATCCATTAGAAAAATGAAAAATAAGCGCCAAATAATTATAGTTACTCATAATCCTAATATTCCAGTATTGGGAGATGCAGAAGCTATTATTGTTCTTGAAAGAAACTCAGATGGAAAAGTTACTTTTAGAAAAGGTAAAAAGGCAGGATGTATAGAAGAAAAAGTAATTCGTGAAGGAATATGTGATATTATGGAAGGAGGGGAAGAAGCATTCCGTAAGAGAGAAAAGAAGTATCAGTATAAGTAGTCGGTTTGTGCATATGTTTTTGTGAACGAAATATAAGCACCATGTAGATGATGCAGACAAGGAGAAAGTAGCGGCTTTGGCTATGGCTCTATTTTGGCTCTAAAAATTTTAGCCGACTCAAATATGAGAGTGATTTTTAAAGAATATGGATAATAAATCCATTAAAAATCAAACAGAAATGTCCAGTTCACACTATTCGCCGAGGAGTTCGAATAGTACAAGAGTATATTATTTATTTTATATGGCAGGTAGTCTATGAGATTGCCTGCTATATTTACATTATATTATTTTTAGAGAAATTAACGTAGTGAATTGTTGCCAGTGTAACTATGTATTTTTATGGATGATTATAGAAAAGATAGTAAAAAATAAGCAAATATATAGCAAAATGCTTTACAAATGCTGTGACGTGTGATATGCTTGTAATATCAAAAAGGAAGAGGTGATATATAATGGCTCAAATTAGTTTGCGCATAGAGGATGATGTAAAGAAAAAGGCAGAGCAGGCATGTGCCGATATTGGCATGTCTTTATCTACGGCTATAAATATTTATCTTAAAAAACTTGGACGAGAGAAACGGATACCGTTTGAAGTATCTGTTGATCCGTTTTATTCGCAGGAGAATATGACCAGACTTAGGGAATCTGTAGCGCAAATGGAAGCGACAGGTGGTACGATACATGAGGTGAATTTTGATGATTAAGTCATGGTCAGATGCGGCGTGGGAAGATTTTGAATACTGGACAAAGCAGGATAAAAAGACGTTGAGGCGTATCCTTCAGCTATTGAAGGATATTGACCGAAATGGATACGAGGGAATAGGAAAGCCAGAAAGACTAAGTGGTGACTTGGCATCTTATTGGAGCCGACGAATAGATGATGCAAATCGTATCGTTTATCGGATAGAAGATAATATGATAAAGATTGTTCAATGTGGTTCTCATTATAGAGATAAGTAAAATTGGCAACATTTTGGCAACAGAAAATCAGCAAGCCAGAATAAATGGTGTAATTGAAGTAAAAAAAGGCGTGTATTTGCACAAAACTTAAACAGATACAGTTAAGAACAACAAAGAACACGCCGAGTTCGAGTAACGGATAAAATCCCGGAAATGCTGATAAAATGGGCGTTTCCGGGATTGCTTTTTGCCTGTTGGCTCTAAAATGGCTCTAATTATTTGATGAATACTGGATTTCGGGCGGGTATCATGATACCTGCTTTTTTAATACAGAGGAATTTCGCCCTCATAGTTGTCGGCTCTTTCCAATAGAGGACCGGTTGCGCCCATTGTAAAAGCTATATCACTGCTTCGGATAGATAATAATTCCATTCCAATCTTCAGATTAAGAAAGTCTAATATTTGCTGATTAAGCTGAATTACACCATTCTCTGAAATATTTACCCAACAGTATGACCGTCCTTTGTATTTGACAAATTCGCCCTCTGCGGTCTGATAATTCTGTAGAGCCGGATTATCAGTAAGAATGTGTCCTAATTTTGACGGTTCTAACAATCCTTTTCTTGTCACACAAAAGCCGCCAGTGACCTTGCTTCCAGTAAAAAGATAGACTTTTTTCTCTGCTGTGGCGTTGTACTCTGTAAGAGCCTGTGTTGGGAGATGGATTGTCAAGTCATCTCGTATCAGCGATTTTCCGAAAATAAATTTACCGCCTTTATTCATCTGTGGCATATATCATCAACTCCTTTTCCTAAAAGTGGAAGTCCACTATACCACAAGAAAATTCAAATGTCACTAAGGCTCTCTAAAGTGCGGCAAGTTATTTTTCGGCATAGTGAGAATGATTATTTGTCGGGATATATTTTTTAGAGAGAGCCTGTTGCCTCTAATTGTTTTCGGAAGCGTTATTCTCCGAGTAGTAATGG
>QXWX01000174.1 GCA_009911175.1 Lachnospiraceae bacterium | reverse complement strand
ATTATAGCACGTGCATCTACGAATAGGATGATTCTTTTTGCTTTTTGGTTTGATTGCAGCCGTAGGCTGCGGTATGGTATAATATAACAAATTCTATTTTGTTTTAATGAGGAGATACGCTATGGGCATTTTTAAGATAACTACAGATGAAACACTGCGAGAAACCATCCGGCATGGCAACAATAGTTATCCCTTTGCATACTATCCCGAAAATATTTGGCAATTTGACTTCCACCGCATTGACTGGCACTGGCATCATGAACTGGAATTCCTGTTTGTTGCCGAAGGCACTGCACTCTGCCTTGTAGGAACAAGCAAAATAGAACTGCATAAAGGTTACGGAATATTTGTCAACAGCGGTATACTGCACCGTTTTGAAGCACAATACAGTACATATACCCCAAATATTGTTTTTTCACCAACCCTGTTAGCGCCTGAAAAAAGTCTTATTTACGAAAAGTATATCCTCCCTGTTATAAACTCGTCTGTTCCATATCAGATTTTTAGTCCATACGCAACATGGGAAAGCAATGCTCTGCAACTTTTGTCACAAATTTTTACCCTTCAGGAGACAGAGCAGGATAATGAATTATGTACAGTACAACTTCTATTTCAGCTTTGGAACATATTGTTAAAAAATATAGACTTGGATTCCGGTTCTAGCGATAATCATCGTTTAAATCACAAGCAGGCAAGGTTACAAGCTATGATGCAGTATATTCATGATCACTACATGGAAGAAATTACTCTTGAAATGATTGCAGCATCTGCATCTATCAGCAAAAGTGGGGCTTTAAACATTTTTCAGTCGGGTATCCATATTTCTCCGGTAGCGTATCTCATCCAATACAGACTAGCGCAGGCTGCCGAACAGCTCTATGCCACTCAAAAATCTGTTTCTTCCATTGCAGAAGAAACGGGATTTTCAAGTTCTGGCTATTTTTGCCGTAAGTTTAAACAGCATTATCATATGAGTCCAAATGAATACAGGCAGAAGAAAAGTGATTGGTTTTCTTAATTTCAAATTATTTTCGTAATCTTATGCCTTGTTTTGTAACTCCCGCAAATGCCTAAGCTGTGCTTCACTCAATGTTCTTGGTTTCCCTATCTTTACAAGATTCTTTGGGAGAACATATGTCTTGCTAATTTCTGTCCACGATTTTAACCGGATTATCTCCGGAAATTCATTGCACAGCTTATCCATTTTCCGCACCCACGCCGGATTAGCTGTGTAAACTGTTGCTTCCTTCTCATCTGCATTGAAGTTGATTACAATTTCTTGTTCATATCTTGATAATTTCATTCCATACCCCTTTCTCCAGTTCCCATTCTCTGCCCCAAATTGGGCGGTTTTATAAATCTGCTGTTCTCCCCTTGCTGTTTCCTGACAGGCAACCCTTGTCGGCACTGTGTCGTCCAGTATTGGCGCTCAAATTACTTTAAAATTGGTCTTGGCGGTATATGTCAGCTTGGACAGTCATTTAATTGTACTGCCATTATCCAGCAAAACAGCCTGCTTTCCCGTATATCCATCATGTCAGAAATTCGCCCTAAAACTAAAAATTTCTATCATGCTAGTAAAATATGGTAGTAATCCGTCGTTTTATGTGATATTCTGTTTTTCGTGAAAGGAAATGTGAAAAGAAATTCTAAGGTGATAAAGAACACCACCTAAGAATTCCTTAGTTTTACATAGGATTTATCAATGAAAACACAATTAAGTATTCAGGAACGCCTGAAAGACCTGCGTGTGGAAAACGGACTGACTTTAGAGCAGCTATCACAGCAGACAAAAATTCCGGCTTCCACGCTTGGTTCTTACGAATCTGATGATTATAAGGAAATACCCCACAGGAATATCTTTGACTTGGCAAAATTCTACGGAGTATCAGCCGACTATCTGCTTGGTATGACCGAAAACAGGCAGCTTGGCAATATCTCCATATCCGACCTGCACCTGAGCGACGCCGCCCTGTCGCTTCTCAAAGACCGGAAATTAAACACGCTGCTCCTGTCAGAACTTATCACCCATGAGCAGTTCCGAAAGCTCATGCTTGACTTGGAGATATATGTGGACGGTCTTGCCGATATGCAGGTCAAGTCACTCAACCTTGCGGTGGAAACAGGCAGAAAGATATTGCTCAAACGCCACAATCCCGATGAATATAACCTGCAATTAAATGTATTAAAAGCATCACACCTTGAATTGAATGAGTATTTTTCCCATGTGATTGATGATGATATGCATACCATTATCAGGGACATCAGGAACGCCCACAAAGGCGATATTGATTCCGCCCCGCCCAAAACCGTAACTGAGCATTTTGAAGAAATCATCGAAAAGGCAGAAAGCTTCGCAGGCACTTCCAAACAGAAACTTGCTTACATATTCAGCCAGTTTTTGAAAATCAAGCCGACTGAAAAGAATATTGACGATATGGCGGATATACTCGGTCAGTCTGAAATCTTGGAGCCTGATGCGAAAAAACGGCGGAACAGTGCAAGGCAGAAACGCAAAAAGGACTGATTTTCTGCAAAACAAAAGGAACTGCATGGTATCTGCAATTCCCTGTTTTCAAAAATGTGAGAGATTATTCCTCTGTTTTTACCAGTTCCACCACGTCCTTCAGTTCACAGTCCAGCGCATCACATATCCGTATGAGCGATTCCATAGAAATGTGCTGCCCTTTGTTCATGTTGGCAAGCACATTCGTGGTAAGCCCCGCTTCAATGCGCATCTGGCTCTTGGTCATTCCCCGTTCCAAGAGCAGATGCCATAAGGGTAAATAACTGACTTTCCGCATAACAGTCCTCCGTTATCCGGCAGGTGCTTTTCCTGCCTGTTTTCCATATCCGTTTTGTTTATTCTATCAGAGATATTGTCTTTTATCAATCAAATCTTGACTGTTGGCGGTATTTCCTGTTGTTTTGCCAATCATATTTTTGTTACACCTATTTAGGTATGAAGTGCTTGATTCCCTGTGATTTTGCACCCGGATTATCATTTCCATATCCCTCAAGAAGATTGATGACGCCCCATACTCCAACGCCTGCTCCGATTGCTGTTACGACTGTCTTTAATCCTGTAAACACCGAATAAAGTGATATTTACAGCGGAATTGTTCTGTAAATTGGGATTTTTATTTAAGAATTGTTATTTCCCCGCCCCATCCGACAGACTGCCGATGAAACGGTAATGAATTTCGATAGACTGGACTTTCTCACCGTCAACCTTGCGGACATCGCCCACATAGATTTTAGTAATCAGTTCCCTTATGATGCCTGCCGTCAGTTCCTGCAGGTCATTGTACTGGCGGATCAGCGCAACCCACTTTTCAGCGTTCTGTGCTGTTTCCCTCCGTTCGCTGTTTTCTTCCTCGAACAGCGCAAGCTGTGCTTTCAGTTCCCCCTGTTCCTTCCGGTACTTTGGCAGGAGTAAGTCAATCTCGTCCGCCCCTGCCTTGCCTAAAGCATAATCCTCATAGAGTTTGGCAATGACTTTCTCGACCTCCCCCAGACGCTTTTCAAGGGAAAACTTTTTCTCAATAACTGTGCCAGCGTCAGTCTTGTTCTTGTTTTCATGCTCCATAACTTTGTCAAGGACTGCCTTCTCGTCCTTCAGCGCCAGCTTTGCCCACTCCCGTATGTCCTTTAAGACTGCATCATGCAAATCCTGTTCGTAGATACGGTGCGGCGTGCATCCCTGCCTGCCAATCTTTCGGTATTCCATGCAGGAGCCTACATAAATCTTCTCCGCCCTCTCCGGCACAAAGGATATGCGCCGGTTGCAGGTATCGCAGAATACCATTCCCGAAAAGATGCTCGCTTTCCCTGTCCGCTTGCGTGACCTTGTGGGATTGGCGAAACTTTCCTGCACCCTCTCCCACAGCTCCCTCTCCACAATCGGCTCAAACACGTCCTCGACAACCACCCATTCCTCCCTCGGTCTTACAAAGGATTTGCCGACTTTGAAGATGTGTGTCTGCCTCTGCGCCACAAGGTTCCCAATATAGACCTCATGCTGGAGAATGGAACGCACCGTTGTGTCAAACCAGCGGTAGTTTGCCGCATTCCCCTCGCCCTTGTAGCCCTGCCATACCCTCTCGCCCCGTACATGGTGCCAGTATGCCGGAATCGGTATCTTTTCCGCCCTTAAATAGTTGGCGATTGCTGCCGGCCCCCTGCCCGCTGCGGACAGTTCGTACATCTTGATGACAATCGGCGCTGTTTCCTCGTCACGCAGCAGCATATGGCTGTCGGCAGGCGATTTCCTGTAGCCGAACGGCGGCACTGTGCTGTGGTAGATGCCCGCCCTTGCCTTAGTGGTAAGGGTGCTGCGGATTTTCTTGGATATGTCACGGGCATAAAAATCATTAAATAAGTTCTTGAATGGAGCCATTTCGTTATATCCAGTGCTTGTGTCGATACCGTCGCTGATTGCTATGTAGCGTACCCTCTTGCTGGGGAAATACATATCAGTGTAATACCCTGTCTGCAAATAGTCACGCCCCAGGCGTGAGAGGTCTTTCGTGATGACCGTGTTGATTTTCCCGCTTTCAATGTCCGCAATCATGCGCTTAAAATCCGGTCTTTCAAAATTTGTGCCACTCCATCCGTCATCAACGTAGGTTTCGACAATCTCTATGCCGTGGTATTCCGCAAATTGTGTCAGCATCTGCTTCTGGCTCGTTATGGAATTGCTCTCACGGTCAACGTAGCCATCGTCAACCGATAACCGGGTATAAAGCCCCGCCTTTGGTGTGCCTCTGTATGTTGTCCTGCTCATCCTGTTCTCCCTTCTTCGTCCGAATCCGGTTGAATGCAGATAAGCCCTCTGCCCTCTATTATACTTTCACTGCCCGGAACCTGCAAGGTTTTTTCGTATTTATCTGAATTTAATATCGCCCTCACAAACGCATCCTGCGGTGTGCGCTCACTGTCAAATACCCTCGTCACTATCAACTTTGCTTTATTCAAATATATTCCCTCCAATCAATCCAATATCAGACGCTCTCTGCGTCCTGCCCTGCGAAATAAAAGCCCGGCAAGGTGTTAAATTCCCCCTGCCGGGTATCAGACGCTTTAAAAGGACGCAATAAAGACGCTTCTAAAACGCCCCCAAAACCTTGTATTTCCTATCTTTAGACGCTAAGACACTTATTTTCCAAGTTTAAATTCAAAAAATTTTTATACAGATAAAATAGGGCTGGCACAGGCGTATGTATATATAAAAAAGGATTTCGGATTTTGCCCGTCTTTGCGTCTTTTGCGTCTTAATGCCCGTTCTCCCCTGTCCTCACCTTTACATGGATACCTTTAAATCCCCTTGCGGTCTTGCCGGAGCCGAGTGCGATATTATGGGTATAGTCAAGCCCATACTGCTTCTCGTTCTGCCGCAGGTAATTGGAAAAACTGCGCTCCCCCAGCGGCTTTTCGAGGTTGTCCTCACACCACTGGCTGTATGCGCCGTAAAGCTGCTTTGACGTGGCGTGTGTGCCTTTCTCAAGCCTGATATAGCCCTCCGACTGCATGAATACGATGATGTTGTTCCCGTCCTGCATGGCTTTTGTCAGGTTGTCCTCCGCCCTCTGGCTTATGGTGAAACGGTATCCGTTGTCAATCAGGCGGTGCAGCCCCTCAAGACACCATAGGAATATCCCCTCTGCTTCAGCAATCAGCTTTTCGCCGAGGAACGGGTCATCTTTCCTGTCCGGCTCCCGCTCCTTTACAGTGAGGACTATCTGCCTGCGGAAAAAGCCGTAGGAACGGTCATACAGTGAACCGAGGTTTCCATTCCCGAAACAGATAAACCTCACGCATAAATAACCCTGTTCACTCTGCTTTCCCTTGCGTTCCAAATCCGTTTTATCTTCCAGCGTCACTATGGACTTGATGTTGTTCGTCTGCGGCAGTGCTTCCAGCTTCATGTCGTCATCAAGCATCAAAAGTTTCCACTCAAGGTCTGCCCGTGCGAAGCGGTCAACCTCCACCTTCTGTATGCTGCCTGTGTTCATACTGTCACCAAGCAAAGCACGAAGCACCCTGCCGATGCGTGACTTGCCCTCCCCGCCTTTGCCTATGACAATCATCATTTTCTGCCCTTTTGTCGTAGGTAACAGAACATATCCCATAAACTCCTGCAACGTGGTAATATCCTCCGGCACTAATAGCTGCCCAAGAAAGGCAAGCCAGCGTGACGGTTCCGGCGCATCAGGCGCATACCTTACGGGAAGCCTGTTCATGCAGAATTCTTTCTGCGCAGAAAATCCCTTTGATAAAAAGTATGTGCCGTTTGCCACATGGATACGGTCTGTCTGGAACGGCAGCGGCGGCGAGTAGCTCCTGATCCGCAACGCATCAAGGAGTGATGTAGCCTTTTTTGCGATGCCTGATGTGACATAAGGCGCAATCTTGTAATATATCTCCGCCTTAATCTGCTCCGCATCACCGACTGCCCCGTTTATGTCAAAAAAAGTGCCGTGTATGCACTTCATAGGGTGCCCTGCGAGGAAATCCTCACAGAAAAGCACGTCATTGACTTTGCTCCCGTCAAACCATGTTTCCGGCTGTGACGCCTGCTCCATTTTCTCCATTGTCTTTTCCAATGCCGCCCTCTGCTCCGGCGGCACACTGTTCCAGTCTTCTTTCAATTTTCAACACTTCCTCTCCATAATCAGCCACTAACTGCACACGCTCCGATAGCGGAGCGTACAATAACACATCAAGCAGGTACTCAATATAGTCTTTCTTTTCCAATGCTTCACAGAATAACGGGTTCCATTCCCCGTCCGGCTCCTGCGGCGCATACTGTTCTTTCCACTGCCTTAAACAACACAGGTAATCGGAAATCACACGGAAGCACCTCTTTTCCGCCTTCTCAAACCTCTGCTCCGGTGATAATCTCCGCTTACGTTTTGGCTGCGGCTTCCTGCCCCTGTTATCCTCAAAACTGATACCGAAAACCGACGCAATCTGCAATGCCGCTTCCTTCTTCCCAAGACCATAAAACTTTGCCACAAAATCAATGGCATCGCCCTTTTCCCCGCACCCGAAACAGTAATAGCGGCTGTCTATCTTCATGCTCGGATTTTTATCCTTATGGAACGGGCAGACCGCCATGCCATGACGGTTTATCTTTATCCCGCAATGCTCCGCCGCCTGCCTTGCGGTAATGCCGTTCTCCCTTATCGCTTCAAATACATCCATGCAGCCCTCCATCCAAAATCCCCGCAACGCAAAAAAGGCAGCTACAAACCTATACTCAATAGGTTCATAACTGCCCTGCCGCTGTGTATTTCCTTAATCAAAAATCTAATAATTGTCTATATATTTATGCCTGCACCCATCCACCCAGTTGCCGATCAGCGCATAGTATAATGTTATTGCTTTCTCAAAACATAAAAATAGAACGATGTATTTTGATTTTGGGCATAAACATTGAGCCTGACGATTT
>QXWX01000173.1 GCA_009911175.1 Lachnospiraceae bacterium | reverse complement strand
TACAGTTTTATCACTTTCGTGTCATAATTACTTGCTTGTCATAATGGATACTATGTAAAGATTGCCATAGTATCCACACAATACTGCTCGGCGGAGGATTGACGCCCAAAAATGAATGGAAGGATAACGGCACTGAATTTTTCCTTCCAGTCCGGATCATTTCCAAAGTATTCCGTGGAAAATACATGGAAGAATTGAAAGTGCTTTGGGAAACCGGTCAGCTTGAGTTTCATGGGACAGCCGGAAAATACCGCAACCACTATGCATTTAAAGAACTGCTTAATTCCTGTTACTCTGCGGAGTGGATTCCTTATTGTAAGAAAACTTTTAACGGCGCACAGTTTGTGATTGATTATCTGGGAAAATACACCCATCGGATTGCCATCAGCAATCACCGCATCATCTGCATGGATGATGAAAACATTACTTTTTATGTAAAAGATTACCGGAACAAAGGACAATGGAAAGAACTGGTCCTTTCTGGTGTTGAATTTATACGACGGTTTCTGATGCATGTGCCGCCAAAACGTTTTGTCAGGATTCGGCATTATGGTTTGTTATGCTCCCGTACTAAAAGCAAGAAACTTACTTTGTGCCGAAATCTTCTTGGATGCCAAAAGTATCTCTCGAAACTTCGAGGTAAGGAAATGCCGGAAATATTAAAACAGCTTTATGGGATAAATATTTGTGTGTGTAAAGCCTGTGGTGGGCATCTTGGAAAACCACAGCTTCGAATGCCACAAAGATGTTAAAATCTTATTCTTTCATACGTTTTCTGAAGCCTCAAAGTTTGAGGTTTTATTGTTATGCCCATTTATCTGGAATTACTTGATTTCTATAGCTTCCGCACAGAAAATCCTGTATAATCATGGGCAAGAACAAAAGATTGAAAGTCCATAGGTAGAAGCTACCCGGACGCTCACTTTGTTCAATTAGGTCAAATCGAAAATGGTGTAAACGAAGGGGCAGTTCACTGGAATGCCAAAACTGCTTTTTCGTTTACCCCATCATCGATTCTAACCTAAAGAATTTATATCTCCGTTTTCAATAAAGAGTACATCTTCATGTCAATAATTTTACCATTCTTTACCGCATTACTTCTTAATGTTCCCTCATATTGAAACCCCGCCTTTTCAAGCACTCTGCAAGATGCCGTATTGTACGCAAACGGCTCAGCATAGATACGGATAATATCGCTTTTGTCAAATACATACTTGCATATTTGTTTTACAGCATCGGTCATTATTCCCTTTCCCCAGTATTCTTCCGCAATACAGTATCCCAGTTCAGCAGTTTGTCTGTGTATATTTTCTTGCCGGAAAACTCCGATACTTCCAATGACTTTGTTGTCTGACACAATAGCAAAAGCAAAAGTTTCATTTTCGTCTGCGGAAAGCATTGCAGAAATATAATCTGTTCCATCTTTTTCGGTATATGGATAAGGCAATCCATCTCGAAGATTGTCTTGCACTTTTGTATTAGAAAGAGCTCTTGCCAAATCGCCTGCGTCTGTCAATTCCCACTTTTTTATTTTACAGTTCATTTTTTCTCCTTTCTTAACTCCCGGCTTTCCAGTATATCAGTCGAGTAGGCAAGCGGCTCACGCCGCAAGCCCCTCACAGATCCGTGCGTGCGCCTTTCACGCACACGGCTCCTCATAGTAACATTCACTTTTAGAATAACCTCACATAAATCTTTGGTTTTGCTAAAGGATAAACTTTTAGCATGTCAGCAAACCCATCCCATGTATAGCTTTTCTTTTGACTTCGTCTGTTCAGTGCTTTGCACAGATATCTTTGCGTGAAATGCAGAAAAGAACCCAGCTTCTTGCCATTATAGGAGACACCATAATACCTATAGTGCCCTACCAGCTTCTTATTCAGCTTTTCTATCAGTTCCTTCACAGGCAGGTCGTTATTGGCATACAGCCATTCCTTCATGGCTTTTAGTTTCTGTGCATATTTCTTTCTGCTTGTTTTCGGCTTCACACAGAAATTTCCGTTCTTCCTGCCTTTCCCATAGTAGAAAGTAAAACCCAGAAAATCAAATGTCTCCGGCTTCTTTCCATATCTGCGTCTGCTGTTGCTCTCCGCATACCTTCCAAACTCAATCAGCCGGCTCTTGCTCTCCTCCAGTTCAAGATTGAATTTCCCCAGCCTTTCCTTCAGTGCGGCATAGTATCTCTCTGCGTCTGACTTGTGCTGGAATCCCGCAATAAAATCATCTGCATACACCGCCAGGAAGCACGTCCCTTCTGTCTCTTTCAGCACTACAAACTTGTACCAAAGCGTCAGTACATTGTGCATATAGATATTTGCCAGAATCGGGCTGATGATGTTTCCCTGCGCTGAACCTTCCTCGCCTGCTTCATAGACACCTTCTGTTACCACTCCGGCTTTCAGATATTTGTTTATCAGCCACAGGAGATTTCTGTCCTTAATATACAGCCCCAGAAATTTCATAATCCATTCATGGCTCATGTGGTCAAAGAATCCCCTGATGTCTGCGTCCACCACATAGTTAATCCATTCGTTCTGTAATTGGCGGTGGACTTCCTTTATCGCATCATGACATCCTCTGTTTGGTCTGAACCCATACATACAGTTAAGGAATCTCGGTTCATAAATCGCTTCCAGTATTTTCTTTACCGCAAGCTGCACAATCTTGTCCTCGTAAGAGGCAATCCCCAGCGGTCTCATCTTTCCGTTGCTTTTCGGTATATACACCCTTAGCGATGGCAGTGGCCTGTATGCCTTGTTCTTTAACCGTTCCACCAGATTTGTGATGTTCTCTTCCAGGTGTTCTTCATACTCTGCTTTTGTCACCCTGTCAATCCCCTACTGCCTTCTTCCCATCCAGTTCCTTATGGCACTGCATGAGCATTTCAGCATTTATCAGATGGTACAGAGAAGTGAACTCTGGCTTCGGCGTTGTCGCCGATATTTCTGCTATCCTTTCTAATTTTGTTCCCATCAATACCTCCGTTCCTGAGCACGGTTGATGTGTCATCAGAAAGACCGTTACTATGTAGCCCCCTTCCCTCCACCGGCATTACCCGGCTTCTATGGTACTATGAGACTATCCGACTGCCTGCCACCCATCCGCTTATCTCCATCTTCTAGTTGATAAAACGTACTTGTTTCCAAGAAGCGGCAGGCTCTCCCCAGTTGACAATTAACCACAATGTCAAGCATGACTGGCTCTTTGACCCCGCAGTGCCGGACAGTTCTCGCCTTATACGAACTGCCCGATATTGCTTTCCGCACCAGTTAAGACGTCAGCCCTCTGAACTTCAACATTTCGAGGCTCAATCGCATTGCAGCCCTACTTGCTTGCTGTCTACGCTTCGCACCAGCCATTACTGACCGCCACGCAAGACTCGCTACTGCTGGTTGGCTAGACCTTCGCAGACAGGATTTGCACCTGTTAGGTTAATTGCCCTTTGCTGGGCGCACAACTGAAAGTTGTGGTGTAGAGTTTTATGCTCTAACTCCTGTTACCAATTAATACCTAATTCTTGAAAATCTCCGTCTGTAGAAGCCAGCACTAAATCCAATTCTGTGTTTTTTTCTGCTACTAGTTTTATTCGATTTAAACCTTGTTTAACTGAGAATGTCTGCGTTATCTCATTACTGTTAGAGGCGAAGTCTTTTTCAGCTAATAGGATTAATGTGTTATCAGGTAAAATAAGTACCAATTTTGCTTTTCCACTTTTGATGGACATCTCACCTGAAAGTTCAATATCCATATCTTCATCAGACGTAAAAGACCAAATAGTTTCCATTCCTTCAATATCGTCAATTTTTGCTTCAATCTTTTTGTTATCGATTTCTTGTTCTATTTCTCCAAGATTAAATGTATTGGTTTCGCTTGCAATTTTTTTATCATTATTATAAATAGATAACATTGAATTAAATGAACATGATGAAAATAAAAGCATGATTGCAATAGTTGGTAAAATAATTCTTACTTTTAAGCACATAAAAAATTCTCCCTTCTTGCTTTTGTCAACTCCAATTTTCCTCTATCTACATCTTCCCGACAAATTTAGATTTGTTTATTCGCCCATCATATATTAGCTATTTAGAAGTTTTGTCAAATCCTCCACGGAAGCATCCATTTTCACAGAAACTTCTTCCATGGTCATGCCGGAAGCAAGAAAGCGTTTTATCACCATTTTCATATCCTCGCCGACCTCAATGATATGGCCGTCCAAATCGTAGAACCGGATCACCCGCTGGCCCCAGCTATGTTCGATCACTTCTCCCAGATATTCCATGTCCGGGAATTCTTTTAGCTTGTTTAGAAAACCGTCAAAGTCCTGTTCCTCAAAGACGATTTCTGTATTGTTGGATTTTTTTAATATCTTTTCTTTCGGCAGATTCACAAGCCAGTCAAAATCCTGCTGCAATGCCAGGCCGCAGGTAAAGGCGATGTTCTTACCGTAATCCTGAAACACCTCTAATCCAAACAGATCCTCATAAAATTTTCTTGCGGCGTTAATATCTGCCACCGATAAAGCATACATACATGTTTCATATAAATACTCCTTTCAACCTGTGGTTCCCTATTTTTGACCGGATCTTCACAGACCTTCACTGTTGAAAGTTCATTTTATCATAGAACAGCCTATATCTCTACTATTTCATCTCCGGTTTTGTCCAAGATTTGTCCTGTTTTTGTCCATGCTAATCCCTATCGTTATTCCTGCTATTTTTCAGAATTAGTATGCAAAATGGATTCACAAGGATTATCATCGTATGCCCGACAACACAGAGAGCAAACTTGAAATGCGTTCTGTACAGTCTGCTTCTCGCGTCTCCTGTTTTCTCCAGTCATTGGAAAGCGGGAAATATACCTTATCATTCACTGATTTCCCCATATCCCACTTACCATCTTCTTTTTTCAGCCCGTTTAACCAATCCGCAACAAACCGCAGCTTATATGCCGCATGTTTGTATTCGGATAAAAGTTCAACAGCCACAAGATAACGGCTGGCCTGCCTGCTTTCAAAAACCTTGGGCAAGAACAGGATTCTCTCGCTATATATGTAATAGATTCCATCCTCTTTGTCTAAAACATAGTCCATCAGAGCTTCCTCGGTTCTTCTGTCCAGGCAATTTACCAAAAGGGATATTTGGTAAAAACACGTATAATCAATAAGCCTTCCGTCCATTGGCCGGCTACTTTATTGGCCGCCGGATATCCATCCGAAAATCTTCTGCTCCATGCTGTAAGCATAAGGGAAACGAAAATCTCCCAGTCCAAAATCTTTTCCCTGCGGTCCGGGACCTCCGCCTGTCCAACAAGACAGTTATTCATATAGGAACACGCTTTCTGGTATTGTATAGCCCAGATGTTCCAGCCGCCAAAACGCCTGCTCCGTTGTAATCGGCCACCTGGAAGAGCCAGAGGGCGTATGGAAAAAAACCATTTGCCGTCTTTTTCCTGCATGGAAATAATCTGTTTTGCCCACCTCGTATCTTTATGCATGAAATCTCCCCTCCCCAAGCTGCCTGTTGCCTCCATGCTCAGACTGTCTTTATCCAATATCGGTTTTACGGAAATGTGCAGCGCCTAATGCCAGCGGCAACAATAACCAGATAACCGACATCAAAATTCCACGGAATAAAAACTCCAGTGGAAATGCTTCTGTTGGACAGTCTGCCATAAGGTTCAATATCCAGTATCTGCTGATTGATATATTCAACCGCAGCACAGAAAACAGTAAATCCAGTCCCTGTACCAGCAACGGGGAAAATATGATCACTGCCATCGTAATCCCAATCCCGGCTGCCATATTCCGGCTCCACTCACAAATGGCAATGACAATACTGCTGACAGCAGCTCCAAAAAGCAGCTGGAGACCAAAATAGATCAGCAGGTTCTGGAAAAATAACCTGTCCCCCTCCGGCGTTCCGATGAGGACTAATCCGATTATCAATATCACAAAGAATATAATCAGATTCATGATCAGGGTAACTGCCATTCCAAACAAATGCTTTGCCAGAAATACCTTCATTCTGGAATAGCCTTTGCCGACTACATTTTTCATTGCTCCATGCGTATAATCGCTTACCATCCATATGCAAAGGAATATCATCCCAAACATCGTTACAAGCCCTCCGCCAGCAAACTGTGCCGCCATACCGGAAATGCCGGTCTCCTTCAAAACATCCCCGCCGGCGCCCATTGCCTGGCCTGCTGCCGTCATGGTCAAATAGACAAGAAGTATCATGCCTGCCGCAGATAAAAGGCATATCCAAAATGCTTTATTCTTCTTCCATCTATACCACTCACCATACAAAAGATTACGCATTGAAACCACCTCCCGGCAGGGGCCTCTCGCCCATTCTCTCCATAAAATAGCTTTCCAAATCCTCTCCGGCCAAACGGCTCTCTTTCAAGGCAATTCCATTTGCCGCGACTGCATAGTTGATTTCTTCGGTCGTGTCCAACTTTTCAAAAACACATATGGTATGTGCATCCGCAACCGTACTTGAGATACCCAGTTTTTCCGTCAGAACCGCCGCTGCCCTCTGTGCGTCATCCACTGTAAGCTTCAGATACCGCCTGCATGTTACGTCCAGCTGATCAGCGCCAATCTCTTCAATCAGTACGCCGTCCCGTAAGATACCATACCTTGTCGCAATCTTTGACAGTTCCCCTAAAATATGGCTTGAAATCAATACCGTCACATGTTCCTCCCGATTCAGTTTTAATAGCAAATCCCGGATTTCCCTGATACCAGACGGATCCAATCCGTTTATTGGCTCGTCCAAAATCAGGAAATTGGGCCTTCTTATCAGGGCAATGGCTAATCCAAGACGCTGTCTCATCCCCATGGAAAAATTCTTTACCTTTTTCTTCCCGGCCGATTCAAGCCCTACAAGCTCCAGCATACGATCTGAGACTGCCTTATCTGTAATGCCCAGATTCCTCCTGATGATTTCCAAATTATCCCTTGCGCTTATGCCGGGATAACCGCCCGGCTCTTCAATCAGGCTTCCGATATACTTTCTCTGCTGCTCTAAATCTGTTTTGCCGAAGAGCTCCATCTGTCCGCTATCCGGTGAGGCAAACCCCAACACCATACGCATGAAAGTAGTTTTTCCTGCGCCGTTCTTCCCAATCAGCCCGTATATGTCTCCCCGGCGCACTGTTACGCTCACCTGATTTACGGCTATGCATTTCCTATAGGTCTTTGTCAGTCTTTCTGTCTTTAGTATATCGCTCATATTGGCCTCCAGCTTTTCTTATCTTCATTCCAGGCTCTGCAAGATGTATTATTTTATCATTTATATGCACCTATTACAATGAGCTGGGCCAGTTTTGCAGATTAAGGGGCGGTTTTTGTACTCAGAAAATGGCCACCCAAACATGGAGCAGCCGCTTCTTCCTCTAATCATCTTTCTTATTCCTACGGTCAACATATGTAAGAATTACAAAGATACATGAAATAATTGATACAACCTCCAAAATACTCATACACAAGCCTCTCCTTCCTATTATGTCAAGCCCTAAATGTAAGTTTTTTGCGGGCTTGACGTGTTTTTATACCTCTTAAACAGGAG
>QXWX01000172.1 GCA_009911175.1 Lachnospiraceae bacterium | reverse complement strand
CCGCTGTATACCGAACGGTACGTACAGTGGTGTGGGAGGTCGGCTGCTCAACTAATGGGTAGCCTCCTACCCGATAAGTAATAAGCGTTCGATGTTCATGTCAGTACAAGGCGGAGGAATGAGGCGATACCGGTAGCATCGTTGACTGACTCCAACGCAGTAATGGCATGGACAGCGAGCACTTATTACTCAATTATTAATGCAATATTCACCATTATATACGCAATGCTGTACTAGTGCTCCATGCAAAAATAACTTGCCTTTTGCTTCCTTACCCATGAACCAAAGCATTATAAATCTCCCGCTTCGGCACTCCCCGGTCCTTCGCCGCCTGTTTCATCGCCTCTTTCCGATCCATTCCCTGGTTCAGGTACATCTGGATATGCTCCTCAATACCCATCCCCTCCCAGCGAGATCTTTTTTCTTCGTCAACCTCTTCCCGGCTTTTCCCGGCCACCACCAGCACACATTCCCCTTTCGGTTCATTTGCCTCATAATAGGCCGCCGCCTCACCCAGCGTCGTAAGAAATGCCGTTTCATGCCGTTTTGTCAGCTCCCGGCATACTGTCGCCGGACGCATTTGTCCCAGGTGTTCCCCAAGCAGCCTCAAAGTTTTCACCAGCCGGTGAGGTGCCTCATACAAGATCATCGTTCGGGTCTCCCGCTCCAATTCCTCCAAGACCTGAAGCCGTTCCTTCTTATCACTGGGTAAAAATGCCTCAAACGCAAACCGCCTCGTCTCCCTTCCTGAAATGGTCAGCGCCGTGATACACGCAGCCGGACCCGGAAGTGAAGTCACAGAAATCCCCGACTCATAACACATTTTTACCAGCTCTTCCCCCGGATCAGAAATTCCTGGTGTCCCCGCGTCCGTCACCAGCGCGATATTTTCCCCACCCAGAAGCCTTTCCACCAGCTTCCTGCCCTTCTCAAACTTGTTATACTCATGATAACTGGTCATGGGCGTCTGTATTTCAAAATGATTCAGAAGCTTGATGCTGTTGCGGGTATCCTCCGCCGCGATCAGATCCACTTCCCTCAATGTCCGCACAACCCGGAAGGTAATGTCCTCCAGATTCCCGATGGGAGTCGCACATAAATATAACGTTCCTGACATAATCGTCCCTCTTATTAATCAAAAAACTATCTGGCGTTGGATAGCCGCCTGAAAAAAATTCCAGCTGCGCGGTTGGATGCTCTTTGAGTATCCAACCCATTTATCCATTCGAAAAATCCATGGCTATCGCACTCCTGTATCATAATCCGGAAAGGCCGTCAGAGCCTCCCTTTTCGGCAATTGTCCGGTACATCACCACCGGCGGCTCAATCGTAACCCGCGATTTTCCGCCTTTCATGCCCTCAATCAGCACCATGGTCGGCTCCTTGTCCACATAGGGATGCACAAACTGAATCCGCTTCGGTTCAATCTTATACCGACACATCATATTCAGGATCTCCACCAGCCGGAACGGCTTATGTATCATATAAAATCTTCCCTTGCTCTCCGGCAGGATCCTGGCACTCTCCCGCAGAATATCCTCCAGCGTACAGAGCACTTCATGCCTTGCGATGGTTCTGGCATCCGACAGATTTTCCAGGCCGTGCTGTCCCCGCATATACGGAGGATTCGTCGTAATCACGTTAAAAGAGGCCGTTTTGAAAATCTCCGCCGCCTCTTTGATATCCCCCGTCACTATATCGACTTTTTCCGAAATCCCGTTATACTGTACACTACGTCTCGCCATATCCGCGCTTTCCTTCTGGATCTCCAGCCCGGTAAAATGCGCCCCCTTCGTCTTGGCTTCCAGTAAAATGGGGATCACTCCGGTTCCCGTACCCAGATCCAGCACACGCTCTCCCTTTTTCACCTTCACAAAATCCGTCAAAAGCACCGCGTCCACGCCAAAACAAAACCTCTCCGGATCCTGGATGATCATGTATCCGCTGAGCTGTAGATCATCCAGACGCTCTCCGGGCTTTAAAACCGCATCATTCATTTCCTCTTTGCTTCCTCCTGCCCGGCGCTGTCTGCATCAGTATCATCCGTCATTCTTTTTCTGCTTCCTCACGCCGACACTGCCCGCGTCAGCATCCATCCGTCATTCCTTTTCCAGTTCCCCAAGCTCCTTCAGCTCTTCCTTGGATACCTTCTGCTTTTTGCGCCTTGGTTTAAAATGAAGGTCGTCCACGTGATATTCCCGGATCTCCTTCTCATCATTTTCCAGATTCACAATCACCTTCACCAGCTTTCGCAGCACACTCAGCGAATGCACGGTCCCTCTGAGCCCATCCGAAGTTGTCACACTATCTCCCACAGACGGAAGATGACGGTTCAATTCCTCATAAATCTCCTGCTCGTTCGTCAGACAGCACATCAGCCTGCCGCATACCCCCGAAATCTTTGTCGGATTCAGGGACAGGTTCTGTTCCTTTGCCATCCGGATCGACACTGCCGAAAATTCCGACAGATACGTGCTGCAGCACAAAGACCTGCCGCAGATCCCGATCCCACCCCGGATCTTCGTCTCATCCCGCACTCCGATCTGCCTCAGCTCAATCCGGGTCCGGAACACGGAAGCCAGATCCTTTACTAAATCCCGGAAATCAATCCGTCCGTCTGCGGTAAAATAAAACAAAACCTTATTATTGTCAAATGTATATTCCGCATCAATCAGCTTCATTTCCAGACCATGCTTCTGGATCTTCTCCTGACAGATCTGAAATGCTTCTCTCTCTCTTTCCTTATTCTTCTCCACAGTACGCCTGTCCTGGTCCGTCGCAAGACGGATCACGGACTTCAAAGGCTGTACCACCTCTTCATCCTTGACCTCCTTGGGACCGGTGACTACCCATCCATACTCCACACCCCGGGCAGTCTCAACAATCACATGGCTTCCCTGCTCGATCTGAAACTTTCCCGGCGAAAAGAAATAAACCTTCCCCGCCTTCCGGAAGCGCACGCCAATCACCTTTGTCATACTTTCTATTCTCCTTAAAATGTATAGTCTATTATCTTTGTATCAGAACAGCAGGCCACAGACCCGTCTGCTATTCTCAATCTAATTTTCTTTAATTGTCAACAGCAGCAGTTCTATGGTAAGTTCAAAGTTTACATTTGCTTTGAGACGCCCCTTTGCCGTCTCAAGCGCATTCAGGATGATCCCGATTCCCTCATAAGAACTCTTTTTCGCCCTCTCCTTGATGTACTTGAGCTGGTCGGAAAAAACGACCCTGTCCACACTCAGCGTTGCCTTATAGATCAGCACATCCCGATACCAGATTGCGATCATATCAAAATAATCGTTGATATCCAGCTTAAATTCCGAACACTTTTTCACAGCCTCAATCAGCTCCGCCGTCTCCATCTCATTGATGTCACGCAGCAAATGCACAATTTCCTCTTTAATCTCATTAAAATGCTCGGAGCTTGCAAGAGAGATTGCCTTTCCCATATTCCCCTGCGCAAACGCCGCACAGATATCCGCCTTATAATCCGGAATCTCCATCTGCTCCATCAGATATTTTTTGATCAGCTGGTCTTTAATATTACGGAGCTTTAAGATCACACATCTGGACCGGATCGTAGGAAGGAGGATTTCCGCATTTTCCGTCAAAAGGATAATGACTGCGTATTCCGGCGGCTCCTCGATTGTTTTCAAAAGCGCGTTCTGAGCCTGTACACTCATTTTGTCCGCATGCGGAACAATATAGATCTTATACTTACTGGAATACGGCCGGATCACAATATCATTATTCAGCTGTGTCCGAATCTCCTCAACACTGATCGTATTCGGCTTCTCATGCCTGATAAAAATAATATCCGGCTGGTTGCCGCTCATTGCCTGTCTGCAGGAATGGCATCTCCCGCAGGCTTCCCCGTCAGGCTCCCGATCCTCACACTGCAGATCCATTGCAAAAAAATCCGCCAGAAGCCTTTTTCCCGATCCCTTCTCTCCATTCAGAATATACGCGTGCGAAACCTGATCTGAAGCCGAAACATTTTCTATATACCGGATGATATTCTTATGCCCGACAATTTCCTTAAACCCACTCATCTCATCACCTGCTGTCTTTTTATCTTTTCATGTAAAAATGACCGCATCTATTCAGCTCCGCACACATACGGACGGATTCCTTTAGAAGATCCTGCACCGAACATCTGCTGACAATTTTATCCCATTCCCTTTCTGTTTGCTCTATCAGTATAACATATAATTCCTTATTAACATACTTTTTTATAAATTTTATCTCAAAAAATAGTGGAAATCATTTTCTTGTTCAAATTTTCTTCCTACTAAAATCACAAATTTCTCTTATATACTGACAGATTTCTCCTATACACTCCTCAAAATTCACATTCTGGAACCGCCTCTTAATTCCCGCCGTTTTCAAATTCTTTTCCGAAAAATCCTCCGAATCCGCCAGAAACCGTCTGCACAGCTCCGCATATTTCGGATTGGTCTGCAGACGTTCACGCTCCACCGCGCGTAAGAGCCGCATCCCGTCTTCCACCTCCACATAGATCGGAACCACATTTTCCACACTAAAATAAGCCGTCATCGCCGCATAAGATTCCAGAGTCCCAATCGCAAGATAATGAAATTCCTCCAGGTCGATCTGTCCGTCATCCGCGGTAAAATATTTCCAGATTCCGCATTTCGTATCATAAGACCGCAGCTCGATCACCCGCTTCTTTTCCTGCATTTCCCGCAGAAATTCCTCATTTACAAAATGATATTCCGCCCCTTCTGTCTCATTTTCCCTGATCGGCCTGGTCGTATACAGCACAATCTCACGCAATTGGGGCATCCTCTTTTTCAGCTCCTTAAAAATAGAATCCTTCCCCGAAGCGCTTTTGCCCATAATATAGTAAATTTTTCCCATTCTCGCTTTTCCTTAATCCATATCAATTATATATTTCTGTGTTTCTAATAAAACTATCCTATGCAGGTATTGATCACACCTTAACCAGGCATTCCTAGTACAGCATTGCGTAATTAACGGTGAATTCTGCACCTGCTATTTCTGCCAGTTCTGCGTTGTCGTCAATCAACGATTAGGTCACAAGGAGAGACCCGCTTGCGGGAGGATTCCTTATTAACTAATCGTCGATTGAAGCCGACGCGGCAAATGAAAATTTAGACAAGTGAAAGATGTGTATAATTATTTGCATCCTCCCGCAGCAGATATACATTGATATACCCATCCTTTATTAAGCCATTAATTTCAAACCCCATATCATGATATTCCCGGATCAGCATCATAATCTCCTCCGAAATCCTTTCACCGGGAACAACTAAAGGAATCCCCGGCGGATATAAATATGCGTATTCCATCGAAATATATCCGGCGCAGGATTCCCAAGGCAGCATGCGGATTTTTTCTTTATTTTCTTTGGCAATATACTCAATTCCCGAACTTGTAAAAACCTGCTCCAACCTGGGCAGTCCGGCAGATTTCTGCCTCATAGGCTCTATTTTCCCATTTTCAGTACAGTCCTCTTCCGCTTTGATTCCCATTGATGGCTGATCAGGATTTATCCTTCCCATGCTGATATAAAATGAGTGATTTTCCTCATCTAATTTACTGTCAATCTCCTCCAATGCCTGAACAAGCCGCTGAAATCCTTCTTTCGTATCCCCCACCGAAGTCATCGCCAGTACATAGTCCCCTGCGGCCATCTCCATCTGTAAATGGTATTGATCCAGGAGCAGTGTGTATAATTCCCTGCCGAAATACTTTGTTCCACTGACAGAAATCACAATTTTAGAATAATCAAAATGCTCTGTCTCGACAATCTGCAAATGCTTCATTTTTTTCAGTTGTTTCCTTGTTTCTTTCAACATATCAACATACTGTTCAAACAAAATATCCTTTTTCTCACTGCACAGCCAGTCAATACAAGCATCAATCCCCGCCATCAATACATAAGAAGGACTGCTTGTCTGAAGAATATGCAGATATTTTTTAATATTTTCCCTGTCTGCCAACTCTCCATTCATATGGATCAGCGCCGTCTGTGTCAGAGAGGGCAGAGTTTTGTGAATACTGTGAATAACTACATCGGCCCCCCTGGTATTTGCATTTTCCGGAAAATACGGATGAAATCCAAAATGCGCCCCATGCGCTTCATCCACAATCAAAGGAATCCCATAAGAATGCACGATCCATGCAATCTTTTCCACATCCGAAACTATTCCATCATACGTAGGAGACGTAATCACCACCGCGCGGATTCTTTTTCTTTCAATCATTGATGCAGTCTGATCTCCCCCTCCCCCCCCATGATTCATCCCGGAAATTTGATAACCCGATCTTGTTCCGTCATACTCAGAACCAAGTTTGTCTCTTTCCAAAATATTCCTTATCTCTTCCGGCCTGATTTCCCCATTCAATCTCAGCTGAGATCCGTTTATCCCGTGAGTAAATGAGTTATGAGATTCCACTTGGGTATATATACTCAAAGGAGAACTGTCCGTCCCAGTAGAACATGAGTCATAGAATTTTTTTTGAGTACAAAACGATGGATAAACATATTCCGGTTCTAATTCATTCATATACACCGCATGGTATACCGATTTGTGACAATTTCTGGCCATAAGAATTCGATCTCCCCGGCTTGTGCAGCCCAGAATCGCACTCAATATCCCGACAGTACTCCCATTCACCAAAAAACAAGTCTCTTCCCCGTGAAAAACTTTTGCCGCCCGTTCCTGAGCCTGCTTCAGCATCCCCTTCGCATGATGCAGATCATCAAAACCCTTAATCTCCGTAATATCAATTTCATAAGGAAGCCCAGCGCCCGTTGTATTTTTATTCCTCTTATGGCCCGGCATATGAAATCCATAATAATCCGAGCGTGAATACTCTTCTAATTTTTTATACAGGTTATTCACATTTATCTCCATTCCTTTATTCCTTCCTATATCTGTCTGCATCATATCATTTTACTTGTAAAAAGTAAATGCTGTAAAATTTATTTATAAAACAATCTGCATCCATCATGTTTATTTTATCAGATAAAAAAAAACACCGAAAACTCGGTATTTTGAACAATAAAAAAATGCCCAGAACCGGAATCGAACCAGTGACACGAGGATTTTCAGTCCTCTGCTCTACCAACTGAGCTATCTGGGCATATGACTGATACAGTCATGAGTTGCGGGGGCAGGATTTGAACCTGCGACCTTCGGGTTATGAGCCCGACGAGCTTCCAGACTGCTCCACCCCGCGATATTCAATTTACTATTCCTTTTGGAATAAAGCCGATGATCGGACTCGAACCGATAACCTGCTGATTACAAATCAGCTGCTCTGCCAATTGAGCCACATCGGCAAGCTAACTGCTTGCACGTCATTACATTGTACCCATAAAGGGTACATGTAATTCCTCATGCAAATTATCTATATAACAAGCCTCTCGGCTGATGGATGGAGGTGGATTCGAACCACCGAAGCAACTTGCAACAGATTTACAGTCTGCCCCCTTTGGCCACTCGGGAATCCATCCGTTTTCTCTAAATGGGGCCTATAGGGCTCGAACCTATGACCCTCTGCTTGTAAGGCAGATGCTCTCCCAGCTGAGCTAAGACCCCATAAACGACCCAGAAGAGACTCGAACTCTCGACCTCCGCCGTGACAGGGCGGCGCTCTAACCAACTGAGCCACTGGGCCATATATTCAATTTGAACATACACCTTCAAAACTACACACGAAGAATCATTATCCTATCCATACTGCTCTCTTACAGCAACCACCTTCTTGGTTATGCC
>QXWX01000171.1 GCA_009911175.1 Lachnospiraceae bacterium | reverse complement strand
CCCTTTTTGCGTGGTTTCCAACATCTGCCGGACTTCGGCAACTGTCTTTTCACCGTTCCGGCTGTCTGCTGCGGTTTACGCTGTGCGGCTCTGGTTCTTTTCATGCGTCCGGCACAATCGGGGCAGTATTTCCCCCGGTTGGATTTTGGGAGAAACTGACCGCTGCACTCGGTACAGCGTTTCAGTTCTGCCCGGTGGAGTACCCTGACCGACCAGCTCTTTCACTGATATTTTCCCATGCGGCATACCTGACCTCTTTCAATTTCTCGTAGTAGAATTTTTCATGTGCATCGCTGATAAAAATAATCGCTTTCTCTTTTTCTGCTCCTAACGCTGTACTACTCATTCTTTCTTCCTCCATTCTTGATGATGAGCGGTCTCGGAAACTCTTTAAAGCCCATATTTCCGCTCTTTTTCTGTTTTTCTTTTTTATCTCTTCCTCCAAACCTCGGAGAAAATATTTTAATAAATTTCCAAAAAACTATTGACATATACTCCAAAATGTGCGGGCGCGTTTGGTGACCATATGCGGCAGTCACCAAACGCGCCCCTTGTAGTTAAGAAAATATTCTGTGCCACACCCGCACAGCACTTAAAACTACAAGGAGGATCCCCACTATGATTAAATACTGGCAATCCATGCACGACTACCTACACTTTTTCCACGAATCCAAAGTACATTTTGATTCTTCTGAAAGAACATGGCTACATACAGAGCTTTGGAAACCCTGGCAGAAACTCCGCCGCTTCGATACCGACAGGGCAATGGAAGTTCTTCTGCCTTTTTATTCCGCTACCGGCAGGCCCGCCAAGAACCAGCCCCA
Organism: Lachnospiraceae bacterium; assembly: GCA_009911175.1. The sequence goes on along the minus strand of QXWX01000171.1, from coordinate 7,322 downwards.
GATCTTAAGGTCCTTCATCCTTTTCTTCTTCCTTTATTCCGAAGGACTCACACCTTCCTCCCTTACTTTATGGGTGGACAGGCTCAAACACGACCGCGTCCTTGCTGCACTCATCGGCTGCACCACGGATTCCCTGCCCCCGCTCGGTTCCTATTTTGACTTCATGGACAGGCTCTGGGCTGCACCCCTATCTGACCGCTATTCCCGCTACAAGCTCCTTCCGGCCTCCTGGAACAACAAAAAACCAGAAAAACCGAAAGGTAAAAAGCAGAAAGCGCAGGAAGCTAAACCCAAAATTACAGAACTCATTGCCAACCGCATAATGGATGGCAGGGACATTCCTTTTCATTTTGAGCAGCGGCTCCAGCTTCTCTTTTACTATGCCGCCGTTCTCCCTTCCATCGAATGCGGCCTCATCCCAATGGAACACCTGACTGTTTCCGGCGATGGCACCGCCGTCCACACCCACTCCTGCCCGCGCGGACACCACAGGAAAGACGCACCCGAAACCCTGCGCCATTTCCCTGACCCGGATGCTTCCTGGGGATGGGACAGCGACCTGGAAAAGTTTTACTTCGGCTATACACTCTTCCAGCTCTCCTGTTATAACAGCGGACTGAAAGCGGACCTCCCTCTCCTCCTTCGCTTTACCAGCGCTAAGAGACATGATTCTGTCAGCTTTCTCGTTGCTTTCCATGAACTGGAAAAACATATGCCCGCTCTTCCCATCGAAAATATCTGCCTCGACTCCGCCATGGACAATTACCCGACTTACCGTCTCCTGAAAAGCAGGAACATCCGGGCGTTTATCGACCTGAACAATAAATGCGGGCGACCTAAGACGATTCCTGATACCATAACCATTGACAGGGACGGAACCCCCATCTGTCAGGAGAAGAAACGCATGGTCCCAAACGGCTATGACAAGTCCAGCGGCTACCTCATGTGGCGGTGCCCTTTCGGGAAAGACCATTGTACAAAATGTAAAAACAGCTGTACTTCTTCTAAATACGGCAGGGTCATCAAGACCAGGCCTGAATGGGATATCCGCCTGTACACAGAGGTCCCACGCGGGACAGAAACTTATAAAAGGATTTATAACCAGCGGACGGCAACGGAGCGGATCAACAACAGGATCCTGAATGATTATGGCCTGCACCGCATGATGATCCATACAAAAAAGCATTACTCTTTCATGACCACTATGATTGGCATCTGCATCCATCTGGATGCCCGCTATAAACAGGCACAGGCTGAGGCCTGACTTTTATCTGCTCTTTATGCAAATGCTTTCAAACCTCCGTTTTTCGAAGGTTTAAAAACCATGCCCTTCTTTATCCAGCGTTTCATCCATCCGTCTTTCATTCCCCTCTATATCATTTCTAACACCTCTGCCTTTTTATTGCGTCCCTATTTTTCTCAAATGCTTATTAGGTTTCCGAGACCCCTCTAAGAAGAGGTGAGCTTACATGGCTCAAAAACGTATCAAACGTACCGACCAGGAATGGTTCGACCTGATCAAGGACTGTAAGACCAGCAGCTTGAAAGTTAAAATCTGGTGTGAACAGCATGGGATTACGGAAAAGGCCATTGACTACCATTCGCGGCGTCTCCGCCAGAAGGGCTATACGATCCCGCGAAAAATACACCAGGCCATCCCCTACGAAAAACAGGAAGTTATCTGTCTGGATATTTCGAAAAGCTTATTTTCAGGCCAGGAAAAAATTTCATCACCGAATCCCTTCACTGCCAATGGGGCTGCGCTCCGGTTCGATTTCCAGGGAATCCCCATTGAGATTTCTAATCACGCGGCGAGAGAAACCATCGAAAATACCCTTCTTGCGCTGCGCAGCCTGTGTTAGGCGATATTTCCGGAGTATCAAAGCTCTGCCTTATCACAGGGCGTACAGACATGAGGCTTTCGGTCAATGGCCTTATGTCGATCCTCCGGGATCATTACCAAATGGATCCTTACGCAAACACACTGTATCTTTTTTGCGGCAGGAAGACAGACCGGCTCAAAGCACTGTACCATAATAAAAACGGTTTTGTTCTGCTTTATATGAGGTTGGACTCCGGCCGTTTTCAATGGCCGCGTAATGCCTCCGAATCACGGATGCTTACCCGGCAGGAATACCGATGGCTTATGGAAGGGCTTTCCATTGACCAGCCCAGGGCGTTACGTCCATCACAAAAAAGGGATTTCTAGACCGTATTTGTGAAAAACAGAGAATTTAAAACTCTTTTTTCTGCTCTTAGGAGCCGGAAAAAGAAAGGTTATCCACACAACGGCAGATTTTCAGGAGGCTTATCCACAAATAGCTGCCTGACGGACAGTTTCTGTGAATAAGGATCCTGCCATTTGGTGGATAAGTCCGCATTTTCAGAAGTGATCCACACATCAGAAGTCCGTCAAAATGCCGATGGACGTATCCGGGCCAGTTTGCAGACTTCCATGTTTTCCTCTATAATAAAGGGAACGAAAACAGAAAGGCGGGTCAGACTGTGGAGGAATATAAAGACGATTTGATCGAATTCCTGCAAAAAACAATTGAACAAAAGAATGCACAGATCCAGGAGCTCCAAAAAACCATCCAGGAACTAAACGCTACGGTTGCGAACCTGAATGAAACCATTGCGGAATTCCAGAGGAAATTTTTCGGCACTTCCAGGGAAAGGACCGCCGGCAGGGCTGCCCAGGAGGAAGCAGGGCAGGAAGAGCCGACGGAGAAATCCACTGTCCGCAGCCATACCCGCCGGAAACCAAAAGCCAAGCGGGAAGATCTCTACAAAAACCTGCCGGTCAGGGAAGTACACTGTGCGATGCCGCAAGACCAGAGGCTTTGTCCGGATTGTGACGCTGCGATGGAGACCATCGGATGGCAGTTTGTACGTGAGGAACTGCGGATTACGCCCGCAAAGGTAGAACGGATCCGATATATGCAGGAAGTCCTTGCATGTCCGGTCTGCCGTGAGGAAGATACCGGCACGATCGTCAAGGCGCCGGTACCGACTGCCCTGCTGGCACACAGCCCGGCTTCCCCGTCTATGGCAGCCTTTGTCATGTACCAGAAATTCCTGAACTCGGTTCCCTTTTACCGCCAGGAAATGGACTGGCTCCAAATGGGTGCCCCGCTTGCCAGGGAGACGACCTCAAACTGGTGTATCAAATGCGCGCTGGCCTATTTCGAGCCTGTTTATAACCTGCTCCATGGATACCTGATCAAACGGGATCTCCTCCATGCGGATGAGACCGTCTGCCAGGTCCTCCATGAGGAAGGGAAAGCGGCATCCTCAAACTCTTATCTGTGGATATATCTCACCGGCAACGACGGCCAGCCGCCCATCATCCTTTATGATTACCAGCCCGGGAGGGCAGGTGAATATGCGAAAAATTTCCTGGAAGGGTTCTCCGGACTGTTGGAGTGTGATGGCTATACCGGCTACAACAGCGTGGAGAATGTGACCCTGGTATGCTGTCTTGCCCATTGCCGGAGATATTTCTTCGAAGCAATTCCGGCAGCCCGCCGAAAGAGAGTAAAACTGCTGGACATCAACTCACCGGAAGAAATCCCGGGAGATGCGGCTGATCCGGAAAAAGCAAAGGAAGAACAGAGGATTCCAGCAGAGGTCGGACTTTGCTATTGCAACCAACTCTTTCGTATAGAGCGGACACTAAAAGCGATGTCCCCGGAAGAACGAAAGACCAGACGCCTGGAGTTGGAAGTCCCTGTCTGGGACAGCTTCTGGTCCTGGCTTGCAACGGTAGAGCCGCTGGGCGGCAGCCTGTTGGAAAAAGCCGTAAACTATGCGTCTAACCATCGGGAACTTCTGGGCAACTACCTGCTGGATGGGCGATGTGAGATTTCGAATAACCGGGCGGAACGATGTGCAAAGTCCTATGCGACCGGGAGAAAGAACTTCCTTTTCCACGATACCGTAAACGGCGCGAGATCGAGTGCCATCATCTATAGCCTGGTAGAAACCGCGAAAGCAAACCACCTGAACGTGTTCCAATACCTTTACACCCTGTTGCTTTACATGCCGGACTATAAGGAAGAGCCCGCAGGCGTGGAAGCAATGATGCCGTGGAGTGACTTTATAAAGGAACGCTGTTCCAAGGTGATGGACACGGAAACAGAAACGCCGGAGAACCGGGGGCAGATACCACTGTGATAGCTGCCCCTTATTTGTGATAAAAAACAATCGCTGATAAAAAGCGATATCCTGTTTATCGTTCCAGGAGGCTATGGAGCCTTTTTCCGTTTTTAAACTTATAAATCTAATATACTTCGGTTCTATTAAGAACTTATTATGAACAGATCTTGAATACGGTCAATCACTTATCCATCAAAAAGATTATCCCGCAGATTTTAGAATATGTAAAACCGGCAGGTTATTCATCGCTTACCGTCAAAAACCCAAATCCCTTAATCTCACAGAGCCGGAATGGATTTTCACGGATGATATGGTAAGCCCCTGTCCCGAAATGCTCCTGTATCTTTTCCAGCTTCGTTTCTGAAATGCCATGGATGTAAAGCAGCCTCTCCGGTGTATGGTCTAACACATAGAGGGAGCGTTTTCCAAACTTCTCTACAATACAATGTGCAAGCACCGGCCCAATCCCCTTAATCATATCGGATGAAAGGTATGCTTCGATTCCGTCTGCGGTTTGGGGGATATCCACATGAAAATAGGAAACATCCAATTGGAACCCATACTTTCCTTTTTTCCATTCTCCATCCAACTCTGCCTCTAAGTTTTCACCGGTTGGAAGTTCAATCCCGTAAGCTTGAAAAATTCCCGGAGCTTCCGGGTTTTGCCGGGCCACTTCCGTAGGCAGCTCCTCCTTTGTATACCGGGCTGATGGAAAAACTATTCCGCCCTTCCTTCTCCAGTTTTTTCATGATACGCACAATCCCGCTCGCAGCCTTCTAATTTGTACCACATCAGGGCAGTACAGGAAGCATCATTGTAAGCGATGAATAACCTATCGTTTTTACATTTTCTAAAATCTATGGGATACAATCTTGATTAAGAAGCGAGGGGCTGGATATTATGGCAAATGTCACCTTATTGGCCGGTCGCCGTGCAGCAGGGTGCACGACACCGTGTGAACAGTAACCTCCTTTTTTACGGTTGAGCCGTGAACCACAATTTTTCCTTGACTTTTGGATAAAACAGAGTTAAACTCCCGTTTTCGACACTTTGAAAATTTAAAAACTCCGATAATCCTTATAAATACTGGGATTGCCGGAGTTTTCTTTGGCAAAAAATGTTGTATGTAATCGCTATCCTAAAATTTTTTTATTTTTTTATTCAGTTCCGTTGGTTTGTAATGAAGTCTATCCAAATCTAAAGATGTTAATTGGTTCAGTGCATCAAGTGCTTTGCTGCCATTGTAGAGTGCCATATACTCGACATCATGTATATTCGTTACATTCATGTTTTTCAATGTGGTGATCAGATTCTCCGGAGTGACATGTGTCCCCTGATCATCCAGCCTGGCCTCAAGCAAGCGATATACCAGCAATGCCGTATAGCATATCAGAAAGTGCGCCCTGATACGATTCGGCAATCGATGGTTTACAGGTCTTCCGGTGAAATTCGTTTTCATGATCCTGAAACAATCCTCTATCTGATATCTCTTGTGTGAAACTGCCAGAATTTCCTTGGCCGGGTCACAAAGGTTTGTTGCTGCGGCATAATATCCGTCATATTTCTCTTCTTCTGCAATCTTCGATTCGTCGAGAACATATTCAATGGTTGCTTTTTCGCCAGATTTTGTATGAGCGACCCGCTTCAAAAATCGTTTTACATCATTTGGCCCTTTTTTTATTTCTTCCGGATCTTTTTTCTCTAACAGCTTTCGTGCACGTTCGATTTGGCGGTCACGTACAGTTCTCTGATATTCCATCATTTTTCTTGAAAACGTTATGATCAGGCGCTGTTTGAGAGTGCCGGTTGCTTTCACGCGTTTGACTTTGCCATTTTTTAATATTTTTTCTTCGTACAGCCCAAGATCAATGACCTTATCTGCAAGGACTACCTTATACGCGAAATCATTATATAGTTTCAGGTTTTCTTTCTTGTGTCTGTCAAAGCCCTTCATATCTTCTATTTTTATCAAGGTGTCGTTGGACAGCAGCCGGTAATCGCAGTCATTGAATACCGCTTGTTTGAGTGCATTACTAAGTTTTTTGATGGACTGGGTCACAATAAAGGCCCGGCCCCCCATACTGTTAAATTTGCGGATGTTATAGGAACCCAGGCCGGCATCCGCACAATAAATGAATTTGGAACCATCTATCATTTTAAGAACTTCTTTTTCTAAAGGGATTGCCGTAAGCTGTTCACTGGTATTACCGGAATGGAGGCACATGGTGATGGGAATGCCCCTGCTGTCCATGAAAAGTCCCATCTCTACAATCGGGTTCGGGCGGTGTTCTTTGCTCAGGCCATATTTTCTCAATCCATGAATCACCTCACCGGTCACTTCATCCACGATATCTTCGTCGGGCTGTTCGCACTCGAAGTAGAAATTCGTACAGTCATAATAAAGGACAGAAGTATCACGTTTGACGATCGAATTGCTATACTTAAAAAGCCACATCAGGTAATCGTCATAATTATTTTCTAAAAGATCCATAAACCGGAGGATGTGCTGGTAATCGAAATCCGGCTGCTCGTAGTAGGAATCCCGGCGATTCCAGGTGGCAAGCTTAGAGCTGGGATCCAGGATTCTCGCGTAGGTAAGGAAACGTGAGATTGTAAAACAGTCATATGTAACTCTCCGGGTGTCCGTTTTCTGGCGAAAGAATTCTTTAAGGCTGAGATGTTTCATAATATTCTGAAGAAAGAAATATCCGATGTTGACCCAGTTGGAGGAAGAGGCTTCAAGCTCTGTAGATTTCACCTTTTCGTTAAAATCGGCAGTCAGATTAAAAGTGACTTTACCAACGCGGTACTCTTCATTCATTTTTCTGATTTCTTCTCTGACATATGCTTCCGGATCGTCTGTTACTTTGAGAAGTTCAGAATGCTTCCCGAAGTTTTTGATATTTCGAGTGGTAGTTTTTTCCCATTTCGGATTCCCTGCTGTGCGTAATAGGTAGGATCCTTGAGACGTTTATCAAAGTAAAGCTTCATAGAACATCACCTCAAAAACATTATATCACAAACATACAGCACATACAACATAAAAATAAGAAAAATTTGACAATAAAATACGCCTACAATAAGGCTTTAGCGGAAGTTTCGACATTGATACAATGGAAGAGTCCGAAACCTTTGAAATATAAGGGGTTCGGTCTCTTATGCGT
>QXWX01000170.1 GCA_009911175.1 Lachnospiraceae bacterium | reverse complement strand
AATAAAGGGCTTTATGCTGTTATCAGATTGTCTTGAGGGCGTGTAGAGGGAATTATGTAGCGGGAACTACGGATAATGTTATTACTTTAGAAGATCTAACAACTTTAAATATTTCAAGATCTAAAAAGGAAGTATTTCATAATAGATTTACAGAATATCTTGGAGCAAAATATAGAAGGAATAGAAAATAATATGGAAAATGTTATGAATTTATTAACTTGTATTTTTGAAATTATAATATTTGATACTTTTTTTAAAGAAATATTGAAAAGAAAATCAAAAAGGTTTTTATATACTATTGTTATATATTTTGCAATTGTTATAATGATTATTTATATTAATTCATTTAACAATTCAATATTAAATTTATTTTCAAACTTTATAGTTTATCTTATATTTTCATTCATATTATTTGACGGGTTGATAAAAGAAAAGCTCTTTTGCTTTATTGTATTTTATACAGTTTTTGCAGGAGTAGAAATTATTTTTGAGTTTGCACTATCCCTTATCTTAGGTGAGCAATATTGTTGGTATTCTCAAATGGATATATTAAAATTGATAATCATTTGCCTAGAAAAGCTAATGACTTTTATCATTTTGTTTGTTACCAAAAAGCACCTAAATAAAGAAGAATATGGTATGGATAATAAGTTGCTGATATATTCCTTGATTTTGCCGATTGCAACTTTTTGGTTATACAGTGCGTTACTATATTCGGGATGGATGATGAAGATATCTGGAATAAATGAGGTAATATTAATAATAGGATGTACTTTGTTATTACTTTCCAATATCGTGATTTTTTTGATATATGATTATGTTTTCTTATTAGATAAGAAAAAGCAAAAACTTGAAATGATGTCCTTAAAAACAGATATGGAGAAAAAGTATTATGATAGAATGGAAGCAGTTAATATACAACATTCATATTATATGCATGATTTGAATTTTCTATTAAAAACTATAGGAAATTTAGCAATTCAGGAACAAAATAAAGAGATAACATCTATGATTCAGAATATGAAAATACGAATTGGAGAAATGGAAAATGATTTTTTCTGTAGAAATAAAATATTAAATACAATACTATGTGAAAAAAAGAGAGAAGCAAATAATAATAGTATTAGATTTAGTGCAAATGTTGAGCCTGGTATTAATTTGAATTTCTTACAAGATATTGATATTATCATCATTATGGGAAATATTATAGATAATGCTATTGAAGCATCAAAAAAAGAAAAAGATAGTTTTATTGATATTAATATTTTTACTACTCAAAAAGGACATTTTTTAATGCTGCGAATAGAGAATAAATATACTGGAGTGTTAAAACGATATGGTGAAATTTTTTATTCTACAAAAGATGAACCAGGAAAACATGGAATGGGAATACGAAATGTAAGGAAATGTATAGAGAAGTATGGAGGATATTTACAGATAAATACTGAGAAAAATCTTTTTACAGTTTCGATAGTATTTACAATTTTTTAATCTATCATAGGGTTAATTCCCCGCCGCATGCGTCGTTCTGAAAAAAGATGCTAAGATAGGATACCCCGCTGCTTGCGGCGGGGTGGTTCATTTCTGCTTATCATAGATTGTTGTTACTCAATACATTACAACAATCTTTTTTTTGCATATTTTGCCGATTTAAATGTCATTTTAGTAAATGCATTGAAAAATAAATTATTTTGTCGTATAAAGTATATAATAATTTTAGCACATGTGAAAGGAGAATGTATTGATGAAAAGAATTAAAAGATTATTGACAACAAAAATTTGGAGAATGGTTAATGCTTTGGCGCTATTTCTGGCTATAATATCTGTAGAGAGTACTTGTGTATGGGTGCACCACCAGCCAAAAGTTCCTGAAGAATTTTATAAAAGGAAAAAGTTTCAGAGGAAATAAGGAAAAGAGAATGTAGATGAATTCATTAGTAAGTAAAGTTTTGGAATATCAAATAAAAAGTAAATACATATGTGAACAGGAAAAAGATATATATCAATATGCGTATTTGATTTTTTTTGAAGAATGTATCAATTTATTAGTTGCCATTATAATAGGTTGCTTTTTTGGAGAAATTCAATTGGTTGTATGTTTCTTATGTTCATATATTCCACTAAGACGTTATTCAGGAGGGTATCATGCGGATAAAGGATATTTGTGTGGAATAGTTTCAGCAATATTAATCATCTTTCTCTGTATGTTAAATAAAATGAACATAAATATGTTTGTTTTTCAAGCAGGATATATATTTTTACTTATTTTACAGATAAGTATTTGTGGTTTGGCTCCGGTTGATTCAAAAAACAAACGTTTAAGCAAAACTGAGAAGAGAAAATACCGTAAAATAACAACTATTTTGCTTGTACTTCAAATAATGATTATGCTTTTTGGATTATTATTAAAAGTTGAATGTATTTATTGGGGGATAATTTATTCGCATATAGTATTATGTTTTATGATGTTTGTAGGGATTTGCAAAAATCACTATATAATTTCTCGGAATCTCAATGAATGAGGTTTTACCTGAATTTTGACAATTGAATATCGTGCAAGAAAAGAAATAAAAAGTACATCGAAGAGCAGGAAGAGTGCAGTAGAATAGAAGGATAAAGAGCCTCTTTTAAGAGACAGCCAAGTACCAGAGGTTAATAAGATACTGCTGATAGGCAGCATCGAAAAAGGGGTTGCTTAGACACCGCCTATAAGCGATACCGAAAAATGCCCCGGAGGGGTTCACTCAAACCACCGGCAGAGCCGGTGGTCAAGCCGTACGATTGTGATTCCCATCGCTCCAATAACATAAGAAGTTCAGAAACCATACAGAAAAAATCACTGAGCATGTGGCACCAAGCAGTAATGGAAGGGTTAAAGATCCCCAGAAGATATATACTTAGGTAGGAGGAAAGTTGAATAATGAGTAATGGTAATTACTTAATGGGTTCAGGGATAAGCCAATGGAAAGAGGGAAAGGCTTATGAAGTTACCTTTATTGTAACAGAAGATTGTAATTTGAGATGTTCTTATTGCTATGAGGTTCATAAAAATGAAAAGCATAGAATGTCGTTTGATGTGGCCAAGAAAGCCATCGATTATTTATTGGATAATCCCCAAATGTTTAATGCAGAAGCTGTATTATGGGATTTTATTGGTGGTGAACCATTGTTAGAAATTGACTTAATCGATCGTATCATGGACTACATTAAAATTAAGACGTATAAGTTGGGGCATAAATGGTCAAAAAATTATCGGATTCATATAGGAACTAATGGAACATTATATGATAGATCAGATGTTCAAAGATTTATAAAAAAAAATAAAGGTAAATTGGATATAGGAATTACTATTGATGGAACTAAACGGAAGCATGATATGCATAGGATCTATCAAAATGGTAAGGGTTCATATGATGATGTTTATAAAAATTTGCCATTATGGTTACAAGAGTTTCCAAATTCAACCACAAAAGTAACTTTTGGAAGTGAAGATTTGATATATTTGAAAGAAAGCATCGTGCATTTATGGGAGAATGGACTTTCTATAATTCCAGCTAATGTTGTATTTGAAGATGTATGGAAAGAAGGAGACGATAAAATCTTTGAACAGCAGATGCGTAATTTGGCTGACTATATTATTGAGTTCGAGTTGTGGGATAAAGTTAACTGTACACTATTTGATGACATGATTGGCATGCCAAATGATCGGACAATAATTAATTCTAATTATTGTGGTACAGGAAGAATGTTAGCAATTGATGCACAAGGTAATTTTTATCCGTGTTTGCGTTTTTCTGATTTTACACTTTGTGAAAAACAGGGAATTCCTATTGGCGATATTGATACAGGAATTGATTACGATAAGATAAGGCCGTTTTTGACTTTATCTACAAAAGCAATTAGTAATGATGAATGTTTGAATTGTGAAATCGCATCTGGTTGCGCTTGGTGTCAAGGATGCAATTATGATTGTACTGAGGAGGATACAATTTATGCCAGAGCAACATATATTTGTAAGATGCATAAAGCAAGAGTTCGGGCTAATAATTATTATTGGGATAGGTTAAGAAGAGAAAAAGGGATCGATAGAAAATCTCCTTTGCGGAATAAGAAACACTTGTATTTTATTATGAGTGATGATGCAGTAGAGTGTTGCGATTATTCATCAAATAGTACTGTAGGTGCTGTTATGAGTGAAGAAGTTGCTAAAAGTGGCTTAGAGTTTTGCGAAAAAAATTTTTATAAGCCGGTTATTTTAAACTCAAAATCTCAAGACAATATAATAGATTTAGATAGATTTTCTACTATATCAAGAATTGAATTGTGTCATAATGATATAAAATTGCCATATTCAAATTATGATAAGTATGTTGTTATAGATTCGAGAGAAGTTACCGAATTTAAGGGAAATGAAATTGTTCTTTTAAATATTCACGAAGAGTCTTTCCCGGTATTAGCTGATATGGTTACGAAATTGCTGCCTATATGTCAAAGAATTAATATAATTTTCAAATTTGAATTTCAGAGAAGATTTTCTACTATTTATAAAGAACAACTGGAGTTAATGATAGCAGAGATAGTTTCATATCTTAAACGAAAAGAATTTCGGGAAATAAATATATTGACTGATCGTTTGTTCTTAGATGAAATGAATAATTGCAATTGTGGAGTCCATAACTATGCATTAGCACCCAATGGAAAGTTATATATATGTCCGGCATTTTATTTCAATTCTCCAGAAGATTATATAGGAGATATTGAAACGGGAATTACAAAATATAAGTTGGCTGATATGTTAAGTTTATCTAATTCACCATTATGCAAACGCTGTGATGCTTACCAATGTAACAGATGTGTTTTATTAAACAGAAAAAAAACCAGGGAATTTAATACTCCAGGCTCCGCTCAATGTATTAAAAGCCATATTGAAAGAAACGCATCTATGAAATTGTTACAGATTTTACATAAAGAAAAAATCGAGTATGGAGCAGATATCGAAATTCCAGTGATTGATTACTCTGATCCAATAGAATGTGTTATAGAAGAATTAGTATGCAATCCATATGCAAGGCATTATTGTTAAAAATGGAGGGAAATATGAATACGGTGGCAGTGATAACGAAAAAAGAAAATGAAAAAATGATGGATATTATAGAAGAAATTAATTCGCTTAAAGTATTGACAAAAACATTAGCAGCTGATAATGAACTTTATTGTAAAAACTCGAAAATGTATGGACAAATTAAAAAGGATTTAAAAGCTAGCATGACTATATATCGTGCGGCATGGAATGAAATTATTAAAAAGTATCAGCTTGATCCAGAAAAAGGAGAAAACTACATGCTTGACTTTAGTGATAGGAGTATTCATTACATGGAAAATCAACAAGCTTGAGATTATGGATATGAAGTGATAACACTTGATACCTTTAATTACTTTTATAGAAAGGAGAGTAATGTTATGCAGTTAAGTTCAATAATGAATTCTGCTACGGTAGAACCTAGATGGTGTCCATGTCAAGGAACGTGTGGTTTTACTTGTGCAAAAACATGTCATGGGTGCCGAGGAACTTGTTCTGGCTACTGTGATAGTAAAGTTCTTAGTCATCCAGGAATTTAGTATTCTATATACATAGGAGGGATGTAAAATGAAATTATCAACAATGGGATATTCTTCAACCATACAGCCTAGATGGTGCCCATGCCAGGGAGGATGTACTGGTTGTAAAGGACAGTGTACAAGCTGTCAGGGTTGCGTAGGTAATAGTACAACAATGAAACCAGATGATTAAGTAAATTGATGATTTGCTGTCAGAATAATGTGGAGGCTGCTCAGGGCGTGGGGCATCATTCAGGAAGGAACTGACTGAATCTTGCCCGAGACCTATCTGTTTGGATATCTGCATAATATCAAGTCCGTTTGTGGCAAGCAGGATAATCTTGGCACGCTGCACCTGACGGGTTGGAAAAGCCTTGCTTTTGGCAAATTTAAATAGGACAGGCTGGATGGCTTCAGGTATTTTTACGGGAACAGCAATAAATGGCATATATAGTCTCAGTTGTATTTTCTTTTCATTATGTCATATATGGGAAGTTTTGAATACAGTAATGTTACTTAAAAAATGGTGAAATGCTGTACTAGTAAAGTATAAGGTTTACATATGTTAAAGTCATATTCATAATCTAAAAATGAGAGGGGATATATCTTTATATCCCTCTCTTACATGATTGAAAGAGGTGTATATAGTTGAAGATATGGCAGAAAAAAGCTTATCAAAATTTACTAAAAAATTATATTACTCCTTATAGGAGTAAATTTGTAGGTCTTTACACTCTTACTATGCTAAGTAATATCATGGGTTTACTTCCTATATATTTTATGGGCAACATTATAAATTATGTTACTATAAAGTCATTCGATAGAATACTGTATACAATTAGTATTCTATTCGTTTTGTTTTTGGGAAATTCAATACTTAGTATGGGAGAAACTTACTTGGCGAGTTGGTTAAATAATAAGATATCTAAGAGAATAAAGGATGATATTTACAGTAAGGCAACTAAT
>QXWX01000169.1 GCA_009911175.1 Lachnospiraceae bacterium | reverse complement strand
GGAAATCATCAGATTCAAAGCAGGTTTTCCCCTGCTTTTTTTGTTCGATGAATCAGATGCTTTCCTTATTAATTGTACATCGTTTAAGAAGAACTCTTATTTCTGTACAATATATAGTAAAATTTAACTTGAATTCCCCACCCTATTTGGTAACTACATTTAATCCTTTGAACCGATTGTTATGCCATAGTTAGGCTTGGGTTTATTTCCAGATGTATCAAAGGATGTTGGGTATTTAATTTTAAACTTGTTGTAGTATTGTGTGGCTCCGCTCTGCCCTTCGTTCGTCACAATCCGGCTGGCATATACAATACATTTTTGATTCCTAAGCCCCATAAACATCTCTTCGCTTTTTTCAAAAGAAGAATGCATCTTCTTCTGAATGTAAAGATTTATAGTAGCCGCTATCTGACTTAGGAGCATATGCCCCAATACTCTCTGTTCCTTGTGGACGCGAAGAGGGGTCAACCTGGAAATACCTTTGCTGACATCAAAATACTGCTCCACCAGCTGCCGCGTATAGTATACGGTCAAAATATCATCCGGCTGGTACGGGAGTGACGAAATAATTACGAATAAACCTGATGTTTCAAAAAGCTTATGCATTTCACACTCGCTTTTCCTTTTCTTGTGGGAATATTTGATCGCTTTGTGGTTTTCGTCGCCTGATGCGTCGACATCGTAACATAAATATGCATATGCCGTATGTTTGTCAACAGGGCATTCCACCTGCTTTGCATAAACGTAACGCCCGTTAAATTCAACCAGGTTTTCGGAACGCTTTAAACCGTCCAGCCCTTTAGCCAGAACACTGTTGTAGATATCCTTGTTCTTTTCGGGAAGACGTGCAACAAATTCTATACCAGCCGAAAAAAGAGATTTCATATTTTCCAATGACACATATCCGGCATCAAGCATGGCCAGATCGGTTTGCACATCATACTCGGCAAGGGTGGTTATTGTGGTAGATAAAGTTGTTACGTCGACAATGTTTCCGGGAACAGCGCGGAACATAATAGGGTACCCGCTGTCTCGTTGTATTGCGGTGACCATCCTGGCTTCATTGCTGATTTTGCCGTTGTGGTTACTAATCTGCGTCATATTCATTTTTATGGAATTAGGCAGGCCTGTACTGTCGATGATTATGGCAGGGTCATCGCAGACATACTCCTTCAGCCACTTTATGTGGGCTTTGAAATAAGAGCGGCGTATCTCTTCCCTTCCAAGCTCATCAAGCAATCTGCTGATTCGCTGGGAATGTATGTCTGCTTCTGGGTAAAGAACATTTGCGAAACTGCCATCGTACCATGTATTAGCGTGTGAATTGGCTTTATCGGATAAAATATAGTACTCTGCCATAGCCCAGAGAGTATCCTTATTTTGATAGCTGATGCTTTCCAGAACCTCGTCATAATGCATAATCCTGATCAGGGAATCTATAAAATATGAATCACCAAAATCAAGTATCAGGTTTGCTTTTTTTCGATGGTCGTTTTTCAGATTGCCCTGAAATGTGGGAGCCGCCTCACCATAGGTGCCCGTAATGGCATCATATGTAAACACACCGCGTTCTTTGTTAAAGAATACATTGTTTTCCTTGTCGACAACACGGCCAAGATAAATGGCATTGCGCTTTTTTACATGGCCATTTTCGCGGTACGATTCACCCGGTACTTTAGCATATGTATAATTGCCCTTTTTCTGATATGACAGCTGCATATATACCACCTCTCCACAATGTAGTTACCATTTATTACATTATAACTACATTGTACCAGATTTGGAAAGAAATGTAAATGTATTATGCTGGAAATACCGGATAAAATAAGGCTTTTTCAATGGCACTTAACAATGGAAGATACCATATACGCTGTTGTAGTTACCATTTTATATTAGGAATTCAAG
>QXWX01000168.1 GCA_009911175.1 Lachnospiraceae bacterium | reverse complement strand
AGTCTATATGGAAATATGGAATCGAAGCTTTCGTCATCATTTGTGCCGCCGCAGGCGGTATGGTAACAAATTTGAAACACTTCTTTCATTAAAGGAAAGTTTTGAAAAAATTGGCTATAGTCCATTATGTATTTCTGGAAAACTATATGGAGAATTTTTTGGAATAAACTCTTATCCTATGTTTATGCTTGATGATAAGATATCGGTGCAGAACAAAATTCTAAAATTAAATTATTATATTAATGAATTATGCTATTCTGATAACTTTGATCTTATTCTATTTGAAGTACCTGGCGGTCTCTATCCAGTGAACGATAAAGTGTATGAGAATTTTTCGTTTCAGAACTTTTTGGTTAGTAATGCGATATCTTTTGATTTGAGCGTTATAAATTTATTGTATGAAAATTACGACTTAAACTATTTTGAATGGCTAAAGGTGAATTTGAAGAATAAATATTCATATAATGTATTTGCCTATATTATTTCAAATAATAAGATTAATTGGGACTCTATTCCAACAGAAAGAAAAGCGTCTTATATAACTATAGGATCAGAATATATTAAAAATTGGATAAACACTTCGGAAGTACCTTATAATATGTGTAGTGTCTTTGATAAGGAAATGTTTGAAAAATTGGCTGAAGAACTAATTGCATACCTATCCGATGAAAATAGTTTTGATGCTATTTAAAAGGAGAAAACATAAGCTATGGACAAAAACTCTTTAGAAAATATTTTAATACGAATTTATAATGAGATAGCTATTAAACAAGTAAGTGATTCAAAACAAAATTTGTTTGCCCCGGGTACTAATCCTTTGGATATGGTCTACTTCATAGATGAGGTAGAAAAAAAATTAAATTATAGTTTTTGTAACAATGATTTTGATTATGAGAAATTTAATAATATAGAAAAGATTGCGCAAATAATTATGGAACACATATAATTGGATAAAAAATTGGTTAATCTATAAAAAAACGCTGGAAAAGACAGAATAATCAAACTTAAATTCTGTCTTGCGCTTTACTTATGATATATGAAGTTCGCTGGTAAATGTTTTTATAATGTTCTCACAGATTGTTTTACCTATATTTTTTTCATATATGAAATCCATTATTTTGAAATCTAAATCGCTCGGTAATATACATTTAGTAGAAGCATGGTATAAGATAATTATGCAATCACTTTGGGTTATAAATATTTCTGATTCCAAAAAACATTTTAATTTATTGATGTTATTATAAAAACATTCATGATTAAAAAAATAGATATCATTTGAATAATAAAAAGTAGAAATTTTTAAAGGATTGTATCCTTCTTGATCCATTATATCAAATATATTTGATATTACATTGGAAGAAAGATAATCAGTACATCTACTAAGATCTATAGATATTACTGGTACACTTAATTCACAGATATCTTGTTTTTGGAATTTCTTATATCTTAATAGCAAATTATCTTTAATGCTTATAAAATTTTTATTTGTTGTGGCCTGTGATAGCAAATTTTTAACATTACTTATCTCCATATTTTTATTGAGAGAGCGGCTTAAAATGTTCCATATATGTGAAGTTATTACTGGAGTCGCATAACTATTAGGATTTGGAAATTCAATTTTATAATCATGATTATCGATGTTTATTATTTCTGGTGTCCTTGCGATAAAATCAGCAAATATTATTGGATTCTCGTTTGGAATAAATTCTTTTGGTTTGATTGATATATCATTTGCACCAACGACAGAGATTGTTTTACTAAATGCAGCTGGAAAACTTAATACACCTTTATTTGAACAAGAAGTTACAAAAATCATTTTATCCCAGTAATTCTTGAGAAGATTTTGAAACTTAGTTTTATCCTTAAAGTATGTAGAGGCCAAACTTAAATTGACTAATTTGCAATCATGATCATAAGCAAACTCTATTGCTGTTTTCAAATGTTTAAAAGAAATATGGTTATTTTTATCAAAAACATTTATACAAATTAAGTTGACTGTAGGGGATAAATCTAGTAGTATTTTGGCACAAATTGTACCATGTAACCAACTATAAGAGGGAATATTATAATTATATTCTATAACTTTAGAATTATCTGTTACAGTAAAAGTATGTATATTTTGAGAAAATACTAATGGATTTATCATAGAATCAATCAGAGCTACATTGAATTTGTTTATATTTGTATCCATATGTTGTCCTCCTATTTTTGGGTATTCATATTGTGAGTTATCTATAAAAAATAATGACATTAATAAATAAGTTTTATTTTGGAGAGATGCGTATCACCAATCAACCTAATTTGTTTGTGAATATCATAACATAAATACAGCAATATAAACAAGTAGAAATAAGATATTTTTGATAAAATATATAATTGATTTTTTTGTGGGTCACTATGGGGAAAATTCTTATATAGTTCTGCAAGAGGTATAAAAGAAATGTATATCTCTAATCTCTTTAGTATTATTCTTTCTATTAAGAGTAATGATTGAAAGTCTAATACCTAGGGTGTATTGGAACACAATATTAAAAAGGAAAGGCAATTAGGATGTTTTGCTTTTATAAACATCATTATAAGTAAAAATGAAAAAGATAGTAGTTCAATTCTGGAATTTGTTATATCCGTATAAAAAAAATATACTTATCATAGTTTTATGTCTAATAATGTCGGCTGGTTTTAGCCTGCTGCTACCTATCATTAATAGCATAATGGTGGATGATGGGTTTATTGCAGGAAATAAGTCATTATTAATTAAGTTGGTTCTACTAATGTTACTGCTTAATTTGTTAACTGTTATATTGGATTTGCTTCGGGAGAGAGTGAGAATCTCTATGCAGAGTAGATTAAAATTCTCATTATCGAAGAAGGCAGTTGATCATTTATATCAGGTAAAAATGAAGTGTTTTAATAAAAAAAATCATTCGCAAATTTTTACAATGATACATACAGATATTGATTCTATATGTCAAATAGCTGATCAAAGTCTGTTTTTTGCATTTACACAAATTTTTACCATATGTGGTGGAGTTATTGGTCTGTTTATTTTAAACTATAAATTGGCTTTTCTGGTAATGCTTTTGATTCCGATTAAATATATTATTACTTCTTTTTTTGCAAAGAAAAACCAATTAATTATGAATAGACTTATAGAATCAAACGAGAGATATGCTAAGTGGTTTGGAGATACATTTTCTGGAATAAGGGATGTAAAACTGTTTGATTTGAAGAGCAAAAAGGCTCTTGAGTTTGATTCGAAAAAGCAAGATGAGATAACACAAAATAAAAAGTTGAGTTGTGTGTATATATATAGTAGCGCTGTTGATATGGGACTTGTACAATTCATGATTTCAGGAGTGTATATTTTTGGAGCTGTGCAGATATTTGCATCCGAAACAACATTAGGTAATATAATGGCCTTTATTACTTATAGTGTTTATGTGACATCACCTATAACAGCAATCGTTAATATTAAACAGCATTTATATAAAATTTTTCCATCCATTAATCGATTTAATGATTTTATGTCTTTAGAGGAAGATAAAAAAGGATATATTTCAACATTGTCTAATTATGATATTACATTTGACAGTGTTACGTTTGCATATGATGAGAATAAACCTATTTTAAATAATGCATCCTTTAAAGTACCTCAAAATACAAAGTTGGCTATTATAGGTCTTAATGGATCGGGAAAAACGACTATCCTCAATTTGCTATTAAGATTATATGATGTTAATTTTGGAACAATTTCTATCTCAGGGTTCAATATTACAGATATAGATTTATCTTTATATCGTAGTATGTTTTCAGTTGTGAGCCAGGAAGTATATTTGTTTAACGATACAATACGAAATAATATCTGTTTATATAGGAATTATCCAAAAGACAAAGTTAATGAAGTTATAGAAATGTGTGGATTATCTAAAATGATAAAAGAAAAATCTTTAGACTATGTTATTGGAGATAAAGGAGCTTTGTTATCTGGCGGCCAAAGGCAGAAGTTATCTCTGGCCAGAGCGCTTTTGAAAGATGCGCCGATTTTTATACTTGATGAAGCTACTTCGAATACAGATACGATTTCCGAAAATTTTATAATAACAAAGGTTTTGTCTTCTTTAAAAAACAAGACAATCATAACAGTTTTACATAATATTAGTTATTTATCGGAAAATGATTTGATTCTTTTACTTGAAAACGGAACTGTTGTAGCATATGGAAAATATGATGAGTTACTAAGCTCAAATGCAGATTTCCGAGATTTCATTGGATGCAAAACCAGATAAAGATGTTATATGACTTGTATATAATAAAACAAGGAAACATTATCGTTTTTCATGAAATGTAAGTAAGTGCTAATTAAAGTGGTAAATTTCGAAAAGTTACGATATTTCAAAAAAATGAGCTCGGAATGATTAAAAGATATTTATAAATATAAAAATAGTGAATATTATTGGAAAGATATATTGGAAGATTCATTTAAGATAGAAAATGACTTTTATATATAGAAAAGAGAAAGTAAATAAGCGGGATATGATGGGATGGTTGGATTTTAGAGACAGTTTAAGAGAGGGGGATAGTGTAAGAATGAGTTTGCCATTGAAACCAATTAGCCCATATTCTATCAACTAAAATGGTAATTGGATAAGTAGAAATGTATGAGAGGAGGTCAGATATTAATGAAAAGAAAATTAAAAAAGTTTTGCGGCTACTAAAGCTTGTATGTTGTTTGTAATACTTGTATTTGCGGTCACAACCATCTGCATCAGGCAGATAATAAAACAAAACGTTATTAATGGTGGAACTTGATAAAGAAGGTAAGTATCATCAGAAAGTGTCTTAGAAAACAATTCAAAAATAACAAAGGTAGCATTTTTTTGTAATGCACTAGAGAAACAGAACCGTAGAAAGTCCGATTAGGACAACATAATCAGTCTCAGGACCAACTAAAAATAGAACTACTATTATATCTGAATTTTAAAGGCAGATTTATATGACACAGCGACGATATGGCTTAAAATATATGTATATCTATTAATGGGAATAGATATTTCCGCTTCGATAGTGGAAATCACATTAATGGTAACGTATAATTATTCATGAGATTATGAGACCAGGGTTATTCAAGCTATGGTGTTTTATGAACATTGGCTACTTGTTATTAAATGAGAGGAGATTCATATGAGAAAAATTTTAGTTGTTATGGTTTCTATAGGCATGATTTTATCTATAGGTACTACTGTACTGGCAGAAGAGTCAGAAGTAGTGAATAGTACGGATCATGAATTGGAAGTACAGATTGTTGAAGAAATTGAAGAAAAAGTTCCTCAGGAAATTAATGCTGATGAACTGGTAAAAGCAAATGATTTTCCACTAAATGTTTCAGATATAGCATTAGTGTCCGGTTTAGAGTCAGGGATTCAGCTGACAGAGACAGACAATGTACTAAATCCAGCAAGCATGGCACGCTCAGCCTCAGGTGTGATACAGTCATGGACAGGAGCGATTGCAAATGAAGGTGAGTTTGCTTATTACATCACGACACTGGCACCGAAGCAGATTCTTAGTGCAACGTTAGTCTGCCCCCAAAACCCGGACTTGAATTATGACCTTTTGCTCTATGAGATAGATGCTAATGGATATTTAGGAAATATGTTGAATGGATCAATCACAGAAACCTATATGAATACTTATCCGAATGGAGTAACAAAAACCATGGATGAGTCTTTGGCATATATAAATAATACTGCAGAAACAAAGAATTATGCAGTGATTGTTCTTGCGACTACAGGAGGTAGCGCATCAGATACATTTAAGCTTACCTTGAGTATAGATGTAGAAAGTTCTTATGACGCTTTAGAATATAATAATAGCCCATATGATGCCTACGAACTTCCGGAACTTACCGTCAATGGTCAAAATGTACCACAGCTTTCACTCCATATGTCTAATGATCAGGACTGGTTCTTGTTGAGAAATTCGTCATCGGAAATTTCTTTAGCATCTATTACTACGGAGGTAAAGGGATACCAAATAGAGGTTTATACTGTAGATGGAAATAAAATGAAATTGGCCAAAAAGAGTAATGGTTTATATAAAATTCAACCTGGAGTTAACTATATTAAAGTATTCGCTGATGAAACAGAATTCATTTCATCAGAATACCTGTTGTCGATTTCAGGTTTGAGTAATAGCCCTTCCAATGTTCAGGTTCATTTAAATGGTGATGAAGGTCCTAATCAGTATCCACCTTACCCACAAGGAAAATATTTTCGGTTTAAGGATAAATTTTGCCCGGAGGTACATGTTTTTAGTGAACATGGATTTCCTGTACCCGGATATAGTGTAGAACTTTTTTGGGAAAGCGGAGGATGGAGTGAACATACGGGTAATAAATTTAGACATATAACAAGTGTAACAGGAAATAATGGAATAGCTGTATTGACGTTGGGAAAAGGCCAACCATCACCAAATGACTTGCCAATATCTTTAGGTTTATGTACCTATATGCAAAACGGACCAATTACGTTTAGGGATTACTATGATGTAGATGCTGCCGTGATAAGTGCATACGGGCAGATATTGTTTCAGGATGGATTATATCATTTAATGCGTTCTGATTATATTTCCAGCTGATTTGAGAAGTCCTGTACTTTTGATGATATGAAAGAACATCGTAGCTACAGACATTTTGTTCTGTAGCTATAAGTATATATTAGGAAAGGGGATCGAATAATGGTAGTATCGAATGTCGCATATACAAAAAATGAGTGGGTAAAAGAAGCAGAGACCATAAAACCGCTACAGGAAAGCAATGTGACAAAGTTGTTGCAGGGAAAGTGTCTGCCAGAAGAAAAGCGGATGGATTCTATAGCGCTTCATTTGGATGAAAATACCCCGCATATTTTAACTGCTCCAAAGCCCAAAAAAGAGGATTGTGTTATAGTTCTTAAAAATGAATATTTTTTGAGTGATTTTGACCAATATATAAATATATTTGAACAATATGCAAAGGGGGAGATTAGCACATATGATTTCCATGGATATATTGCTGGTGCTGGAAGGGCAGTATCATGGGCCTTGGATAGGAGTCTTACTTATTGTGTTAGTCTTTTTAGAGGGGCATATAACCTTGTGGATGAAATGAAAGAGAATTTAAAAAATGGGGTTGCGAATACGTTAGAAAATCTGAAAACAAAATTCCGTATCGAGGGAAAAGAGTTCACATATAAAGAGGTGTCAGCAATTCATAAAACAGGAAATTATCTCCAGGAGGTAATCGGAGGAAATAACCCTTGTGGCTATGATGATTATATGAAGATGGGTATGGCAAGGGTGTATGCTTATAAGCCAGAACTGGGATTGACAAAGGATCAGGCAGATATTTTAAGTAATGCGGTGGAGAGAAGGATAGAGCAAAAATTGGAGAAAAATAAAGAGTGGATAGAAATTGCTTTATCAGAGGAGCAGAATAGCCGTTGGAAAGGATACTATATAGGGGGAAGCCTGGCTGTCGCGTCAAATACACAGATTATTTCGGAAATCATGAAAGCCTTTTCCGAGATGAACCCGACAGATAACAGGTCAGTGGAAAAAGCAGTAAACAGATTTCAGGAATTGTTAAAACCATGGAATGAACGGTGCGCTGAGTATATAGCAACGCAACTACCAGGATATGCAAGAGGCTATGTGCAGGAAAAAGCAAAAGACTTAGGAAAACTATTTTATTCATATTGGAACTGGAATCCGTAAAAATTTCATAGCAAATAAATTTAGTATACAGGAAAAACGCAGCGGTAAGTTATTGGGTACGTCAGAAAAACTGTGTAAGTAAATTGTCAGAAAAATTTTTGAACTACTATGTTGATCTTTCAAAAATTCTAAAGGCGCATAAAAGGCTGAGAGCTTTGTTTTGACAGAGTTCCAGCCTTTTAATATAGACTTTGTTATTTTTAACGTAAATTACACGTATATGAATTTTTATATATGATTATCTATCATAAAATGTAGAAGGAATTAACTGGCGGGAAATGCGAATTGTTAATATCCTTGTGCGTTTACTATGAATAAACCGATTTATTATTGTAATAGGTTGAATAGATGAGTAAAATACTATGGTGATTTTTATATAAATGTGTTAATCTATTAATGAAAATGAATAAGAAGAAGGAGCTGACAGAAGATTAATAGAAAGATCTTGTAATAAAGAAAATAATGTTTAAATGTGATACTTAAAGATTCAGATATTTGTTGATTGATATTCTGATGCGCTTAATGTTTTAATACTGGCTGTATGGATGATGAAAACTTTTTTGTTTTGTGACTAAGGAAGTTTGTGTAATCTACGGTATTTTCAAATTAGAAAAATTATTAAATACATTTGTGTAATGATCTCGAAAATAATATCTTTATTTTGAAATGCAAATTGAAATGTTTGTGTTAATACACAGTATCTTTTGTAAGCGCTTCAAAAGATGGCGTCTGGTAAAGCTCACAAAACTTTGCTATACTGAGATCATTATTTATTGAACTATT